>JAITSQ010000016.1 GCA_031287685.1 Clostridiales bacterium | reverse complement strand
GTCGGATTTTGTCAGCCCTTTGGGGCTGGGTTTTGACAAAATTGTCGGCGATTTCCCGCATCCCTTTTTCGAGGTAAGCCCGTCAGTATTTAAGCAAAATCATTTTCCCGATATAATATAGACGGTTTAACGAACGCTGTCGAGACTGGCGGCTATAGCAATTCACAATAAATTCCACCCCGCTTTGAAACCGTTTTGAAATTTTTTGTCCGGTCATTCCGGCGGCCTCCCTTTTCCCATTAAAAAACCCCGCCCAAACCGCCGTTAAACGGCTGTTAAAGCGGGGTTGAACAGCATTAAGAAGGAGGCTTTCATTTGTCTAAGTCCTCTTAGACAAACCAAAACACCGGGCAAACTATCAAAGTTTAATCAGCCCCCGTCCGGCCTAATTTTCCCGCTTGGCGGTCCGCGCCTCCGCCAGAGCGTCCTTAACGGCGCTGATTAGAAGCCTGCCTGTAACCGCGTATTCCTCCGGCGGGGTTATGTCGGCGTTCTGGCTCGCTACAACCTCTCGGGAGATTCCGTCCATAGCCGGCTTAACGAGCGGATAAAAAACCTCCTGCGCTTCCGCCATTTTCATAAGCTCGACGGACTCTATGGCGTCCTCGCTTACCGTTACCGCCACTGATACGCCGCTTCTGCCGATTTGCGCCTGCGATATGTACTTTCCGGGCCGGTAGAGAGAGGCGGAGCCGCCCGGCGCGCCTTCGGCGGCTTGTTTCGCGCGCGGCAGGAAAAGCACGGCCAGGGCTATTACCGCCGCCAGACCAAGGAGCGCCAGCACAAGCCCCTTGACCACCTCTTTGACGTGAAAAACCATAATTTTCGCTCCCATAAAAATTACCCCTTGCCAAGCTGCGATATTTGTTATAGTCTATTCTTGAGGAGGCGTATTATGTCAGCGATTTTCAAAAAACTATTCGGCCTTTATACGGGGGTTATCCTTTTTTCCTTCACGCTGCTGGCGCTGGCGCTGTCCGTGGCGTTCCGGGGTTATTTTATATCTCAGAAGGAGGAGAGCCTCAAAAAGCAGGGCGAAAAGATTTCGTACCTGTACGCGCGTTTCCTTTCCGGGGAAATCGGCGGGCTATACGAGCTGCATAGCCAGTTTCGCATAATTGGGGAATATCTGGACTCGGATTTTATTATAGTCGGCAGGGATTTCCGCGTGCTCTCCGCGTCGGAGGGGGTGGGCGCGGGCTTCGTGGGCAAGACGCTTTCGGAGGAAAGCGCGGAGCCTTTCCGCGCGGCGCTGTCGGGCAAAATAGTGACGAGCCGGGGCGGCGCGAGCGAGGTTTTCGCCGAGCCGGCCATAACCGTGGGTTATCCCGTCGTGGTGGACGGCCGGGCGGTCTGCGTCATATTGATGAGTTCGTCCGTGCCGGAGCTTCAGCGAACAATCGCGGAAGTGTATAAAATCGGCCTGTGGTGCCTTGCCGCGTCCGTGGGGGCGGCGTTTATTATGGCGTTCGCGTCCTCCCGGCGGATTTCCGAGCCCTTGCGGGAGATGAGCGAAGCGGCGAAGCTAATCGCCGGGGGAAACTTCGACAGGCGCGTGGAGGCCGCCGGCGCGGACGAGATCGCCCAGCTGGCCTGGAGCCTGAACAGTATGGCGGAGAGCCTGTCGAGCCAAGAGGCTTCGCGCAAGGAATTTATCGCCAATATTTCGCACGATTTTCGCTCGCCGCTGATGTCCATACGCGGGTTTGTCCAGGCGATGAAAGAGGGGGCGGCCCCGGCGGAGAATTTCCCCCGGTATTTTGGCATAATAATTTCCGAGACGGACAGGCTGCTTAAGCTGGCCAACGACATTCTGGACCTGAACAAAATCGCGGGGACGGGGCTTGCGCTGTCCGATTTTGATGTTAACGCGCTTATAAAGGAGACGGCGCTTGGGGCGGAGGAGCGCGTGCGAGCCAAGGGGCTTACGCTTTCGCTGACTTTCGCGGACGAGGCGAGCTACGTGCGCGCGGATTATGAAAAAATCGAGAGGGTGCTTCAAAACCTGCTCGACAACGCCGTGAAATTTACGCCGCCGGGCGGCAAAATAGACGTGGAGACGACGCTGCTGGAGGGCCGCCTGCGCGTGAATGTCCGCGATACAGGCGAGGGCATAAGCAAGGCGGACGCGGTGCGCGTGTTTGAACGGTTTTTCAAGGGCGACGCGGCCCGGTCGGCGGCTCAGAGCGGCTCGGGGCTTGGCCTGGCTATAGTGCGGGAATTTATCTCCGCGCACGGTGAGAGCGTGGTATTAAAAAGCGAAGAAGGGCAAGGCTGCGATTTTGAGTTTTGGCTGGGGCTTTCCGAGGAATGAGGGTTCGGCCTTACCGCTCCGCCGGCTTGCCCGGAGGCTCGTTCGTACCGCGGGCAGGCAGTTCTCAACGCAATCTCGAAATACGTCGGCGGTTAAGCCCGCTGGCACAGGAAGAAAAACGAACGGAGACGACAATGCAGACAATTTTAATTATTGAGGACGACCAAACCATCCGCAGGGAACTGGAGCTTTTGCTTGAAAAATATGGTTACGCGGTCAAAACCACGGACGATTTCAGCAACGCGGCGGAGTGGATTCTTCGGCAGCAGGCGCACCTTGTGCTGCTGGACATTAACCTTCCTTATTACGACGGATTTCACATTTGCCGCGAAATCCGAAAAAACGCGACGATTCCCATCATCATCGTGACCAGCCGGAGCGGAGACATCGATGAGCTGATGGGCATGAATCTGGGCGCGGACGATTTTGTGCGCAAGCCGTATAACGTACAGGTTTTGCTTGCACGTATTGAGAATGTGCTGCGGCGCGCCAACGGCGCTCAAACGGAGGACCTCCTCCGCGCGGGGGAGCTTGCCTTGAACTTGAGCAACAGTACCGTAAATTCCGGAGAACAATCGCGAGAGCTTACAAAAAACGAACTGCGGATTCTGCGGCTGCTGATGAAGAACCAAGGGAAGATCCTCTCCCGCGACCAAATCATGCTGGAGCTTTGGCAATCGGATGAATTTGTGGACGACAACACTTTGACGGTCAACATCGGCCGCCTGCGCAAAAAGCTGGAGGAAATCGGCGCGGGGGGCCTGATTCAAACCAAACGCGGACAGGGGTATATGTTATGAGCGGCTTATCGTTTCTGAAGGATAAGGCGTTTCTTGTAATTACCGCGCTGCTCACGTCCGCCTACGGCGGTTTGATTTTATACGCGCTGGACTGCCCCGTTTCGCTGATTCTCTCCGTCGGCGGGCTTTATCTTTTGGGCGGGGCGGTCGCCTTGCTGTATGAATACGCGAGAAAACGCGCTTATTACAAGCGCCTGCTCGCTCAGCTTTCAGAGCTTCCGCAAAAACGCCTGATTTCGGAAATCCTTGAGCCTCCGGCCTTCTGCGAGGGGGTTATTTTGCGGGATATTTTAAAAGCCGCGAATAAATCCATGAATGACGAGGTGTCGCGCCTGGAAAAAGCAAACCGGGAATACCGCGAATATGTGGAGCTTTGGGTGCATGAAATCAAGACGCCCATCAGCGGGGCGCGGCTGATTTGCGACAACAACGGGTATGACGGGGTTGCGGAGGAGGTTGAGAAAATTGAGAAATATGTGGAGCAGGCGCTGTTTTACGCGAGAAGCGAATCCGTGGAACGGGACTATTCCATACAGGAGCTGGACATCCAAAGCCTTGTCGGCGGCGTGGTCAAGAGAAACGCGAAATATTTGATCGCCCGTAAAATCAAAATCGAACACCGCGCCGAGGGCCGGGTATACGCCGACCCCAAATGGCTGGAATTTATTTTGCAGCAGGTTTTGGACAACGCCGTTAAATACGGAGCCAGAACCATAGCGTATTCCTTTGAAAACAACACGCTCACCCTGAAAGACGACGGCGCGGGCATCCCCCAAAAAGATTTGCCGCGCGTGTTCGAGCGCGGGTTCACGGGGGAAAACGGCCGCAAAACCGCCCGCTCCACCGGGATGGGGCTGTATTTGTGCAAGCGGCTCTGCGATAAGCTGGGGCTAGGCATCGCGGTGCGCTCGGAGGGCGGGACGGAGGTATCCGTCACTTTTCCCGCAAACCCTTACGTAACCTTTATGTAGAGCGCGTTCACGCAAATGGGTTGCGTGAGTACGCTCCAGGCAAAAAAATTCGCCGCGATAAAAAACGCGGCGAATTTTTTTACAATTTTCAAAAACGCTATAATGTGACAGTTTTGTTAGGTTATTGTCAGCTTAATCAATGGCGCGCCCCGCGAAAGGGCGTTAAAATAAGACCATAGCAATTTTACAAAACACCGAGCAAAAACCAAAGGAGGTTTGAATATTATGGAAAACGAACCAGGACGACCGGCACGGACGAACGCGTGGACTTTCAAACAAGGGCTTACGGGCAACGCGCTTAAAATGCTTGGCGCGGCGCTCATGGTCTTTGACCATCTGCACGAGTTTATTTTTACCACCGCCGCGTATCCTGGCGCCGTATGGATGAATATGCTCGGACGGCTCGTACTGCCCATATTCCTGTTCATGTGCGCGGAGGGTTTCTTTTACACGAGTAACCGCAAGCGCTATCTGCTGCGGCTGCTCATCGGCTTCTGGGTGATGAATCTTGGCGACTGGGCGCTGTCCGCGGCTTTTCCGCTAAGCAATATCGACTTAAGCGCGCGCCCCCAGCTGATGAACAACGTCTTTGGGACGATGTTCATGGTCGCGTTCTACCTGCTGCTTATAGAGTTTTTCAAAGCCGGTATTCGTGAGAAAAAGGCCTTGAAAATCGCCGGCGGCGCGCTCCTCCTGCTGGCACCCGTCGCTTTCGCCGTCGCGGTCTTTTTCCTGATGAGCGTCCCAGTCGTCGGAACCATGATTTTCCTGCTTGTGCCGAACCTGCTTCTTGTAGAGTCCTCTTTCATATTTGTGGCCATAGGAATCGCGTTTTATTGCCTGCGCCGGTGGCGGTGGGCGCAAGTGTCGGTTCTCGCGGCCTACAGCATGGTGCATTTTATCGCGGGACTCGGCAGCGGCGACATTCAATGGATGATGATCTTCGCCGTTATCCCGCTGCTGATGTACAACGGCAAGCGCGGCGGGGGCAGCAAGTATTTCTTCTACGTGTTTTATCCCGCGCACATCTGGTTGTTTTACCTGCTCGCGTGGCTGTTACAGCGTTAAAGAAGGGGGCTTTCATTTGTCTGAACTTGCTTTAGACAAATGAAAACACCGAGCAAGAAGGGGGCTTTGGATTGTCTAAATCTTTTTTAGACAAACCAAAACACCGAGCAATATAACAAATATAACATAAGGAGCTGGTTGTAATGCAAAAAATACTACAGGTCAGAGATTTAGAGAAAATTTACGGAGGCCGGGGCAGCGTCACAAAAGCGCTGAACGGCATCAGCTTTGATGTGGGCAAGGGCGAATACGTGGGCGTGATGGGCGCGTCGGGCAGCGGCAAAACCACGTTGCTCAACTGCGTCTCCACCATCGACTCGGCCACCTCCGGCAGTATTCATATTGAAAATGTGGACGTCACCACCCTGAGGTCGGGCCAGCTTTCCGATTTTCGCTGCCGCAAGCTGGGTTTTATCTTTCAGGACTATAACCTGCTGGACACCCTGACCGCCTTTGAAAACATCGCGCTGGCGCTGACCATCGCGAGGGTAAGCCCTCGCGACGTGACGCAAAGGGTAAGCGCCGTGGCCGAAAAGCTGGGAATTTCGGAGGTTCTGAACAAACACCCCGTCCAGATGTCGGGCGGACAGCGGCAGCGGGTGGCCTCCGCGCGGGCGATCGTCACAAATCCCGCGCTGGTGCTTGCCGACGAACCTACCGGCGCGCTGGACAGCAAGTCCAGCCAGGCGCTTTTGGAAAGTTTCCGCGCTATGGTGAAGGAACTGCAAAGCACCATTCTAATGGTCACGCATGACCCGTTTTCGGCCAGTTACGCGGACAGGATTCTGTTCATCCGAGACGGCAGGCTGTTCACCGAGCTGGTCCGGGGCGAGGATTCCCGCAAGGCTTTCTTCGACAAAATCATGGAGGTTATGACGGTGCTGGGAGGCGAAGCGGCATGAATACTTTCAAGATGGCCTTTCGCAATGTGTGTAAAAGTTTTCGAGGTTACGGCATTTATTTCCTCACCATTATGGTCGGCGTCGCGCTGTTTTATATTTTCAATTCCATCGCGAGCCAATCGGTTATGATGGAGCTGAACCGGGACACGCGGCTGACTTTGCTGGGCATATCGCGGGAAATGGATATGCTCTCCGGCTTTGTGGCGGCGATTCTGGGTTTCTTGATCGTGTACGCCAACGCTTTTCTCCTTCGCCGCCGCAAAAAAGAACTCGGGATTTATATGATATTGGGCATGAAAAAGAGGAAAATATCCTCCATCCTGCTGGCGGAAACCTTTTTGGTGGGGCTGGTTTCCCTCGCCGTCGGCGTCCTGCTGGGCATATTTCTTTCTCAGGGCATGGCGCTTGTCACCGCCAAACTGCTCGGCGTGAGCGTCAGCCGTTTCGCCTTTGTGTTTTCCGCGGACGCGGTTCGCAAGAGCGTCAAATATTTCGGCGTCGCGTTTTTGGTTGTTGTGTTGTTTAATATGGTCCACATCAACCGGCAAAAACTACTGAACCTAATCTACGCGGAAAAAAGGGCGCCGCAATTCCACAAAATTCCGATGACCGTATCCATCATACTGTTTATCGTCAGCGTGATATGCTTGGGGGTCGCGTATCATTTAATGCTTACAACCGGGCTTATCGGCTTTTTCGACGAGACAAAGCGCACCACGCAGCTGATTTCCGTTATTTTGGGCGTTGTGGGCACACTGCTGTTTTTCTTTTCACTCTCGGGGTTTTTGCTCAGGCTGATTTCAAAAAGCAAGGGTGTTTATTTCAAGGGGCTGAATATGTTTACGCTCAAACAGCTCAGCAGCAAAATGCACATAGCGTTCCTGTCGCAAACCTTCGTGTGTCTGATGCTGTTTCTGGCCGTCTCCGCCATTTCGGTGGGCTATTCCCTGTCGTCCGCCCTGCGCGGCAACCCCAAGGAGACCGCTGCGTCCATCGGTATCTCGTATATGTCGTTTTACATCGGCATAGTGTTTTTACTCACCTGCGCCAGCGTGCTGGCTATTACGCAGTTGTCCGAGGCCAGCGACAATCAGGCGCGTTACAAGCTCCTCGAAAAGCTGGGCGCGTCGGATAAAATGCTGTCGCAAAGCCTGTTTACTCAAATTTTTGTTTACTTCCTGCTGCCGCTTATATTGGCAATCGCGCATTCCTTTGTGGCCATTAAAGTTATGAGCACAGTAATAGAGTTACTGGGTGATATCAGCATTTTCGCGACAAGCCTGACCTCGGGCGGGTTGCTCGTGTTAATCTACGGCGGGTATTTTCTTGTAACCTACCTGAACTCCCGTAAGATGATAACATAGAAGCGGACTGGCGAAACAGCGGCGCGGGCGGGGCGATATTGACCCCGTTCGCGCCGTTGTTATTCACCCGATTTCCAATCTTGGGCTCTTTTTCAGCGGCGGTTCGTCCGGCTGCATTACGCGCTTGGCGCGGCGTTGGACGGACGCGAGTGCACGGCTTGCGGGGCGCTTGACGGCGTGGTCCCGCCAGTCAGCCAGCTTCAGCCGGGGCGTGACCGCGCCGCCGTTTCACCGCTGCAGGAGCGCCACGGCCCCGTATTTCGGCAAGAAGGCGGCTTTTTCGGCGGGCCAGCTTGGCCGCCCGGTTGTTAACCCGGAGGCGGGGGGAGGGACGGCGAATGGAAGGAGAGGTTTGCTGAAGGCGGGAGTAAAAATGGGTTGACAAAGGCGGCGGAAGGCGGTATGATGGAACCGCTGGTGGTTACAATAATGAACATACCGCCGAACGCGGATAAGGCGGTTATACCGATTGAAAAGCTGACCAAGTATGCTCTCGGCCCTGACGCGCAGCCCGATAAGGCAAGGGCTTTCGAGTTGGCGTCGGGATATAACTTGATCAATTATAATGACTTGATTAGCGAGATTTACGATAATGCCGGAAAATTCCAGGACTTATCACGCGGGGATAAGGGCTTTGGCGAAACATATCAGGTCATTACGCGGATAACAGGCCTAACGGTAAAGCCGCAAATTTGTCGACGGGATGGATTATCGACGGCGAGACGGGCGAAACGCGAATGACGACAATTCACGTTGATTAAAATATGAAGGAGGCTCAAATGTGCGAAAAATTGCGGGAACGCTATTTCCGGCTGATATAAAAAGCGTAATCGTGGAAATGGAAGAATCTCTCGAGGCGGCGAAATGAAAGGGGCCTCTATGGACGTCAGCAACATCGACTCCCGCTTTCTGGCCCGGATTAAAACAGCCCGGCGGGGACGCGGAAGGCAAGCGGTATAAACGCGAGTGGCGGCGATGGTTCGGGCTGGCGTTCCCCAAAGCGCGCGCCTGTTGCGCGAAACACGCCATATTTCCGAACGAACGGGTCTTAAGGGGCTTTTGTTTGCCGAAATCTTTTTAGGCAATTTCAAACAGCGGGCAAATTCAGACGCGGATATAAAATCCGCAAAGGCGCAATTGAAAAAGGCGGAGAACGAACTTAAGAATATTGGAAACGCCATAAAACGCGGGATAATCGCGCCGACGACCGAACAAACGTTACGGGAAGCCGAGTAGCGTCAGCGAGATTTACGGCTTCAGCTTGCTGTTGAGGAAAGCAAAAATCAAAATAAATTAACAATCGAGCGGATTAAATTTTGGCTTGGCCGGTTCAGAAATCAGGACGGCGAGGAGAATAACAAGAAAATTGTCGATATTTTTGCCAAACTCCGGATATCCAAGAAACGTACTTGAAAACATCGGCAACAAACCTTTTAAAGAGCCGTCTTGTCAAGGTAGTTTTTCTAAAAAATTCAAAAAATTTTAAGCGGCATAACCGCGCCCCTTATAAACGGTAAAACTTACCTATTGCGGTATATACCACAACTTTCCACCACAACTTCTATTTCCACACGTTTCGCCTTTGGCTGTTTCATAACCTTAAAATAAAAATAACGCCGCCCCCGCTTCCGCGAGAACAGCGCAAAACTTCACAAGACACCCTTTGAAGTCCGCTTCCCTACGCAGGTATTACCCTAACAGGTTCACAGGGTCAGGCCGTTTGCCCTCTCAGCCTTTACAAACGAAAGGCGCCCCTAGCGAAAATCATTATAACCTTCTCCGCCGCAAAGGTCAAGAGCGGATTTCCGGCAGGCTTAATTAAAAACCGGGTACTCAAAAAAGCCCGGAAAGGAAATCCCCGCGCACTCCGCGCCCTCAATCACCGTATCGCCGGAGCGCGCGCACACGCCGGCCACGGCGGCGCTCATAGCTATGCGGTGGTCTCCTTTTGAATCGACCCGGCCGCCGCGCAGGTGTTCGCCGCCTTCTATTATAAGGCCGTCGCCGGTCTCCTCCGCGTTCGCGCCGAACGCGCGGAGCATTTCCGCCGTGGTCCTGACGCGGTCGCTTTCCTTGACTTTAAGCTCCTCCGCGTCCCTTATGACCGTGCGCCCCTCCGCGAGGGCCGCGCACACGGCGAAAACCGGGATTTCATCAATCATCCGCGGTATAAGCGAACCGCGGATGATCGCCCCGCGCAGACGGCTGCTCCGCGCGGTTATGTCCGCCGTAGGCTCCCCTTCGCCGCGCCGGTTTGAAAGGGTTATATCCGCTCCCATTGCCCGGAGCGCGTCGAGCAAGCCCGCGCGCGTGGGGTTTACGCCTACGTTCCGAATGGTGATTTCCGAATTTTCGGAGCACAGGCCAAGGACGATAAAAAACGCCGCCGAGGAAATGTCCCCTGGCACGGTTATGTCCGCCGCGCGAAGCTCCGGCACGGGCCGGCTCGTTATTATGCCGTTTTCACTCGAGACGTCCGCGCCGAAAAGTTTCAGCATAATTTCGGTGTGGTTGCGGCTTTCCGGCGATTCCCGCACGACAGTCGGCCCCTCCGCGTAAAGCGAGGCAAGCAGTATGGCGGATTTGACCTGCGCGGAGGCTATGGGCATATCGTAATCAATGCCTCGGAGCGGCCCGCCGGTTACGGTGAGCGGCGCGCGCCCGCGCGAAGCCTCAATCTGCGCGCCCATTTGGGAAAGCGGCGTTATGACTCTGTTCATCGGCCGGCGGGAGAGGGATTCGTCCCCGATTACGCGGCTTGTGAAGCCTTGCCCGGCCAGGATTCCCAGGATAAGGCGCATTGCCGTGCCGCTGTTGCCGGCGTCAAGCGGGGCCGAAGGCGCGCGCAGCCCGCGCAGGCCGCGCCCGCGTACTGTCGCCTCCGCGCCGTTAAGCTCCGCAGACACGCCCATAGCGCGGAGGCAGTTCACGGTCGATACGCAGTCCTCCCCGGTCAGGAAGTTTTTGATTCTCGTATCGCCTTTCGCGATGGCCCCGAGCATAACCGCCCGATGAGATATTGATTTGTCGGCGGGTATATCGGTCTCAAAACGGAGATTTTTTTTCGGTGAAACGGTAATATTCATTAAAAATCACCCCGAAAGAGTATAACATAAAAACCGGCCCGGCGCAAGGCCGGTCACACTTTATATTGTATAGACTGATAATAGCGCGCCATATTCGGGTTTGACTCCCGATAGCTTTCAATAAGCGCGTTTATCATATTCATATAGCGGATGTCATAAAACGCCTGCCACTGCTCAAGCCACTCGTAAAACTCCTTCGAGAGGAAGGGCGCGCGGTAAAGCTCCACGGCGGCCTCATAATCGGCGAAGCGGCCGGAGGCGTACAAACGCTCAAACTCTATAACGTCGGACTCCACCCGCTCCATATCAAGCCACATAAAGCCGCTGTCGGCGCGCACGGGCATAATAAACCCCTCGCGCTTGCCGAGCGCCTGCAGGCAGCGCACCGCCTTATAAATGCTGTCGAGCGCGTTCTCCGGCTCCGCGTCCTGCCAGAGGGTCTCCGCCAGGCGCTGCTTGCGGATTGGCTTGCCCCGCTCCATAAGCAGCAGGGCCAGAAGCTCACAAGCCTTTTTGTTGCTGGCGTAGAGGTATTTGCCGGCATATCCGAAAGTAAGCTGACCGAAACAGTCTATTCTGAGCTTCGGGTTTAACTCCTTGGGGATTATGCGGATGGCGGTTCCGTCGGTGTCGCAAAGAAGCTCGTCGCCGGCGCTTAGCGAAAACAGGGATATTATGTGCTTTGGCAGCTGAATGGTGGCGCTTTCTGAAAGTTTTGTCAGCATTTTTGATTCTCCTTACCATTGCGGAATTCGTACTAATAGTATCTTTTAATCAACGAACTGTATGATATATATAATATCATAGCGGAACAGGAAAAACAGCTACTAAAAGTACGAAAAAAATCGGAAAAACCAAAAAAAAGTCAAAAAATAAGAGATTTTGACGAAAAAATTTTTTGTGGTATAATTTTATGGTATAATAAAGGCGGTGATAAATTTATGAAAATTATCGTGGGTTTGGGCAACCCGGAGCCGGAGTACAAGGGCACGCGCCACAACGCGGGTTTTGAGGTCGTCAACAAGCTGGCAAATGACCTGGGCGCGGAGGCGGCTAGACGAAAATTCCGCGCGCTGTGCGCGCAGGCGCGCGTCGGGGCTGAAAAAATCCTGCTGCTGAAGCCGCAGACTTATATGAACCTCAGCGGGGAGAGCGTCGCGGAGGCGCTGCGCTTTTATAAGGCCGGCGCCGAGGATTTAATCCTGATTTACGACGATTGCGACCTGCCCCTGGGCGCGGCCCGCGTGCGCAAAACCGGCGGCCCCGGCGGGCACAACGGCGCGCGGAACGTCATAGCCGCGCTCGGCACGGAGGACATAGCGCGGGTGCGCGTGGGCATAGGGCGCAGGCCGCCGGGGATGCTTCTGTCGGATTACGTGCTGTCGCGCTTTCCCCCGGAGGAATGGGAGGCGGCCGTCAGCGGCTACACAAAAGCCGGGGACGCGGTTCTTTGCGCGGTAAAGGAGGGGATTGACAAAGCCATGAATATGTACAACCCTTTAGCTTAAAAATATTTTCAAGATTTTAGGGCGCGTTGACACAAACGGGTTGCGCGGATTTGCGAAGAAGCGCGGAATAACCAGCCGCAAAGACACGTAACAGCTTTGTGTCAACACGCCCTAATCAAAAAACCTAAAAGGAGCGCTAACGATGAAATTTGGAGGATTACTCAGGAAAAACGCGGCGGCGGCTTTGTCCGCTTGCCTTGTTCTGGCCGCGTGCGGCGGGGGCGGGGCTTCGTCCGGCGGCGCCGGCGGCAGGGGGGAGACGCCCTCCCGGGGCGCGGGGGCGGGAGCTTCGGCGGGGGGCGTTTCGGTGGCGGTGCAGACCTGCGCCAACCCGGAGTCCATAGACCCCGCCATAAACACGGCCGCGGACGCGTCCACCGTTGTGGACGCGCTGTTTCAAGGGCTTATGACCTTTGGGGAGGATAAAAGCGTCGTCCCCGGAACCGCCCAGAGCTACGACCTCTCCGAGGACGGCAGGACCTATACCTTTCATATCCGCCCGGAGGCGAAGTGGAGCGACGGCAAGCCCGTCACGGCGGGGGATTTCCTCTACGCCTGGAACCGCCTCGTGGCTCCGGAGACTGGCGCCCCCTACGCTTCTATCATCGACATCGTGGACGGTTTCGACGAAGGGAAGCTCAATATAAGCGCGCCCGACGACGCCACTTTTATCGTGAAGCTCAAGGCCCCGGCGCCGTATTTCGCGGAGCTTTGCACGCATAACGCCACTTTCCCCGTGCGCCAGGACTGCGTTGAGAGCAACCCGGAGGGGTGGACTCTTTCGCCCGAAACCTGCGTGGGCAACGGGCCGTTCGCCCTTAAGGAATGGCGGCAGCAGGGCTATATCCAGACGGAGAAAAACCCGTACTACTGGGCGGCGGACGGCGTAAAAATCGACGACCTGCGCTTCGCGCTTATGGCGGACGACAACGCCGCGCTGGCCGCTTTCCGCCAAGGAGAGCTGAGCTTCATAAAAAGCGTGCCTATGGACGAGCTGGACGCGCTGAAATCCACGCCGGAGTATCACGGCGACCCTCTTCTGGGGAATTATTACGTTACTTTTAACACGCAGAAAATCCCTATGCCCGTGCGCAAGGCGCTGACGCTGGCCATAGACCGGGAATATCTTGTTGAACAAGTAGGCAAAACAGGCCAGAGGCCCGCCGGGGCGATAGTGCCGCCTGAGGTTAAGGACGCGGACGGCTCGGATTTCCGGGAAAAAGGCGGAGATTATTTCGACGTGAAGGATTACGCCGGCAACCTCGAGCTGGCCAAAAAGACGCTTGAGGACGCGGGGTACAAGGACGGGGCCGGCCTGCCGGAATACACGTTCACCTATAACGAAGGGACGATGTATGAGCAGACGGCGCTGGCGCTTCAGGATATGTGGGCGAAGATAGGCGTAAAGGTGACGCTTCAGCAACAGGACTGGGCCACTTTTCTGGGCGCTCGCCGCGCGGGGGATTATGAAATCGCCCGGAGCGGGTGGTACAACGATTTCAGCGACCCGGTGACTTGCCTTGATATCTTCTGCACGGACAACGGCAACAACGACTGGCAATGGTCAAACCCGGAGTTCGACAAGCTCATCGCCCAGGTAAAATCCACAGGGGATAACGCGGAGCGTATGCGCCTCCTGCACCAGGCGGAGGATTTGGTTATGGCGGACTGGTGCGTCGCGCCGATGTTTTATTACACGGATCTGTACCTGCAGTCGGAAAAGCTGAAGGGAGTGACTATGGTGCCGCTGAGCTACAGGCTGTTTGACAGGGCGTATATCGAGGAATAACGCTGATTTATTCGGGGCTGTTTGTTTATACAGCGCTTTGGATTGTCTGAAAATATTCAGACAATCCAAAGCCCCCTCCTTGCTCGGTGTTTGAGATTGTCTAAAAAGATTCAGACAATCTCAAGCCCCCTTCTTGCTCGGTGTTTTTTCGGGCCTCCCCGCGTTTGCGTTCGCTATTTTGGCTCCGCCAAAAAGCTGTTGCAAACGCTCGTGACCGCCCGAAAAAGCCCCCTCCTTACCACTCCCCGGACGCCACTTTCCTTTCGGCTATCGCCACGGCCTCCGCGAGCTGCGCGTCCTCTCCGTCTTTAAGAGAGGATATGCGCGCGGATTTTTCCTTATCAAGAGCCACAAGATAATCCGGAGTTATCCCCTCGCCGTCGATGCAGACGCCGCTCGGCGTGTAATATTTGGCGATTGTCACCTTAACGCCCGACCTGTCCGGCAGGAAATACAGATTCTGCACAACGCCCTTGCCGTATGTTTGAGTGCCGACGAGGACGCCCGTTTTCGTGTCCTTAATCGCCCCGGAGAGAACCTCCGCCGCCGAAGCGCTGTCCCCGTTCACGAGCACGACGAGCGGGACGTCTATTTTATCCGGTTTTCCGTAAGTATAATCGCGCTTGCCGTTTTTATCCTCCGTATACACGATGTAATCCGCGTCCACAAGCAAATCGGCTATATCGCACGCCACCTTGAGGCTGCCGCCGGGGTTGTTGCGCAAATCAAGGATAAGCCCGGTCATACCCTGCGCCGACAGGCCGTCGTAAGCCGCCTTAAACTGATTGTAGCTCACCTGGTCAAAGCTCGTCAGGCGCAGATAACCAAGGCCGTCGTCAAGCAGCCGGCTCGATACGGTGGAGGCTTCTATATTCCCGCGGGTGATTTCAAAATCAAGCACGCGCTTCTCGCTCTCCCGGTAAACCGTCATCGTGACGCGCGTGCCGGGCCGGCCGCGCAGCAGCTCCACCGCTTTTTCAAAACTCGCGCCGTCCACGCGGCTTCCGTTCACCTTAATGATTTTATCACCCGGCAGGACGCCCGCCTCCGCGGCCGGAGAGCCTTCAAACGGCGCGGATATAATTATTTCGCCGTTATCGCTGACATACGCGCTTACCCCTATGCCCTCGTAGGAGCCTCGGACGCTTTCCATAAACGACGCAAAAGCCTCCGCGTCCATATAAGTGGTGTACTGGTCCCCCACGGAGGCCACAAGCCCCCGGTACATACCCTCGGCGGCGCGCTCCTTGTCGTAAGTCCCGACGTAATACTTATCAAGGACTTTATAAATCTCCTTCATTTTCGCGCCGGCGCTGAGCTGCCGGTTAAGCGCCGGTATGTTTACATAACTCCCGGCGTACCCCCAAAGCGCGTTGAAGAATATAAGCGCTGCCGCCCCGAAGGCCGCGCCCGCCCAGAAACTTTTCTTTTTAAGCAAAATACCCACCGCTTCCGTATTATCTATATCTAATTTTATTGACAGGCCGCTTTCATTATAACCCAAACCGCAGAGAAAGTCAAAGCTTAGCCGCGGCGTTTTTATTTTTTGCAGTCGCTAAGATATAGGAAGCTTTGGCTTGTCGATCGATAGTGTTGAGCCGCCGCCCAGATTCGGCACTGGCAGTTTATCCTCCGGCATCGTCGCCGTCGATTCGCCGCCGCGTCCGCGACACGCTCCGAACCGAAACCCGCTAATAAAAGTCAAGAACAAGCTTCAGCCGCAAAACGCGGCGGGAATGCCGCGAATATTGCCCCGGCTGATTTTCCGGCGGTTCAATCCCCGCAAAACGCGCAAGGGACGAGCGTTTTGCGAGAACGGTCTCGTATTCGGGAAGCTGAGACGCGAGTTTGTTCATTCCGGACTTTAAGGCGGCGACGGATTCGCAAAGGCTGTTTAATTGGGCGGCAGCCCCCGGAATGAGCGTTTTCGTAAAATCATTCTTAGGCGGCGTCCCGAAATGTCCGGCGGAAGCGAAGTGATACATTCTCAATGCCGAAAGCAGGCGGCGAAGAAGGGGGCTTTCATTTGTTTAAGCTTGCTTTAGACAAATGAAAACACCGGGCAAAATCAAATCAATCCGCTTTTTGTGACCGTCAGCCGGGCGCGCCGGACTTGAAAACGATTCGTTTGCTCCGGGAATCGAACGCCGCGGCAAGAGGATGGCTGACTGTTTCAATTACGGACGCGAAGTCCAAAAGGAGCGTCGTCAGACCAATTACCCTCTTATTATGGCTTAAGCG
>JAITSQ010000013.1 GCA_031287685.1 Clostridiales bacterium | reverse complement strand
AAAGACCGCGCGGGCGGTCTTTTTTATTGCACTTCCGTTTGATTTTGGCGTTGATCGGTGTTTTCATTTGTCTAAAACACGTTTAGACAAATGTAAGCCCCCTTCTTGCTCGGTGTTTTTTGGCGCCTACTGCCGTGCCAAAAAGCTACCTTCTTCATTCGGCGCCGAAAACGCGATTGCTCTATATCACTTCTTTTTCCGCTTTTTCGCGTGTTCGACGTTCAGCTTGTTGCCCTTCAGCTTCTTGTTTTTCATACCGTGCAGAATCTCCTTAACAAAGTCTTTCGGCACGTCTACGAATGTGAAGTCGTCCAGAATCTCGATAGCGCCTATCGCGCTGCCGGAGATTCCCGTCTCGCCCGCCAGCGCGCCCACGATGTCATTGGCGCGGATTTTGTGCTTGCTGCCGACGTTTATGAAAAGCCGCGCCATATCCTCGTCTTTATATTTGCCTTTTCTCGGGGCGGAGGGGCGCTCCGGCTCGTCAAAGTCAATCTCCGTCATCTTGTCGTCGTACAGCCTCATTTTCATCAGCGCGGCGGCTATGTCAACCGTGGCGTAATCCTCCTCGATAAGCTCGTCCACCATAGTCAGATACTTGGTCAGGTGCCCCTCCGCGATTGTCGCCTTGATTTCCTCGATGAAATCACGCGTTTTCACCTGCTCAATATCCGCGACTGTCGGCAGTTTCTGATTGACGATTTTTGCTTTGGTATACCTGGCGATGTCCCGGAGCTTATAAATCTCCCGCCCGGCGACAAAAGTGACCGCTTTGCCGCTCCTGCCCGCGCGGCCCGTGCGCCCGATTCTGTGTACATAATACTCCGCGTCTTGGGGCAGGTCGTAGTTAAACACCACGTCTATGTCAAATACGTCTATCCCGCGCGCCGCCACGTCCGTCGCCACAAGGATTTCAAGGGTGCGGTTGCGGAATTTTTTCATAACCGTGTCGCGTTGGGCCTGCTTCAGGTCTCCGTGAAGCCCCTCCGCGAAATACCCGCGCCCCTGGAGCTGCTCCACGATTTCGTCAACGCGCTTTTTCGTGTTGCAGAAAACGAGCGAAAGCTCAGGGTTCATAACGTCTATGACGCGGCAGAGCGCCTCAAGTTTCGTCCGCTCACTGACTTCATAATACACCTGCTCGATATTCGGCACGGTCAGTTCTCTCTGCACGACTTTGACAAACGTGGGGTCATTCTGATATTTGCGCGTCAGCTCAAGAATCTCGTCCGGCATTGTGGCGGAAAACAGCACGGTTTGCCTTGGCTCCGGCACTTTTTTGAGAATCGTCTCAATATCGTCCCGGAAGCCCATATCAAGCATTTCGTCCGCCTCGTCCAGCACGAGCATACGGATTGTCTCCGGTTTTATCGTCCTTCGGTCGATATGGTCCATAACGCGGCCGGGCGTGCCTATGATTATCTGCACGCCGCGCTTCAGCACGGAAATCTGGCGGTCAATCGGCTGGCCGCCGTAAACCGGCAGCACCTTGATGTTATCCTTGTACTTGATTATGCGGCGGAATTCCTCGCAAACCTGGATGGCAAGCTCCCTCGTCGGGCAGAGAATGAGCGCCTGGAGCCGCTTGTCGTCCGCGTCTATGTTCTCGACGCAGGCTATGCCGAAAGCGGCGGTTTTGCCCGTGCCCGTTTGGGATTGGCCGATTACGTCGCACCCGGACATAATCACCTCGATTGACTGGGCCTGTATGGGCGTCGCTTCCTCAAAGCCCATATCCGCCACGGCGCGGATAATTTCGGGCGACAGGGACATTTCTTCAAATTTAGTCATAGTTAAGTCCTTTCGGTTCTTAGTTTTGGTTAAGCTGTTTATTATACTCAAGCATAGCGCGTTGCAACGGCAAGTGGTAGCGAATATTATCCTCGTATCGCAGGAGCACCGAGTTTTCCGAATAATCGCTTAATATAATATCGTTATCGATGCCGCTCATAAGCACGTTTTTATTGCGGTTTTGCGTAATTTTAGCGTGACTGAAGGCGTCAATATAGACCAAGTTTCTCCAGTCGTCAAACAGCTTAAACTGTTCGGGGCTTTCAGCCCAGCTCAGCGGTATAATATGATGAAGCTCAAAACCGGGGGTTTTGCCCTCGATTTTGTGATGCTTATAATAATCATATTTCACGGCTGCGGAGCGCTTTTTATCCACGACGACAATTTCGCCGCTTTCCGTCCGCGTTATTGTCGCTGATAAAGTCAATTTTTCTTTGTTTTCGCCCGATACGTCAAAATACACGGTTTGCCCGAATAAATGATACGCCTGGTCGATTTTGTTCTGCCAGTTGTGCCAGTCGCGCTTGTCCGTCTTATCTCCGGGAAAATTCTCCGGTTTGAGCTTATCTTTGAGAGTTTCAACGACGGCCTTGCGCTGAACGGGCGACAGGCGCCTGTATTCAGAAATTAAGCCGGCGCATTCCGCGGTCGTTAAACTAAACGGCGCGGCGCAATCAATCGCGGAAACGAAAAACATAAATTCGTACTTCGATATATAGTCTATGCCGTAATCCTCGCCGAGCAAAATTCTCAGCGCTGTTTCGATATAACCGCCGAGCAGTTTATCCAGCGCCTTCGTATACATAAACCGCCGGCGCAATATATTTGTTTCGTTGGCGAAGCGCAATCCTGCTTCCGTCAGCGCCGCGAACTTGACGCGCTGCCCGATGGCGGCCGGTTTTTTGTTTTTGTCGAATCTGCCGAGCAGGCCCATACGGTGCATATCGACAAAGATATTTTTACGGATAGAGTCTTGCGTTCCCTTTCCGGCCGTTTCCGAGACCTCGCCGCAGAACAGCGCGTAGTCTTTTTCCTCCGGCGTGTTATAGGCGCGTTTCGACAGGTCCGTATCGCGAATTCGCATAAGGCGCCCGTTCGGCGCGTATTTATTCAGCAAAGACGCTATCGTGTGTATTTCCTCCATATCGTAGCGGTTATGCTCGGAGCTTTCATCGCCCCGATACTTATCGCTTGATATTCTGCCGTCTATGAACTCAAGGGATTTGTTGCCGCTTTGGATATTGCTTAACATACTATTAAAGGCCTCCTCCTTTTGTGACAATTCACGATTCGCGAGCGCGACGCAAGCCGGGTCGGCGTCGGAGCAAATATAGCCGCGCCCCAGCTTGGCGCAGCATATCGCCGTAGTGCCGCTTCCGACAAAACAATCCAGAACCAAATCGCCCGCGTTTGAGCTTGCCTTGATTATCCGTTCAATCATTTCTTGGGGCTTAGGGGTCAAATGACCTAATTTAGTAACCTTGCCGTTGACCTTCCGCTTGTGCCGTTCGCTTGTTATGTGCCACACTTCCCCGCATAGCCGGCCGGCCGGGTTAGGATACCACCTTTTACCGTTTTTGAGCAAGCCGGTTTTTTGAGCCGCGGCTATCCGTTCCGGCGATTCATAAGGAACTCGCACCGCGTCGGCGTTAAAAGTATACTCGGTTGATTTCGTAAAGAATAAAATCGTTTCCTGACCGTGAGTATATCGCTTCGTGGAGCTGTTAAAGCCGTCTCGCTTATCCCAGGTTATCCAGTTTTGGAATATAAGGCCGGCGTTTACCAAATGCCTTAAAATGAACGCCGAGTTATACGGCGTATTGAACAGGTATACGCTCGCGGTTGGTTTCAGCGCGGGGATTAACTGGTTAATCCAACGGAAAGTGAATTCAAAATATGACTCCTGACAGTCAAACGTATCCCAATCCGCTTTGCGCATATTATAAGGAGGGTCTATCACCGCCAGGTCAACGCTTGACGGGGGGACGGCGCCAAGAAAGTCAAACACGTCCATATTATAAATAGTGTTGATTTTCACGCGGCCCTATCCTCCTAACTTCAGATCAATGACGCTCCTGTACGCCGGGGAGATTTCATATCCGACAAAGTCTCGGCTCAGGAGCTTAGCGACGCGAAGCGTGGTGCCGGAACCGGCAAACGGGTCAAGAACGGCGTCTCCGACAAAAGTATACAGCCTCACGCATCTGCATACAATTTCCTCCGGCATTATCGCGGAATGTGTGCCGAAAGCTAAATCGCCCTTGTTGGGAACGGGGATACTCCATATCTGTTTTGTGTATTCAAGCCACTCCTCCTGGGTTAACCTGCTCGCGTCCTTTCGCGTTTGGGCCGGCCGCTCCGGCCGCCCGTCCTTAACATATACCGTTATAAACTCCATGGTGTTTTGCGCGTAGAAATTACGCGGGTACGGGTAGCTTCCAAACATAAGCCTTTTGCTTGGGTTGGTTCTGTTCCATATATATATGTCCAGCAAATATAAGCCTGTGCCGCTCCTGATGGAATGTTGGATGTCGCTGTCGATGTTAAAAATATGCCTGTTATAGTGCGTATTCAGCTGTGATTTCAGCATAGGCATAAGAGGCGTGTTGATTACGAGTTTGCCGTTAGGCTTCAGCACGCGCTCACATTCCTTCCAAACCCTGAGCATTTCCCCAATATAGTCGTCATAGACGGTAATGTCGCCGATTTGCCCGGACTGCCTTTCGCTTAGAGCCGCCTGCTGCCGCCCGTCTAACGAGTAATCTTTTATGTTAAAATACGGGGGGCTTGTCACTATCAGATGAATTGAGCCGTCAGGTATATCAGCCATATGTCTTGAGTCGCTGAAGTACACTTTATTAAGAAACGTTTCGTCTTTATCGGTCAAGACCTAATCCCCCAGCGAAAATTTACTATACCTCCAATTACTCATTATATCACAAAATTTCTAAATTTGTCAATGAATAGTTTAATTCCCCGGAGAACTCGCTCATTTTTGAAATTTTATTTTTGACAAGCCGCTCTTTTTTTGTTATAATAAATTTTTAGAAAGAAGGTGCCGTATGCTTGAAAAGGTAGATTTATCCGTTCGTATCGAAAAAAAGGAATATAAGGCGCAAACGGAGGTTCTGGCCGAAAAATGGCAGTCCCTGCAGCTTAAGATAAAAGACCTTAAAATCCCCGTGCTTATCGTCTTGGAAGGCTGGAGCGCGTCTGGCAAAGGGACTCTTATAAGCAAACTGGTCAACCCCCTTGACCCTCGTTATTATAATGTATACACGATAAACCGCGCGGCGGAGGAAAACGCTATGCGTCCGCACCTTTACCCGTTTTTTCGAAGCACGCCGGAGAAGGGGCGCATAGCCATTTTCGATAAAAGCTGGCACCGCGGCCTTATACCCGAACACCTTGAGAAACGCCCGCTCACAAAGCTGGAGAAAGCCTCGTATTACGAGGATATAAACGACTTTGAGGAGCAGCTGGCGAACGACGGCGCGGTCATTGCAAAATTCTTCCTGCATATGAGCAAGAAGGAGCAGAAAGGGCGGTTCGCCGCGCTTTCCTCAAATCCAGTCACGGCTTGGCGCGTTGACGAAGGAGACAAGAGCCAAAATAAAAATTACGAAAAGTATCTGCCTTTTTTCGAGGAAATGATTGAGCGGACGAACACCGGCAGGGCGCCTTGGTTTGTCGTGGAGGCTGACGACAGCGGGTTTGCCGCCGTGAAAATTTATAAAATACTGACCGAGCTTATGGAGGAGCGTATCGCCGAACGGGCCGGGCGCCGCCTGTCCGGAGAGGCGCGTCTGCCTCTCGGCGGCGAAAGCATACTGAAATCTTTCGACGCGAAAAAGAACATTACGGACGAAAACTATAAGCGCCGCATTGCCGCGGCTCAGGCCAAGATGACCGAGCTGTGCTACAAGCTGTACGCGAAGCGGCGTTCCGTCGTCATAGCTTACGAAGGGTGGGACGCTGCCGGCAAGGGCGGCAACATAAAGCGGCTGACTCAGCCTATGGATCCGCGCGCGTATGAGGTTGTGCCGGTGGCCGCGCCCTCTAAGGAGGAGCTTGACCACCATTACCTCTGGCGTTTTTGGAATAAATACCCCAAAGACGGCCATATAGCTATTTTTGACCGCACGTGGTACGGGCGCGTTCTTGTTGAGCGCGTCGAGCGGTATTGCGCCGACGACGAATGGCGGCGCGCTTATAAAGAGATAAACGATATGGAAAGGCAGTTTTATAATCACGGCACTATTTTGTTCAAGTTCTGGCTCCAAATCGACAAGGACGAGCAGCTTGCGCGGTTCAACGCGCGCCAGGGAAATCCGCTGAAACAATATAAAATAACCGAGGAGGACTGGCGCAACCGCGAAAAATGGGATTTATACGAGCAGGCAATCGGCGATATGCTGCTTATGACGGATACGGAATACGCTCCGTGGACGGTCGTTGAGTCCAACTCAAAAAAATTCGCGCGGGTTAAGGTTGTGGAGCACGTGATAAGCGTGCTTGAGAAGGAGCTATAGAATATTTAACCAAAACCGCCGTAAGGCGGTCTGTATCTTTAGTCGTCAACTATTCGCAAAACTTTTCTTTTGCGAATAGTGGAACGGCGTACACTGTATACAAAAAAGCCAGTGGCGTTTATTGAGCGTCACTGGCTTTTTTGTAGTCTAAATAATCCTCCACGGACCCGGTCAAGAGGAATTTATCGATGATTTCTTTTTTCGCCAACTAATCCCCTCCTTGCGGATTTAGTTTGGCGGGGAAAGAGTATTTATATGCGCCGTTAAGGCGTTACAGTTTGGTTACAGGCGTTTTGGCGGCGCCTTTTCATAAACAAAACCACATTCCTTAATTTATATTTTTCGCGTTGTACCCAATCCTTCTAAGTTCCGTCGCGTCGTTCCGCCAGCCTTCTTTAACCTTTACCCAAGTTTGCAGATTGACGCGTGTGTCAAGCAGGTTTTCGATATCAACCCGCGCGGAGGAGGCTATTTTTTTGAGGGTTTCGCCGTTTTTGCCGATAATGATTCCTTTATGCGAGCGTTTTTCGCAGTAAATTACCGCCTCAACGTCCATCATTTTCCGCCCGTCGCGCTCTTTCATAGAGGTTATCTCCACCGCCACACCATGCGGCACTTCGTCTTGAAGCAGGAGCAGAGCCTTTTCGCGGATGATTTCACAGGCGAGCGTCCGCTCCGGGGAATCCGTCAGGTAGTCGTCGTCAAAATATTTCGGCCCCTCCGGGAGGAATTTCTCTATAAGCCCTCGCAGAACGTCCAGATTCTGCCCGGTCAGCGCGGAAATCGGCAGGATATGCGCAAAATCGTACACCTCCCGATAGGCGGCGATTATCTGGATAACGCCCTCCTCTTTCAGCTTGTCCGCCTTGTTTATAAGCAGGATTACCGGCGCGCCGCGAAGCCTCGCCAAGTATTCCGCGTTTTCCCTGACCAGCTTCACCGTCGGCTCCGCGAGATATAAAATGACGTCCGCCCCGTCAAGCGCGGCGTCAACGCTTTTTTTCATATAATCGTCGAGCTTTGAGCGGACGCTGTGAAGCCCCGGCGTATCCAGAAAAACAGCCTGAAACCCCTCCGTGGTGACGACCGCCTGGATTTTGCCTCGCGTGGTCTGCGGCTTGTTTGACACAATGGCGATTTTAACGCCGGCAAGCGCGTTCAGCAGAGTTGATTTCCCTACGTTGGGCCGCCCGATTATAGCCGCGAACCCCGATTTATAGTTATTCAAATAAAACATCTCCTGACGAATCAAATACGCAAATCCAAGTTTTGCCCTTGTTCAGCTTAAGTTTATTGCCGTCGGCGTCGAAAAATTGCGTGGGCGATTCGTGGCTCACCTTTTTCCAAGTTATTTCCGTGTACTCGCCGCCCGTGGCCAGGTAGCCTTTGCCCTCGCCCACGAGCGAAACCTGCCGCCGCCCGGCTTCGTCGCCCTTTATAATCCACATCTGCGTCTGCTGAATTATGACGTTCGAGACTTCAAGCTGTTTGCCGGTTTCTTCGTCAATTTGCGGGTTTTCGCCGTAAAAACGGCGGTAAACCTGACTCTTTCCGTCGTATTCAAAAACGGACCGCTGTTCGCTCGAAAAGGGCACGGTTATTTTGCCGCTGAACTTTCCGTCCGCTGGGAAAGAAAAGCCGTCGTAAAAATCAAACGGGGAATCCTCGCGTTTAGGCTCCGTCCGGTACTCCTTTTTGCCGATTTCGGCCAGGATTTTTTCCGCGTTCGTGTATGAGCTGTGCTCGTACATTCCGGATACGGAAGCCCTCGCCGGGTCGCGCCAATAGGCCTCGCCGTCCCGCATACCGTCCAAGTGGTCGATTCCCTGTGATTTTATGAAGGCATAGCCCGTGCCGCTGCCGCCGTGGTGGACGAAAACCGCGTCGTGGTCAAGCGCGAAATCAACAAAATAATCCCGCGCGCTTCGCACCGGCCCGATTTTTTTCGAGTCAAAATCCCTGAAAACGGCGATTATGCGGGTTATGCCGCCCTCGGCCAAGACTTCGTAATACAAATCCGCTTGAGAAATCCCGCTTTGGGGCAGGGCTTTCCGAATGTTGTTGATTACGACGGCGACGGGGCGGCGGCGCGCGGCCTCCTCTTTGATGTAAAGTCCCGTGAGAGAATCAACAGCCTCCCCTTCGTGGCTCGGCGGGGCCGGTTCCGGCTCGGCGGGAAGCTCCGTCTGGACGACTACGTTGCCCGCCAGGGTTTCCTGCGCCGGCTCCGGCTTTTTGCCGCAGCCGGCCAGCAGTAACGCGAGAACTAAGATTGAGATACGGCGTTTGATAAAAATCATTCCTTTCAAAATGTGATTTGCTTACGCGGCTAAACACTCCGGCCGCCGCGTTCCGTTTAAAAGAGCCGCCTACCCGCTAATCAGCTTATACGCCAGCGCGGTCAGAAAAACCCCGAGCAGGCTCCCGAAAACGACCTGAAGCACGGAGTGAATCCGCCCCTCGACGCGGCTTTGCGCCACAAGCGCCGCCAAGAAATACGCGATAACCGCCGCGGTTACGTCCTGGCTCAGGAGCATTATGCTCGTCGCGGCGGAGAAGGCCACCGCGGAGTGCGCGGACGGCATGCCCCCGCGAAACACGTTCCTCTGGCCGGAAAACACCTTTATGAGTATGCTCGCCATAAGCGTTATCAGTATGCACACAATTGATATATGCACAGGGGTTTCCTGAATACGGTTAATCAGAAACGTGTGATAATCCCTCTCGGAGAGCTTGCGCAGGATGAGCGCCCAGCCGGTTATTACGGCGTACATAGCCGCGAGGAACACCGCGCCGGCGGAGGCGTCCTTTGCGATTTTCGCCTTTTCGTCGTATTTTTCGCCGCAATAGAGGTCTACCACCGCCTCCACCGCCGTGTTAATAAGCTCCGCCACAAGGACTATTATGACCGCCGAAAGGATTATAAGAAATTCGGCGGGGGTCACGTCCACGAAAAGAACGGCGACGAACACAAAAAACCCGGCCACGAACTGCACCTTGAAGTTGCGCTCGTGCCGAAAAGTTGAAATAACGCCGCGGAGGGCGTTGCTCATACTATCCAGAAAACTCCGGTTTTTCATCGCCTGAACCCTAACTTATCTAAAATTCCTTCCTGCCTGGCGAACATTTCACGCTCGTCCGCTTCGGTTTCGTGGTCGTATCCGCAGAGATGAAGCGTCGAGTGAGCCGCCAGGAAAGCAAGCTCCCGTTCTATGGAATGGCCGTATTCCTCGGCCTGCCGCCGCGCGGTTTCCAGGGAGATAACCACGTCGCCGAGCATAACGTAACCCTCCGCCGCGCCCGCGCGCTCGTATTGGGGGAAAGACAGGCAGTCCGTGGACGCGTCAAGCCCCCGGTATTCCCTGTTGATTTCTTGTATGCCGGCGTCGTCCGTTACGGTCACGCTGACCTCCCCTTCCCGCGCGCCGCACGCGGAGGCGGTTTCTATGACGGTATCCTCTATGACTTTTTGAAGCTCCCCGGATATGTCCGCTTCGCTCTCAAAAAAAATCTCCATATTTCACCGGCTTTCGGCTTTTTTCACACATTGGGGTACTGCACCCTTTCGTGATACATTCCCTGGAGCACGCGCATAAACGATTTTGTGACCGTTTCCAAATCCTTAATCGTCAGGCCGCTTTCGGTGAGCTGCCCGTCGTCCAGCTTTTCCTTAATCAGCGCGCGGACGAACGCTTCTATTTCGCTCATACTTTTGTCCTGGCTCTTTATCGAGCGAACCGCCGCCTCGACCGTATCGGCGAGCATAAGCACCGCGCCCTCCCGCGTGGCCGGCGGGTTGTGCAGATACCGGAAATCGTCCTCCTCCGCGTCGGGGTTGTCGTTCCGGTATTTATGAAAAAAATATTTCATAACGGTGGACCCGTGGTGGCTTCCTATCATATCCTTAATAATGAGCGGGATTTTATAATTCGCCGCCATTTCAAGCCCGAAATCCACGTGAGAGCGTATTATTGACGCGCTTTGCCTCGCGTCTATGAAATCGTGCGGGTTGTCGGAGCCTATTTGGTTTTCCGCGAAATACTGAGGGTATTTCAGCTTGCCGACGTCGTGATAATACCCGCCCACGCGGGCCACGGCCGGGTTTGCGTCTATATCGAAAGCGGCGGTTTCAGCAAGGTTGGCGACTATAAGGCTGTGGTGATAAGTGCCCGGCGCTTCTATGACCAAGCGGCGCAGAAGCTCGTTGTTCGGGTTCGTCAGCTCCAGCAGCTTGAGCGGGGTGACTATGCCGAAAACAGCCTCCCAGAACGGAAGGCTCCCGGTGCATATAACGACGGTCAGAACTCCGGACACAAACGCCGCCAGCATATTCAGCAGGAGCTTGCTCACGTAATTTATCTCGAAAAACATCGTGCAGCCCAGAAAGGCGCAGACCCCCACCGTCCCCGTCAGCAGGGCGATGAGAAGCACCTTGCCGCGCTCGGTGGCGTGCCGCGCCAGGATTCCCGCCGCCGAGCCGGTCACTATGAAATACATAAAATAATCTATGTCGCCCTTGAAAATAAGCAGGGTAACGACCGTTACGCAGAAATTCAGAACGAGCGACATCCGGCAGCTTACCAGCATCGACACAAGCATAGTGAATATAAGCTCGGGCACCCATATATAGGGCAGCCGCCCGACCATAAGCCACGCCCCGGCGATTGCGGAGGCGTACAGGATAAACAGCAGGGCGAGGGTTTTGCGCCGCTTGAGCGCGTCTTTGTGGTAATATCTTATATATACGGCGGCCACGGCAAAAATCACAAGCACGATAATAACCGCGCCCAGCGTCGGCAGGAGGTTCTCAAAATAGCTCTTGCTGACGAAGCCGAGCGATTCAAGCATCGCGAAAGCGGACTCGGTTATAACCTCGTTCTGGTCAACTATTTTTTGATTCTTCAAGTACATAACGGGCTTGACCTGCGCGGCTTTTTCGTCCCGCCGGGCGTTCGTGGCCTCCCGGTCTATGATGGTGTTCGGCTCTATAAAGTTTGCCGCCACGTCATAGGCCAAAAGCCGCGTGGACTGCGTATAATCCAGGCGGAAAATCTGGTCACGCGCGTCGGAAAGGGCCTTTTCCTCCCCGTCCGGGCGCACGCCGGACTCCAGAACGCGCTGGAGCACAAACGCCGCGTCCGACTGGAGAGAGTTGTAGGTCAGCGCGTCCATATCCGTCAGCTCTTTTATCTGGCTCTGGGAGATATAGGTCTGCAGCTTGGCCTCGGCCGGCTCTGACGGATTTTCGTCGTTCGGGATATAAATAGGCGTTTTTTCCTTGCGAAGCTCGTAAACCTGCTCAAAAAAAGCGTCCATTTGCCTGAATAGGCGCTCGTTGACAGCGTTGTCAACTTCGTACAGGTCCATAACGCTTTTTCGCGCGTCCTCCCGCAAGCGCTCCGTGGTTATGGTGTCCACCACGTCCCGAGGGGCGACGAACTTCGTGGGCGACACCATACCCACGGACAGCTTATAGCCCGCGCGGGAGTACGCCCCTGTGGAAATTGCCGCGACGGTCAGCGCGAACGCCGACAGAAGCAGGAGCCACGCGAACTTAAAATGCTCGCCTCGTTTGTTTTCCATAATAAACACCTCGGTACGGGCCTTTCTTCGGCGTCAGTCTGGGAGCAGGCCCGTTTTTTTCATACGCGGCGATAATTTTCGCCACAAGGGGATGCCGGACTACGTCCTTGTTCGTTAGGGCGAATATGCCGATTCCCTCAATATTTTTAAGGATATTCACGGCCTCGGCAAGCCCGGATTTTTTGCCTGGGGGCAGGTCCACCTGAGTCAAATCCCCGGTGACGACCGCTTTAGAGCCGAAACCAAGCCTGGTCAGAAACATTTTCATTTGCTCGGAGGTCGTGTTCTGCGCCTCGTCAAGCACGATAAAGGAGTTGTCGAGCGTGCGCCCGCGCATATAAGCCAAGGGAGCCACCTCAATAAGCCCCTTTTCCATATTTTTGAGGAAAGACTCCGCCCCCATAATTTCGTGAAGCGCGTCGTAAAGCGGCCGGAGATACGGGTCGACCTTCCGCTGCAGGTCGCCGGGCAGGAAGCCGAGGCTCTCGCCGGCTTCTATCGCCGGGCGTGTCAGGACTATGCGCCCCGCCTGCCCGTTTCTGAAAGCGGAGACCGCCATAGCCATAGCCAGGTAGGTTTTGCCTGTGCCGGCGGGGCCTGTGCCGAAAACGATGGTGTTTTCGCGGATTAAATCCGTATAGCTTTTTTGGCCGAGAGTTTTGGGCTTTATGTGCTTACCTGAAAACGAGATGCAGAGCGCGCCGGAGGCGAGTTTATCTATATCGCCCCAATTCGCGCCGCCGGCTTCGGCTATAAGGTAGTTGACGGTCTGCTCGTTGATTTCGCCGCCGTTTTTAACCTCGGCGAAAAGTTTCTCCAAAACGCCGGAGGCAAGGCGGGTCTGCCCTGTTTCGCCGTGTATAATCACGTTTTCGCCCCGGTTGACTATATTGACTCCGAAAGCGCGTTCTATTTTTTTGACGTTTTCGTCAAATTTTCCGAAGGCCCCGGCTATAACCCGCGCGTTAAGCTCCTCGGAATTTAGTGTGACTGAAGCCTGTTCAGGCATCGCGCCGCCTCCGTGGAAAATTTATTTTACGTCTTTTTACTTTTATTTTACCATATTCCCTTGTTTTGGTCAACGCACTCTGATATAATTTCGCCTATGGATAATAATATTTATGATATTTGGGGGGAAGCGCTGAAATTCTCGGAGGCCCGGCGCGCCGCTATAGGAGTCTGCCGCGCCGAGCCGTTTCTTGACTGCCTGCCGGAGCTGGCCGCCGCGCGCACGCCGTTCGTGCGTTTTTCGCCGGAGGAGCGGATTGACCCCGCGCTTTGCCTGCCGGGGTGCAAAAGCGTAATCGCGGCGGCGGTGCCCGTGGGCCGGATAAAGCCGCCGCGCCCGGATTATCCGCACGGGGAGTTTTCGCTGCTTTCGGCGCTTCGGGATTATCACCTGACGGTCGCGGAGTTTCTGGAGGATTTGGCGGGTTTTCTTGGGCGGCGGCTCGCGTTTTCACGCAAAATATTTGTCGATACGGGGAATTTACCCGAAAAAGAGGTTTTATACCGCGCGGGGCTGGCCGCCCGGGGGCGGAGCGGGCTTGCGCTGTCGCCGGAGTTCGGCTCCCGGTTTAACGCCGGCGTTATGCTGACGGATATTGACTTCGGGGACGCGGCGGCGAACCAGCCGCCGGAGAATCACGGTTTCTGCGCCTCGTGCGGGCTGTGCGAAAAATCCTGCCCCACCGGCGCGATAGGAGAGCGCTTTGACCCGTATAAATGCGTGTCGTACCTCACGCAAAAAAAAGGCGCGCTGACGGAGGCGGAGCGCGCGGCTATGGGCGCGAATCTCTACGGCTGCGACGCCTGCGCGGACGTCTGCCCGCTTAACAGCCGGCAAAACGGCGGAGTTATAGCGACCGGGGAAATATATCCGTCCGCCGAGGCCGTTGAGGATATGACAAGACTCGACAAGACGGCGTTCGCCGAAAGATACAAAGAACGCGTGTTTTTCTACAAAGGAATTGCGCATTTTCGGCGCAACGCGGAAATCGTATTGAGGAACATAAGACAGGTTTGACGCGGGCATACGATAAAAAAACCGCCCCCCTGGGAGCGGTTTTTTGTGTTAAGTTGGATGTGACGCGAAGTTCTTTCACCATGAACCGCTTGATTTAACCGGCGCAAGAGTTTCCGCGGAACTCTTGGATCCGTGGGGTGTGTATTATGGGCTTTTTAAGCTATTACCTGTCTTGTGTCCATATAGAAATCTGAGCCGCCCGAAGTTCTTCGGACTTCCCAAGTGAAGAAAGGTACTGTCGCTCCGCCTCCCGGCGTCACGTACTTAAAGGGGAGATAACCAGGCTCTTCTTCCATATCCTCGTTCATGTCCCAAACGTAAAATATCACGTTTGTAATGTTTCCGACGTTTGAGTATCCGTCTAACCGATCCAAATTCTGCCCTGACTGATTAGTTGAGGAGAGTTTGTACGGCCCGGCGTAAGCGTCAGTATTCCTGCTCGTATAAGACACCGTATCTCTGTAGCCGTTTGAGGCGTCAAGCGAGGTATAGGTCGAGGGGGGATACGTTATCACGTCGGGTCTTTCGGCGGGTTCCAGCCGTTTTCCGTCGTTTTTGTGCGCTTCAATCTCACTGATAATCGCGGCTTGCTCGGCAGGGTCTCTTATGATTGTA
>JAITSQ010000010.1 GCA_031287685.1 Clostridiales bacterium | reverse complement strand
GGACGCGAAGTCCAAAAGGAGCGTCGTCAGACCAATTACCCTCTTATTATGGCTTAAGCGGCAAGCGCGGATACTTCGCGATTGGCTGCCGCGAGGATTCCGTAAATTTATTGTAGCAAGGTAGGGAATAAGATGATTAAAACCTTCGACAAGCGAGGGAACATAACGAAGCAAGCGCAAAAGGCGCGTTTCCCAAAGTTCATAGTCTGCATTGACGGTCGGGCAGACGCAGGTTTCGCCATATATGAAAAGGCGATGACCGAAACAGGCTTGGCCGCCGCGATGAAAACGCTTGAACATGGAATAAATCAGCGGCGCGAAGACATTTACCTTTGCGAGATATACGAGAACACGGGCGAAACAAACGCAATCGGCGAGCCTCTCTATGAAATGATAATCAGGGCGCGAATGGGAGAATATGGTTTGAACGGTTGACATTTTTGGGATAAGGAACACAGCGAAGCGCCTCACGGTTTGAACCACTGGTATAATAATGAAAAAGCCGCCCTGATTTCCGGGGAGGCCTGGCTTGGAGCTTTCAGCTGAATTGCTTAATCAGGCTGACAATATTCGGCTTTATAAGCAGGAACCGGGTCATACGGCATCCGGCGGAGGGCAGGCCGTATTCCGTTTCGTCGCCGAAGCCGGAGATGAGGCCCAGAACGGCGTCATTTCCGAAACCCGCCTCCGGGATAACGACAGGGCCGCCGCTTTCGCTTTTCTGGATATAAGCGTCGCCGTAAATAACGTAAGGGCCGGTGGCTTGATTGGTGGACGCGGCCAGCCCCTTGCTTATCGCAAGCGGAACCCTGTTATTGTCGAATTTGTCCTGGTCATAGCCATACGCGTCCATCCTCTTGCCCAATACGGAGTCGGTGAGGAATTGGGTTTTCATATGACCGGTTTCGGCGTATTGAGATTTTGTTTTGGCGCGCAGTTTTATCAAGGCGTAGTCGTTTTGGTATAGGTCCGCGGTTTTCGAGCCGGAGACTTCGTCATAACCGCAATACAACACGTCTATGTTGCATTCTATTGACGGGGAATAATCGGAATTGTTGCCTCCGAACATCACCAGGACGCTCGCCGCCCTTTTGGGGTTCATAACCAATTCTTCTTTGGTGTATATGCCGTGCGCCGCCGTCAGCAGGAGGTCGTCCCCGACCATAACTCCGGAACCCATTGCGCTCGTGCCGTCCTCATATACTACGGTCGTCTGACAAATCGCGCTGTAGGGGTGCGGATTAGTGTCGGTAATAAAACTCCGGTCGTCTTTTTGGTCTCCCCAGTTATAAGGCTCGATTTCCGCGGCGCTGTTTCGCGTTTCGGGCTTAAGGGCGGGTTCCGGCGGGGTCTGCCCGCGCAGTTTTTCGTAATATTCGGGGCCGCGCGGCTCGTAGGGCTTGAGGGCGCTCACGAAATCAGCCGGGTCGTCGCATAAGGACACAAAGCCGTTTTCGTCTTCGCCGACTTCCAAGCGGCGCCGCTCAAGCAGCGTGAACATTTCATACATAGTAATGGGCTTTCCCGAAAGATACCCCGCTATTTTATCGGCGTTCCCGGCGTTTACAATTTTAGACTGAAGTTTGCGCACGGTCTCCTCTTTTTCAAACTGGGGCATAGCGTCCAGGTTGTACATATTGTGGATTTTCGCGGGGTCGTAGTCAAACTCCGGGTCGTATATGGCATACGCGTAACGCTGCCGTCTGCGCGCTTCCTTAAGCGCCGCCGGAGATAAAGAATTCTTAACTTCCTCCGGAGAGGACTTGAGATACTCAAGTAAGGATTGGAAATCGCCCACGGGTAAAGCGATGATTTCCTCCGGGGATAAAGACTTAACCTTGTCGGCGGATAAAGAATCCGCGAAACTCCCCGCGTAAACCGAGGCGGAGGTCGACAGGGCCAAAACTGCTGACAGAACTAAATTGACAGCATTACGTAGTTTTTTCATAAAACAGCCTCCTAAAATACGTACAACTAATGATACATCATAAATTACTTGTTGTCAAGAGAGGATTTTTGATTTGTAATTTGTCGCGGAAAGTGATTGCTGATTACGCAAAAACATTTTGCGGCATATATTAGCATTGGGGCGGAAATTGCCAGGGCGGCGGCTATAACGCGGATTGTTCACACTTTATAGCAATTTTCAAAATCGTTGACTGCCGGCGTTCGCGAAAAACGGCTTAAAATCGGCGTTTTTTAGGCGCTCCCCGCGTTTGCGTTCGCTATTTTGGCTCCGCCAAAAAGCTGTTGCAAACGCTCGTGACCCTCTCGCAAGCTCCGCTTGCTGGCCCTTCGACGCAGGTTTTGTGCTTGAGGCCGCACAAAACCTAAACGCGTCTCCGGGTTAAAAACCCTCCGGAGCAGTGTTCGCGCCTCCCCACATTTGCTAGGCGTTTTTTGGCGCTTGGTGCCGCGCCAAAAAGCCACCTTCTTGCTCTCGCTATTTTCGCTTTGCGAAAAAGCTGCCGCAAATGCTCGTGCCCGCGCGAACACTAAACCCATCTTCGGGTTAAAACCGGGCGGCCAAGAAGGGGGCTTTTTCGGCAGGCCAACTTGGCCGCCCGGCCAGCAAGCGGAGCTTGCGAGAGGGCATTAGTGCCGAAAAAACACCGGGCAAGAAGGGGGCTTTGGATTGTCTAAATCTTTTTAGACAATCCAAAACACCGAGCAAGTTGACACGCCGAAAAAGCCGCCTTCTTGCCGGCGATTTTCCGCTCCGCGTCAGTCAACGTTTTGTAAAATTGCTATACCTATCAAGTTTTGAAGCGTTTTAATTTGATTGACGGGTACAAAACAACAGCCGAACAAAAAATTTGGGCAAGCCCTATAATCCCGCCTTGATTGTTGTTTGATTGACGGGATTGAAAAAATAAAGGAGGTGAAAACATGACCAAAACAGAGATGTTGCCCCTCTGGAGCGCGGCTTTTGGCGGTTTTGTCGGTTCTTTTATCGGCGGGTGGGACGGCTTTATCAAGGCTCTTGTGATGTTCTGCGCGCTGGATTTGTTAACAGGTTCGCTGGCCGCGCTGAAGAGCAAGAAATACAGCTGCTCCGCGGCCTTCTGGGGCCTGACCCGAAAATGCCTGATTTTCGCCATTGTCGCGGTGGGCGTGGAGGTGGACGCGGCGTTTATCGGCGACGGAAGCATTGTCCGCACCGCCGTAATTTTCTTTTACGCGAGCGTTGAGGGCGTGTCGGTGATTGAGAACGCCGGCAAGCTCGGCGTGCCGATACCCAAAAAGCTGACAAATATGCTGAGATCGCTGGATGATAAGGAGGAGGGTAAAAATGAGTAATGAAAATATTCGTGATTTTTCTGACAATCAGGAGGCGGCAAAATGATTGATTCAAGAGACGTAAACGAGCTTCACCCGTGCCTTAGGCGCGGGGCGGCGGAGCTTATAAGGCGTATGGCCGCCAAGGGCTATGACGTGCTGATAACGTCAACTTACCGGGATATTGAGAAGCAGAACGCGCTTTACGCGCAGGGCCGGACAGCTCCCGGCGCGATAGTGACAAACGCAAAAGGCGGGTACAGCAACCACAATTTCCGCGCGGCGTTTGATATTTGCAAAAACGTCAAGGGCGGGGAATGGGCCGACACGGCCTTTTTCAAGGCCGCCGGGGCTATTTGGGAGGAAATGGGCGGCGTCTGGGGCGGGCGCTTTACAAACCTGGCCGATATGCCGCATTTTGAGTTTTTGGGCGGCTTGACCACGGCGGATTTCCGCGCCGGGAAAAGTTTGGCGAACAATATAAAAATGAAATGGGAGGCTGACAAAGTGGAAAATAATGTGGTTGAACAGGATAAAAAAACGCCGGGCAAGGAGGGGGCTTTTTCGGCGGGTAGTAGCGCCGAAAAAACACCGAGCGATTGGGCCAAAGAGGCTTGGGAATGGGCTATCGCAAATAAGATTACCGACGGAACGGAGCCAAGGGGCGCGGTGACAAGGGAGATGGCGGTGACAATGCTTTACAGGGCGTTAAAAACAAATACTTGACGTTTGTAAGCTCATACGATATAATAATATAATGTAAAAAACCGCGTCATAATAATATTTTAACAGGGGTTATTTTTTATGATTACTGCGGAATGGGTCACGGACTTGTCCGGCGTTTACGCTATACGCCGAGAGGTTTTTACGGAAGAACAGGGCATAGCGGAGGAGCTTGACGCCGACGGGTCGGACGACGGCGCGCTCCACGTCCTTGCCCGGGAAAACGGCGAACCGGCCGGCACGGGGCGGCTCAAGGAAATCGACGGGCGGTATGTAATCGGCCGGCTGGCGGTGCGGAGGGACAAGCGCGGGATAGGCATAGGTGATTTAATCGCGCGGCTGCTCATTCGCCGCGCTTGGGAGCTTGGGGCGCGGCGCCAGTATGTCCACGCGCAGCTTCAAGCCGCGCCTTTTTATGAAAAACTGGGTTTTAAGGCCGTCGGAGAGCCGTATATTGAAGCCGGCGCGAAGCACGTAAATATGGAGAGGGAGGGCGACATAACCGGGGAATGCGCCCGCGTATAAAAGCGGTTTGCGCCGTCTAAAAAGATTTAGACGGCGCAAACCGCCGATTTATTACGAGAAGGGGTCGTCGTTCTTTTTCTCCGGGCCGTTTCCGCCGCCGGAGAAGGGGTCGTAGGGCGGCTCGGAGCCGCTCCGGTTATCAGGCCCGCCGAAAGCGTAGGGCGGCGTATCGTTGCGCATTATGAAAAAAATCACCGGTAGGGCGATTCCGCTGAAAAATATCGACAGCAGGAGAAAAACAAGCGCGTTGTCCGGGCGGTACAAAGAGTACAGCGTATGGAGCGCGTAATAGTAATAAATCGTCCAGGCGATAGAGGCGAGCCAGCCGATAATCGGGATTACGCTGATAAGCCAGCCGAGAGCCAGGATGAGGGCCGGGTCGGTTTTCTTGCCGAAAACCTCAAGCTCGCCAACGAGTTTGCCCAGAAGCCACATATTGGCAATCGGGATAAAAGCCATATAGGGGTTTTCAAAACCGCGTTTTTTCGCCATGCCGTAAAGCCCAAGGCCCGACAGAATGTACAGGCCGGCAGCCAGCACAATTACGGTCAAAATAAAGGGGATTGTGAAAAGCGTGGCCAAAGCCGCTTCGGAACCCGCTCCGGATTGCGCCGAGTTCAGAAACGATAAATCGTTTACGTCATTCATAAAAAATCCTTTCCGTCCCTGGGGACAACTTAATTTATTGTAAGTTTTTATATATTATCACGCCAATCGAAAAATGTCAATAGTAAATCTGAAGTTTTTAATAAAACGCATATTGACAAGCCGGATACATTATGATACAATAAAAAGGGAGAGATGACGTATGATAAAACAAAGAAAAGCACTTGAAAAAATAAAAGCATACATACCGGGCAAACCCGCGGAGGACGTCGAGCGTGAGCTGGGCATAAGCGGCGTGGTTAAGCTCGCCTCTAACGAAAGCTCGTGGGGTCCGTCGGAACGGGCCATACAGGCCTACCGGAACGCGGCGGACGGCTTGGCGGTTTATCCCGACGGCTCCAGCGCGGAGCTGACCACCGCGCTCTGCAAAAAATTCGGGCTGAAGCCGGAGAACATAGCGATCGGCTGCGGCTCGGACGAAATAATGTATCTAATCGCGAAGGCCTACATAAACGAAGGCGACGAGTGCGTCACCGCCGACGTTACCTTTTCGACGTATTCCCTGGCGGTGGAGTCTATGGGCGGGGTTATGCGCTATGTCCCGCTGAAAAACTATGCTTTCGACCTGGACGGTATTCTGGGCGCCATAACGCCGCGCACTCGGCTGATATTCATCGCAAACCCGAATAACCCCACCGGCGCGATCTTTACCCACGCGGAGCAGGAGGCTTTTGTGGAGCGCCTGCCGAGGGACGTCGTCGTTGTGTTTGACGAGGCGTACGCGGAGTTTACAACGAGCCTGCCGTATGTCACCTACCCGGACACTTTGGCGATGATGAAAAAACATCCGGGCGTAATTCTTTGCAAGACTTTCTCGAAAATTTACGGGCTGGCGGCGCTTCGCGTGGGCTACGCGGCGGCCTCGCCGGAAATAGCGGAGCTGCTTAACCGAATCCGCCCTCCCTTCAACGTCAACTCGGCGGCGCAGAAAGCGGCGGCGGCGGCGCTTCGGGACGAAGGCTATATAGCCATGGTGGCCGATAATAACAAGCAGGCGCTTGATTTTCTGGATTACGAGCTTGACAAAATGGGCGTGCGGCACATACCCTCCGCGGCCAATTTTGTCTTGATTGACACGGAGCGTGACGCGGACGAGGTTTTTCAGGCGCTTATGCGGGAGGGTTATATCGTGCGTTCCGGCAAGCCGTTCGGAATGGACACGTTTATCCGCGTGAGCACGGGTAAACCCGCGCAGATGGCGGGCTTTATCGAAAAATTCAGAAAAGTTATGGGGATAATTGATTGAAGCTCCTTGAAAAAGTCGGAATCGCGGGTCTGGGGCTGATTGGCGGCTCGCTGGCGAGGGCGCTCCGCGCGAGGGGCCTCTGCCGGGACATACACGCCTTCGACACGGACGGCGAGGCGCTTGAAGCGGCCCTCCGCGAGGGGGTCGTCACCTCTTTTTCGTCGGAAATTGACGACGGGTTCAGTGGGTGCGAGGCCGTCTTTGTTTGCGTCCCGTCGGATAAAATCGCCGCCTGCGCCGCGGAAATATTCCGTTTTTGCGGGGCGGACTGCCTGCTTACGGACGTCGGCAGCGTCAAGGCTGAAATATGCTCCGAAATATGGTCGGCGGGGATTCCTTTCATCGGGGGGCACCCTATGACGGGCCTTGAAAAAACGGGCTTTTCGGCGGCGAAAGAGTTCCTGTTTGAAAACTCGTATTACATACTTACGCCGCCGCCGGGCGCGGACGAGGCGGTCGTGGCGCGGCTTTCGGGCGTCGTTCGGGGTATAGGCGCCGTTCCGCTTGTCTTGACGCCGGAGGCTCACGACGAGGCCGTGGCCGCCGTAAGCCACGCGCCGCACGTGGCGGCGGCGGCGCTGGTAAACGCGGCTCTCGGGGCGGAGGGCGGAGGGGCGCGAAAAAACACCGAGCTAAGGGCTTTGCTCGCGGCGGGCGGTTTTCGGGACATTACGCGCGTGGCCTCCGGCAGCCCAGTTATGTGGCGGGCGATTTGCGAAAAAAATCCTCGGGAAATAAAAAACGCCCTCCTGCGCTTGCGGGGCGAAATAGACGGCTTCCTTGATAAGCTCGCCAGGCGGGATTTTGACGGGATTTACACTTTTTTTGACGAGGCCAAAACCCGGCGGGACGGCATAGAGCGTAAAAAAAGCGGCGCGTACCCGGTTTTCGGACTTTTCGCCGACATTTCCGACAGGCCCGGCGCTATCGCCGCCGTTGCGGAGCTGCTTTATAAAAGCGGGGTAAACATCAAAAACATCGGAATAATCAACAGCCGGGAGTTTGAGAACGGCGTTATGAAAATTGAGCTGGAGAGCGCGCGGGGCGCGGAGAAGGCCGCCGAAGCCTTGAAAAACGGAGGCTATACGGTTTATTCTATGTAATTCCTCCGTTTGCGGCGGAAGAATTTTTGAAGTCAAGCCCGAGCCGGCAGCAGGTCAGTTCCAGTCGCTCATTTCGCGCCAGAGCTTCTTGAGCGCCTTTTTTTCAATGCGCGAGACGTAGCTTCGGGAGATTCCCAGAAGAACGCCGATTTCGCGCTGGGTTTTTTCCGGATGCTCTTTCGTCAGGCCGTACCGCAGCAAAATCACCTGCAGTTCCTTGCCTCGGAGGATTCCGGAGATTTTTTCGTAAAGCGCGGCTGTTTCAAGTTTGAGGCCGACCTGCTCGTCAACAGGCAGGGATTCATCCGAAACACGGTCTTCTATTTTGACCTCGTTGCCCTCCTTGTCAACCCCAGCCACGTCCTGGAGGTAAATATCACCCGAGCGCTTCTTGTTGGCGCGGATATACATAAGTATTTCGTTTTCGATGCACCGCGCCGCGTAGGTGGCCAGGCGCGCGCCCATTCCGCGCCGGAAGCCGGACACCGCCTTCATAAGCCCGATTGTGCCTATGGAGATGAGGTCGTCAGCGTCGCCGTAAGTGCCGTATTTTTTCACAATATGCGCCACAAGCCGCAGATTGCGCTCTATAAGCGTGTTCCGCGCGTCGAGGCTGCCCTGCTCAAACTCAAGCAGACGCTGCTCCTCCTCTTCCGCGCTTAGAGGAATGGGGAATGAGTTTCCCAAAACCACAAAAACACCCCCGGATTTGGTATTATCTTATTATATGGCGCGGGGCTTGCGCAGGTTTTCGTAAAATTTTCGCCAGGGGTATTGACAGAAGCGGCGGAGTGTGGTAAAATAAGCAAGTGGATTAGGATTAACCGCGCTGTAAGAGGCTTTAAGTCAAGCTGAGGCTTGCGCCTTTTCGGGCGAGTTCTTCCCCAAAGAAGGGCTTTGAGTCGCCGGCAGGCGGCTCAAAACGCCAACAATATTGAGGAGGTGTATTATGTACGCGATTATTGAAACTGGCGGAAAGCAGTTTAAGGTGTCCGAAGGGGACGTTATCCGTGTTGAGAAACTCGGCGCGGAGGCCGGGTCGAGCTTTACGTTCGACAAAGTCCTGCTGATTTGCGACGGCGGCAAGGTTCAGACGGGCGCGCCGTACCTTAAGGCGAGCGTGACCGCTGAAGTCATAGGCGACGGCAAGGAGAAAAAGGTCATTGTCTATAAGTATAAGTCCAAAAAAGGTTTCCATAAAAAGAAAGGGCACAGGCAGCCCTTTACGGAAGTTAAAATAAGCAAAATTTCGGCGTGATAAAAGTAAAGGTTCTGCGCGGGAGCGGCGCTGGCTTGTCCGGCTTTGAAGTGAAAAATCACGGTGGGAGCTTCGTATGCGCGGCGGTTTCTATGTTTTCGATAAATACTGTGAACGCGCTTGAGACCCTGCTTAAGGAAGAGCTTGACTTGAAAGCGCGGGAGGGTGGGGGTTATCTCCGTTTTTCCGTAAAAAGCCTCGAAACCGGCGCGGAGTCGCCGATGGCGCGGCTTCTGCTTGAAACGATGCTGCTTGGATTACGGGGCGCCTCCGCCGAATATCCCGGAGAAATAGACATAACAGACAAAATTTAACGAGGTGCGGAATGATGAAACTTAACCTGCAGTTTTTCGCCCATAAAAAGGGCGTCGGCTCGACGAAAAACGGGCGCGATTCCGAATCGAAGCGGCTCGGCCCGAAGCGCGCCGACGGACAGATTGTAAAGGCCGGAAACATACTTTACACCCAGCACGGGACGAAAATCCACCCGGGGAACAATGTCGGGCGCGGCAACAACGATACCCTTTTCGCCTTGATTGACGGATGTGTGCGCTATGAGCGCAAAGGGCGGGACAAAAAGAAACTATCCGTATACGCGGTATAAGATAAAAGGGAGGGCGGGAAGCCCTCTTTTTTTGCGAGGGACTATGAAAAACTGGAAAAAACAGCTGATTGCGGTAATTTGTATTATATTTATGTGCAGCCTTCCGTTAATCGCCAATTATTATTCCTTGAAGAGGAACGCGAAACTGCTTGAAGCGAACCTCGCGAAGCTAAGTGAAACGGGACAAACCGAGGTCACGCTTGAGGAGCTGGCTCCTTTCGAGTGGGATAAATTGTATATTTTTGGAGCGTACTTTGATGTTTCGGAAGTATACAAAACGGTTGGATATAATTTCGGACTCGCTTGGAAATCCGGAGTGACCGATGAGGAACGCCAGTTTGTTTTTATGAACGGCAGAAAAGCTGTGTGCTATGAGTATAAGGCTTATGATGGCCATATTGTCTGCAAAGTGGACGATTCCGCTGGATATTCGGTCATAATGAGGTCAAAAGGACTCGTTTTCAGAGTTGACCGCTCCGGCGGCGGAATTAAACTATATCCAATAGGAAAATAACGGAAAGGAGTCCGGCAATGTTCATAGACCGCGCGAAAATCAAAATCAAGGGCGGAGACGGCGGGGACGGCCACGTGTCGTTTTACCGCGCGAAATACATCGTGAACGGCGGGCCGGACGGCGGAGACGGCGGAGACGGCGGGGACGTGATTTTTCGCGCCGACGGCAATATGACCACGCTGATGGATTTCCGGTATAAACGCGCTTTTGCCGCCGAGCCGGGCGAAAGCGGCGGCAAAAAGAACCGCAGCGGCAAAAACGGCGGCGACGTTGTCATAACAGTGCCTGTCGGTACGGTTATTTTAGAGGCTGAGTCAAATAAAATTATGGCTGATTTGACCGGAGACGGTCAGGAATATGTGGCCATAAGCGGCGGTCGCGGCGGCTGGGGCAACGCGCATTTTGCCACGAGCGTGCGCCAGGCTCCGCGTTACGCCCGGCCCGGCCAGAAATCAAAAGGATTTGAGGTTATTCTGGAGCTTAAGCTAATCGCCGACGTGGGGATTATCGGGTTTCCAAATGTTGGAAAATCGACTTTGCTCACTATGATAACCAATTCCAAGGCGAAAGTGGCGGACTATCATTTCACCACGCTTTCGCCGAACCTTGGCGTGGTTCGCGGCAAAGCGAGGGATTTTATTCTGGCGGACATACCCGGGCTTATCGAGGGGGCCAGCGGCGGCGCGGGCTTGGGGCACGAGTTTTTACGCCACGTCGAGCGGACGAAAGCTTTTATCCACGTGGTGGATATTTCCGGGACGGCGGGCTTAGACTGCTCTCCGCTTGAGTCTGTCGGCAAAATCAACGCGGAGCTTGCGGCGTATGACGAGGAGCTTTTGAGCCGCCCGCGGATAATCGCGGCGAACAAGGCGGATTTGCTGGCGCCGGAGGACGCGGAGCGCCTCTGCGGAGAGATTCGGGCCGCCTGCCCGGAGTATAGGGTGATGACCATTTCAGCGGCGGCGAAGACAGGTTTGGGCGAGCTTATGGCGGCGGCGGAGGAGCTTCTGAAGAACGCGCCGGAGGTGACTTTCGCGGCCGATTACGAAGAATACCTGCCGGAGGAGGAGCGGGCGGCGGCGGTTTCCGTTGAAAAACAGGGGGACACGCTTTTCTCAGTAACCGGCGGCGCCGTGCGGAAAATGCTCGCGCTGACGAATATCGACACGGAGAAGGGGTTCGCCTTCTTTCAGCGGTTCTTGCGCGAAAAAGGGATTATCGCCCGGCTGGAGGAGCTTGGAGCAAAAGACGGCGACACTGTGAAGCTCTACGATGTGGAGTTTGATTATTGGAAATAAATGGAATTTCTATAGAAGGGATTCGGTGAGCGATCGATGTTAAACAGCAAGGACAGGGCGCGGCTTATGAAAGCATCTCACGACGCGCCGGTGGTGTGTCAGGTGGGGAAGGCGGGGGTCACGCCGTCCGTCACGGAGAGCGTAATAGAAGCGGTCGAAGCGCGGGAACTGATTAAAATCGGCGTTCTGGATTCCTGCGAGGAGAGCGCCCGGGAGATAGCGGAAGTGCTGGCCGGCCGGGCGCGCGCGGAGGTCGTGCGGGTGATTGGGCGGAAAATTGTGCTGTATAAAGAATATAAAGATAAGCGGCGAAGCAAATAAAAAAGGCGGGGAAGCGCAACGCTTCCCCGCCTTTTTTATTTACCATTCCGCCTTTTCGTCAAACTCAAGCTTTTTGTCATATTTCGACATATCCGGGAATTTAAATTTAATCGCCCCCGGTATTCCGACGGGTTCGCTCCAGCATTTTGGGTCAAAGAGCGTGCCGTCCGTTTTCTGGGCCGCCTTAAGGTCGTCGTAGATTTGCAGGCGCTCCTTGTATTCCGTGCCTTCGTCGGTTTTGAGCGTGCGTGACCACCAGGCGTAGCCGTCCATATAATTTTCGGTGGCTTCGTCCCAAGAGGAAAAATTTTCCTTGAGGCGGTCGGCCACCGGCTGAGCGTACACATACGCGCTGTCCAGCGAGAGGTATCCCGCGCCGTATCCCCAGGAAATCAGCTGCATCATTCGGAAAAGATCCCAAGCGACAATGCCGCGCTCTCCCCATTTATCGCTCATGGCCAGGTTCTGCTTGAGGAACGCCCGCTCTTTTTCGGTGAACGGGGCTTTGGATAAATCGCCCATTTTGCGGATTGCCGCCGTTTCCTCCTTGAAGTTTTCGTTATGGCCGTGGTCGGTCATACTGAAGATAGTCCGCATTAAATCATAATTGGAATTTATGTTCCACGAACTGGCCAGAAGCTCACGCCTGGCCCCGGCGGGGTCGTAATAGTCCGGCGGCATACCTATGGCGTATACGTCGTTCTTATTCTTTTTCCCGAGGATAGCCTGACAGCCGAGAATCCAAGCCTTGGTGGTGGTGTCTCGGAAGGCGCTTTCGTCCTCCCATATCCGGAAGGAATCGCCCTGAAGCTCCACGTTGTAGGACAGAGCCTCCAGCACGAACCGCGCGGGGAAAAAGGGCTGCCCGTCCCGGACGTAAGGGGCTTCGTCAAGCGTCGCCGCGTCTCCGTTTATCGTGGCTTCTTTCGAGCCGGTTTTCATCTTGATTGTTTTCGACGCGCGGGTTATGGTCAGGCTCCCGCTTTTTTCGTCCCACTTGACCTGAGCGCCAAGATAGCGCAAGGGCCAGAGCGGGAGCATAAGCCGCCCGTCCGCCATTTCCGGCGGGTCGTGAGGGATTTCATATTTATACCAGTCGACGCCGCGCTCGACGTCGGCTTTTTTCATGCCCTCCGGGTCCTCGTTTGGGGTAAGATTCCACCAGCTTTCGCCGCCCCAAGTGTTCCAGACGGAAATTTTAATCGGCGTCCCCGCCGCGTAAACATTTACCGGAAGCGAGAGAGCGCACAGCAGCAAGAAAGAGGCTTTAAGCCGCCTGAAATTTTTCCTGCAGAAAACGCCGGGCGGAGCCGTAAACGAGGAGGTTTTTCCCTGGCCTGAGCTTATCATTATTCATTTCCTCTTTCTTTCATAAGGGCGCGCACCTTAATCGGCAGGCCGAACAGGGTTATGAAGCCCTCCGCGTCGTGGTGGTCGTACAAATCTCCTGTGGTGAAGCTGGCCAGGTCTTCGTTGTAGAGGGAGTAGGGGGACTTCACGCCGGCGGAAATCACGTTGCCTTTGTAGAGCTTCAGGCGGACCTCGCCGGTGACGGTTTCCTGCGTCTTATCGACGAAGGCGGAAAGGGCTTCCCGCAAAGGCGTGAACCATTCGCCGGAATAGGTCAGCTCCGCGAATTTCGACGCGGCGACCTCCTTAAAGGCCGTGGTCTGCTTGTCAAGGCAAAGATACTCTAAGTCCCTATGGGCGAAATACAGAATCGTGCCGCCGGGGGTTTCGTATACACCGCGGGATTTCATCCCCACGACGCGGTTTTCGGTCAAATCGGCTATGCCTATGCCGTTTTTGCCGCCGATTTCGTTCAAATAGTCCATTATTTCAACAGGGTCTTTGGCCTGCCCGTCGATTTTTACGGGCGCGCCGCGCTCGAAGGATATGCTGACATACGTCGGCGCGTCCGGCGCTTTTTCGGGGGTTACGGAAAGCTGAAGGAGCTTGTCGAAATTCGGTTCGTTGGCCGGGTCCTCAAGCTCCAGGCCTTCGTGGCTTAAGTGCCATAAATTGCGGTCGCGGCTGTAGCTGTCGCTCTTGCTCATAGGGCACTCTATGCCCCGAGCCTGAAGATACTCGATTTCCGCCTCTCGTGAATGGAGCGTCCAGTTAGGGTGCCGCCAAGCGGCGATTACCTTTATACGCGGCGCGAAAGCCTTTATAGCAAGCTCGAAGCGAATCTGGTCGTTGCCTTTGCCGGTGGCGCCGTGACAGATTGCGCTGGCCCCGCGCTCTATGGCGATTTCAGCCAGAATTTTTCCGATAAGGGGCCGGGCGATGGACGTGCCGAGAAGGTACTTGCTCTCGTACACCGCGCCGGCTTTAACCATAGGATAGACGTAATCGGTGATAAACTCCCGCCGGACGTCGAGAATGAGGCACTCCGACGCGCCGGAGGCCTTGGCCCGAGCCTCAAGGCCGTCGGTTTCCTTCCCCTGGCCCACGTCAATACAAACCGCGATTATTTCCGGGTCGTCGTAGTTTTCCTTCAGCCACGGGATTATGACCGTGGTGTCAAGCCCTCCTGAATACGCTAACACTATTTTTTCCGACATACCGTTTTCTCTCCTTAAGGTTTAGGTGTAGGCCGTTTAATTTAAAAACGGCTGTATAAAATTACAAATATTTCCCCATTTTTTCCAAAACTTCGTTTAAGTCAATCGGCTTGCCCACGTGGTCGTTCATACCGGCGGAAAGGCATTTGTCTATGTCTTCTTTAAAAACGTTGGCCGTCATAGCCACAATGGGTATTTCCCCGGCGCGGGCGGCGGACAGGGAGCGTATTTTGCGCGTGGCCTCAAAGCCGTCCATAATGGGCATCTGAAGGTCCATAAAAATCATATCGTATTTGTAGGGGTTCTGCGCGAACATATTAAAAGCGTTTTCGCCGTCCACGGCAAAGTCTATGGACACCTCGGTCTGCTCAAGCATCGCGCTGACTATCTCGCGGTTTATGTCCACATCTTCGGCTATGAGCAGGGTTTTCTCGGGGAAAGTCGCCGAAGCGGAGCCTCTCGCGTCGTACAAGCCCGCGGACTGGGCGGCGTAACTCACTATTACGTCCAGAACGTCCGTCCGCGCGAGGGGCATAGGGATAACCTTGTCGGCGCCGGCAGCCTGCGCTTCTTTGGAGGCCGGGCTGGCTTCCTGCGCCATTATGGCGACATATATCTCGCTGAAGCCGCGCTCCCGCATTTCGCGCACAAGCTCAAGCCCGGACAGCCCCTTGAGCGAGCAATCCGCGAAAACAATGTTTGGCCGCTCCGCCGAGCCGGCTATGTTCTTTATGGCCTCAAACCCGTCCTGCATAGATTTCAGGGAGAAGCCGAGCATTTCGGACAGGGTTATAAAAGCGTCGTGGACGGACTTCAATTGCGAAACGACGGCCACGCGCAGTTTGCTCCAGTTATAGTCGGTCTGGATGTTAGACATATAGTCGGACACGCCCACGCCCACGTTTATAGTGAAAATAAACTTTGAACCCATACCGGGCTGCGACTCAATCCAAATCTCTCCGTCCATCATCTCGACGATACATTTTGATATGGAAAGACCCAGGCCCGTGCCGCCGAATTTTCGGGAGGTGGAGGCGTCCGCTTGCTCGAAGGAGTTGAAAAGGCGGCGTTTCTGGTCCTCGGAAATGCCTATGCCCGTGTCCTCGCACTCTATGCGCAGGCGGCATTTTTCGGAGTTGCGCTCAAGGCATTGCAGGGTCAGCTTAATTTCGCCGGTTTCGGGCGTGAATTTATTGGCGTTTGAGAGCAGGTTCGTTATAACCTGGGAAAGCCGCTGGATGTCGGCGATTATAGATTTCGGCACGTCGTCGTCTACTTGCACGGCCAGGCTCTGGTTCTTTTTCTTTATGCGGAACGAGGAGAGGTTTATAACCCGGTCAATCATCGTCTGTATAAGAAAATCGGTGGGGTCAAGCTGGAGCTTCCCAGCTTCTATTTTCGACATATCCAGAATGTCGTTTATTACGCCGAGCAGGTGTTCGGAAGCGTCCGCCACCTTGTCAAGGCAATATTGGATTTTGGTTAAGTCGGAGCTTTTCCGGGCTATTCCGGTCATACCGATAATAGCGTTCATAGGCGTGCGGATTTCGTGGCTCATTCGCGCCAGGAAAGTGGATTTACTGGCGTTTTCCTCGTCGCTGCGGATTTTCTCCATATATGTGGAGATAAGGAGGTAAACGGAGGTAAGCATAAGAATAAAGCCCAGTACGGCCATCGTCATAACAAGGCTGTAAATTTTCTCGTAATACGCCGTTTTCGGCGAAATCAAGCCGATTTGCCAGTTAAGGGCGGTGCTGCGGAAAAAGGCTATGGATTCGCGGTTGTCTCCGTCCAAAAACTCGACGGAATCTATGTGCTGGCCGGAGCTAAGCATAAGGGCCAGGTCCGTGTACCCGTAGCCCATCTCGGAGAGTTTTTTGCCGATAGCCGCTTCGTTATTGCTGACCAATACGGTTTGGTCGTCGCTTATTAAAATGCCGTGCCCTTCGGAGCCGAGCTTTTTATTCTGAATGTACTGCTCAAGGTAAGAGAAAGAAACGTCCATACAGGCCACGCCGACCAGCTCCGAACGCTCGTTGTAGAGCGCTTTGGAAATGGTCATAACCCGGCCCGCCGAAGCGGAGCTTTCGTCCAGGCGCGGATTTGAGAACGCGGCGCTTCCGCCGGCCCTGACCGCCGACTGATACCACGGGCGGTTCTCCGGCTCATAGTCGGGCGGAGGCGTCCAGCCGGAGCCGTCGATATAGGTATGGTTAATGTAAGCGTAAACCTTGATAAATTCGGGCATAGCGGACTTTGAGTCGAGATAATAGCTGTTCACGTCTTTGACCGCGGCGAGTATCTGGTCTTCGGGGCGGTCGTTCTTGAGCATAGACTGCGTGGTGTGCGCGAAGGCAAGGAAAGAAATGGTCATACGGTCTATGGACGAGGAAACCGTGGTCGAGGCCGAAGCCATAGCCTCGTTCGCTATAATGTCCATTTGGTCGCGCACAATGTCGTTGGCGTAATAATAGCTCACCAAAATCATTGTCAGAAACGCGACAAAGACAAACAGAATTTGGTGATAATTTGTTTTCATCATAGCCTTAAATTTGGAATTCAATTACGCTTCTCCTTAAGCAGCCCGCTCCATTGCTCAAAGCCGGACTTGAACCGGCACGGCATTGCTGCCGAGGGATTTTAAGTCCCTTGCGTCTACCTATTCCGCCATTTGAGCGAACGCGATATTTAATCTATCATATCACATTTTCGGGTAAAAAGTCAAGCTAAATTTATCCCACGCGCGCGGAATTGCCTTGCTTTACGTGGGCTAAAAATCAAGACTTCCCGCGGTTCTCGGAAAGGGGATCACGTCGCGGATATTTTTCATTCCCGTGACGTACATCAGGAGCCGTTCAAAGCCCAAGCCGAAGCCGGCGTGCGGGCAGCCGCCGAAGCGGCGCAGGTCAAGGTACCACCAATAGTCGGCCGGGTTCAGCCGCGCTTCCGCCATAACGGATTCCAGCACGGGCAGGCGCTCCTCCCTCTGGCTGCCGCCGATAATTTCCCCTATGCCGGGGGCGAGCAGGTCCATAGCGGCGACCGTGCGCCCGTCGTCGTTGCGGCGCATATAAAAAGCCTTGATTTCCTTGGGGTAATCCGTGACGAAAACGGGCCGCCCGAACGCCCGCTCCGTGAGGTGCCTTTCGTGCTCCGTCTGAAGCTCCGCGCCCCAGGAAACGGGATATTTGAAGGTTTCGCCGGATTTTTGAAGGATTTCGACCGCTTCCGTATAGGATATGTGAGCGAAATCCGAATCAAGCACGTTCCGGAGCCGCCCGCCAAGCCCCTCGTCTATGAACCTCCCGAAAAACTCCATTTCGTCCGGGCAATTTGAAAGGAGGTCGGAAATGACGTATTTGAGCAAATCCTCCGCCAGGCGCGCGTCGTCGCGTAAATCCGCGAAGGCGATTTCTGGCTCGACCATCCAGAACTCGGCGGCGTGCCGCGTGGTGTTGGAGTTTTCGGCGCGGAAAGTCGGCCCGAAGGTATAGACTTTTCCGAAGGCCTGCGCGAAAGCCTCCGCGGAAAGCTGGCCGCTGACGGTGAGGCTGGCCGGCTTGCCGAAAAATTCGTCTTTTGAGGTTGAGGACGCGCGGACGCTGAACATTTCGCCCGCGCCCTCCGCGTCGCTGCCGGTGATTATCGGCGTGTGGACGTAAACAAAGCCGCGCTCCCCGAAAAAGCGGTGTATGGCCAGGGAGGCGCGGGAGCGCACCCGAAAAACCGCCGAAAAAGTGTTCGAGCGGGGGCGCAGATGCGCGATTGTCCGCAGAAACTCCACGGTATGGCGCTTTTTCTGAAGCGGGTAAGTTTCCGGGGAGGGTCCGGTTATTTCAACGCTCCGGGCCTTGATTTCAAAGGGCTGCTTCGCGCCGGGGCTGAGGACGACCTCCCCCGTCACGGAAACGGCCGAACCCGCGCCCAGCCGCGCCGCTTCGGCAAAGTTAGGCAGCGAGTCGTCAAAAACGACTTGGACGCACTTGAAACAGCTGCCGTCGTTAAGCTCGATAAAGCCGAAATTCTTCGACGAGCGCGCCGTGCGCGCCCAGCCCGAAAAGGAGGCCTCTTTATCCAAATAATCGGCGGTGTTCTTATAAAGCTCCGCAAACGTGGGCCTGATCATATGAAAATCCTCCGTAAAGCCGCGCTCAGACGCGCGTTTCCTCCTGTATTCGCGCAAACTCCGTGTCGCTGATTATTTCATATACTTTGCGCAGAATATCGAAAATCCTGTCCTCTGTTTCGAGGCAGACGCGGCCGTCTTCATTAAAGAGCACGTCGGCGTAAAGTCTGCCCACGGCCTGCTCCTCCTCGAAAGAAACCGCGTCGCCCTGGGCGCGCTTGCTCTCAATATTGAAGCTGGCGCGCTTGAACTGGCGGAGCTTGCCCTCAAGCTCCGGGTTCGCGGCGATTTTTTCGCGCAGGAGCAAGAGTTTTTTAAGCTCCGGACACTCGTTAAGGGCGGCGGCCAGATTTTCCGCGCTTCGCACTACATCGGAAGCGGAATCTTCCATTTTCTACACCTCCATAATAATGGGCAGAATCATAGGGCTGCGCTTGGTTTTATGCCATAGAAACTCGCGCAGATCCTCTTTTATGGACGACTTCATATAAGACCACTCGGCGCTCCCGCAGGATTCAAGCGTGCCGCGGACGACGTCGCGGGCCTCGTCGAGCAAATCCTCCGCTTCGCGCACGTAAACGAACCCGCGGGATATTATGTCCGGCCCGGAGATAACCTCGCCGCTGGCCCGGTCAAGCCCGACGACCACAATCATAAGGCCGTCCTGCGAAAGATGCCGCCGGTCGCGCAGGACGATATTGCCGACGTCCCCCACGCCCAGGCCGTCCACGAGCACTTGCCCCGCTGGGACTGTCGTGGCGGCGCGCGCGCCCTGTTCGTTTATTTCAAGCACGTCGCCTATGTTCAGTATGAAAATATTGTCTTTCGGCATACCCATAGACATAGCGAGGGACTTATGGTGCTTAAGATGCCTGTACTCGCCGTGCACAGGCATAAGATACTGAGGACGCACGAGGGCGTGCATAAGTTTGATTTCCTCCTGCTTGGCGTGTCCGGACACGTGCACTTCCTTCAGGCCGTCGTAAAGAACGTCCGCGCCGCGCTTCATAAGCTCGTTTATAACTTTGGAAATAGTTTTTTCGTTGCCGGGTATGGGGCTGGCGGAGACGATGATTTTATCGGTGCTCGTAATCTCCACCTGGCGGTGGTCGGACACCGCCATTCGGGAGAGCGCCGCCATAGGCTCCCCCTGGCTGCCGGTGGTGATGATGGTCAGCTCGTGGGCGGAGTAGTTTTTAATCTCGCTTATATCGATTAAAATATCCGACGGGATTTGCATATAGCCAAGCTCAATCGCGGTTTTAACCGTGTTTATCATACTCCGGCCGATAATGGCCACCTTGCGGCGGTGCTTATGCGCGGAGTTTATTACCTGCTGAATCCGGTGGATGTTCGACGAAAAAGTGGCCACGATAATGCGCTGGTTTTCGGACTGCTCAAATATTTCCTCAAAAATGGTTCCGACGGTACATTCGGACATTGTATAGCCTTTTTGTTCGACGTTCGTGCTTTCGCACATAAAAAGAAGAACGCCTTTTTTGCCAAGCTCCGCGAAACGCTGCAGGTCGGTGGGTTCCCCGTGAATTGGGGTGTGGTCAATCTTGAAATCCCCGCTGTGTATAACGCAGCCCACCGGCGTGTGTATAGCGAAGGCCACGGAGTCGGCAATGCTGTGCGTCGTGCGGATAAACTCAACCCCGAAACAGCCCGCCCGAACGGTCTGGCCTTGCGAAACGCAGTGCGCGTCGGACTTGATGTTGTGTTCGCGCAGCTTGTTCTCAATAAGGCCGAGCGTCAGTTTCGTTCCGTAAATCGGCACGTTGATTTCGTGCAGGAGATAAGGTATGGAGCCGATGTGATCCTCGTGCCCGTGAGTCAGGAAAAGCCCGCGCACCTTGTCCGCGTTTTTGATCACGTAGGCGAAATCCGGTATCACAAGGTCTATGCCGAGCATGTCGTCCTCCGGAAAGGCCACGCCGCAGTCGATAAGTATAATATCGCCGCCGTATTCAAGCAGGGTTATGTTCTTGCCGATTTCGCCGAGTCCGCCAAGGGGTATTACTCGCAGTTTAGATTTTTTTACAGACAAATGTTAATCACTTCCCGATAGTAGTTGTTAAAAACTGTATTCCGCGTTCAAGCGTTAGCTGTATTCAAACGGAAGCCTTGTTTTGCGAACGCCGCGAATCAAGGCTTTCTCGCGCCGAGGAAGGCTTCTTAAGTAAAGAAGGCGCTCAGCGTCATTCTCCTATAAATTCGTCAAATAAGCCGGCGATTCCCTCAAAATCCGGGCTGTCGTCCGACAGCACCTCGTAAACGGCTTCGCCCTCCGCTTCGGTTTCTTTCAGAATAAGGCAATCGGCCTCCTCTTCGGCCTCCTCCAGGCCGTCCTCGTCCTCCGGCAGCTCCACGACAAGGTGGTAGGTAACGCCGTTATGCTCCGCGGAAGCGATGATTTCAAGGTCAATCTGCTCCCCGGTTTCGTCGTCAACAATCGAAAGCACGTCCAAATCGTCAAATTCCTCGTTGTTAAAATCGTCGTCGCTCATTTCAGTCTCCTTATTTTTATTTTGGTTGCGGAGATACTCAAGGTATCCCTGCAAAATAAACACAGCCGCCGCTTCGTCTATGACGGCTGATGATTTCTTTCCGCGAAACCCGGACTCGCGCAGGGTGCGCTCCGCCCCGACGGTTGAAAAACGCTCGTCCCAGAGGGTGATTCTGACGCTCTTAAAATTTCGGCTCAGGCGCTCCTGAAAATCCATTACCTTCCGCGCCGCCAGGTCAAGCCGGTTGTCTAGGGTTTTGGGCAAGCCGAGCACCACTTCGGTAACGCCGTACTCCCTCATAATCTCCCGAAGCCTCGCGGTTACGGGTTTTATGGCGGATTCGTCCGCGCGGCGGATTACCTCCAGGCCGAAAGCGCAGGTGCGCAGTTCGTCGCTGACGGCGATTCCTATCGCCCGACCGCCGTAATCAATGGACAGAACGCGCCCGGAGTCACACATCGTTGTTTTTCAGGTAAAAAGTGACAAGCTCCTCTAAAAGCTCGTCGCGCTCCATTGCGGAAATGGCCGAGCGGGCGTTGCGGTGGCTCGTGATATAGGTAGGGTCGCCCGAAAGGATATAGCCCACGATCTGGTTGACGGGGTTGTAGCTCTTTTCCTTGAGCGCGGCGCAGACCTGCAATAACACGTCTTTAGCCTCGTTTTTCGCGGCCTTTTCAAAATTCGTAAAGGTTTGAGTGTGGGTTATGTCGGGTTTCAAGTCAAGCTCTCCAATCTTTGCGCGAGGGAAATACGAGGCGTGGCTTTGCGTGGCGTAGCTCAGCGTTGATTTTATCATTATAACACGCGGCGCGCTCGGGCGCAACGCTTTATTTGGCGTATTTAACATAATTTTAATATAGCGGTTTTCAAAATCGCGGCTCGGTGTTTTGAGCTTTCAAGAGAAGCTCAAAGCCTCCTCTTTGGCTGCCAGCGCTTTGTAAAATTGCTGTAATCCGTCATATTTTCCGGCGTCAGCTCAACCGGCGCTATGGCGTTCGGCGGGAAGTCCTCCCGGACGGACACGGCGATATAATTTTCCGTAAGGCCGGACGAGAAGCCGCCCGCGCGCCGCTCGAATAAAACGGGCATAACCCGGCCCTCAAACCCAGCCAGAAAACGCCGCCGGGATTCCTCCGAAAGCGCCAGGAAACGCGCGGCGCGTTCTTTTTTTACGGAGGCGGGCACTCGGCCCGGCAGAGCGTAGGCCTTTGTGCCTTTTTTGGGCGAAAACGGGAAAACGTGGATTTTGGCGAACCCGACGCTTTCGCAGAAGCGAAAACTTTCCTCAAAATCCCGGTCTGTTTCGCCGGGAAAGCCGGTGATTATATCGGTCGTGAGCGCCGCGCCGGGGAAAGCGCCGCGGATTTTCCGCGCGGATTCGGCGTAAAACGCGGCGGAATAGCGCCGGTCCATAGCGGCAAGCGTCCTTTCGCACCCGCTCTGGAGAGAAAGGTGGAAATGTGCGCAGACATTGCCTAAAGCCGTCAAGCCTTCAAGAAATTCGTCCGTTACCGCAAGCGGCGAGAGGGAGCTTAACCGCGCGCGCGCCACGCCTGGCGTTTCAGAAACGGCGCGCGCCGCGTCGAGAAGCCGCAGGGGCGGCGAAAGGTCTCGCCCGTAGGACTCCGCGTGTATTCCGGTGATTACGATTTCCTTAAAGCCTTCGCCCGCCAGGCGCTCCGCCTCCGCGCGCACGGCGGCCAGCGCCCGGCTGCGCGAACGCCCGCGCGCGTAAGGTATGACGCAGTAGGAGCAGAAATTGTCGCATCCGTCTTGGATTTTAAGGTACGCGCGGGTTCGACCGGCCTGTTCCGCCGTTTCCTCGTCAAAAACGCGCGCTTGCGATATATCACGCGTTAAAATCACGGGGGCGGCGGGAAGGCCGTTCCGAAGCATTTCAAGCGCCGCTTCGGGGATTTCGGCCCGCCCGGCGGTTCCGGCGACAATGCTTACTCCGCGCAGGGCCGCCGCCGCTGCCGGCGAGACCTGGGACATACAGCCGGCCACGGCGATAACGGCTTCGGGATTGAGCGCTAGGGCGCGGCTGACGGTTTGGCGGCTTTTTTTATCGGAAATATTTGTGACGGTACAGGTGTTTATTATGTATACGTCCGCTTTTTCCGAAAAATCGACTATTTCAAAGCCCGCCGCCCGGAAGGCGGACAGGAGCGCGTCCGCGTCCCGCGAGCTGACTTTGCAGCCGAGGGCGCGGGCGGCGGCCGTATAGGACTTTTTACAGGAGCACATCAACAATCATACCCGACTGTATATATTTGAAAGAATCTTTTTCTATTGTTCCCAGTTTGTAATTGTAATAATACCACAGATCCTTAAAAACAAGGTGCTCGGCGAGCGGCAGGGCCAGAAAGCGGCGGGAGTCGTCGTACATTTCACTGAAAAAACCCTCGTTTTTGGCGCTGGCGTCATAAAGGCTCTTGCTTGAGAGCGCGGCAAAAGTCTTTTTATTGAAGATCATTTCCTCCCCGCCGGGGGATACCTCAAGGCCGTAGGCGGCCAGATTTTCCGCGTTCCGCACGGCGGCGAAGCGCAAATCCTCCGCGAAGTAGGCGAAATACTGCTCGGCCGTCCTTGAGCTGTCTATGGACACGCTTTTGTTGTAGGAATCCGCGAAATCCTCAAGGTCGAGCGCCAAGGACGCGCGGGAAACGCTGCGCGCTTCCTGAAACACGGAGTCCTGAAAAGTGGCGATGTCGGAGGACATATCCCGCGCGGCGTCCTTGAGGGAATTTACGGCGTTTGAAAGGCCGTTCGCGTAGTCCACGAATTCCGCTTTGAAGGAGTTGTTGAGGATAAACCGCTCGCGCTCGTAATCGGGCGCGGGGCGGGTGCACATTGCCCGGACGGCGTCCGCGTCCTTCTCGGCGATTCGGCGGAATCCGTAGTTTTTTAGAATGTACGGCTTGTAATAGCCGTAGTAGTAAACGCTGGTAATCATAGGCTCCTCCTTGCTCGGTGTTTTTTCGGCACTAATACCCTCTCGCAAGCTCCGCTTGCTGGCCGGGCGGCCAAGTTGGCCGACCGAAAAAGCCCCCTCCTTGCTCGGTGTTTTCATTTGTCTAAGGCAGAGGCTCAGACAAATGAAAGCCTCCTCCTTGCCGGTTTGCCTTGCGGCGGTTCCGTTTCCCGAGTAATGAAGCGGAAGCCTTAAATCTCCGCGTGCGCGCGCAGAACGTAGTTGACGGCGAAAAGCGCGGTTATCGCTAAAACGGCGGGGCTTATTTGCTTCGTTTTGCCCTTGAAAATCATTATAAGGGTGTACGAGATAAAGCCGAACGCCATTCCCGTCGTTATGCTGTACGCGAAACTCATAGCGGCGACGGTGATAAAAGTCGGGAAAGCCTCCTCAAAGTGGTCCCAGTTTATTTTGCGGAAGCTGCCCGTCATAAGAACGCCGACTATTATAAGCGCGGGCGCGGTGGCCTGCGCCGGGATAGCGGCGGCTATCGCCGACAGCGGCAGGCACAGGAGCATAAACAGCGCCGTGAAGATAACCGTCAGGCCGGTGCGCCCGCCTGCGGCGATGCCCGTGGTGGACTCCAGGTACGTGGTCACGTTCGAAGTGCCCAGAACGGCGCCTGTGGCCGTGGCCAATAAATCCGCGAAAAGCGCTTTGTCCATTGTGGAGGAAAAGCGCGGCGCCGAGACTTCCTGCGCGGCCCGGTCGTCGTCCTGAAAAAAATTACGGTAAAGGCCGGCCATACGCCCGGTGGCTATAAAAGACCCCGTGGAGTCAAAAATATCCGTAAGCAAAAGCGTCAGCATAGCCACCGTAATCATACCGAAGGAATGACGCCCGGAAAAAAGGCGGATAATGCCTTCGTCAGAAAAAGCGGCAAAAGCCGTCTTTCGCAGGCTCGACAAGTGCCCCGCGCCAAAAAGCGAGGCCGGCAAGGTCACAATACCCATGGGCACGCCCAGCGCGGTAGTTATAAGCACTCCGAGGAGCACGGCGCCCTTGACTCCGCGCACCACGAGGAACACCATTACGAAAAGGCCGATAAGCGCTAACAGCGCGCCCTTTTGCGTAAAATTAACCAGCGCGGGCACCGGGGAGGAATCCGTAATTATCGTGCCGTCCGGAAAGAGCGAATAGGAACCCGGCGGCACGATAAAGCTCAAAAAACCGGCGGATTTCAAGCCTATGTAGGTTATGAAGAAGCCCAGCGCCCCGCCTATGCCGTTCTGCATAAACTGCGGTATGGAGATTATAAGCTCCTTGCGCAACTTCGTCGTTGTTATCGCGACGCCAATCAGGCCGCATATAAACACCATAGCCAAGGATTCCTGCCAAGTGAAGCCCATACCCAGGCAGAGCGTCGAGGCGAAGAAGGAGTTCATACCCATACCCGGAGCCAGCGCGTAGGGCACGTTGGCTATAAACGCCATAAAGAGCGTGCCGGCGACGGAAGCGAGGATGGTGGCCACGTACACGGCCTCCGGGTCCATACCGGCGGAGGAGAGTATGACCGGGTTTACAATCATAATGTAGGACATCGCGAAAAAGGTGGTCGCGCCCGCCAAAAGCTCAGTCCGGAGGTTCGTTCCCCGCGCCGTCATCTTAAAAAATTTATCCAATGTATTCATTATTTATATAGGTTCTCCTTAAATTATACCACGCGCCGGTCATCGGCGCAAGAGGTTTTTAAGTAATTCGCGGTAACTTACGGGAAAGATTTCGTCTATAGCAACGCCAATCAAACATGGAATTGCTCTATCACAATATTATACGACGTTTCCGCCCTTGGGCGCAAGCCTTTTTTCGCGAAAACTAAAAAAAACATTGAAATTTTATTAGATTGTTATTATAATTAAGGTAAGAGATATTTCCGCCGCCGGCTTTCCGGCGCGCTTACTACAGACCGAAACGGAATTGATAAAATGCAGCCGAAACAATGGGTCCTTTTGATTATGCTCGTTTCCGCGACTCTTACGGCGGGCAACGCAATTTGGTATTACGCGGCGATCCTGGAGGAAATCAATAGGAAAAAACTTAAAGCGGACGGGTTTCATTACGTCCTTCAGGGCATTTTGATTCTGCTGGCGGCGCTTTTTTTTACACTGCTCGCGCTGTATTACTCGGCCGGGAGCGTCAGCTGGGAGAACTTGCTCACGGCGTTCATAGCCCTCGCGGGGACGGTGTTTATGCTAGCGACCACCCTCCTTGTGAAGCGCCTTACGGAGGGCCGGTTTGTCGGGGCGGAGTTGGAGTACAAACTTAAGCAGGTGGAGCGTATGCTCCTGATTTCGCAGAGCTTCATACTGCCGGAGGACACGGGGGAGCTTATCCGCCGCGGTTTGGCGATTCTTGGGGATTTTCTGGACCTGTCGAAGCTGATAGTGTCGATGATAGATTATGAGAAGGAGGAATACCGCTATTCCTACGGCTGGACGAACCAGCGGCACGCCGGGCGGCCCGTTGACCGGGGCGGTTGTTTCCCTTTCGTGCCGGGCAGCGATGTTTACGCGGCGTTTATCACCGAGCGGCTGCCCTACGTCGTCTGCGGCGACGCTTGGGACTCGGAGCATTTCAAGTTCCTCAGGGAATACGGGGTAACGGCTTATATAATCGCCCCGATTTACATTTACGGGCGCATCTGGGGCACAATCACCGCCGACTACTGCAAGGGCGTCCGGGAATGGAGCGACAACGAAATCAATCTTATGCTTATGATGGCGAGCATCGTTTCGGAGCTTATAAGCCGCAAAAATTCGGAGAGCGAGCTTATTAAGGCCAAGAACGCCGCCGAAGTCGCCAGCCGCTCCAAGAGCGAGTTTTTATCGCGGATGAGCCACGAAATCCGCACGCCTATGAACGCCATAATAGGTATGACCGGTATCGCCAGGAACAGCGCCGACCCGGCGCAGAAGGACTACTGCCTCGGCAAGGTTGACGTGGCCGCCAAGCACCTTCTCGGCGTTATAAACGACGTTCTCGATATGTCTAAAATAGAGGCGGATAAGTTTGAGCTGTCCTACGTCAAATTCAACCTGCACAAAATGCTTGACAAGGTGAACACGATAATAGAGTACAGAATGACGGAAAAGAACATCGCCTTTAACGTCGAAATGGACGAGCGCGCGCCGAAAAATATCGAAATGGATGAGCAGCGCCTGACGCAGGTGCTTATAAACATTCTCGGCAACGCGGTCAAGTTTACGCCGGAGGGCGGGCGGATTTCCCTTATAATCCGCGCCACGGGGCGAATGAACTGGGGCGGGAAGGAGTTTATAGAGTTTAGTGTAAAGGACAGCGGCATAGGCATAACCGAGGAGCAAAAAGGCCGCCTTTTCGAGGCTTTTGAGCAGGCGGACGGCTCGACCTCGCGAAAGTTCGGCGGCACGGGCCTTGGCTTGGCTATATCGAAGCGGATTGTGGAGATGGCCGACGGCGAGATAAGAGTCGAGAGTGAACTTGGAGCCGGGTCAAGCTTCATATTCAGCATACCGATGCGCCGGGTGCGCGACGCGGAGATATCCGCGGACGGCGTGCCGGAAGACGGCACGGAAAACGTCGCGGGGTGCTTCGCGGGGCTGACAATCCTCGTGGCGGAGGATATAGAAGTCAACCGCGAAATCCTGCAAATATCGCTGGAGGAAACGGGCGTGCTTATAGACTTCGCCAAGAACGGCCTTGAGGCCGTGGCTAAGTTTAAGCAGGGCGACGGGTATTCGCTTATCCTTATGGATGTGCATATGCCCGAGCTGGACGGATACGACGCCACGCGCGCCATACGGACCTTCGAGGAGGGGCGGGAGATGAAAATCCCCATAATCGCTATGACCGCCGACGTTTTTCGGGAGGATATTGAGAAATGCCTGTCCGCCGGAATGAACGACCACGTGGGCAAGCCGCTCGACGTCGCGGAGCTTATTGAGAAAATGAGGAAATATCTGTAGCGGGGAAGTGGTCTTACGGAAGAATGCCTGGGTTCGGTCAAAGGGCCGGAAAGCCTTAAGAAAATGAGCCTGCGGGAGCTTCAGGCGCTCGCTGGGGAAATCCGCGCCTTTCTTGTAAGCTCCGTGCGGGAGACGGGCGGGCACCTGGCCTCAAACCTTGGCGTGGTGGAGCTGACAATCGCGCTGCATTATTGTTTCGACAGCCCGGGGGACAAAATTGTCTGGGACGTGGGGCATCAGTGTTATGTGCATAAATTGCTGACGGGGCGGGGAGCGGGGTTTAAGACGCTGCGCGCCCGAGGCGGGATGTCGGGCTTTCCTAAAGCCTCGGAAAGCCCGCACGACGCTTTTAACACGGGGCACGCCTCGACCTCCGTATCGGCGGCGCTGGGCCTGGCCGCGGCGAGGGATTTGGCCGGGGAGGGCGGCGCGGTTATCGCCGTCATAGGCGACGGGGCGATGAGCGGCGGCCTGGCTTTTGAGGCGCTTAACTGCGCCGGGCGGGCGGGCACAAATCTTATAGTCATTCTTAACGACAACCAGATGTCCATTTCTAAAAGCGCCGGCGCTCTGACCAATTACCTGAACGACCTGCGCACGCGGCGGACCTACCTTTCCGCCAAGCGCGGCCTAAGCCGCCTGCTTGAGAAAACGCCGCTTGTCGGCGGGCTGCTGGCCGGCGCGGCTTCCGGATTTAAGAATTTTATGAAGCAAATGCTCGTGCCGCCGACGGTTTTTGACGATTACGGGTTTAACTACATAGGCCCCGCCGACGGGCACGACCTCCGGAGGCTTATATCCGTGCTGGAGCGCGTCAAGGGCATGAAAGGGCCGATTCTCCTCCACGTGCACACCAAAAAGGGCAAGGGCTGCCCGGAGGCGGAGCTTGACCCGGAGCGCTTTCACAGCGTAAACCAAAAATCCAACGACACGGAGGAAATCTCCGAAGTCAGGGAATGGAACACCTACAGCGACGTTTTCGGGTGGCAGATAACGCGGCTGGCCGAAAAAAACGGCCGTATCGCGGCCATTACGGCGGCTATGCCCGCCAGCGTGGGCTTGTCCGGCTTCCGGGAGAGGTTTCCGGACAGGTTCTTCGACGTGGGCATAGCCGAGGGGCACGCTGTTACTTTCGCGGCGGGGCTGGCGAAAGGCGGGTTTATCCCGGTGGTCGCGGTTTATTCTACTTTTTTGCAGCGCGGGTATGACCAGATTCTGCACGACGCGGCCATATCAAACCTGCACGTTGTTTTCGCCGTTGACCGGGCGGGAATTTCCGGGGGGGACGGCGAGACCCACCAGGGCCTTTATGACCTGGCGTATCTGAGCCATATCCCGAATATGGTCGTTATGACGCCGAAAAACCGCTGGGAATTTGCCGATATGCTTGAGTTCGCCCTGGAGCACCCCGCGCCGACAGCCATTCGTTATCCTCGCGGCGCGGCCGGCGGCATATTTAAAGAGGCGCGTGCGCCGGTTGAGCTTGGGCGGGCGGAGGTTATAGAGTCCGGGCGGGATATTATCCTGATTTTCGCCGGGGATATGGCGGAGACCGCCGCCGCGGTGTCGGAGCGCCTGAAAAAAGACGGGCGCTCCCCGGCGCTTGTTAATATACGCTTCATAAAGCCGGTCGACGGGGAGCTTGTCCGCTCGCTCGCGGAATACCGGTACGTGTTCACGCTTGAGACGGCGGCGGGTTCCGGCGGCTTGGGCAGTATTATCGCGCGGGAGGGGCTTTGCGGCGGCTTCCTGAAAAACGCGGAGTTTTATTCTTTCGCCCTGCCGGACGAGTTTGTGCCGCAGGGAACTCGGTCGGAGGCAATGAAGGAATACGGACTGGACGCGGACGGCGTGTACCGCAGGATACGGGAAATAATGGAAAAAACTCTTTAGCGGAGGGGGCGTAAATGTCGAAAAAAGTCGGTTTAATTGTCAATACGTCTAAAGACCCGGACGGCGCGTATACCGGAGAAATCTCGGGGTGGCTCCTGGCAAACGGCTGCACGCCAATGCTCCCGGACGACACGCTGATTCCGGGTTTTGAGCGGTTCCGCGTCAGCCTCAACGAAATATTCACCGTGTCGGATTTTCTGGCCGTGCTCGGCGGGGACGGCACGATTCTGCAAATAGCCAAAAGCGCAGCCATTTTCGGGATTCCCGTGCTGGGCATAAACCTTGGCACGCTTGGCTATCTGACTGACGCCGACCCGCGGAACGCTTTTGAGGCGCTCTCCCGCGTCGTTTCGGGCGATTTTCAGGTGCAAAGGCGGATGATGCTTGAGGCGAAGGGCGCGGGCCTGCCCGATTCAAGCCCGCCGCTGGCCCTGAACGAGTTCTGCGTCTACAAAGGCTCGCTCTCGCGCCTGATTATTCTCGACGTGTTCATAAACGACGCGTATATGAACCGTTACCGCGCGGACGGCGTGATTGTGTCCACGCCGACCGGCTCCACGGCCTATAACCTGTCGGCGGGCGGGCCGGTGCTCACTCCGGACGGGAATATGATTGCGATAACCCCGATTTGCCCGCACGACATTCTGGCGCGCAGCAGCGTCGTCTCAGAGGGGGACGTTATCCGCGTTGAGATTGCGCGCGGGGACAACATAGTCTTTTCCGCGGACGGCCGGCCGGTCATACTTCTTGAGACGGGCGAATCCGTAACTATTAGGGCGGCCAAGCACCGCTTGGATATAATCACGACGCACGATTACAGTTTCTTTGACGTACTAAGGAGAAAAATGTCGGAGTGAGGCAAGGCGGTAAATAAATACGGCAATACCCCTTTCTCGGCGAACGAAGTTTGCTTACGTAAAAAACATAGAATTGCTCTAGCCAAAGGACGGTGACCGTTATGAAAAGCGCGAGGCACGAAAAAATTTTGGATCTGATAGAATCGCATGAGATTGAAACGCAGGAGGAGCTTTTGAAGCGGTTGGCGGAGCACGGCTTCGAGACGGCTCAAGGGACTGTTTCGCGCGATATACGGAGCCTTGGCATAGTCAAGGCGCAGTCACGTTCCGGCCGCTTGGTCTATCGGTGCAGGCCGCGCGTCCCGGAGACGCTGCTTGAGGAGATGATTTCGGCGGAAATGGCCGGCGCGGTTCTGGTGCTTAAAACGCGCGCGGGGCTGGCTATGGCGCTGGCGGCGGAAATAGACGCAATGCGCATCTCCGGTATTTTGGGGACAATCGCGGGGGACGACACGGTCTTCTGCGCCGTCAAGAACGACAAAGACGGCCAGCTGGCCAAAAAGCGCCTGACGGGCGGATTAAATCCTTAAGGGCGGGGGTTCTGCCGTGATAGAATCTTTAAGTATAAAAAACGTCGTTCTGATAGAACAGGCGGACATAGAGCTTTCGCCCGCGCTCAATATAATCTCCGGCGAAACGGGCGCGGGCAAGTCGATGCTTTTGGACTCTCTGGGCTTTATCTTGGGCGCCAAGCCGCAGAAAGACTTCGTGCGCGCGGGGTGCGACGAGGCCTCCGTCGAGTGCGCCGTGCGCGTTACGGACGAGAACGCGGGCGTTTTGCTTGAGATGGGCATAGACGCGGGCGAAGACAGCCTTATTTTAATACGCCGCGTTATGGATAAAAACGGGAAAGCCTCCTGTAAAATAAACGGGAAAACCGTGACCGCGGGTATGGTTAAGGAGATATCCGCGTTGCTTTTCGATATACACAGTCAGCACGAACATCAGAACCTGCTCAATCCGGCGAAACATATCGGTATTTTGGACAAGTTCTGCGAGGAGGAGCTGGCGCCGCATAAATCGGCGTTGTCAGCGCTTCTGGCGAAGCTCCGGGCGCTCACGGACGCGATAGGCGAAATAGGCGGAGACCCTGCCGAACGCGCTCAGCGTATGGAAATTTACGCGTTTCAGATAGAAGAAATAGAAACGGCCGCCCCGGAGGACGGAGAGGACGAACGCCTGTCCTCCCGCAGGAAATTTTTGGAAAATGCCCGGCGCGCGGCGGAAAAAGCCGACGCGGCTATAGAAAATTTAAGCGGGGAGGGGGGAGCGGCCTCTCTCTTGCGGCGGGCGGCGGGGGCTGTGTCGGCCTTGGCGGATATAGACGACGGCGCGCAGAGCCTCTTTGAGACGGCGGCGGCGGCTGTGGAGGCTGTTTCCGCGCTCGCGGGGGAGCTGGCGGAGTATCGCGGCGCTCTTGATTTTGACGGGGACGCGGAGCTTGACTCGGTTCTGGAGCGGCTCGACACGCTCTACAAACTGAAACGCAAATACGGGCGCGGCATACCCGAGGTCTTGAAATTTTTGGAGGAAACGCGGGAGAAACTTGACTTTTTGAGCCAAAGCGGCGAAAAACTGCGCCAATTCGGCAAATATCGCGAAAAGCTGCTTCGGGAGATAAACGCGGAGTGCGCGAAAATGTCGGAAATCCGGCGGCGGAAAGCCGAAGCGCTCTCCGGAAGGGTCACGGAGAGCCTGGCGGAGCTTGGCATGGCCAGCGCTAAATTTGAGATTGCGGTCGAGAAGCGCGACAATTTCACGCACGCGGGCGCGGATTCGGTTGAGTTTTTAATAGCGGCGAACATTGGCGATTCGCTTAAACCTCTCGCGAAAATCGCCAGCGGGGGCGAGATTTCTAGGGTTATGCTGGCGATTAAGGCGGTTTTGGCCGACGCGGATACGGTTGAGACCTTCGTTTTCGATGAAATCGACGTGGGCGTGTCGGGCCGGGCGGCGCAGAAGGTGGCGGAGCAGCTGTCCGCTCTCTCCAAGCGCCACCAGCTGCTGTGCATAACGCACCTGCCGCAGATAGCGGCCCAGGCCTCCGCGCATTTTGTCGTGGAAAAAAGCGCCGACGGCGAAAAGACCACGACGCGTGTCTGGCGAATGAGCGAGAAAGAAATAGTCGAGGAGATAGCGCGGCTAATCGGCGGCGCGAAAATCACCGAGGCGACTATCAAGGCGGCGGCGGAGCTGAGGCAGATGGCGGGGAGTTAGGCGAGGTATTTTCGGCGGAGATATTCAGAAGGTCGTCTTTCGTGAACGCGTAGTCCGTGCCGCAAAAATGACAATGAAGCACGGCGCCGCCGTCTTCGTCTATAATTTTCAAAATCTCGGCTTTGCCGAGGCTGAGCAGGCTGCGCTCCATACGCTCCCGAGTGCAGCCGCAGTAATAAGTTATGGGGAGCCGCCCGGACACGGAGCAGTCAAGCCCGTCGAACAGAAATGCGGCTAAATCCTCCGGGGTTTTGCCGGAGCCATAAAAATCCGTAATATTTCGCAACTTTTGGACTCGCGTGAATATTTGGGAAAGGACGAGTTCGGAGGACTCCACGCCCAGGGACGGCATTGCCTGAAGAAGGAAGCCGCCCGCCGCCCGCGCGGAGCCGTTTTCCATGAGTACGCCAAGCCCGACCGCCGACGGGATTTGCTCCGAGACGGTCAGGTAGTGCGCCAAATCCTCGGCTATTTCGCCGCTGACAAGCGCGGCTCGACCGGAATATGGCTCTTTCAGGCCCAGGTCCTTGATTACGGTGATGTATCCGCGCCCGACCGCGTCGAGCTTCCCGTCGGGGCGCGGAGGCGGGTTTGCGGCGGGGTTTTGAATATCGCCCTTGACCTGGAGCCGCCGGTTGCCCGTGGCGGTGATTTTACCGGCGGGACCATCCCCGGAGACAATCAGGGTAACAAGGTCGCTGTCGTTCTTGAGCGGCATACAAAGAAGCGCCGCCGCCGTCAGGAGCCGCCCGAGCGCCGCCGCCGCCGCGGGCGCGGCTTGGTGTATTTCCGTCGCGCGGGAGACTGTCTCGGCCGTCCGCGCCAAAAAGGCTACGGCCCGCCCGCCGCCTACAGTCGCGCGGATTGCGTAGTCGCCGTTCATCTAATCACCGGGCCTCTCCGACACAACGTAGATTCTTTTGGCGCCATCCCGCGGCCGCCGCATAGTTTCCGCGTCGAGAACCTCAACAAACTTTAGGCCCGAAAGCCGCAGAAACCGCCGGATTTCGGCAAAACTATGCGCGCGTTCAAAATGAGTCTCGGCGAAACGCGTATATTCCCCGCTGGCGGGATTCTTTACGAAAAAGTTAAGGAGATATTGCACAATATTGCGATTTAACGAAACTTGGCATACATAGCCCGAATCTCCCGAAAAATCCCCGAAAGAGCCGCGTCGGTGCAGCTCTGTGAACGCCCGGCGCGTGTTCAGGTCAAAAATAAAAAGCCCGCCGGGGTTGAGGTAATTGCGGACGAGGCGCAGGGTTTTCAGTAAGCCGGCCGGGGTCAGGAGATAATTCATAGAGTCGCAGAGCGAGACGACCGAATCGACCGTGCCGTAAAGCTCGAACGCGCGCATATCCTGCCGAATGTACAAAATATCAAGATTTTCGGACTTCCCTCGCGCGACGGTCAGCATCTCCGCCGAGTTGTCAAGCCCAATAACGCTCTTGCCCATTTTCGCCAGCAAAACCGAGACGCTGCCCGTGCCGCAGCCAAGGTCAAGCACGAGCCGCGGGTTTTTTCGGTGTTTTTTCCAGATTTTAACAAGGTTCGCCGTCCAGCGGGCGTAGGGAGCGTTTCTCATAAACCTGTCGTACAGCGGCGGGAGAGAGTCGTACATATAATCACCTTTATGTAAGCCGCGAAAGCGGCTCTATTTATTTGCGGCTGAACCCAGGCCCAGGTTCGAGCCAAGGTACAGGTCAATCAGCACAATAATTTCGGTAAGGCCTTTGAGAAGCTCACGGGCGGAAACGCCGTGCGCGGAGGCGACTTGCGTTATGGGTTCGCGCAGGCGCTCAAGCTCCATTTGCGCTTCCCCGATGATGTTATCCGCTATTTCCGAGACGGCGGCTGGGTCAAGGCCCGAAGGCTTCGCTTCCCGGATAGCTTTGGCGACGAACGGCTCAAGCGCCGCGCCGAGCTTTGCGAAAATCTCGTAAAACGCGCTTTTCCCAAACCACGCGGCATATTGCGCCGAGACGAGCGGCTCAAATTGCTCTGCGGATTCGCCCTCCCCGCTAAACAGGGACAAGTCCGGCAGCCGCGCGTTCGCGCAGGCGCAGGAGTTTATCTGAAACGCGGTAATATCCTGCCGCTTCCTCCGCCTGTAGGACAAAAAGTCGAGCAAAAAATCCTCCAAATAGTCTCCGCCGGTTTTCGCGGGCGCGTCGTCCATAAAAACCCCTCCGTAATCCTTGAATAATACAGATTATGCGGAAAGAGGCGGGGGCGCCACAACTTCTATATTCCGTTAAAATTATTCATAAAGTCCGCGATTAAGAGGGTATAGGGAATGTTACACAGGAATATATATACGACGGACATCTTTTTTATATCCGTATTCAAGACCGCGGGCAGACAGAACGTGGTCGGCAGCAACAGGGACAGAAGCGCGAAGCGAGAGGTCAGCAGCCGAAGGGAAGCCAACAGCTACGCCCAGTTCAATAAAATATTCATAAAAACAAAAAGCGCAGGGCGTTTGACGAACGGGAGGTTTTTCCGTTCGCTTTCCTCTTCGAGGAACGCTTTCGCCGCCAAGCGCAGAAGAATCAGCACGACGAGCCACGCGCCGCAGGCAATCCCGAAACAGGCCAAAATATTCGGTATCATTAGTACTTTCCGAAGCCGTCAACGTCATAGGTCGCGATATAAATCGGCTTCGAGAGGGTTTTGGATTTATTGAGGGAAGCGGCGCCGCTTGCGGGCGTGGGCTTGGACGCGGCTAAACGGCCGGTTTTCGCGGGCGAGGACAAGCGCTCCGCGGGCGGCGCGGAACGCGAAATAAAGGCGGGGGCGGCGGGCGCGGGCCGCCCGGACTCCCGGAGCTGGCGAATGACGGAATTCAGGCCGTCTTTAATCTGGCTGAAGTGGCCGGGGTAGCTTTTGGACATTTCCGCGCCATAGTTCTTATTCTCGACCTCCGAAAGGACGCGGAGGGTCTCCTCCGTAAAGGACGCGAGGGTCGCCCCCGCGTCGCGCAGAGCCTCTCTGGCGCGCTGAAAATCCCCGCCGTACTCGCCTTTCGGAGGCGCGTCAAACTCCGCTTTTGACATTTTCCTGAGGGATTCGGCCATATCGCCCGTAAATTCCGCGGTTTTGTCGGCAAGGAGATTAAAGCCGAGCGGAATGGCCGAAAAATCCCCCGCGTAGGAGCCGGCGGACAGTCTGGCGCTGAAATTACCGTCTTTGAGAGTCCGCGCCACGGAGGCTGTTTCCGCCGTTATATGCTTCAGGTACTCGGCAAGCTGCCGAGCGGCGGAGCCGGCTTCCCCCGAAACGGGGTGGGAGGGCTGAGCCAGCGCGCCGTTCCGAAGGTCGTTCAGGACAGACGCCAGCGCCTTTTCCCGCTCCTCGACGAGCGAACCTATTTCTTCTATATTAAGCATAATAACGTCGAACACGCCTCCAAGATTAAACACGTCGGATTTTTCGCAGGGCGCGCCGCGCTTAACGGCCGAGTACAGCTTGTCGAGAAAATAAGAAATCTGGCGGGTTGTGTCGCCGATTTTTTTAAGCTCCTCACCGATACGGGCAAACTCGTCGTCCCCGTAATAGTCGAACCGGCGCAGGGTCGCGCCGCTCGACGCGGACGCGGCCATCTCCACAAGGTCGCGCACCGGGCGGGCCACAGCCTGGTCTATTGAAAATATGCCCGCCAGAAGGGTCACGGCGCAGACGGATATGAATATTATGAACATCGTGTTGACCCCGCCGCATAAACGGATGATTTCCGTAAAATTAGCGCCCTCCTCCGCCACCTGGGAGATTTTAGCGACGCTCCAAATCATATATGACGAAAACCCCGCGATAAAGACGGAAAGCACGACATAAGGCGTGGTCAGCTTTGCTTTTATGCCCATTTTTTATTCGCTCCTTTAATTGTAATACGTGCACACGTCCACGAAATACTTGAACACCTTGGCCACTTCGTGGTCTGGCGAAAAGCACTCCGGGTGCCACTGCACGCCTAAGGCGAAGCTGTCCCCCAGATATTCGACGGCCTCTATAACGCCGCCTTCGGTCGCGGCAGTCGCCTTGAGGCGGTCGGACAGCCGGCCCACGGCCTGGTGGTGAAAGGAGTTGACCCGAAGCCGCTCTTTTTCGTATATTTCGTAAATTATGCTTGACCGCTCAATTATGACTTCGTGGGAGGTTTCGTCCCGCGCGAGCTCCTGAGAGTGGCCGTCAATGTGCTGAAGAAGGCTGCCGCCGAGCGCCACGTTCATAACCTGTATCCCCCGGCAGACGCCCAGAAGCGGGATTTTCAGCTTGACCGCCAAGCGGCAGAGCGTTATCTCAAACTCGTCCCGCTCTTTGCAAATATCCGCCGAGCGGGGGTCGGCCGGCTCGTTATAGACGCTGGGGTCAATATCGCCGCCGCCGGACAGAATGAGTCCGTCAAAAACCGACGCCAGATACAGCGAGGAGTTCCCGAAATCTTGATAAGGCAGTATTACGGGAACTCCGCCCGCCGCGATAACGGAGTTTAAGTAAATGCGCTTTATTGTGTACCCGTCCTCCCTGGCGGAGGGGGTGATTCCGATTATGGGCTTCATAGCTCGCGTCCTTCCGTGCCAATAATTATAACTATATTATAAACCTCCGGGAGGGTGTTATCAACTTCTATTTTAATCTCCGGGAAAATTTTTGACAAATCTTTTATTAAAGGCTCCCTTTCGAGGGCTTCGTCCCTGATAAGAATCCTGGTGTATTTCTGCAGAACGCCCTCAAAATTCCCGACAGACTCGACAGTCCAGCCGTCCCGCGTCAGCTCTTCGGCGGTTTTCGCGGCCGCCCCCTCGGTATATCCGCCGTTCAGTACGGTCAGGCGGACGTTTTCCTTTGTAAGCGCCGCGGTCTGCCCAGGGCCGCCGAAGAATATTTCCCGGACTATTTCCTCCGCCTTTTCCTCCTCCACGACGGCGTAGTCCGCGCCGCCGATTCTCTGCGTGGAGCAGGGGAGAGTGCGGGAGGTAATGTTTTCCGGTTTAAGCTCCCGTAGGTATCTGGCGTATTTCGGAGCGTCCGCGGCGGGGAAATCCGTCTCCCCATACTGGATAAGAGTGGTGAGCAGATTAACAGCGGCGGCGGCTTTATCCCGCGAAAGCTGGGTAAGCGCCGCCGAGAGGAATTCCCGCTGAACCTCCACCCGGTCCAAATCCGCCATAGGATAGGCGCGGGTCTCCTCCGCGGAGCCGAAGTTTCCGTGGCGGTAGCGGACAAGGCCCTCCGCCTGCGCGCCGCTCAGGAGCTGCTCTCCCGGGTAAAGGTCTATATGTAGGCCCTGCTCCGGGTCGTCGTAAATCATTCGCTGGGGCACGTTAAAGGTCACGCCGCCCATTTTATCCACAAGCGCGCGGAAAGCGTCCGCGCCGAGCCGGAGGCGATAGTCGAACTTTACGCCCAGAAGCTCCTCCGTCTGCGCCTGGGCGAAGGCCAGCCCGTGTTCGGCTCCGGCGTAGTGATAAACCTGGTTGAGCTTCATATAGCCCGATTCCGGCACAAAACGCCCCTCGCGCTCAATCGCCTCCCGGCGCTCCTGCGGCATCTGCACGCGGGTATCCCGGGGGATTGAAAGCAGGCCCAGCCGGCCGGTTTTCGTGTCGAAGCTGCCGGCGATTATGGCGTCCGTGCGGCTGCCGCTTTTATCCGCGCCGAGGAGGAGGAAATTGACGCGCTCCTTGGCCGGGGCGGCGGCGGAAAGCCCCGGCGGCAGCCTGAGGAAGCGGAGGATTCCGGCGCGCGCGGAGGGAAACCCGGCGGAAACCAGGGCAGCAGCCGCTATGAATATAAGTATTTTCGCGGGTAACGAGAGTTTCATCATTTACTTCCTTTTCTTTTCTTTGCGCGCGGCGGCGTAATCCGCGCCGGCCTTTATAGCCAGGTAGAGTGCGCCCATGGCGGGTTTTTCCTTAAGCGGGGCGGCGGACGCCCCGGGCAGGAGCGCGGAAAGCTCCTCCGCGAAGACGCCCGTCAGGCGCTCGTTCGTCAGGAACACCCCGCCGGAGACGACCACGGAGGGGGCGGACAGGCCGGCCAGCCGCGTCACGGCGGCGGCGGTTTTAGCCAGGCTGCGCGCGGCGGCCCGCTCAATTTCAAGGGAGGTTTCGTCCCCTTCGTCGGCGGCGCGCTTCACAAGCAGGGATACCCCCGCCAGCGCGTCGTCGTCCGTCTGGTTGTTGTGGATTTTGTCGATAATATCGCGCAGGGCGGGCAGGCGGAAATACTCCCGGATTGTGCCGGTGAGGGGAGTGGGCGGGGCCGCGCCGTCGGCGGAGTAAAGAGCGGCCTTAACCGCGGCCAGCGCTATGCCCACCGCGCCCGCGTCGCTAAGCCTCGCGCCGTAGCTTCCGCAGTTAAAACTTTCGCCGGCTTCCGAAACGGCGCAGGCGGAGACTGTGTTCCCCGCATAAAGCGCCACGCCGGCGCCGCCTCGGGTGTGTGCCGAAACGACCATCCGCGCGCTGTTTATAAAGAGCACCGGGCAGTCCACCAAATCGCCCAGGGCTTCGCCGAGCGCCCGGAGCTTTTCCGGGGAGTCGGCGGAGTTGCTACCGAAGCAAAGCCCCGCGCAGTCCGTCAGCATTGTGCTGGTCAGCTTGTTGAACTCGAAAAGGAGCCGCCTGGCGTTGTCCCGGACGCGCTCGCCGCCGCCCGGCTTCGGCGCGTCGTGCGGGGCGTGGTGAAGCTCCACTCGGTTTTTGGCGCTTGTGTGTTTGCCGATGACGCGCATTTCGTCGTCCGCCGCCACAAGGCGCATATACGCGCCGCTGGCGTCTATGCCTATATAGTGCATAATTTTTCCTCCTAAAAGGCGCCGGTTACAATTTTGGCGCCGCTTCCTCAAATATCTCGCGGCACTCGTCCTCCGCCATTTGCTGAAACGTCATCTGGGAGCGGATAAGCTCTTTTCCGCGCCGGTCGATTTTTTCGTAGCTGCCGTCCGGCTTCTGCGTGCGCAGCTTCGCCGTGTCCGAAAGGGTTATGTTGAGAATTTTCGTAATTTTTTCTTTCAGCCGCGCGTCCTCTATGGGGAAGGCCGTCTCCACGCGGCGGTCAAGGTTGCGGGGCATCCAGTCCGCGCTGGAGAGGTAAATTTTCGGGTTTCCGGCGTTCTCGAAGCAGTAGATCCGGCTGTGCTCAAGGAAGCGGTCAACTATGCTGTGGACGCTTATATTTTCGCTCAAGCCGGCTATCCCGGCGCGGAGGCAGCACACCCCCCGGACTATGAGCCGGACGGGCGCGCCAGCTTGGGACGCGGCGTAGAGCGCGTCTATAATGCCTCTGTCAACAAGGGAGTTCAGCTTGGCGGTGACGCCGGATTTTTTGCCCTCGGCGGCGTTGCGCGTTTCCCGCTCGATTAGTTTTATGAAGTTCTGGCGCATATTTGACGGGGCCACGAAGAGCTTGTTGAAGTCCTGGTTTTTCGCGTAGCCCGTGAGCAGGTTGAACATCGACGACACGTCCGAGCCAAGCGCCTCGCTGTGGGTAAAATAACCCAGGTCGGTGTAAAAGCGGGCGGTGCTGTCGTTGTAGTTGCCCGTGCCAAGATGAATATAACGGTGAATACCGTCGTCCTCCCGCCGCACGACGAGACAGACCTTGCAGTGCGTCTTAAGCCCGGACAGGCCGTAGACCACGTGCGCGCCGGACTGTTCGAGCTTCTTGGCCCAGTTTATGTTGTTCTCCTCGTCAAAGCGGGCCTTAAGCTCCACAAGAACAGTCACCTGCTTGCCGGCTTCCGCCGCCGCCATCAGCGCCGCCACAATCGGCGAGCCGCCCGAGACGCGGTAAAGCGTTTGTTTTATGGCCAGCACGGACGGGTCTTTGGCCGCGCGCTCGACGAAGTTCAGCACGCAGTCGAAGGTCTGGTACGGGTGGTGCGCCAGCACGTCGGATTCCTTTATGCGCTCAAAAATGTCCCGCCCGAAAAACTCAGGCACGGGCTGAGGCGCTATGGGCGGGTTCAGGAGCCGCCCGTAGCCCTCGAGCGCGTCGGCGGAGGCTAGGGAGGACCATACGGTAAGGTCGAGCGGGCCGGGGATTTCGTAAGTGTCCTCACCGCCGCGCTTGAGCAGGTTCTGCAGATATTTGCGGCTTGATTTTTTCATTTTCTTTTCGATTTCGAGGCGGACGGGCAGGCCCCATTTGCGCCGCTTGACGCTTTTCTCCATCTCGCGCAGGAGGTCGGCCGAGTCCTCCTCGTCCAGCTCAAGGTCGGAGTCTCTCGTTATGCGGAAAATGGCGCGGTCCCGCACCGTGTACCCCGAAAAGACGGACTGGATATGGCAGCGGATTATGTCCTCCAGCAGGATAAAGCACCTGCCGCCGCCGTCTTTATCGGGCAGGGGGAACAGCCGCTTGACCACGGTGGGCACCTGCACCAGCGCGTAAAGCGGGGCGGCTGGGCCGCCGGTCTCGTCCGAGTCCGCGCCGTCCTCGAAAAGCTCGGCGATAAAATTAAGCGAGCGGTTGTTGAGAAGCGGCAGGGGGCGGCTTTTATCCACAGCCATCGGGGTCAGTATGGGGTATATTGTGGTCTTGAAGTAGTCGTCGCAGACGCGTTTCTGCTCCGCGTTCAGCTCGTCGTATTTCAGGACGGACGCGCCCTCCTTCTCAAGAGAGGGCAGGAGCGAGCGGTTGAGGCAGTTGTACTGCTTCTCGACGATTTCGTGAACCTTCTGGCTTATGGCGGCCAGCTGTTCTTTCGGGGAGGGGCCTTTTTTCTGAATTTTCGCCGCTTTCTGGTCCATAAGGCCGGATACGCGCACCATAAAGAACTCGTCCATATTAGACGCGGTTATAGCCAGAAACTTAAACCGCTCCAGGAGGGGGTTGGTCTTGTCCTGGGCTTCCTCCAGAACGCGGGTGTTGAACTCAAGCCAGCTCAGCTCCCGGTTGAAGTAAAAGGAATCTTCCATAATAAATTAAATCCTCCTCGCTCAGACGGGCTTTTTATGCCGGACGGCGGTCTTTATGCCGAAAACTTCCTCAAAAAGGCGGCTTTTTTCGCTGTAATACCATATTTCCAGGTCTATGTTTTTGCTCGTCGTGACGGTGATTACAAGCCCGTCGTCGTTAAGAGCGGCTTCTATGCCGGAAAACTTCTGGTTGTGCCCGCGGTCAAGCGCGTCGGCCAGCTTTAAAATGGCCGCCAGTTTCGATACGAGCACCTTATAGCCCACCGGCAGGCGCGCGTAATCCGCGTGCCCTTCGTTCGGGCTGGTCTTTGAGTGATAACGGCAGATTTGCGCCACGATTTCCTTTTCGAGACCGTTCAGCCCGATAATCTCGCACCCGCAGATTATGTTCCGGGAGTGGAAGCTGTGGTGCTTTATATTGACGTATTTGCCCACGTCGTGGAGGATTGCGGCGGTCTGAAGCAGGAGCTTCTCCCGCTTGCCCATACCGTGGATTTTTTTAAGTTTATCAAAAATCTGGACGGCGAACTTTTCAACAAGGGCGCTGTGCGCGGTGAGGTCGCGGAATTTTTCGGAAATGGCGCGCGCCGAAAGCAGGGTGCTCTTGTCAAGCTCCCGCGAGATACGGGAGAACTGGTCGGGATAGAGCATCTCAAACATAAGCGCGTCCGTCAGGTAAACGAGCGGCGTAAGGATAACCTCCGCCTCCGTAAAATTAAGCAGCGCGCGGTATATGCACAGCGCCGGCAGGAGCACCTCGGCCTTTTCCTCCGATATGTCGTAATCGGAGGCGACGCGCTCCACGGACTTGCTCTTGATTTCCTCAAAGAGGGCGGACAGCTTCTTCGCCTCGATGTGATAAAAACCACTGTCGGACGCCGCGCCGGTCAGGTCCGCGATCATCGATATTTCTTGCCCGGAGGTTATGAAGTGCTTGATTTTGTGCGAAAAATCCCCGTCGAGCAGACACATATAGCTCTTTATATAATCGTCCGCAAGCGTCGGGAAACAGGAGCAATAATCCTGCATATCGCCGAAAACCTCGCTTATGCGCAGAGAGCCGATTTTCACGCTCTCGCTGTAAAAGGAGCGCCCGTCCCTCCAAACGGAGAGGCCGACGTTGCCGGAGCCTGTATAGACCATCATAGCGGATTTAAGAAACTCCTCCGGCGCCAGGTGGGACATAAGTTTATAAACGTAGAGCTTTTCCTCCGAATCATCAATTACGGAGACGGAAACGCCGGTTTTGATTTTAATCTGGTCAAGGATATAGTCCCGGTTTTCGCTCTCGCGCACGGCGGTGGTGGCCACGACTTTATACTGGGACACGCCGTAATCCGCCGAAAGCGTCAGAAAGTTTTTGATGATTTCGCAAGCGCGGCCGAGCTTCTCGAAAGAAATGCGGCCGTGGGCGAAGGTGTCTCCGCCTAAATTAAGCGGCACGGACGCGGACTCAAGAAACTTCATAACCCCGCCCTTGTTTTCGGCGATGCGCAGGCGAAGTTCATTCGAGCCAACGTCTATAACCGCCATAGGCTCGGCGTTTTTCGCCGGTTTATCTGTTTTTTCGTTTGGTTTTGGCCGCGGCAAAAGGTTCGCCCCCTTGAAAATATTTTGTTTAAAAAAACTAAAACGCGGCGTTTTCCGTCGGCGGGCTCCGCACCGGGAAACGCTTCCGTAAATAAAATTTTCCAACTTTATTATACTATTATTAAAAGTAAAACGCAATAGAATTCGCGCTTGTTTGAAATTTTCGCCGGAGGCGGATAAAATCCCGCCGCCCGCGCATAATACTTTCAGCGCGTTTTTTGAGGAAAGCGCGGGGTTTTCCATTAGAGCAGTTCCGCGCTTCGCTCGCGAAACCGCGGCTTAGCGGAGGGCTTTTGCTTACGTAAAACGGAATTGCTATAAATATAATTTTCAGGAGGTACCGTATGAGGGTTAAACCGCTCGATTGGTTTGCCTTGACGCTTATAGTAATAGGCGCGATAAATTGGGGCCTTATAGGCTTTTTCCAATTTGACCTTATAGCCGTGCTGTTTGGCGGGGTGGACGCGGTGGCAAGCAGAATCGTGTACGCTTTTATCGGGCTTGCGGGGCTTTACTGCCTGAGCTTTTACAGCCGGCTGGACGACGTTTCGGCCATACGCGATTAAGGGCAAAATATAATTTTAAGTTAAGGAAACTTTATGCCGCCTAAAGCCTTTTAGACGGCATAAAGCAATTCCGATTCTGCAAGTAAAAAAAACACCGAGCGGCGCGAAAACAGACGGAGACCGTCTTTTTTTGTATTTTAGAGAGGTTTAAGGGGGGACGAAAAGCGTTGCGCCGCTTCGCTTTCCGGTATAAAATTAGAGGTGATTGCAGCAATTTTACAAAACGTTGACTGGCGCGGAGCGGAAAATCGGCGGCAAGAAGGTGGCTTTTCGGCAGGCATTAGTGCCGAAAAACACCGGGCAAGAAGGCGGCTTTTTGGCAGGCCAACACGGCCGCCCGGCCAGCAAGCGAAGCTTGCGAGAGGGCATTAGTGCCGAAAAACACCGTTTTTAAGCCGTTTTTCGCGAACGTCGGCAGTCAAGAAGGTGGCTTTGAGCTTCTCTTGGAAGCTCAAAACGCCGAGCCACGATTTTGAAAATTGCTAATGTGTGGGGGGATTTTATGCCGGGGGAAATTAAAAAAACCTTGCGCCGCGCGCTGGCCATAACCGCGGTTATCATACTCTTGGCGCCGGAAACGGCGGAGGCCGGGCGGGTGCCCGCGAGTTATGAAAAAGACGGCTTCCGGCCGCTGTGCCTAATCGACCCGGAGTCCGACCGGTTCTACAGGAAGTTTATCCGCGTCGGGCGTGGCGCCGGGCCGCTTGAGCTTATGCGGGCGTTTTTCGCGGAGCGGGGGGCGTTTTTTATCCCGGAGGGAGTGAACGTTTACGGCGCGGAGCTTGAGGGCGAGACTCTTTACATAAACGTGTCGCCGGAAATCCTGTATTTCCGGGGCTCTTACGCCGAGACGAGAATGGCCGCGCAGATAATAAAGACCGCTCTTGAGCCGGGCGGCGGCGCTAAGCGCGTGACCCTGCTGATTGACGGGGAGCTTCGGCCGCTGGCCGAGGGTACGCTTATTGCAAACGCGGGCGATATGTGGTATGATATACCCGGTGACTAAAAATGGCTAAAGTTACGAAAGAAAAAAGCTACGGCAAAATCGTCGCGCTTATTGTCCTCGCCGTGTCGGCGGCGGTTTATCTCCGGCTTTCCCTGCCGGGCGCGGACGCGCCGGACAGGGCTAATTTCGCGTCGGAGGGGGCGGCGTACCCAATCCCGGAGGGGGAGCGCGCCGGTATATACTCTTACGGGGCCAAGGGCTTTTACTTGACCACGAGCGAGGGGATGGAATACTGCTCCGGCGGGAAGCCGGCCTGGTCGGCGCCCTACGAATATTCGCTCAAGGAGCCGCTGCTCGCGGGGAACGGGAAGTACGTCGGCGTGTGCGACACAGGCGGCACGCAGTTTTACCTTTTCTCTCCCGGCGGCCTGATGTATAAAAGATCATACGAGTCGAAAATTTTAAGTTTTTACATAAACCCGAAGGGCTGCGCCGCCGTGATAGCCAAGGAGGGCGAAGGCTCGGTGATAGAGGCGCTCAACCCCGACGGGGAGCAGATGAACGCCTATCACAGCGTTTCACCGGGCGTATTCCCCACCTCGGCGGATATTTCCCCGGACGCGGCCGTGACGGCCATAAGTTTCCTTGACGTGAATTCGTCCGTGCCGTCGTCGAAGGTGCTGCTGCTTTACAACGACACGGAGCAGCGCAAGAACGCCGCGAACGGCATATTCTACCAGGAGGAAATAAAGGACGAGCTGGCGGCGAGGCTGCGTTTCTTGAGCGGGGGCGTCCTGCTGGTGCTGACGGAGGCGTCTCTTTCCCGCCTTGACGTCTCGGCGGACTCCGGGAGCGCGCGGGACGCCTGGAAAATGCCGCTTGGCAATTCAGTGGAGTCTTTCGCGGTGAGCGCCTCCGGCAGTATCGCGCTTTCCTTGGGGGAGCCTTTTCCGGGCAAGGAAGGGGAGGAGGCGGGGGCGCTCAGGTTTTACGACAAAAACCTTAACCTGCTCGCCTCCGCCGATTTTTACCCGGATCCGGCGCGTCTTGAGCTGGTCAAGGATTATTTCGTGGCCGGAAGCGGCGGAAAATACACTCTTTTTAACTCAAAGGGCCGCCTTATATGGGAGCACCGCCCGGCGCTTGACACGAAAACGGTGCTCCCCCTTGAAAATCCGGGGGTTATAGCCGTGCTGGACGAGCGCGGGGCGCGCGTTATGAAACGAGGAAACTGACTTGGCGGGATATGTTAACGGCTTGGACGTTTTTATAATAGGCTCTTTCGCGGTGATTGTGTATATTTCGTACAAGCGGGGGCTTTTGCTGTCGCTTTTTGACTTTTCGTCGCGCTGCGCGGCCCTGCTCCTGACGAACTGGCTTTACCCCTGCGTCGCCGACGCGGTTTCGGGAAACGAAGCCCTGTACGGCGGCTTGAGGCGCGTCATAGGCAATTATATCGTCCTGCCGCCAAACTCCGCGCGCGGAGGGCTTGACGCGCAGGCGCGGCTTATTGAAAAATCCGGCCTGCCAAGGTTTATAACGGAGGTGCTTATAAAAAACAACAACCCGGAGGTCTACGGGATTTTTCGCGCCAGCGGCCTTCGGGACTATATCTCGGCGGCCGCGGCGGATTTTGTCATTAACGTCGTCTCGGCGGGGGTCGTGTTTATCCTGACGTCGGCCGCGCTGTGGGCGGCCAGCCGCGCTCTCGGCCTGGCGTCGAAAATCCCGGTGCTTAAGACTTTTAACCGCGCCGGCGGGGTCGTTCTGGGCGTGCTTCTGTGGATTCTGTTCAACTGGGCGGCGATGCTTGCCGTTTTCATAATTTTCCCGAAGAATGCGGCGGACATTACGGCGCTTATCGACGGCTCGGTTCTGGCGCGGCTGTTCTATAAGAATAACCTGTTTATGTACATGGTGTTGAGGCGGTTTATATGATTATATTTATGGCGTTGGGGCGATTTGATGATTCGCTTGACTGATTTGCGCTTCCCGGCGGAGGGCGGCGCGCCGCAGCCGCCGCGGATTATAAAAAAAGCGGCGAGGCTTCTTAAAATCAGACCGGCGGATATAAAATCCGCGGTTATCCGCAGGAAGTCTATCGACGCGAGGGATAAAGGGAACGTCCTTTACGTCGTAACGGCGGATATAGAGCTTTTGCTTCCGGAAAAAGACGGGTTTTTCCGGCTTAGGGGCGCAAGCCGCCCGCCGGAGCCGCCGGAATTTATAATAAAGAAAGCGGCGGCGGGGAGGACGCGCCCGGTAATCGCCGGGGCGGGCCCTGCGGGGCTTTTTTGCGCGCTGGCTCTTGGGCGGGCGGGCCTCGCGCCGATAATCCTTGAGCGCGGGCGGGACGCGGACGCCCGCGCGCGGGACGTGGCCCGGTTTTTTGAAACAGGGGAGCTTGACCCGGAAAGCAACGTCCAGTTTGGCGAGGGCGGAGCGGGGACTTTCTCCGACGGGAAGCTGACCTGCGGGACCAACAACCCGCTTATTCCGTTTGTATTGCGGACTTTTGCGGATTTCGGCGCGCCGGGGGAGGTCCTGACCGACGCGAAGCCCCATATAGGCACGGACAACCTGACCGTTATAGTCAAGAATATCCGGCGGGAAATAGAGAGGCTCGGCGGGGAAATCCGCTTCCGCAATAAATTCACGCGGCTTGAGCTGCTTCGCGGACGCGTGGCCGGGGTTTACGCGCTTGAGGAACCGGGCGGCGAATATTTTATCGAAACGGACGCGTTCGTCCTTGCCGCGGGACACTCCGCCAGGGACACCGCGCGGACTCTGCGCGCCCAGGGCGCGGAGATGGCGGCGAAGCCGTTTTCCGCCGGATTTAGAATTGAGCACCGGCGGGAGTATATAGACCGCCTTATGTACGGGCGCTTCGCGGGGAAACTTCCCGCCGCCGATTACAAGCTGTCCGCGCGGCTTCGGGACGGGCGCGGGGCCTATACCTTCTGTATGTGCCCCGGCGGGGAGGTTATAGCCGCCGCGAGCGAGGCGGGCGGCCTGTGCGTCAACGGTATGAGCCGTTTCGCGCGGGCTTCGGAAAACTCAAACTCAGCCGTTCTGATTTCCCTCGCGCCGGCGGATTTTGTCCGGGAAGGCCCGCTGGACGGCCTTGACTTTGCCAGAAAGCTTGAGGAAACGGCTTTCCGCGCGGGCGGCGGTGATTTTCTGGCTCCGGCCGCGCGGCTCGGTGATTTTCTGGCTCGGCGGGACTGCGCGGGCTTCGGCGAAGTTACCCCAAGCTATAAGCCCGGCGCCGTCCCGGTGAATTTTTATGATTTTTTCGACGGGAAATTTTTGGACGCGGCGGCGGAAGCCATTTTAGCCATGGACGCGAAAGCGCCGGGCTTCGCCTTTCCGGAGGCGGCGCTGACCGGGGTGGAGACGCGAAGCTCCTCCCCCGTGACGATTCTGCGCGGAGCGGGGCGGCAGTCCTCCTTGGGCGGCCTTTTCCCTTGCGGGGAGGGCGCGGGGTACGCGGGCGGCATAGTCTCGTCCGCGATTGACGGGTTAAGAACGGCGGAGGCGGTCGCGGCGCTTATAGGGGGAGGATGATTTTATGGGTGGCAGGAGGATTCGCTGCTCTGTATGCGGCGGCGTTTTCGAGCACGAGGCGGGGATTCCCGCAATCTGCCCGGACTGCGTAATACGGGAGGAGGAGGAGTGCCGCCGCGTGCGGGAGTATGTGCGCGATAACCGCGGCGCTTCGGCCGCGCAGGCGGCCGCGGCGACGGGAGTGGAGAGGAGCAGGATAATGCGTTATTTGGCGAACGGGCGGCTCGAAAGCCTGTAGAACCGGAGTTATAGAGCAATTCCAGGTTTGATTAGGCGTTGTTCAAGCTGAAAATCGCGGGCTTTAACGCGTTTTCGGCGCGGAAGAGCGCCAATATCAAACGGAATTGCTCTAGCGCCTCCTCCCCCAAGCGTTAGCTAACTCTAAAATGTAAAAAGCGGAGAGGAAGGTTCCGTCTCCGCTTTTTTGCGCGTTTCCCGCTGTTTGATTAAAATCCGCTTGAAAATGGCCGCGGAAACGATAACCCAAGCCAGGCGCGAACGCCCCGTTTTTTATTTTACACCAACGCCTTCGTATCCCGCGCTATGACCAACTCCTCATTTGTGGGGATAACCAGCGCGCGCGCTTTTGAGTCCGCCGCCGCGAAGTCTATTTCCCGCCCGCGGACGGAGTTTTTATCCGCGTCAATTTTAAGGCCCAGGAAGCCGAGATAGCCGCATATGGCGGCCCTGGCGGAGGCGCTGTTTTCCCCAAGCCCAGCCGTAAAGACGAACGCGTCCGCGCCGTTCATAGCGGCGGCGTAGGCCCCGGCGTATTTCGCCACGCGGTAATAAAAGCCCTCCAAGGCCAGTTTTGCGCGGTTATTGCCGCCCCTCTCCGCGTCCTCGATGTCACGGAAATCGCTCGACACGCCCGACACGCCCAGAACGCCGGATTGCTTATTAAGCATATTTTCAACTTCTTTGGCGGTTTTGCCTTCTTTTTCCATTATAAAGGAAACCACGGCGGGGTCAATATCGCCCGACCGCGTGCCCATAACAAGGCCCTCAAGCGGCGTAAAGCCCATTGACGTATCGACGGATTTCCCGCCGTCCACGGCGCAGACGGAGGCTCCGTTGCCAAGATGGCAAGTGATTATTTTGAGGCTCTCAAGGGGCTTCCCAAGAACGGCGGCCGCCCGCTCGGAGACGTACTTGTGGCTCGTGCCGTGAAAGCCGTATTTGCGCACCTTATGCTTGTCGTACAGTTCATACGGAATGGCGTAAAGATAGGCTTTCGGCGGCATTGTCTGGTGAAAGGCCGTGTCGAAAACCGCCGTCTGAGGCGTGTTTTTCATAAGGCGCTCACACGCCTCAATCCCCATAAGGTTGGGCGGGTTGTGCAGCGGCGCGATTTGCGCGCACTCCGAGATTGCTTTTTTCACCGCGCCGTCGATTATGACGGATTTCGTGAACGCTTCGCCGCCATGGACGACCCTGTGCCCGACGGCGTTCACCTCTGAAATATCGGAGATAACGCCGTGCGTCTTGTCGAGAAGCGCGTCCACCACCGCCGCGATAGCGTCGTTATGGTCTTTCATCGGCGTTTTAAGCTCAAACTTTTCCTTGCCCGTCGGGGAATGTTTCAGAATCGAGCCGTCTATGGCGATTCGCTCACAAAGCCCTTTGGCGAGGACTTCCTCATTATCCATATCAAAAAGCTGATACTTCAGGGAAGAGCTTCCGCAGTTCAATACCAGAATTTTCATAATTTCATACACCCGCTTTTTAATGTGTTTTTAATATAACAGCCGCCGCGCGGGGCTTCGCTAGTTCGCGCTGGCCTGCACCGCCGTAATCGCCACTACGCCCACAATATCGTCGGCGGAGCACCCTCGGGAAAGGTCGTTCACAGGCTTCGCTATGCCCTGCGTAACCGGGCCGTAGGCCTCCGCCTTCGCCAGGCGCTCGGTCAGCTTATAGCCGATATTGCCCGCGTCAAGGTCCGGGAAAATAAGCACGTTCGCCTTGCCCGCCACGGAGTTCCCGGGGGCCTTTTTCTCCCCGATAGAGGGGACGATGGCCGCGTCAAGCTGAAACTCGCCGTCGAGCTTGAGGTTCGGGGCCTGTTCTTTGGCGAGGCGCGCCGCTTCGACGACTTTATCCACGTCGGCGTGCTTGGCGCTGCCCTTGGTCGAGTGCGAAAGCATCGCCACGACAGGCTCCTTGCCCGTGAGCAGCTCAAACGACTTCGCGGAGCTTTGCGCAATCGCCGCCAGCTCCTCGGCGTTTGGGTTCTGGTTCAGGCCGGAATCCGCGTACACGAACACGCCGTCGGCTCCGTACTCGCAATTCGGCACCACCATCAGGAAAAACGCCGAAACAAGCTTCGTCCCCGGCGCGGTCTTAAGTATCTGGAGCGACGGGCGCAGGACGTCCGCCGTGGCGTTGGCCGCGCCCGCCACCATACCGTCGGCTATGCCAGCTTTCACGAGCATTACCCCCAAGTAAAGCGGGTCGGTTTTAAGGAGCTTTTCCGCCTCCGCCTCCGTCATACCCTTTGACTTGCGCAGTTCATAAAGCGTTCGCGCGAGTTCGGGCATTTTATCAAAATCCGCCGGGTCGATAAATTCGGCTTTCGACAAATCGCCGTTCGTTTTGGCGGTGATTTCGTCCTTGTTCCCGATAAGCAGGAGGTTGGCGATTCCCTGTTCAAGCGCCTTAACCGCCGCCTCCGTCGTGCGGGGGTCGAAAGTTTCGGGAAGGACTATCGTTTTTTTGGCGGCGCGCGCCCTGTCTTTAATAGTGTCTAAAAACCCCATTCTAATCACCTTTCCTAAAATATATTTAATCAGCTTTTACTCCGCGAAGGATACCCCGAGGCTCTTGGCGATATTCACGTATTCCCCCTTGGGGTCAACCTGCTTGTTTGAGCCTATGACGTCCTCAAGGCTTATATGGCACATTTTGCCGCCGCGCAGGCAAATCATATTGCCGAATTTCTCTTCGGCGATAAGCTCCGCCGCCGCCACGCCGTAGCGCACCGAAAGTATACGGTCGGCCGCGGAAGTGTCCCCGCCGCGCTGGATATGGCCAAGCGTGCAATAACGCACCTCATGGTCGGAGTGCATCCTCAGCTCAAGCTCGTGGGCGATTTTCGCCGCCACGCCGCCGAAACGCACGGGGTCCGGGCTGTCCTTAACTATTTTGCCCACGACGGACTGACCGGACTTATCGACCGCGCCCTCGCACACGACAATAACCGTGAACGGCTTGCCCGACTGGTCGCGCTCACGGATTTTATTAACGATGCTGTCAATGCTGTAGGGGATTTCCGGGATAATTATAACGTCCGCGGACCCGGCGATGCCGGAGTGCAGCGCGATCCACCCCGCGCTCCGGCCCATAACCTCCACCACCATTATGCGCTGGTGAGACTCGGCGGTGGTGTGGAGCCGGCCAAGGTTCTCCGTAACTATATTTACGGCGGTGTCAAAGCCGAAAGTCGCCTCCGTGGCGCCCAGGTCGTTATCTATGGTCTTCGGTATGCCGATTACGTTGACGCCCGCGCGGGCAAAATCCCTGGCTGAGGTCAGCGTTCCGTCGCCGCCGAGCACACAGAGCACGTCAACGCCCTCTTTTTTCATATTTTCTATGGCGATGCCGGAAACGTCTCTTTTAACAGGCACGCCGTTTTCCATAACCGTGTAGTCGAACAGGTTGTCTTTGTTGGAGCTGTAAAGTATAGTTCCGCCTCTGTGGAGTATGCCCGACGTGGCGGCGAGGTCAAGCGGCACGAAATCGTTGTTGTAAAGGCCCCTGTAGCCGAATTTGTAGCCGATAAGCTCATAACCGTAACGAGAGATGCAGGCGCGCACAAGCGCGTAAATAACCGCGTTAAGACCCGGAGCGTCTCCTCCCCCGGTAAGTACGCCTATTTTTTTGCTCATATTAGCTCCTCCGTAATCTCGCGCGGGGTACCCGCGCATATTTTTACTTATTGTACCATACCTCGCGCCCTAGGTCAAGAAAAAAACTCACCCGCTTCCGCCTCGGCGTATAACGGCCGCGATAAACGGGGCGCGGATTTGCTCGGTGTTTTTAGTCATCTAACAGGATTTAGACAACTAAAAGCCCCCTTCTTGTCCGTTAAATTATTCTACTATAAATTATTCGCGCCGGCACGCGTAAAGCCGAGAAAAAAATCTCTCTTAGAATTTACCGAAACTTCTCCTTGAAAAATGATGATTTATGTATTAAAATCATTTATATAGCAATTCCGTTTGACATAAGCTGCGCAGGGCGTTTTCGTTTGTCTAAAACAAGTTTGGACAAATGAAAGCCACCTTCTTGCTCGGCGTTTTTTCGGCACTAATGCCCTCTCGCAAGCTCCGCTTGCTGGCCCTCCGGCGCAATGTTCGCGCCTAAAGCCGCGCGAACACTAAACACGCCTTCGGGTTAAAAACCCTTCGACGCAGGTTTTGTGCCTCCCCACATTTGCTCTCGCTATTTTCGCTCTGCGAAAAAGCTGCCGCAAATGCTCGTGCCCGCACAAAACCTAAACGCGTCTCCGGGTTAAAACCGGGCGGCCAAGAAGGGGGCTTTGGATTGTCTAAATCTTTTTAGACAATCCAAAACACCGAGCAAGTTGGCCTGCCGAAAAAGCCACCTTCTTGCTCGGCGTTTTTTCGGCACTAATGCCTGCCGAAAAAGCCGCCTTCTTGCCCGCGATTTCCGGCTCGAAAGCGGCAAGTCAAACATGGAATTGCTCTAGTATATTATTTCACCTGTCGGAAAGAGGCGTTCCTTATGAGCCGGGCAAAGCGTTTGTTTTCAGGCTTGACACTCACGGAAAGGGTTCATTTTATCAGCTTTATCCTAATCCTCGCGGTAATGCCGCTGGCGACGCTCCTGCACGGGCGCGTCGCCAACAACGACGAGGCTTGGTTGGTCCAGTCCGGCATGGTGCGCGACCTTTTCACGTTCTATAAGTCGGGGCTGCTTATAGCCGGGGCGGCGCTTCTTTTCCTCTCGAACGCCTTTACGGAAAGCCCCGCCGCTATGCGCAGGAGCATTATAGCCGGCGCCGGCGGAAAGGGAACCCGCGCCTTGTGGATATACCTTATTTTCGCCGGGCTTTCGGCTCTTTTCGAGACGCGCTACCCCCTCGTTCAGGCGACGGGCATAGCCTACAGCTTTGAGAATATTTTCGTCCTTATCTCCTATACGGTCGTATTCGCGAAAATGCGCGGCTTCGTTAAATCCGCCGCCTTGGCGAAAGCCGCCGTGGGCGTGCTGGCGGCGGGGGCGGTGGGCGCGGGCTTCGCGGGCGCGCTGCAGACCTTCGGCTTCGATATATTTTCGCTTCCTTTTATAAAGGGGATTATATGCCCGGTCGAGCAGATCAAGCAAATTTCCGATATGGCCGTCGGCCGCGTTTACGCCACTTTCGGGGATTCGGCGCGGACGGGGCTTTACGCCTCGTTCCTCCTGCCGCTTTTCGTGTGTTTCGCGGCCGCCGCCAGGAAATCGGCGGCGCGGGCCTTAAGCATAATCGCCTCCGTGCTGCTGGCTATATGCCTTATCGGCGCGCCGCAAGGCCTTTACCCGTTTATCGCGTCAAGCGCGGCGGGGTTGGGCCTCCTTGCCCTCCGCGAAAAGAAAGCGAACGCCGTCAAGAGGCGCGCGCTGTACTTTCTGTCTATTCCGGCGGCCGCGCTTATCGTCCTTATCGCCGCGCGCGGCTTCAAACCGTTCGGCTCGGAGGACTTTTTCCTTAAGGACATTTCCGTCTTGAAAGACCGCGCGGTCGTCTCCACCTCCGCTGGCGACGTTATTGTCGCGTATTCCGGAGATTCGGGTTTTTATGTTGAAAACGGCAAACTTATGAAGCTCACGCCGGGGGCGGACGGTTCAAAAGCGGCGGAATACGCCGGGGTAAACGGCGCGGTTGACGTTACCTTGCTTTCCCAGGCGTCAAATATATGTTTTGTGGATTTCCGCGGCGTTATGGCCGAAAACGGCCAGCCGCTCTATATTATGCTGCAATACACGCACGGGGCGGTTTATCCGCTCAGTTTCGACGGGTTTTACACCGACCTTTATGAGGAATACCCCTCCGCCAGCCTTTTTAAGGAAACCGCGTTCGGCGGCCGCGGCTATATATGGAACAGAACCCTGCCGCTCCTGCCGAAGCGCATTGTGACCGGAGCGGGTCCGGACTGCTTCGCGTTCGACTTCCCGCAGGACGATATTCTCGGCAAGACGCGGTATATGGGCAACCCTTACGCCAGCGTCATCCAGCCGAAAAGCGCGTATCTGCAAACCTTCGTCAATACCGGCGCGATATCGCTCGCCGCCCTGTTTTGCCTTTACGCGTTTTTCCTCGCCGGCACGGCTAAAGCCGTCCTTTCCGGCAAAACGGACAGCGACGGCGAACGGACTTTTTTCGGGGTCGCCCTTGGGTGCTTCTGCGCGGGCGTCGCCGGGATTATCGGAATGGCCTTCACGGATTCGTCCGTCGGGGTGACGACAATCTGGTACGCCGTGCTTGGGCTGGGCTTCGCTGCGGCGAAGCGCGCGAAGGACGCTTAACGCGGCAAAAAAACCGCGGTCGCTTAGCCTGCGGGGCTTGGCTTGTCAAAAGGGATTCGGACAAACCAAAGACTCGTTCTTAGCGACGCGCGGTTTTTATTTAGCGATATTCTATCCGTTTTTCAATCCATAACAAGCTCCGACACCGTGGCCTCCCCGTTTTCGTCAACATAATAACTTAGGCCCAGCACTTCCTCAAAAAACGTAATCGGCACGTAGGTCGCGCCGTTGTGCGACGCCGGGGCGGACTCGAGTTTGATAACGGCGGAGCCTTTAAGATATTCGTTTACGCCAATCGTGACGCTTGTCTCAAAGCTCCCTCGCGACACCGAGATAGGCTGGCCGGCGCCTTTCCACTCCACGCTGAAGCCGAAATTCTCAGCCACGTCCCGGAGCGGCAGGAGCGGCGCCAGGTTGTTCGCCGGCATATCCTCCCCCTCAAGCTGAAGCTTGAAGGAGCGGAACGCCGACAGAGGGATTTTCACGATCTCAATTTCCGAGTTTCCCTTGGTCAGCGCGTAAGAATCGAAAAGAATCTGAAGCTCGTTCCCCGTGACGAAAAAATCGTGCCCGTCGGAAATTCCGGAAAAGCTCGAAACGTATTTCGAGGGGGATTTCTTGCGGAGCGAGTTTACATAAGCCGAGGCCAGCTTCGCGCCGTTCGCGCCCACGACGTCGTTTATGCCCAGGATTTTCTGCTCTTTTTTATCAAAAACGACGCTTGCGGCTTCTCTCCGCGCCATATTCCCGCTTGATATTTCCGCGTAAATAACTATATTTATAATGTCTCCGCCGCCAGGCTTAAAATCATACCTGTAAAACGATATGGCCTTCGCGCGGGATTTTATGGCTTCGTCGATTTTCGACCGCGCCGCGCCCTGGATTTTGTCGTTGATTTTTTCCTTGAAAGCGTTCGTTTCCGCGCTGCGCCCCGAGATGTTCACGTAAGGAATAGAGCCGGAAACGGCTATTTCCGCGTTCTCCGGAAGGGTGTTGGCGGAGACTGAAACGGTCGGGCCGTCGGCCCGGGCTTCGTTCGGGAAAAATAAAAAAACGCAAATAAACAAAAAAACGGCGTATCGTCTCATACATTACCTCTGTTTTCCCAGGGGGCGCTCACATAAAGCCGCCGCTTATGTGAACACATCCTAATTATTAACTTATTGGCTTCTTACGCTTATTGTGCATTATCCGCGGACAAAATACAACTACAAAACCGTTACATTTTACGGAACGCGACAGCCAAGCCAAGCCGCGCCGGTTCGGCTATGGGTTGAGGCTCACCGCCTGCGCTCCCATCTGGAGCCAGGCCGCCCGGAACCCCTCCCTCGGCGCCTTTGAGTACGCCAGCAGAGGGTCGTTGAAATATATAAAATTTTCGTCGTACCCCGTTATAAGCACGGCGTGCTCTTTCCAGGTGATTTTGACCGGGCCGGAGTGCGTTTCCCAGGTTTCAAACTCCGAAGCGGGGAGCGGCCTGTGCGTTGAGTTGGTCACGACCCACACGGGCATATCTTGTTCCACAAGCCAGAGCAGCCGCTCAAACGGCGCGCCGGTGACGTCTATCGCGCGTTCCGGCGAAAACCGGGCGAGAAGCTCGTAAACCGGCGCGTGATACACGCCGTACCCGGCTCTGCTCATATTATACATATCGCCGACAAAACCGTCGTTCGGGTTAGCGCGGACGACGCGCCCCCCCTCGGTCCAGGAGGTTCTTTCGGTCTTTTTAACCGCGGCGGCAAGGCTCAGCTTATCCGAGCCTATTTCCGCGCTTTTAAGGCCCGCCCGCTGAATCAGCATTGTCAGGCTCGTCACCTCGCAGCCTCTCGGAAGCTCCGGGTTCTGCGCTATGAGCGGCACGCCGGATATTTTCGCCGAGCCTCGGGGGGTATGGCCGCCGCCCAGCGCCGGGGTTTCGTTGCCCTTATAATAAATATCCTCGTCAAAATCCGGGTTTTCGGCGAAAAACACGGCTATATTGGGGATTTGCAGAAGTCCGTCCGCGCCGTTGGCGTAAAACCCATTCTTTTTAATTATTTCTTCCATATAATTATCGGCTTCCACCGCCGCTTTTCCGGTCTCTTTCGCGAGGGAACGCGCGGCCGCGCCGGAAACGCTCGACAGGACCGGGTCTTTCGGGACTTCCTTCGCCTCCGCCACAACCTGAAAATAAAGCCCGGCGCACCAGACCGCTCCGGCCGCCGAAAGCGCCGTCAGTATTAAAGCCGCTTTTTTCATAAGCAATCCCCTCCGCATTATATTATATAGTGTAACAATTTTCGCGCCGGTTTGCAAGTAAATTCAATTAAATTCGAGCTAAATTTATGTTGCCCCGAAAAGCGGTTTATGCTATAATAAAAAAACTTGGCAAAGACGTAAAGGCGGGGCGGTGTTTGTATGCGAAGTATGACGGGATACGCGGCGGCCTCCGATGATTCGGGGATTTCCGTAAGCGTGAAAAGCGTCAACCACAGGTATCTGGATATATCCGTCAAGCTCCCGCGCGCGCTGGAGTCTTTTGAGGACGAGGCTCGGCGGCTTCTGTCGCGGAAAATAGCGCGGGGGCGGGTCGATTTACGGGTAAATATGGCCGAAACCCCGCCCACGGCGTTCACGCTGAATAAGCCGCTTATCAGAGCCTACATAGAGGCCGTGCGTGAAACCGCGCTGATGTGCGGCTCAACTTGGGACGTGACGGCGTATGAGCTTCTGAAGATGCCGGGCGCGGTCGGGTTTTGCGAAAAAACCGGAGGGGAGGACCCGCTCCCGCTCAAGGACGCGCTTTTCGGCGCTCTTTCCCGCGCCGCGGACAGCCTGAGCGAGGCGCGGGAGACGGAGGGCGCCGCCCTTTCCGCCGATATGTCGCTGAATCTTGACAATATGTCGGGCTTCGTCTCCCGAATAGAGGAAATTATGCCCGAAGCCGAAAAGAAGCGCCTGGCGCGGCTCACCGAGAAAATTTCCGAATTGCTTTCCGGGAGGGGTCTCGACGAAGCGCGGATTCTGACCGAGGCGGCGCTCCTTGCGGATAAATCCGCCGTTGACGAGGAGGTCTCCCGCCTTAAAAGCCACATAAACCAGATGCGCGAAATTTTGCGGGAAACCGGGCCGGTCGGGCGCAAGCTTGACTTCCTTGCGCAGGAAATGAACCGGGAGGCAAACACAATAGCCGCCAAATCAAGCGATATTGAGCTGACGCGCCTTGCTCTCCTTCTCAAAAATGAAATCGAGAAAATACGCGAACAGGCGCAGAATGTGGAATAACGAGGGAGCGGCAAAAAAGGGCGAGGAGGGATATAAAAGTGCGGCTTATAAACATAGGTTTCGGCAGCCTTGCGGCGGCGCGGCGCGTGGTGGCCGTCGTCAGCCCGGAATCCGCGCCGATGAAGCGGCTTATCCAGGACGCGCGGGACGAAAAAAATCTGGTTGACGCCACTTTCGGACGGCGCACCCGCTCCGTAATCCTCACCGACTGCGGAAAGGTTCTCCTTTCCTCTCTCAATCCGGAGACCATAGCCGGCAGGATTCACGAAACGGAAGGCGGAACCCAGGAAAGCGACTAAGAGCCTGTTCAACATCTCTATTTCAACGTCTTTTCGGCGGATTTTCCGCCATGCTTCATAGGCGCTCGCTTGCGCACCCGATGCGCAAGTCACGAGCTTTGGCGAAGCCAATGCGGGGAGCTGCGCTCGCGCCTGGTTTGCCTAGCGGAAAATCCGCTCGAAAATCCGTCAAAAGCGAGATATTGAACAGGCTCAACGGAAGAAGGAATAGTTATGCTCGGTATGTTAATAATTATATCAGGCCCTTCCGGCACAGGAAAAGGCACGATAGTCAAGCGTCTGCTTGAAAACCCCGATTTTGAGCTGTCCGTCTCCCGCACGACGCGGCCGCCGCGCCCCGGCGAAATCGACGGGACGCATTATCATTTCACCGAAAAGGCCGAGTTTGAGCGGCTGATCGCCCAAAACGCCTTTTTTGAGTACGCCGCCTATAACGATAATTTCTACGGCACGCCGATTGAAAACGTCGAGCGCCGCCTGCGGCTCGGCAAAAACGTAATCCTCGAAATAGATGTGCAGGGAGCGCTTAAAATAATGGATTTTTACAAAAAACCTTATTTTTCGGTGTTTCTCGCGCCGCCGTCGGCGGCGGAGCTTAAAAAAAGGCTCAGCCTGCGCGGCGACAGCCCGGAGGAGATAGAGCGCCGCGCCGCCATTGCCGTAGAGGAGTTAAAGGCCGTCCCGCGATACGATTATATCGTCGTCAACGAAGACCTGGACAAAGCCGTGGCGGACCTTGAGAGCATAACCCGCGCGGAGGCGCTGCGAACCTGCCGCGGCCCCGGAATAGAAAGTAAGCTGCTTACTTAAACACCAAGCCAAGCCAGGCCCAAGTCAAGCTCAAGCTCAAAGGAGATGTCAAAATGCTTCATCCATCTTATGCGGAACTTCTGGACATTCTGAACGCCGACGCGGAGGCGGACGACAAAATCACCAGCCGGTACAGCGTGGTCGTCGCCACCGCCAAACGCGCGCGGGAGCTTGTTGACGGCAAGCCCGCCCTCGTCTCCCACCGTCTTTCGGACAAGGCGGTCTCAATCGCCGTGCGTGAAATAGCCGCGGGGAAAATCAAAATCAAATCCGGCGCGGCAATCGCCGACCCGCTGGAGCGGGCGCACGCCAAAGCCGCTCTCGCCCGCGTTTCCCTGAGTCTTGACCTGGAGGACGAGCTTGACGATTTTGAGGATTTTGAGGAAGTTTTCGACGAACCGGAGGAGCCCGACGAAATACTTGACCTTAACAAGCTCGAACAGCCGGAGGATTTTGACGAGGACGAGTTTGCCCCGATTTCCGGCGACGAGCGGGAGCGCGGCGAGGACGACATTTTGCGGGACGGCTTCCGCGCTATAGACGACCTTGAGAAAGAGGACTCCTACAGCGATTCCCTTGGCTCCGCCGAGGCCCCCGGCCCGGAGGACGATTTATAAGTATGCTTTACGCGAGCGTCATTATTTCGTCGCCGGCGAAGGAAATCGACCGCGTGTTTACCTATAAAATGCCCGACGGAATGAAAATCGGCCCGGGTTTCCGCGTGGCCGTCCCTTTCGGGAAAAGCAACGCGCGGCGCGAGGGGTATATAATCTCCGAGGCCGAAACCGCCGGTCTGCCCGACGATAAAATAAAGTCGGTTCTTGAGCCGCTCGACGACTATCCGGTCATAAGCCCGGATATGCTTGAGCTTGCGTTTTTTATGCGCGGAAAATATTTTTCGACGCTTTCGTCCTGCCTTTCCTGCGTTATCCCGTATGGAATAAAGCTCCGTCGCGGGCTTGCCCGGACGAAAAAATACGTGTCTCTGGGAGACGCGCCGCCGAAAACCGACGCGCAGAAGCGAGTAACCGCGCTCTTAAAGGAGAGCGGCGGCGGGGCTTTCGCGGACGAGCTTCGTATGCGGCTTTCCATATCCCCCTCCGTCGTCGGCAATATGATTTCAAAGGGTATGCTTACGCCGGAGGAGCGCGCCGTCCGCCGGGAGGTAACGCCAAAACCGCCGGGCGCCCCCGTCCCGCCTTTCGAGCTGAACTCCGGCCAGCGGGCGGCGCTTGATTTCATAACCGGAAAAACCCTAGCGGGGAACCTCCGGCCGACGCTGCTTTACGGCGTGACGGGCAGCGGCAAGACGGAGGTGTATATGCGGCTTATAGACGCGGCGCTCCGCGCGGGGAAGTCCGCCGTTATGCTCGTGCCGGAAATCTCCCTCACGCCGCAGACCGTGAGCGTTTTCCTGGGCCGCTTCGGGGAGAAGGTCGCCGTGACGCACTCCCGGCTTTCGGCGGGGGAGCGTTTCGACCAGTGGGAGCGCGCGCGGGAGGGCGAAGTTTCCGTAATGATAGGGCCGCGCTCGGCTCTTTTCGCGCCTTTCTCGAACGTCGGCTGCGTCATAATCGACGAGGAGCACGAACATTCCTATAAATCCGAGCTTTCGCCCAAATATCACGCGCGGGAAATAGCGCGGTTTATATGCGAAAAAAAGGGCGCGCAGCTCGTGCTCGGCTCCGCCACGCCCTCCCTTGAAACCTATTTCGCGGCGAAAAACGGAGAGATTGACCTTGTGGAGCTTTCGGAGCGCGTCAACCGCAAAATGCCGGAGGTTTTTATCCGCGATATGCGGCTGGAGCTGGCCTCCGGAAACGCCTCGATTTTCAGCCGGGATTTATCAAAGGCTATCGCCGGCGCGCTCGCCCGAAAGGAACAGGCGATACTTTTTCTCAACCGGCGCGGACACTCGACCTTCGTGTCCTGCCGGAAATGCGGCGAGGCCCTTGGCTGCGCCGATTGTAACGTAAACTATACATATCACCTGTACGCGAACAGGCTTATGTGCCACTACTGCGGAAAAACGGAGCAAATCCCGCAGAACTGCCCCGTGTGCGGCTCGAAGTATATAAAATATTTCGGCGCGGGGACGCAAAAAGTAGAAGCCGCGCTGCGCGAGGCTTTTCCGGAGGCGCGCGTTCTGCGTATGGACGCGGACACCACAAGTCGAAAAAACGCCCACGAGGAAATCCTTTCGGCGTTTCGCCGGCGGGAGGCCGATATTTTAATCGGCACGCAGATGATAGCCAAGGGCCTTGACTATCCGAACGTGACCCTTGTGGGCGTGGTCTGCGCGGATATTTCCCTTAACATAGGGGATTTTCGGGGCGCGGAGGAGACTTTTCAGCTCCTGACGCAGGCGGCCGGGCGGGCGGGGCGGGCGGAGCTTCCCGGCACGGTTTATATCCAGGCCTATAACCCGGAGCATTACGCCGTGTCCTACGCCAAAAACCACGATTACGCCGGTTTTTACGCCCACGAGACGGCCGCGCGCGCCCAAATGGGTTATCCGCCTTACGCGTTCCTCTTTGAGGTTCTGTTTACCGGGCCGGACGAGCGCAAGATAATATCGCTTCTTCATAAACTGGCGGAAATTATGCGGCGATATAATAAAAACGGGCTTTTCGAGCTTGTGGGTCCGTCCGCGGCCATTGTGTCGAAAATAAAAGGAAACTACAGGCACAAGCTCATAATAAAATCCAAAGACGAAGAAAAACTGACGGCGTTTACGCTATTTTGCGCCGAAAAGCTTCGTAAATATGAAAATTTTGACGGCGTGATGGTCTCCCTTACGCCAAATCCTATGCGGATACATTAAGATTCAGTCTGAAACGGAGAGAACCTCAATGGCTTTGCGTAATTTAAGAGTGGACGGCGACGAGCTGCTTCGCCGGAAATCGCGCCCTGTGGCGGATATAACGGAAAACGTGAAAACTCTGCTCGGCGACATGGTGGACACTATGAAAAACAGCAAGGGCGCCGGCTTGGCCGCGCCGCAGGTGGGCGTCCTGAAACGGCTCATAGTCATAGACCACGAGGACGAGCTTTTTCAAATGATAAACCCGGAGATTCAGTTGGAGGAGGGCAGCCAGGACGCGGAGGAGGCCTGTCTTTCCATACCTGGTATGATAGGCACGGTGACGCGGCCGGAAAAGCTGACCGTCGCCTTTACCAAAACGGACGGCACGCGCGCGGAGATGTCCGCGGAGGGGCGGCTGGCCGTGATAATATCGCACGAGGTAGACCATTTAAACGGCGTGCTTTACCGCGATAAAGCCCGGAATTTTCGTCTGCGCACAAAAGAGGACGACGAGGAGGACGATTGATTGAAAATAGTTTTTATGGGCACGCCCGGTTTCGCGCTCGAAACCCTGCGGATACTTAATGAGCGGCATAGCGTGATACTGGCCGTCACCCAGCCGGACAAGCCCGCCGGGCGCAAGAAAGTAATGACCGCCCCGCCGGTTAAGGAGCTTGCCGAGCGGCTCGGCATACCCGTTTTCCAGCCCGCTCGCCTGCGCGAGTCCGCCGGTGAGCTTCGCCGGCTCGCGCCGGAGGCGGACGTTTTCGCCGTGGCCGCGTATGGCCAGATTTTATCGGAGGAAATCCTTGAAATGCCGAAATACGGCTGTTTTAACGTCCACGCGTCGCTCCTGCCTGAGTATCGCGGGGCGGCGCCGATTCAGCGCGCTATTATGGACGGGCGGGAAAAAACCGGCGTCACCATTATGAAAATGGAAAAGGGCCTTGACACAGGACCCGCGCTCCTTTCCCGCGAAGCCCCGATAGAGGATTCGGACACGGCGGGAGGAATGTTTGAAAAGCTCGGCAAACTCGGCGCGGAGGCGCTCATAGAGGCGTTAGAACTTGTTGAGGCGGGGCGCGCCGTTTTCACTCCGCAGGACGAAGCGGCGGCCACCTACGCCCATATGCTCGGCAAGGACGCCGGGCGGCTTGATTTCAGCCGGCCCGCCCGGGATTTACGCAATCTAATCCGCGCGCTCTCCCCTCGGGATTCGGGCTTCGCGGAGATAAACGGCGAAAAGCTGAAAATTTGGGAGGCTTTAACCGCCGATTGCGGAGAAAGCGCCGAAAACGGAACCATAATAAATATAAGCGGCGGCGGAATAACCGTAAAAACGCCGGACGGCGCGCTCGTCCTTTCGGAGGTGCAGCCCGCCTCCGGCAAGCGAATGAGCGGCGCGGCCTTCGCCCGCGGACACAAAGTAAAAATCGGGGACAAGCTGATATGAGATTCGCGCAAATTTATTTATTTACCTACGCTCAATTTGTTATCTCCATAATTATCCACGAAGCCGGGCATCTGCTATTCGGCCTGCTGACGGGGTATAGTTTTGTTTCGTTCCGCGTTTTTTCTTATATTTGGATGCGGGACGGCGGGCGGATTGTCTTTAAGCGCCGCAAAGGCCCCTTCGTCGGACAATGCCTTATGGCGCCGCCAAAGGGCGAAAAGTTCCCCTTCGTGCTGTATAACGCCGGCGGCGGGCTTATGAATTTTATTTTCGCGGCGGGCTTTTTCGCGGCTTTCGCGGCCTGCGCCAAGGGAAGCCCTGGAAGCCGCCTGTTCAACGCGGGCGTTTATATAAACCTGTTTATGGGGATTATGAACCTACTGCCGTTTAGAATGGGCGGGATGACTAACGACGGGCTTAACATCCGTTACGCGCTTGAATCCCCGGCCGCCGCGCGCGGTATGTATATTATGCTTCAGGCGAACTACGAATGCGTGAACGGCAAGCGCCCGAGGGATTACGCCGAAGGGGACTTCGCGCTGCCGCCGGACGCGAATTTGTCGAATCATCTCGTGGCGTATACCGTCTTGTTAGAAGCCGACCGTTTGTGGGACTTGGGCCGCGCCGCCGAAAGCGTCGCCCTGTTGGAAAACCTGCCGCTTGACCGCCTCCCCGTTGGGTATCAGGTGGCGGGCCGCGCTCGGGCGCTGTATTATTATTTGGTCAAGGAGCCGGACTTTGGGCGGGCAAAGGAGCTTTACGGCGATAAACGCGTGCGCCGCTTTCTGAACGCGAAAAATACGCCCGCCGCGGACATTGCCGCCGCCGCGAAATATTTTATTGAGCGGGACCGGGAGTCCGCGCTGAAACTGCTCGACCGGGCCAAGGCCCGCGCCGCTTCCTCCATAAGCAAAGGAACCATCCATATGAACGCGGAGATGATACGGGAGCTGGAGAAAAAATTCGCGGAGGAGCCGGCAGACCCGTTCAGCCCATGACCCCTCTATTCTTAGTCACCCCATTTTCGCTTTAATCCTCAAATAATTATTCACCGTGTCGAGAGCGAAATCCTCGCTGTCGCTCTCGACGCATACGACCCCGCTTAAATTCAGCGTCCGCTTGAATTTTTCCCGCTTCTCAAGATATTCCCGCGCGACGGAGCGGCGGTAGGACGACCCTGGCCCGGCTTCCGCCGCCATTTTCAGCACGGAGTCATTTTTCATAAGCACCACGACGGGTATATGACGCGTGCGCAGAAGCCGCGCTTGCGCGGCAAAATCCGCCAGCTCCACGTCCGTCTCAAAATCCGTGAAAATAAACACAATCCCCCGGCGCTTCTGCCGCGTCACGAGCTGGCGGAACGCCTCCGCGTAGTCCGGGGTGTCCTTTGAATCCGCCACGTGATACAACGCCTCCATAAGCTCGTTCCTGTGCCCCGCGCCTTTCCCCGGCGGGATATACGCCGAAACCTCCTTACCGAACACGACAAGCCCGGTTTTGTCGCCCCTGCCGTTCACTATGTCCGAAAGCACCAGCGCGGCGTTTATGGCGTAATCGAGCTTTTTATAGCCTTTCAGCGTATAGCTCATCGCCCGGCCCGCGTCTATCATCGCGAAGACTATCTGATTTTTCTCCGCCTCAAACTGGTTAATTATGAGCTTCCGAGCGCGGGCCGACGCCGTGTGGCTGAGTTTTCGGCAGTCGTCCCCCTCGACATACTCGCGCAGGCTCTCAAACTCCGTTCCCTGACCTTTTGTGTTTATGACGCGCCGCCCGCTCTCAAGCCGCACGCTTTTCGTCATCAGCAGGCGGTACCTGCCCAAATCTTTCAGGTTGGGATACACCTTAAAATCCATCGGCAGGGAAACCCTGCCGAATTTAAAGCAAAAGCCCCAGAGGCTCTCTATTTTTACATAAACCGCGGGAAACATAAAGCTCCCGCGCTTGCCCGGCGAGACCTCGTAAGAAAACTCCTCCTCCTCGTGCGGGGGGACTACGCGCGTCATATTCCCGCAATCCCCGGTAACGAAGTGAAAATCGGGAATCTGGTCTTTCAGGGCGATTTTAAGCGGTTTGTCCGAAGCGTTGCGCACGGTGAACCGCACGGTGTTCCGCGCCTTGAAAAACAGCTTGTCATAAGGCTCTCGCGTTATAACGAGAGATTTCGCGGACGGCGTCCGGAAAAAGTCAACAAGCGCCGTCAAAACGAGCGCGGCGTTAAACAGCGCGAAAAACGCCGCGCTCCCCCCGTTCGGGAGCGCCGCCAAAAAGGGCAGCGCGATAAGCGCCGATATTATGAATTTTTTGGTAACGCCCATTAAAACCCCGCCTATCTTGGCACTTTCACGTGTGAAAGTATATTCTCAATAACCTTATCCGTTTTCAAGCCGTCAATCTCCGCCTCCGGCTTAAGAATAACGCGGTGGCGGAGCACGGGCGCGGCCAGGTCGCGCACGTCGTCCGGGGTCACAAAATCCCGCCCTTGAATGGCGGCGTAGACCTTTGAGGCCAGCAGCAGCGCCACGGAGCCGCGCGGCGACGCGCCCACGGCCACGGAGCTGACGCGCCGCGTCGTCTCGACAATGCTTATTATATAGTTATATATGCCGTCGTCAACCGTCACCGCGTCCGTTTCCTCCTGGCAGCGCAGGACCTCCTCCGGGGAGCAGACCGTTTCCACCCGGTCGAGGTTATCCGTTTTGAAGCCCTGCCCGTGCATCAAGAGCACCTGCTTCTCCGCGGCGACCCCCGGATAGTCAATCAGCAGCTTCATGCAGAACCGGTCAAGCACCGCCTCCGGCAGGGGGTACGTCCCCTCGAACTCCACCGGGTTCTGCGTGGCGAAAACTATAAACGGCGGAGGAAGCCTGTGCGTCACGCCGTCTATAGTTATGGATTTTTCTTCCATTACCTCAAGGAGCGCGGACTGAGTTTTCGGCGGCGTGCGGTTAATCTCGTCCGCCAGGAAAAGATTGGTGAACAGAGGGCCTTTTTTCAGCGTAAACTCGGACCTCGACATATCAAAAATATTCGTGCCCAAAATGTCCGAAGGCATAAGGTCGGACGTGAACTGCACGCGCCGGAAATCCGCGCTTATGGTTTTCGCCGCGCACCGCGCCCAGAGCGTCTTGGCCAAGCCCGGCAGGCCCTCTATAAGCACGTGCCCGCCCGAAAAAATCGCCGTAAGGCCGAAATTCGTCATATTTTCCTGGTTGATTACCACCTTGCCGAGCTGTTCTTTGATTTTGTCGGCCAGAGCTTTGGTGTATCCCGTTTCCATAATTTACCTCCTATAGTCCCGCGGCTTCCTCTAATTTCCGCAGTCTGCCCTGCGCGTTATGGAGCCTGTTTACGCCCGCCGGAGTTTTTGTGTTAAAATCGCTTTCTTTATATGATATTGCTTGTGTGAACTCGTCAAACAGCGGGATTTCCCGCGTTTTCCATTCCGCCGCCAGCCGGCGCGCGGCCGCTTCCTTCTCCGCGGGCGTCAAACCCTCCGGCCACGCCAGGCCCAGCCGCAGAGAAGCCGCGCGGAGAAAGCTCTCCAAATCCGTTTCATAGACGACGAAGCCGTTGCCCGCCCGCTCAAAAATAGCCGCCAGCTGGAGCAGGTATTCGTTCTCCACGCGCTCCGTCTCCTCATAATACGGCGCCGCGCGTCCGAAGCGCCGCCCGAGGTAAAACACTGTCAGCGCCGCCGCCGCGCACAGCTGATAGACGACGTTTTTCAAGCGCTGGGGCGCGACGTCCCAAATGTCAGGCTCCATACTGTACCCGTGGTACGACTCGTTGACCCAAATCCCGCCGCCTTCGTCAAATTTGTCGATAATGTCGCAGGCGAAACCGCCGATTTTTTGATCCTTGATCAGCGCCTCGTTCGTCACGGCGGCGGCCGGGGCCAGGAAAATATGCCCGCTCCCCGTCTCCACAAGCACAGCGTCGCCCCGCCGCTCAATACGGCTCTTGCCGAACCCCTGCATAATCATAAGGTTCAGCGGAAGCTCCGGTCTGTCCGTAAAATACATAACGGAGCCGCCGTTCTCCGCGTATTTTATAATATCCTCGATGTCCCCGTCGGTTGTGTATTTAACGTCCGGCTCTATGATTATCTGCACGCCGTCGTCAATAACCTCCGGCCTTATGTGCTCGTAGGCTATCCCCAGGCCGCGCCCCGTGGCCTGAAGCGTGTCGTAAAGCAGGGAAGCGCCCTTCGCGTCCGTCGAAAAAACCGTATAATCCGGATTTTCCGGGGTCAGGTTAAACATCGTGAAAAGGAAAGTCGAAACCGCCAGAAACAGCGCGGCTATAACCAGAACCGCGATATTACGCCGCTTTTTCATTATCCGAAACCCCCGCTATAATTTCTTCGGCTTTGCGCCGCAAAACCCCGTATCTCTCCGCGTTCGTCAGTTTATGCCCGAACCACAGGCAGTTGAAATTCTCGGCTATTTCGGCGAAATCCGCGTAAAAGCGCGGCGCCTTCGCCTTAATCTCCTCTTTGAGGCGGTTATTCGTCTTAAAATCCGCCAGCGTTATTATGTTCTTTTCGTTCAGGACCCACAAAACGGCGATATAGTCAAGCCGGGAGGCGCCCCGAAAATCCCCGTCCCCCGCCAGCTTGCGGGACTGCCGCAAAAGCTCGCCGTAAGTCACGTTTTTGTCGCGCAGGTCGCTTAAAATCTCCTCTATTTCGCGCTCGCGCTTCTTTCTGGCGCTCCGCCCGCGAAGCATCAGTATAAGCGAAACCGCCAGAATCAATACGGCGGCGGCCAGAAATATATCCCGCAGGGAGAATAAGTCCGGCCCGAAGCCGCCCGCGTGTTCGCCCCCGCGCTGGCCGCCGTCGAAAATCGGCTTTATGAAGCGGTCGTAAATCTCCTGAAGAGTGTCGGCGATACGCTTTTTGAAATCGGGCGCCCGGCCCGCCAGAACATCGTATTTATGCCGCGCGGAGACCTCCGCGAAGGCCTCGTCGAAAGTTTTTAACGCCTCGTCTGTCATAAGCCGCCCCCCGGTAAAGTTTCCGCGATTTTTTCCGTCCGCGCCTTTTCCTTGTTTTTCCAGTATAAATCCTCTATGGCGTACGCCAAATCAAGGCCCTCCAGCCTGACACGCTCGTTAAAATACGCCACCGAGAGCATTATGCCCGAAAGCGGCTCGATAATCAGCGTGGAGACGGACATTACGAACATACTCGCCATCGCGGAGGTCTGCTGGTGAATCCCCGCCCGCATAAATAATTTCTGCAGTCCTCCGAGAAGCATAGCTATAACCGCGAACACGCCGGACAAGCTCCCGCTGACGGCGTATTTCACCAGAAGCCACATCGTAATCAGCCCGGCGATTGCCTTAAGCCGCCCCGCCGTCAGCTCCTTCGAGCGCTTCATAGCGGAAAAGCCGCGCATTTTCTCGTAAACCGCCGACGGCACGGTCAGATAAGTCGCCGCCGCCACGCGCAGGAGCCACGCGGACACCCCGGCGGATACGGCGATAAACGCGGCGGCGAAAACGCCCGACAGCGAATCGTCGCGCAAAAACGTGTCATAAACGCTCGCGAGCGGGGCGAAAGGGCCGCTGGCCCCGGCGATGCTCAAGTCGGCGGCGAAGATATATATTACCAGAAACACGGTGAACACGGCCCACCCCGCCAGAAACGGCGGGATAAAGCGCAGAACGAGCATGCCGTAAGCGGTAAACGCCCGCAGGTTCCCGCGCCAGGCCGCCTGAAAAGTCCGGCCGAAGCCGCTTTTGCGGCCCCGCAGAGCGTCCTCGCAGATAATCAGATTAGCCGTCATATTCATTCCGAAAAGCCACGTATACACGGCCGCGCCAAGAAGCGCCACAAAAATAAACTCCGGCGGAACCGCGTCGCTCATTCCGATACCCGCGCCGGAGCGCAGGCTGTAGCTAACTAATACAAGCGACGCCACTATCGCGAACACCGCCGTCACCCCGCCGGTAACCGCCCCGGCGAGCATAACCCGCAGGCACTGCCTCTTGAAGGAGGCCTTGTAGACGTCGAAAACTTTATCCAAAGTCTCCGCCATGTTCATTCTGAAAAATTTTCGCACAATAATCACCGTTTCAAAGTATAGCACTTATCGGCAAAAAAATCAATCGGCTCGTAAAATTTACAATTTCGTAATATTTTATTAAAAAGCGGCGTGTATAATTTAAGTCAGGCATATAAAACCGCTTAATTCTCTTTAAGGAGGTATTTTTAATGAAGGCGTTCAAAGTACTTATGGCAATTTGCGTAGTTTCCGCGTCTTTCGGCGCGGGCTGGCGCGCGGGGGGCCTGTTCGCGCCAAGGACGGGCGGGCTGGCCCCGCAAACGGGTTATACCGCCGCGGAGCGAGACGTCCCCTCGCGGGCCGTTTCAGGCTTCGGCGAGCGGGAGTTTATGATTTCCTCCGCCCAGGGCGGGGGGGACTCCGTGTCTATAGTAAAGGGCGCGGCCAACTCCGTCGTCAGCATTAACGTCAAGAGCGAAACCACCCCGTATTTCGGCGGGTGGAGGGCGCCCTCCCGCCAGCTTGAGTCCGCCGGCTCCGGCGTTATTTTCTCCCGCGACGACGGCAGCGTTTACATCGTTACAAATAATCACGTTATTAACGGCGCTTCGGAGGTCTCCGTCTCCGTTGACGACAAAAACTCCGCCGCCGCCAACTTCGTCGGCTCTGATTCGGCAAACGACATAGCCGTCATTTCCGTTTCTTTGGAAAACCTCAAAAAAGCCGGAATCACCGATTATTCCATCGCCAGCTTCGGGGATTCGGATAAGTTGGAGGTCGGCGAACGCGTCATAGCCATAGGCAACTCCTACGGGGAGGGCAAATCCGCCACGGAGGGCATTATAAGCGCGCTCGGCAAGGATTTTGAGACGGAAAGCGGCGCTATGCTCTCCGCTATACAGACCGACGCGGCCATAAACCCGGGAAACTCCGGCGGGGCGCTGGTTAACTCGGCCTGCCAGGTGGTGGGAATCAACACGGCCAAACTGGCCGCTTTCGCCGTCGAGGGTATGGGTTACAGCATCCCGTCGAAAAAGGTCAAGTCAATAGTGGACGACATAATGAACCAGCGCGGCAAGGCCACGCCTTATCTCGGCGTGCTCCTCGCGGAGGTGGACGCGCGCACGAAGGAGCTGTACGGACTGCCGTCAACGGGGCTTTACGTGTCGGAGGTCGTGCCCGGTTCCGGCGCGGCGGAGGGCGGCGTGCGCTCCGGCGACCTCATCACCGAGTTTAACGGGAGCCGCGTCGAAACGCAGGATCAGCTGACGGAGGCTATCTCCAAAACGGCGGTCGGCGAAACCGCCGCCCTGACCCTCTACCGCAACGGCGCGGATAGGACGACGACGGTGAGCATCGTCCTCGGCAAGCGCGAACCCGCGAATAAATTTTAATTTAGAGCAATTCCATGTTTGACTTGCCGGTTTCGAGAAAGAAACGCGTTTCCGGCGAGGAACGCGGCTTATTTCAAACGGAATCGCTATATCCCGACAGGAGGATTATTTTATGAGCGAATATAATCAGTACGAACCCGGCGGAGACGACGAGTTTAACCGCATACAGCGCGAAATCAGCCAGAACCTGGCCTCAAGCCCGGGCCAAAGCCCGGCGGACGCGCTGCCGGAGGCGTCGCCGGTTTTTACGGCGGACGGCGCGGAGGGAACGCCCCTCTCGGACGGGAACCTTTTCGCCGGGGAGCGGCCGCCCGCTGAACCCGCCCGAGACGCGCGGGAAAACGGCCAGGACGGTTTTTACCTTGAAACCGTCAAGCACGAAACCGACAAGAAAATCAAGGCGCGTTTCAAACGCAACCTTATTGTGGCGTGCGCCGCGGCTGTTATAGCCGCTCCGCTGGCCGGGCTTTTTATCGGCGCGGGCGCGGCTTACGCCAAATACAAACTTGAGGGGGGCGGCGCGCGCGGCGCCGCCGGCGCGAGCCAGGCGGAGGACACGGTGTTCGCTTTCACCACCAACTCCCGGCAGAGCGCCTCCGCGCCGTCTGAGCCTGGGCTTGGGTTTGATTTTTCCGGCGTTATCGGCTCCGTGGAGCCGGCGGTCGTCTGCATAACCTCCACGGTAAACGCCCGGGCCGGCGGCTTCTTTCAAGAGGACGACGCGAAAGACGGACAAGGCTCCGGCATAATTTTTGACGAGGACGCGGACAACATATATATCGTCACTAATTATCACGTGGTTTCCGGCGCGGACCAGGTGGGCGCGTCGATCGAGGGCAGCGGGCTTATACCCGCTTCCCTCGTGGGCGCGGAGGAAAGCGCGGATTTGGCCGTAATCAGCCTTTCAAAAAAAGACGCGGCGGAAAAAGGCGTTAAATCCGTCGTGAAGGCGCGTTTCGGCTCCTCCGGGGATATAAAAGTGGGGCAGACCGTTTTCGCCATAGGCAACGCGCTGGGAGAGGGCAACAGCGCCACGATGGGCATAGTCAGCGCCAAAAACCGGGATATTAACGTGGACGGCCTGAGCCTCACCGTGCTCCAGACGGACGCGGCCATAAACCCAGGCAACTCCGGCGGTCCGCTCATAAACTCAAGCGGCGAGGTGGTGGCCATAAACACCGCCAAATTCAAGTATTACGCGGTGGAGGGGACGGCCTACAGCATAACGATAGACGAAGCCAAGCCGATAATAGAGCGCCTGCGCAACAGGACCCCGAAGGCTTTCCTCGGCGTAATGCTGCAGACGCTTGACGAGGAGACGGCGAAAATGTACAACCTGCCGGCTATAGGCGCGATGGTGATGTCCGTCTCAAAAAATTCCCCCGCCGAAAAAGCCGGAATCCGCGCGAACGACATTATAACCGGCTTCGACGGCAAGCCGGTCCTTGACGCGAAGCAGGCTACGGAGCTTGTGGGAGAGTGCGAGGTGGGTAAAGAGGTTGAGGTAAAGGTATACCGTATGGGCAAGGGGGCGACGACGCTCCGCGCCGTCCTTACCGACAAGCCCGCCTCAAAGACGTTTTAATTTATGGAAATTACCGATATAAAGCCGCAGGTCAGGCAGCCGGGCCGGATTTCGGTGTTTATAGACGGGGCCTTCGCCTTCGGGATGACGGAGGCGGAGCGCGCCCGGTACGGCCTGGCGGCTGGCGAGACTATCACCCGGGAGCTGTATGATAAAATTGTCGGCGAGCTTATCCTGGTTAAGGCGAACGCGGCGGCAATGCGATACCTCTCCTACCGGGACAGGAGCGAGGGGGAAACGCGCCTCTACCTCTCCGAAAAGGGCTTCGGGGAGGACGTGATAAATAAATTAATCCGCTTCCTCCGCAAATACAAATATCTTGACGACGCGGCGTTCGCCTCGCGCTACGCCGCCGACTCGTTTAACCTGAAGGGCTTCGGGAACAGAAAAATAGCCTTTGAACTGGCCCGGAAAGGCGTGCGGCGGGAGCTTATAGCTCCGGCGATAGAAGAAGCCCTGGAAAGCGTGGATTTACAGGAGGTTATAACAAAAATCCTCCGCCGCCGGGGCTTCGGCGCGGAGGATAAGGAGGACAGGGACGAGCGGTATAAAGCCGTTTCTTACCTGACCGGGCGGGGGTTTCTGCGGGAGGACATAAGGAGCGCGCTTGAGGAATACGACGGCTGAACGCGCTTGGCTTAGCTTAATCCCGATTTTTCCGCCCGCAGAAGCCGAAATAAACGGCCAGCAGAACCGCCGTTACCGCGGAGAAGGCTATTTTAAGCCAGTCCTCCGCCACGGCCAGCGGCGTGAAAAAGCCTTCGATAAGCCCTGCGATAACAAGCATCACCGCCACGCCCGGCACGAAGAGGAACGCTTCCTTCGCGCCCTTTACGAGGCTTCCGCCGCGCGTTAGATTGCCCGGTATGAGCAGGCTCTTCCCGATGAGCAGGCCCGCGCCGCCGCTCACGAAGATGGCGAAAAGCTCCGTAAACCCATGCGGCAGTATAAGAGACCAGAAGCGCACCTCGTCGAGATTGTAAATTTTCACCATAGCGTATATGCCGCCGAGCACGGCCCCGTTCTGCAGCAGGACCCAGAGCGTGCCGCACCCGGCGAAAAGCCCGTAAACGATGGCCAGGGCGCACACATAAATATTGTTGGTCATAATATACGACGATTCAAAAAAATAAGCCGACGCGTCCGCCGAGAGCGGGTCGCCGCCGAGGTTGTTATTCTCGATTAAATCCCGCGGCACAAAGTAGCTTAAGTACGCGGGGTCAATCCTGGTCAGCAGGACGGCGAACAGCGCGCCAAGCGTAAAAAACGCGAACGCCGCCGCGCAGTACTTGAAATACTTGCGAACCAGGCGCGGGAAAGTCTCCGTAAAATAGCGGGTGAAATCCGTTATTTTCGTCTTTTCCCCGACGAAAAAGCGGGTGGCGGCGCTTCCCGTGAGGCGGTTGAGGTACTCGACGCACCTGTCCCCCGCGTAATAAGTCCGCGCCAGCGACAGGTGGTGGGAGGCGGAGCGCAGAAGGCCGGCGTATTCCCTGATTTCTAGCCGGGAGAGCTTCGAGACGCTTTTTTTCTCAAGTTTTTTGTTGTACTCCTCCAGTTTCCGCCAAGCCTCGATATTTCTGTTTATAAACTCATCGCGCGAAAGCATACGAAACCTCCAATACATATTACGGAAAGGATTTATAATGAATTATACCACAATTATCACGCCTGACAATATAGAGATTGAGTACCGCCTGGCGGGGGCCGGCAGCCGGCTTGCCGCCGCTTTTGTCGATATGCTCCTGCAGTTCGCCGCCATAGCCGTATTTTTCGCGGTTACGCTGTTCGCCTTTTACGGGCCGCACGGCTTCGCTTATCTCGCGATTCTTTCTTATGGCGGCGCAGATTCGTTCTCAATGGCGCCGAATTTCTGGGCGGTCGTCGTCTTGGGCGCTTTTGCCATATATTATCTTTATTTTGTGGCGGCGGAGACGGCCTTCGGCGGGCGCACCCTCGGCAAGAAGCTCCTCGGTCTGCGCGTAATACGCGACAACGGTATGCCCATAACCCTCCGGCAGTCCCTCATCCGCAACATAATCCGCTTTATAGTGGATTTTTTCGGCGTCGGCGCGGTGATGATTCTCTTTAATAAAAAATGCAAGCGCCTTGGGGATATAGCCGCCGGCACTATCGTAATAGGCGAAAATAAATACGCCGGAATAAAAGCCCCGGAGCTTTTTCCGGAAATTTCCGCCGGGCCGGAGCCTCGTTTCCCGCTTTCCGAAGAGGAATACCTCCTGCTGAGGGAGTTTTTCGACCGTAAAGACGAGTTTAAGGACGAGGGGCTTTTCGTCAAAAGCCGCTTCCGCGTATATTTTTCGCAGAAATTCAAGGATTTCGGCGAGTATTATTTCACGGAGGACGTCCTTCGTGAAATAATGACGGAAAATCAGGGAAAATACTGATTTCCGGCGCGTTTGCCAAAGAAGCCCCCGGGAAGGAGGCTTCTTTTAGTGTGTTTCCTACACTTCCTCTCCGTCCGTATTGCCGTCGTACACCAACCGCTTTACGGCGTGCGCGTCGTCTTTTTTCCAGAGGGGCGAGGGGTATATCTCCGCCTTGTGCTTGGCCGCCAGGGCCGCTTTAACGCTCGGCAAGTCCTCTTTATAAGTAATGCCGTGCCACTCCTCCTTTGTCGAAAGCACCCGCACGTCGCCGATTCCGTTCATTATAAGCTCTCCGATAGAGGCGGGCAGGAGGCACTCCGCGTCCGGGTCCTCCTGGCCCTTATATTTTATAAACTGCTCAAAATCGTTCTGAAGGTGCTTAAACACGCCGTTCTCAAAGCCCCAGAAGTTCATCGAAACGACGACCCCCGGCGGGATTTCCACAAGGTTGCCCTTTTTGTCCGTCATTTTGCTCCCTTTGCCGCTCCGCTCTATCCCGGAGCACTCCGTAATGCGCGTAAGGCGGCCGCTCCCGTCGCCCTCGCAGACGCCGCGCGTCACCGCGCCGTGGTCCGACAGGGTTTTTTCCAGATAATAGCCCGCCATCACGTAATGCTGCTTCCGAGTGTCCTCCGGCGGGTTTACCAAAAAATTATATACCATAACAAACGCGTTCAGCCCGTAATAATCATCCGCGTTTATAACGGCAAAGCTCTCCTTGACGGCGCTTCGCGCGGCAAGGACGGCGTGCGTGGTTCCCCAGGGTTTGACCCGCCCCGCCGGCGCCGCGAACCCTTTCGGGACGTCGGTAAGCTCCTGATACGCGTACTCCACCTCCAGCTGCTCCGCCGCCCGGTTTCCGACGGTTTTCTTAAACTCGCTTTCGTCCTCGCGCTTTATTATAAAAACGACCTTTTCAAAGCCCGCGCGTTTTGCGTCGAAAATCGAGTAGTCCATTATGACCTCTCCCGAGGGGCCTACCGCCTCAAGCTGCTTAAGGCCGCCGAACCGGCTCCCCAGGCCAGCCGCCATTATTACAAGTACAGGTTTTTTCATTACTGGCTTCCTCCGTGCTTTAATTTATTTTTAGTTATTATTAATTGTAACATTTTTTTTTCGATTAATCAAGAGTAGACACGGCGGCGGCTTTCTGATATAATAAGTTATTACTTTCTTACTAAGGGACTTTTATGGAAAAAACCGGGGAAATTCTGCTTATAGACGGAAACAGCATACTGAACCGCGCGTTTTACGCCATGCCGTCCTTTACGAATAAAGACGGGGAGTACACGGGCGCGGTGTACGGCTTTTTGAATATCCTGCTGCGGACGCTTGAAAAGGGGGATTTTTCTTACCTCGCGGCGGCGTTTGACGTTAAGGCGAAAACTTTCCGACATAAAATGTTTCCGGAATACAAGGGGACGCGCCGGCCCCAGCCGCCGGAGCTTACGCCGCAGTTCGGCCTGCTGAAGGCGCTTTTGGCCAAAATGAATATCAAAACCTTTGAGCTTCCGGGGTTTGAGGCGGACGACCTTCTGGGCACGCTCGCCGCGAAAGCCTCCGAAGCGGGGCTTTCCGCCGTTATCCTCTCCGGGGACAGGGATATGCTTCAGCTGGCTTCCGACCGCGTGCTTGTGCGGATTCCCAAAACCAAAGGCGGCAAGACCGTCAATGAGGATTATTGGGGCAAGGACGTGGAGGAGCGGCTCGGAGTGACCCCGCGCGCGTATATAGACGTAAAGGCGCTTATGGGCGATTCCTCGGACAACATCCCCGGAGTGCCCGGAATAGGCGAAAAAACCGCCGTCAAGCTCATTCGTGAATTCGGCGATTTGGAGACGGCGCTCGCGAACGCCGCCGATATTCCCCAGAAAAAACTTTCCGAAAACCTCCGGCAATACGCGGAGCAGGCGCGTCAGAGCTTCGAGCTTTCCAAGATAGTCACCGACGTCCCGATTGACTTTAATTTAGAAGAAACTCGGCTGGACAGCCCGTTTAATGAAGATTCTTTCAACGAAATCGCGCGGCTTGGTTTCCGCAGCCTGCTTGAAAAATTCCGCCCGGAAGCCGAGCTTCCCGCAGAAATCCTGGAGAAAAAAGAGGCGCCGCCCCCCGCGCCCGGAAATTCAGAGGTAATCACGGAAATAACCCGCGCGAAGGAAGCCGCCGCCCGTTTCCTGGGATACGAGCGCGCCGCCGTCTCCGTAGCGGAAGCGGAGGGGGAGCTTCTGGGGCTGGCGCTCGCCGCCCCCGGGGACCGGATATTTATAAAGCTCCGGCGCGGCCTTACCGACGAGGGGCTTTCCGAAACCGACTTCTGGGAGGCGGTCAAGCCGTTTTTTGAGGGAAAGGCCCGCAAGACCCTGCTGAACCTCAAAAAATACGCGAGCCTGCTGAAAAAACGCGGAATCCTCTTGAAAAACGCGGACTTTGACGCGCACTTGGCCGCGTACGTCCTGGACGGCTCAAAAAGTTTTTACGATTACGGAGACCTTTCGTTTAATTTTCTCAACGAAAGCCATACGACCCTCCCTGAAATTATAGGCAAAGGGCGCGGAAAAAAGAAGCTCTCCGAAATCGGCCCGGAGGAAATTTCCGGGATTTATATGAAAAACGCCGAAATACTCCTGCGCGTGGAGCCGCTTCTGCGCGAAGCGCTTGAGCGGAACGGCCTGCGCCGCCTTTATTATGAAATTGAGCTGCCGCTGGCGGAGGTTCTGGCGGATATGGAGCTTACCGGAATCGCCGTTTCGGCGGAAGAGCTGAACTCTTTCGGAAGCCGCGTGAGCGCGGATATACAGCGGCTTGTCCGCGAAATCCACGAGCTTGCGGGGGAGGAGTTCAACATAAACTCCCCGGCGCAGCTCGGCGTGATTCTGTTTGAGAAAATGGGCCTGCGCGGCCCCGGCAAGGCGAAGAAAACCCAAGCCGGATATTCCACCTCCGCGGACACGCTCGAAAAAATAGCCGGGAAAGACCCGATTGTCGGCAAGGTCCTCGAATACCGGACTTTAACCAAACTTAAGTCAACCTACGCGGACGGCCTTTCGGCGGTTATACGGGAGGACGGCAAAATCCACAGCAGCTTCAACCAGACGGCGGCCTCCACAGGGCGCATAAGCTCGTCGGAGCCGAACCTTCAGAATATCCCGGTGCGCTCCCCCCTTGGGCGGGAGCTTCGGCGCGCGTTCATCCCGAGCCGGCCGGACAGCCTCCTTATGAGCGCCGACTACAGCCAGATTGAGCTTCGCGTGCTGGCGCATATGGCGGGAGACCCGGCCCTTGCGGACGCGTTCAGAAACAATATGGACATCCACCGCCTGACGGCCTCGCAGGTGTTCCGCGTTCCGTTTGAGTCCGTCACGGGGGAACAGCGCAGCCGCGCCAAAGCGGTCAATTTCGGCATAATTTACGGCATGAGCGCCTTTTCGCTGGCGGACGGTCTGCGCATAAGCTCCGCTGAAGCCGATAATTATATAAAGGGCTATTTTGAGGCGTACCCGAAAATAAAGGCTTTTCTTGACGGCGCCGTGGAAAGCGCCCGGCGGACGGGCAGCGCCGTGACGATTTTCGGGAGACGGCGGCCCATACCGGAGCTTTCGTCGAGGAATTTTCACGAGCGGAGCTTCGGGGAGCGGGCGGCTATGAACGCGCCTGTTCAGGGCAGCGCTGCGGACATAATAAAAACGGCGATGGTGCGCGTGCACGCGGCTCTGTCCGCGCGCGGGCTTAAATCCCGCCTTATACTGCAGATTCACGACGAGCTTCTGCTTGAGGCGCGGCGGGACGAGCTTGCGGAGGCGGAGTCCCTGCTCCGGGAGGAGATGGAGAACTGCGTCGCGCTGTCCGTGCCTCTGCCTGTAGACATTTATTATGGGGATAGTTGGTATGACACAAAATGAAGCGGCCGTCGTTATAGGCGTCACCGGCAATTCCGGAAGCGGCAAAAGTTTAGCGTGCGAGATAGCGGCGGATTTCGCCGCGCGGCGGCTCGGCCTGCCCTGCGCGATAATAGACGCGGATAAAATAGGCCACGGGGTTCTGCTCAAAACGTCGCCCGCTCACGCGGAGGTCACGGAGCTTTTCGGGCGGGAAATCCTCCTGCCCGACGGGGAAATCGACCGGAAAAAAGTGGCGCGGCTTGTGTTTTCCGACCGGGATAAGCTCCGGAGGCATACCGAAATCACCCACAGGTACATCATAGAGCGTATGCTGGCGGAGCTTGAAAGCCTGCGCGCGCGCGGGAAGCGGCTTATAGTAATGGACGTGCCGCTTCTTATAGAAGCGGGCCTGCATAAACGGTGCGACCGCGTGTGGCTTATAATAAGCCCGTTTGAGACTAAATCCGCCCGCATAACCCTGCGCGACAACCTCTCCGAAAGCGAGGCCAGGGCGCGCATATCCTCCCAGAGGGCTGAGGACGAGCTGAAACCCTACGCCGACTTCGTGCTCGAAAACAACGGCGGAGTGGGGGAGCTTGCCGTCGCCGTGACGGACGAACTGTCAAGAACTCTCCTGTAATTCGCGAAGGAATGAACAGATGCCGCCTAAAATCCGCAAAATCGTTAAAATTACCGCGCCGCTTCTTGTCTGCGCCCTGGCCTCCCTTGCCGCGCTTCTGGCCGCGAGGAGAATGTATCCGCTCCGGCACGAGGCGGTCATAGCGGAAATGGCGGGAAAATACGGCCTTGAGGAGGCTTTCGTGTGCGCGGTCATAAATACCGAGAGCCGCTTCCGAGAGCGCGCCGTCTCCTCCAAGGGGGCCAGCGGGCTGATGCAGCTGCGCCAGCCCACCGCGGACTGGGGCGCGTCCGAAGCCGGCCTGCCGGATTATTCCTACGAGCGGATTTTCGAGCCGCGCTTTAATATTGAAATCGGCTGCTGGTACATAAGCCGTCTGCTCAAACAGTACGAAGGGGACGTCGATTTGGCTCTGGCGGCCTACAACGGCGGCAGCGGAAACGTGGCCAAGTGGCTGGCCGATAAAAAATACAGCGCCGACGGCAGGCGGCTCGACGCGATTCCCTTCAAGGAAACCGAGAATTATGTGAAAAAAGTCAAGAAAGCCGCCAAAGCGTATCGGCTGATGTTCAAGTACGTATACAACTACAGCCGTTCAACTTGAAAATAAGCTTTAAGCGTCGCCCGAAACGCGCCTGATGGTCGGTGTTTTTTGGCGGTTCTCCGCGTTTGTTTCCGCTATTTTCGCTTCGCGAAAAAGCTGTCGCAAACGTTCGTGCCCGCGCGAACACTAAACACGCCTTCGGCTTCCCCACATTTGCTCGGTGTTTTTTCGGCACTAATGCCTGCCGAAAAAGCCCCCTTCTTGCTCGGCGTTTTTTCGAGCTTAAAGCCGCTCGAAAAAGCCCCCTTCTTGCTCGGTGTTTTTTCGGGCTTAAAGCCGCCCGAAAAAGCCACCTTCTTGCTCCCGCTATTTTCGCTTCGCGAAAAAGCCGCCGCAAACGTTCGCGCCCGCGCAAAACCTAAACGCGTCTCCGGGTTGAGAACCGGGCGGCCGTGTCTGCCCCGCCAAAAAGCCACCTGCTTGCCGCGCGTTTCGTTCTCGCTTTCAGCCTTTTTCAAGTAAGAACGGCTGTAGTATAAATATCGAGAGGATACTGACAATGAAAAAAAGGTTATTAATTCTCGCGGCCGCGCTTTTAGTCCTGTCCGCGTGCGCCAGAACCGCCGAAAACGCGCCGCTCCCAGCCGCCGCGCCAGCCGCGGAGGCGGATACCGAGACCCCGCCGCCGCCCGCGCCCGGGGGGGAAATCAGCCTGTCTATGCGCCGCCCGGCCACGCTCAATCCTGTTCTGAACGAGGACGCTTCCGTAGATAAAATCTTGCTGCTTGTTTTTGAGCCGCTTTTTAACGTCGGGCAAGACTTCAGCTTAAGCCCCGCGCTGGCGGAGTCCGTTGAAACGGCCCCGGACGGCCTTTCGGCGGTCGTCTCCCTGCGCGCGGCCAGGTGGCACGACGGCGAGCCGGTGACGGCGGCGGATTTTATATTCACCGTGAACGCGCTTAAAGCCGCCCCGGACGGCGCGGTCTATAAGCCCTGCGTTCAGAATATCGACGGGTGTTCCGCGCTTTCAGACAATCAGGTGGAGGTGCGCTTCGCCAAAAATTTCAGCGGAAACAAGTACAGCTTCGTGTTCCCGCTGATTCCGGAGCATTATTACAAAGGGGCGAAGGCCGGCTCCGAGGCGGATATGAAGCCCGTGGGCAGCGGCCCTTATAAATTCGCGTCGTTCGACCAGGAGCTTTCGCTGGCCGCGCGGGAGGACGACTGGAGGCCGTATATTTCCGCCGTTAAAGTAATAATAACGCCGGACCTTGAGACCGACCTCTACTCCTTCGACCAGGGCGTGACGGACGCGCTCCCGGCGGATATGTCCGTCTGGGGCAAATACCGGGGGGCCAAGGAAGCGCGGGAAAACCCCGTCAACACTACTTATTTCGACTTCATCGGCTTTAACTGCGCCGGCGCGTTCAAGGAGGCGGAGCTTCGCCGCGCGGCGGCTATGTGCGTCAATCGGCTTGAATATGTCAACAGCGTTTATCTTGGCTACGCCGACCTGGCCGCCGCGCCGGTGCACCCCGCCTCGTGGGCTTATTCGCCGGATTTGCCGGAGCTTCCTTTCGACACTGCGGCCGCCGGGGAGGTTTTCTCCAAACACGCGGAAAACGGCGCGAAGCTCTCCGTGCGCGTCTTGACGAACGAGGAGAACCCCGAGCGCGTCAAAATCGCCGAAACCCTCAAGGAAAACCTCGGCAAGGCGGGGGCGGAGGCCACGATTGAAACCTTGCCCTTTGAGGATTATAAGGCGAAAATAAATTCCGGAAATTATGATATTTTTGTCGGAGGGCTGAACCTTTCGCCGTTCCCGGATTTGACTTTCGCGCTCCATTCGTCCGGTAATTTTTTTCGCTATTCCGACGAGGAAACCGACGCGGCGCTCCAGGACGCGTTTTACGCTCTGAACGAGGGCGAACTCCGGGCCGCCCTGTCGAAAGTCCAGAAACGCTGCGCGGAGGATTTGCCGCTGTACGGCCTGTGTTTCCGCAAGCAGGCGCTCCTGCTCGACAAAAAGATTTACGGGTACAATACTTCGTATATAAATAACCCTTACGGAGACCTGAAAAACTGGTATATCGCTCAAAAACAATGATTGGAAGGATTTTCCTATGCCTGAAATAAGACGGGATTTTTTGACCGGAACTTATGTTACCATAGCGGACGAACGCTCTCTGCGCCCTATTTTCTTTGAAACCAGAAACCTGCCTCAGGAGACGGACGCGGACAGCTGCCCGTTCTGCCCGAAAAACGCGCATATGACCCCGAGCGTGGTTTACTCCAAAAACGCCGTGCGCGTCTTTCCGAATAAATACCCCGCCTTTACGGAGGATTCGGCCAGCGGGTACGGCTTTCACGAGGTCATCGTGGACACGGAGGAGCACGCGCTCCGCTTCGCCGATTTCAAGCCCGTGGACGTGTACGAGACGCTGCTTGCCGCGCGTTCGCGCTGCACGTTCTTTTCGCGCAATCCGCGCGTGAAATACGTGCAGGTGATGAAAAACGAGGGCGCGGCGGCCGGCGCGAGCATTGAGCACAGCCACTGGCAGATTTTCGCGCTGTCCTTTCTTCCGGAAATGCAGTGGAAAATTCAGTCAAACTTCGCGGACTACCGTGAAAAAATGGGTAAATGCTTCCTCTGCGACCGGTACGAATCCGGGCACTTGTTTGCCATAGCGGAAAACGAGAAGTTTATAGCGCACTGCCCGTGGGCCTCCGCGTACACTCATATGGTTGACATTATGCCGAAAAAGCACACTTCAGACCTTTGCGCCTTCAGCGACGACGACCTGCGGCACTTGGCCGCCTTAATCAAAAAATGCGTGAAGGCGCTGAATACGCTTAAACCGGGGCTTTCCTATAACATCTGCCTGCAGAACGCCCCCGCGGGAGACTGCGACGAGCGCCTGAAAAACGGCCATTTCTTCGTGCAAATCATCCCGCGGGTGGGGAATGTCGCCGGGTTTGAGTTTTCGACCGGGTGTTACATAAATTCAGTCCCGCCCGAAAAAGCTAAAGAAGAGCTGAGCCGGCTAATAGACAACAAAAACTGACGGCCAAGAAGGAGGGGGGTTTAGTCGTCTAAATCTTTTTAGACAACTAAAAACACCGACCAAAACTAAGCGCCGCGCCGAGGGAAAAAACAATGAAAAACAAACGAAGCCTTATAATCATCATAATATCCGTATCCCTGTTCACGCTTATGGCTGTCAACCTCAGCCTGGCGCAGCAGGCGCGCGGCCTTGAAAAAATAAGCTACAACGCCTTTCTTAAGATGATCGACGAAGGCAAGATTCAGAAAGTTGACCTCTACCCCGAAAGGATAATCATCACCCCCGCGCGGGACGAGTCGGCGGACAAACCCAAAACGGGCTTGCCCGCCGAGTATGAGAACCTCCTGCGTATAATGTACGGGTACCGCCCGAACGATATTAAGTATTACACGGGTTATCTGAACGACCCGAACCTTGTGGAAAAGCTGGCGAAAAGCGGGGTGGAGTTCAGCAACCCCTACGAGCATATGAACCCGGTTTTAAGCGCGGTCCTCTCGTGGATGCTGCCTCTTTTGGCTATCTACGTCTTTTTCGCGCTTATTATGCATAATATGAGCAGTAAGATGGACGGGCGCGGCGGCAGCTTTATGCAGTCCGTGTCGAGCTTTAAGGCGAATATGGAGAAGCGGACAGGCGTTACTTTCAAGGATGTGGCCGGCCAGGCGGAGGCCAAGGAATCTCTTGAGGAAATCGTCGATTTTCTCCATAACCCGGGTAAATATACGGAAATCGGGGCGAAGCAGCCCAAAGGCGCGCTGCTCGTCGGCCCTCCGGGCACGGGCAAGACCTTGCTCGCCAAGGCCGTCGCAGGGGAGGCGAAGTCGGCGTTTTTCTCCCTGTCCGGCTCGGATTTTGTGGAAATGTTCGTCGGCGTGGGCGCAAGCCGCGTCCGCGCGCTGTTTAAGCAGGCCCAGGCCAACGTCCCCTGCATAATTTTCATAGACGAGGTTGACGCGATAGGCAAAAGCCGGGACGGCAGCGGCAACGACGAGCGCGACCAGACGCTCAACCAGCTGCTTTCCCAGATGGACGGCTTTGACGCTTCTAAGGGGATTGTGGTTCTGGCGGCGACGAACCGCCCGGACGTGCTCGACAAGGCGCTCCTGCGGCCGGGCCGCTTCGACCGCCGGATTGTCGTGGAGAAACCCGACCTCAAGGGGCGGGAGGAAATCCTGGCTGTCCACGCGCAGAAGGTTAAAACCGGCGCGAACGTTGATTTGAAAAAAATCGCCGTGCTGACGCCCGGCGCGTCGGGCGCGGATTTGGCCAATATGGTCAACGAAGCCGCGCTCCTGGCGGTCAAGAAAGGCCGCCCCGCGATTTCCCAAGAGGACTTGATTGAGGCGGTGGAGGTCGTAATTGCCGGCAAGGAGAAAAAAGACCGGATTCTTACGGAAAAAGACAAGAAACTCGTGGCGTATCACGAAGTGGGCCACGCCCTTGCCTCCGTACTGGTAAAAAATTCCAAGCCGGTGCAGAAAATAACAATCGTTCCGCGCACCAAAGGGACCCTCGGCTATGTCCTGAACGCCGAGGACGAGGAACGCTTCATAATGACGAGGGACGAAATATTCGACGAAATCACGACCTTCCTGGCGGGGCGCGCCGCGGAAGAAGAGGTTTTCAACCAGAGCACGACCGGCGCGGCCAACGACATAGAGCGGGCCACGAGCCTGGCCCGGCGTATGGTGGCGCAATACGGCATGACCGACGCGCTCGGCCTGATGAGCCTTGAAATTGTGGAGAACAAGTATCTTGACGCGCGGCGCGTCTCCACCTGTTCGGACGCGACCTACGCCCTGGAGGACGAGGAGGTCCGCAAGATTCTTGGCTCCTGCTACAAACGCGCGCGGGAGCTTCTGCGGGAAAACCGGGAGGCGCTTGACAACATCTCCAAGTTTTTGTGCGATAAGGAGACGCTCACCGGGGACGAATTTGTAGAGATTTTGCGGAGGACGAACCCGGACGTTAAGGTAAAGACGGATTAGCGCCCCGAGCTTGCGGCCGAAAACGCGCGGGCTTGCCGGGCGAGGAGGGGGCTTTGCGCGGGCTAAATTTTTTATAGGCGCGTAAAACGCCGGGCAAGGAGGGGGCTTTGCGCGGCCTAAATTTTTTAAAGGCGGCGTAAAACGCCGGGCAAGGAGGCGGCTTTTTCGCGCGGCATTAGGCGCGAAAAAACGCCGAGCGGCGTACAGACAGAAAGGGCGGAGTAATATGACTAAGGAAACAAACGCGTATATAGCCACGCGCGCTTCCGTTATAACTATTATTGTCAACGCCGCCCTGTCCGCGCTGAAACTTTTGGCGGGCGTCCTGGGCCATTCGTCCGCGATGGTTTCCGACGCAGCGCACTCGATGAGCGACGTTTTCAGCACGGTTATAGTGATTATCGGCGTGAGGGCCGCGGGCAAGGAAACTGACGACGACCACCAGTACGGCCACGAGCGGTTTGAGAGCGTGGCGGCGCTGATTCTGGCGGTATTGCTTGCGGTGACGGGGCTTTGGATAGGATACGCCGGCGTGCTGCGGCTTATCAGGAACGAGGTTGCGGAACCCCCGTCCGCCTTTGCCCTGGCGGCGGCGGCCGTATCCGTGGCGGTAAAGGAGTTAATGTTCCGCTATACGCGGAAAATAGCCATAGAAACGGGTTCGCAGGCAATGATGGCCTCCGCGTGGGACCACAGGAGCGACGCGTTTTCATCAATCGGCAGCTTCTCGGGGGTTTTGGGGACGCGGTGCGGCTTTCCGGAGCTTGACCCTCTGGCGAGCGTCGTGATATGCGGATTCATACTGAAAGCCTCGCTTGACATTTTCAGAGAGGCGGCCGGGAAGCTGACGGACAAGGCGCCCGAGCGGTCCGTCGTGGAGGGGGTGCGCACCGCGGCGCTTGCTCAGAGCGGCGTCATATCGGTGGATTTGCTCAAAATACGCACCTTTGCCGATAAAATATATGTTGACGTGGAAATCTCGGCGGACGGGGAGATTTCGCTGAACGAAGCGCATAGAATCGCGGAGAGCGTACATAACGCGGTGGAAACGGGGTTTAACGCGAAGCACTGTATGGTGCACGTAAACCCGCGATAGAAATCATCGCGGAAAAAACAGCGGGCGGGCTTTCAAGGAAAGAAGCCGGGAGGGACAATTCGAGATGAACAGCGACATTATTTTATTGCCGCTTCTTGGGGCGCTCATAGGATATTTTACAAACTGGCTGGCCGTGAAAATGCTTTTCCGCCCGCGCGGGGAGGTGCGCGTTTTCGGCGTAAAGCTGCCGTTTACGCCGGGGATTATCCCGAAAGAGCGGGGGCGGCTGGCGGAAAAGGTGGCGGAGGTGGTCGGGAGCCGGCTCCTGAACGGAGAGGTGCTGGCGGCGGCCCTTACGGGAGATAAGGCGGCCGGCGGGCTGGCCGAGCGCGTTTTTTCAAACGTAATAGAAAGCCGGGCGACCGTCGGGGATACGGCGCGAAAATTTATCCCGAAAGGGGCCGCGGGGAGGCTCATAGAGGGGAATATTCCAAGACTTGCGGAGTTCCTGCTCGAAAACAAAGACGCGAATCCGGAATTGGAGGAACGTCTGAAGGCCGCGCTTTCACGCCTTATCGACGCGAGCGTCGGCGGCATCGCGGGCGCGTTTATAAATAAGGACAAGGCGTATTATGGCATAAAAGCCGCGGTTTTTGATTATCTTGAGCGCGGCGCCGCGACGGGCGACTTAAGCGCGAAAATAACGGAAATTATAGGCGAAAATTTCATCGAAAAAAAGTTGTATGAAGATGAGCGGACGATAGGGGAATATTGGGGGAAATTTTCGGAAAGCCAGCGCGCGGGGATGAAAAAGGCGTTTTCCGGCGCGGTTTCGGCGGCGCTTAAAACGGCCGCGCCGATAATCGCGGACGCGATTGACGTGCGCGAACTCACGAAAGAGCAAATAAACGCCTTAGACATCGAAACAGCCGAGAAGCTGATTTTATCCGTGACGAAAAAGGAATTGTCCGCGATTACCTATCTGGGAGGGATTTTGGGAGGGGTAATCGGGCTTTTGCCGCTGTTTATCGGGCGATGACGGCGGATAGAAAGAACTTTTGAGGGCTTGAAGAACGAAGGAGCTATAAGCCTTGCTCCGGAGTTGTTCCGCCTTGCCGGGATGCCGGTATGACTTGGCCCGGACGGATTTGATTTGCTGTAATTTCTTGACAGCGACATAACATTGTGGTAAAATCTATACTGTTATGTTTTCATCCGCCGAGCCGAAGAAATCCTTGACATAGGAGATAATTTATGAATACTTTTATCGAGCAGTTTTTATCAAGCGCAAGCGCGCACGGAACAAAAGCCGCGTTGGTATATAATAACGAGAGCGTTACTTATGACGAACTGCGGAAGCGCTCCGCCGGCGTCGCGAGCGCGCTGCGCGGCAAAGGGCTGGGCAAGGGCGATATCATTCCCATAAGTATGGACCGCTGCAACGAGGCGGTCGTCGCGATAATCGGCGCGTTGCGCGCCGGGGCGGCTTATTGCTTCATAGAGCCGTCCTATCCGGAGGCGCGGCGCGAGTTTATAATGAGCGACATAAAGGCGGATTTTCTTGTTGACTACGCGTGGACGGCGGAGCATATGAACCCTCCCGCCGAGCGCGCGCCGCTTCTTGATATAGACCAAGCTAAACCCGAAGACCTTGCGCTTGTCGTATACACGTCAGGCTCGACGGGCAACCCCAAAGGCGTACTGCTGTCGCATCGCTCAGTAGCTATGGCGCTGACAGACAGCAGTTTTTTCTTAAACACAGACATATTCCTCTCTATCGCTCCCTTTTCCTTTGTCGCGTCCGTACCCGCCGCGCTGAAATTGGTCGCTGTCGGCGCGACGCTGCATATCGCTTCCGACGCCGTTCGGAAAGATATTGGGCTGCTTGCCGCTTACGCCAAGCAAAACGGCATAACCGCCGCTTTTATTCCTCCGCAGGCCTTGCCGCCGTTTCTTGCCGCCACGGGCGGCTTGTTGCGTTTAATCGGGGTTGGTTCTGAAAAGCTCGCTGGCGTTTACAGTGAACATCCTGTTTTAGTTAACGGCTATGGCTCAAGCGAGTCCTGCGGTTCAATCTCCGCGTTTACAGTAGACCGGCTGTATGCGGACAGCACTCCCATCGGGCGGCCCACAGGCGGCAGCAAAGTTTACATATTAGACGACGATATGAACGAAGTGCCGCAAGGAGAAACGGGAGAACTGTATCTCGCGGGACAGATAGCGGAGGGCTACCTCAATCTCCCGGAGCTGACGGCGGAAAAGTTCGTTATGTATAACGGGGAGCGCGTGTTCCGCAGCGGCGACTTGGGGTATCTCAATTCCGACGGTCAGTACGTGTATGTGCAGAGAAAAGACTGGATGGTGAAAGTACGCGGTTTCCGCGTGGAGCCGGGCGAGGTGGAGGCGGCTATGGCGCGGTACGCGCCTATCAAGAAAGCTGTTGTGAAGGGCTTTGAAAATATGTACGGGCAGACGAGTTTGTTCGGCGTGTACACGGCTGAAGAGAAAATCCCGCCAAAGGCGGTTCTTGACGCAATCCGCGCCTTCCTGCCTGATTATATGCTGCCCGCGTTTTTGGAGCAGATAGACGAGCTGCCGCTCAATGCAAACGGCAAGGTTGACCGCGCCCGCATACTTCCGCCCGACGCGGAGAAATGGAAGACGCTTTACGAACCGCCCGAGGGCGAGCGCGAGAGAGCGGTGTGCGAAGCGTTTGAAAAAACGCTCGGCCTTGAGAACATAGGCGCGCTGGACGACTTCGGCCTTCTGGGAGGCGACTCGATAAACGCGCTCAAACTGCAGAGGGAGTTAGCCGCGTTCGGTATCACGGTGAGCGATATTCTGACTCTGCGCACACCGCGCAAACTTGCCGCCGTCTTGAAAGAGAACGCGCGGCCTCTTGAAAAAGCCGCGCGACGAACGTCGTACCCGCTCACGTTCGCGGAGCGTCAAATGGCGATAGAGCAGACCCTGCACCCTGATTCCGTAGCGTACAACGTCAACTTCGCGCTGAAATACACAGGCCGCTTTGACAAAACAAGGTTTGCCGCGGCGCTTGAACAGCTGTCGGCGCGCTTCCCCATACTGCGCTCATATTATGTGTATGAAGACGGCGAATATCAGCACAAGATAGCGGAGGGCGCAGCTCTGCCCTTCAACGAAATACCCTGCGCGCGGGAGGAGGAGATATACGCTCAAATCAAGGCGCTCAACACCCCTTTTGAGATAGGCAAACCCTCTCTCGCGCGCGTAAACCTGTTTAGGCAGTCCGAGTTTACGGGCGCCATACACTTTTGTATGCACCACATCATCATTGACGCCACTGGCGCGGGTACGCTGATAAACGCGCTCACGCGCCTGTACGACGGCGAGCTTCTGCCGCCCGTTCAGTTTGATTATACGGATTACGCCGTGTGGGCGGAGGCGCGTCAGGAGTACGCGGACAGCGAGGCGTTTTTCAATAATATGTTTGCCGGAGGCGTGCCCGAAAATGATATGCCGTGCGCCGCCGCGCGCCCCGCCGCTCTGCCCTTCGCGTCGGAGCGGGCCTCGCGAACGCTTGACGCGGCGGCGGTTGAGCTGACCGCGAAGAAGTTAGGCGTTACGCCATATACGCTGCTTACCGCCGCGATAGGCATTACACTGGGCAAATACTGCGCGTCGGAGGACGTGGTGATCGGCGCGGCTATGAACGGGCGTACGCTCCCGGAAACGGACGATATGGTCGGAATGTTTGTAAACACGCTCCCGCTGCGGCTCAAACCCTCTTTTGACAAGACGGTAGCGGACTATGTGTCCGAAGTTTCAAACCTGCAAAATGAATTGCAAAAACATCAGACCTATCCTTTTGAGAGGCTTGTCTCAAAATTCGCGGAGGAGCGCAACTCCTCCCGCTCCCCTATATTTGACGTGACCGTCAACTATCTGCGCGAGCTGCCGCCGCGGCGTATGAAGACGCTTTCCGTCAGCAGGCTGAGCGTTAAGGGACAGGAACTGGCGATGGATTTGGTGTTTGAGTTCACACGCTCCGAAGACAGCATAAAACTGGAGCTATGCTATTCAGATAAACTTTATGACGGAGCGGTCGTGGAGGGTATGCTCGAACAATTCACGGAGGTTATCAAAAACATCACGGAGCGCGGCGGAACCGCGCGCGTCCAAGAGGCCGCGCGCCTGCCGGAACGCCAGAGGAAACAGATTTTAGAGGATTTTACCGGCGATAAATCAGATGAAAATATAGACAGGACTCTTGTGGATTTAATACGGGCGCGGGCGCGGAGCGCGCCGGACGCCGCCGCCGTCGTGTTCAAAGACCGCGTCCTGTCCTACGCCGCCCTTGACGACTTAACAGACCGTTTGGCCGCGCGTTTGGCGCAAAAGGGAATAGGCAAAGGCGGCGTCGCGGGCATACTTATCAATCGGAGCGAAATGATGGTGGTGTGCGCCCTGGGCGTTATGAAAAGCGGCGCGGCGTATCTCCCGCTTGACCCGACCTACCCCGCGGAGCGCCTGTCGTTTATGGTTTCCGACGCGAACGCGGCTGTAATTATCAAAGACGAAGCAATCGCCCTGGAGCTGACCGGCGGGAGCGGAGAGTATCTGTATACGGGCGATATCGCCGCGCTGCCCCCCGCGGACGCTTTGCCGGACCCGCCCGCGCCCGGCGACTTAATGATTCTGCTTTACACCTCCGGCACGACGGGGACGCCCAAAGGCGTTATGCTGTCGCAAAAAAACGTAGTGAACTACTGCACCTGGTACCGTAATTATTTCAAGCTGACGCAAGCGGATAACGCCGCCGCCTACGCCAGTTTCGGCTTTGACGCGTCTATGATGGACGTGTATCCCGCTTTAATCAGCGGCGGCGCGGCGCACATAATTCCCGAGGAAACGCGGCTGGATTTGGCGGGCATAAACGACTATTACAACCGGAACAAAATCACCGTGGCGTTCCTCACCACGCAAATGGGGCGGGCGTTCGCGGAGAATATGGACAACCGCTCGCTCCGCGCGCTGTCGGTGGGCGGGGAAACGCTGACGCCTATCGCGCCGCCGAAGGGGTACGGCTTATGCAATCTCTACGGCCCGACCGAATGTACCGTCGCGTCAAGCTTCTTCAAGGTGGAGGGCTTAAATGACCGCGTGCCCGTAGGCCGCGCCCTGCCCAATATGGAGCTGTACGTGCTTGATAAACAGGGTGAGCTTGCGCCTGTCGGCGCGGCGGGCGAACTATGTATAGCCGGGCGGCAGGTGTCCCCCGGCTATCTGAACCGCCCGGAGCTGACGGCGGAGAAGTTTGTGCCCAATCCGTTCCGGACAAGCGAAGAGACGGCGGTAATGTACAAAACGGGCGACGTGGCGCGCTTCCTGCCGGACGGCGTCCTTGACTTTGTGGGGCGGCGGGATTTCCAAATAAAGATACGCGGTTTCCGCGTGGAGCTGACGGAAATCGAGGGGCGCATACTCCAGTACCCGGACATAACGGCGGCTTCCGTAGTCGCGCAGGACGCGCCCGGCGGCGGCAAACGCGCCGTCGCTTATATCGTGTCGCGGAAGGACGTGGACATAAAGGCGCTCAATCAGTTTATTGAGCAAAAACTGCCGCCTTATATGGTGCCGGCGACGACTACGCAAATAGATAAAATCCCCTTGACCCCCAACGGCAAGGTTGACAAAAGGAAACTGCCGAAGATAGAGGTAGCCGCCGAGGAATCGGTTCCGCCGCAGACGGAGGCGCAGAAACAGCTGCTTGACATAGCCCGGGATATTCTCGGCGTGACGGAACTTGGCATTACCAACGACTTGATGTATATGGGGCTGACGTCGCTGTCGTCTATCAAGTTCGCGGCGCGGATAACCAAACAAACGGGCAAGACCATAGCCGCCACCGACATAATGCGTGAAAAAACAATAGAAAAACTCGCAGCGCTGGTGGAGCGAAACGACGACTACGCGCTGACGGCCTTTGATAAACGTGAGGTATACCCCTTGACGCAAAATCAGCTGGGCGTTTATTTCGCCTGCGCCAGGCAGCCCGCGTCGGTTGTGTACAACATTCCTTTCGCGCTTGAGCTTGACGCTGAAACCAGCCTTGACGACCTCAAAAAAGCCGCGCTTGCCGTCATAGCCGCGCATACCTACATCAAGACGCGCCTCGTTATGAAAGACGGCGAGGTGTGTCAGGAGCGGCGGGACGAATATCCGGTTGAAATACCCTGCGGCTCTGTCGCGGAGGCTGAATACGAGAAGCTGCGCGACGCTTTTGCGCGTCCGTTCAACCTTTTTGAGGGGCCGCTGTTCCGCGTTGAATTGTACCGCACCGAAAAAGCCGTGCATCTGCTTATGGACTTCCACCACATCATCTTTGACGGCGCGTCCGCGGACATATTCCTGCGCGACCTGTCAAAGGCGCTGGCGGGCGAGGCTCTTGAAGCGGAAACCTTCACAAGTTTTGACTTATCGCTTGCGGAGCCGCGTGAGGGAGACGCTGAGTACGACGGCGCGAAAGCGTACTTCGTTTCGCTTTTAAGCGACGGAGAGGGCGCGACCGCCATACCAGCCGACCACGCGGCCGCCGAAGACGCGGGCGAGGAGGGGGCTTTTGGGCGGAGCTTCGGCCGCCAAAAAACACCGAGCAAGGAGGGGGCTTTTGGGCGGGGATTCGGCCGCCAAAAAACACCGAGCAAGGAGGGGGCTTTTGGGCGGGGATTCAGCCGCCAAAAAACACCGAGCGAGCCCGCGAGCGTGAGCGCGTTTATACCCGAAGACAAGCTCTCCGGCGCGCTGAAACAGCTTGCAGTCACTCCCGCCAGCTTGTTCCTGGGCGCGGTTAGCTACACGGCAAGCCGCTTCGCGAACGTAAGGCAGGCGCGGCTGGCGACAATCATAAACGGCAGGGACAAGGCTCATTTGCAAAGCAATCTGGGTATGCTTGTGAAAACGCTGCCCCTTGTGATTGACATACCCCCCGCCAGCTCGGCGCGGCGGTATCTCGCGGACGTCCAGCGCGTTATGCTTGAAACTATGGAACATTCGGCGTATCCGTATACGCGGATTGCCGCCGACTACTCTTACGAACCTCAAATAATGTTCGCGTACCAGGGCGGCGTGATACAGAACAGCGGCCTGGCGGCAAAGGCGGAAGCCGTGCGGCTGGACGCCGCGAAGTTCCCCGTGGATATTTCGGTGGGGGAGGCTTCCGGCGGTTACACGCTTACGGTCAGATATGACAAGTCGCTGTTTAAAGACAGCACAATGCGGACGTTCGCGGACTGTGCGGCCCATGTGGCGGAGAGGTTCGCGGCAAACTTAGACAAGCAGCTGGGCGGTTTTGTGGTCGCCACGGAGAAACAGCTTGAACGCGTCGCGAGTTTTTGCGGCCCCGAACAGCCGCTGCCCGCCCCCGCCCTGCACGAACTCTTTGAGCGGCACGCGGCGTCCGCGCCCTCCGCAGTCGCTCTCATTGCCGCGGACGGAGAGTTTACTTACGAACAGCTCAACGACGGCGCGAACCGCGTCGCTAACGCGCTGCTGGAGCTGGGCGTGAAGCCGGAGGACCGTATAGCGTTTTTTCTGCCCAGGGACAGCAGGGTGCTTTTTTCGATACTCGGCATACTGAAAGCGGGGGGCGCGTACATTCCGATAGACCCCGCCTATCCCAAAGAGCGCATAGACCACATCATAGCGGACAGCGGAGCGAAGTATATACTGACGGACGCGAAAAATAAAGACGCCTTCGGCAACGGGCTTGACGCGGATAAGCTCCTCGCGCACGCAAACGCCGCGCGGCCAAGCGTCGCCGTGGCTCCCGGCAATTTGTGCTACGTCATCTACACCTCCGGCTCAACAGGCAAGCCGAAGGGCGTGATGATTGAGCACAAATCGGCGGTGGGCTGGGCGGCGCCCTTTGAGCGCAACATACAACAGGCCGCGGCGGTCAGGCACAGGTGCAGAGCGGCGGTCATTACCACGGTGTCCTTTGACGTGTTCACGGGCAACGTCATAATGACGCTGTTTAACGGGTTGAGCCTCGCGCTCGCGGACGAGGAGCAGGCGCGCAACCCCGCCGCGCTGGCGGAGCTTATGTTCCGGACGGGCGCTAACTTCCTGTGGGCGACTCCCTCCGTGCTTACGCAATATATGGAGCACCCCGATATGAAAAAGGCGCTTGGCGGCTGCAAGATGCTTATGGTCGGCGGGGAGAAGTTCCCGAGCGGGCTGTATGGCAAACTGCGCGAGCTTACGGACGCGGAAATATTTAACAGCTACGGTCCGACCGAAACAACAATAGACTGCAACGTGAAACTTCTTGCTGGCCCTCCGACGCAATGCTTGCGTCTCCGGGTTGAGAACCGGGCGGCCATGTATGCCCCGCCAAAAAGCCCCCTTCTTGACAGCGGCGTTGTGACGGTAGGAGCGCCGGTTGACGGCGTCGCGGAGCAGGTTATGGATATAGACGGCAACCCGCTTCCGGCGGGAGTCGTCGGCGAACTGTGGATAGGCGGCAGGGGCGTCGGGCGCGGCTACCTGAATAAGCCCGAACTGACGGCTGAGCGGTTTGTCGCCTACGGCGGCGCGCGTTACTATAAATCCGGAGACATCGCCAAATGGACAGACGACGGGGAAGTCGTTATACTGGGCAGAAACGACGGACAGGTGAAACTGCGCGGACTGCGTATCGAACTGGGCGAAGTCGAGAACACGCTGGGCGCTTGCGAGGGAGTGAAGCGCAGCGTCGCGCTGATTAAGAGCATAAACGGACAGGAGCATTTGTGCGCGTACTACACCGCCGGCTCAGCCCTCGCGCCCGACAAACTGCGTCAGCGGCTGTCGCTCACGCTGGCGAAGTATATGCTCCCCACAGCGTATTTGCAGCTGGACAGCCTGCCTATGACCCCTAACGGCAAAATAGACCTCCGCGCGCTGCCCGAAGCTAAGCTGCTGGCGTTAAACGACTACGCGCCGCCCGCGACCGAAGCGGAGGAGGCGTACTGCGCTATCTTCGCGAAGGCTCTGGGCCTTGAGCGGGTGGGAGCGGAGGACAACTTCTTTGACATCGGCGGCACGTCTTTGCTTGTGACGCAGGTTACGATTGAAGCAAGCGGCAAAGGATATCAGATAAGCTACGGCGACGTGTTCGACAACCCGACCCCGCGCGAGCTGGGTCTGCTTGCGAACGCCGCGCCGCCGGACGCGAAGGAAGCGGCTTTTCGCGGCGGCCGCGAGCGTTCGCAAAAAACGCCGAGCGCCGCGGACGCGGTTGATAATTACGACTATGACGCGCTTCGCAAGCTGCTTCAGGCTAACACAATTGATTCCCTCCTGGAAGGCAAACGGCGCGAGGTTGGCAATGTGTGCATAACAGGCGCGACAGGCTTTTTGGGCGTACATCTGCTTAGGGAGTATTTGCGGAGCTGCGGCGGCGTCGCGTATTGCGTGGTGCGCGGCGGCAAACTCGCCGCCCAAACGCGGCTCAAAAATATGCTGTTTTATTATTTCAGCGATGCGTTTGACGAGCTGTTTGGTTCGCGGATTGTCGTGCTGGACGGGGATATTCGCGGCGCGGAGGTGTTTGAAAAGCTGGAAAAAGTACGCGTCGACACGTTGTTTAATTGCGCCGCGAACGTCAAACACTTCTCGGCGGGTACGGACATCGAGGACGTAAACATCGGCGGCGTGAGAAACGGGCTGGCTTTCAGCAGGAGGACGGGCTGCGGATACGTGCAAATATCCACCACCAGCGTCGCGGGCATGAGCGTTGGAGGCAATCCGCCCAAGGACGTATTGCTGGATGAAAAAAAGCTGTATTTCGGGCAGGATTTGTCCAACAAATATGTAAACAGCAAGTTCCTCGCGGAGCGCCTTGTGCTTGAGGCGGCGCTGGAGGGTTTGGACGCTAAGGTGATACGCGTGGGCAACCTTATGGCGCGTTCGGAGGACGGCGAGTTTCAGGCTAATTTCAACACAAACAGCTTCCTCGGGCGGCTGCGGGCGTTTCACATTTTAGGCTGTATCCCCTACGGCGATATGGCGAGAGAGGTTGAGTTTTCGCCCATTGACTGCACGGCGGCGGCTATCCTCAAACTTGCCGTCACTCCTAAAGAGTGTACCGTGTTTCACGCGTACAACGACCACAGCGTGTATATGGGCGATGTGGTGTCTGTGCTGAACGAGAGCGGCATTGACGTAAAGCCGTGCGAGCGCGAGGAGTTTGCCCGCGCCTACAGCAAGGCGGTTCAGGACGCTAAGAAAGTCAAGAAGCTGTCCGCTCTGATCGCCTATCAAAACTCGCCGGGCGAAAAAGAGATGACCGTAATCGGCGCGGACAACCGCTATACCTCGCAGGCGCTGTTACGCCTTGGGTTCAAGTGGCCGCTCACGTCGGATAAATATCTTGCCGATTTTGCGGGAAGTATTAGCGGGTTAGGGTATTTTGATTAAATTTTAACAGAAATCAGAGTTTCGAAAGAGGTCTAAAATATGAACGGAGGAGCTAATATGCCGCTTAACCTTTCCCAGCGGGAGGCGGACAAACTGGTCTCGGACGCGACCGGTCTTTCGCGCGAGCGGATAGACGAACTGCAGCTTGAGCGTCTGCGCGAGCTTGTGGCCTACGCGCGGAGCAACTCGCCGTATTTCAAAGAAAAATACCGCGGCTTATCTGATACGCCCGGCTTGGCGGATATTCCCGTCACGCTTCGTTCGGAACTGACGGCGCGCTTTGACGACTGGGTGACGGACCGCGAAATAAAAGGCGCGGAGTTGCGCGCTTTCGTGACCGACTTCGCCAACCTCGCCAAATCCTTCAAGGGCTACAAGGCGATGACGACCTCAGGCACGACGGGCGACCCGCTGATGCTGCTCCGTGACGACAGGCACGGCGCGGTTCACGGCGCGCTGATGTCTCAGCGGTACCTTGGGGGAGCCTGCCTGAAGGAGGTAAAAGGGCTTAAAGCCGCGCGGGATATGAAGGTCTGCGCCATAATTTCAAACAAGGGTTTCCACTCCGCCTACCTCTCCTATTTGAGAACGCGAGAGCAGCTGAAAGCCATAGGCAAGGAGGATAATCTCCTGCTTATCCCCGTGGATACCCCGCTTCACGAAATGGAGCGCCGCCTGAATGAGTTTCAGCCTGACGCCATCGCCTGTTATCCCTCCGCCATGCTCACTCTGGCGCCGTCCAAACAAGCGGGGCGGCTTGACATAGCGCCTAAATATATCGCCTGCTCCGCAGAACAGCTGACCGAAGACAGCCGCCAATTGCTTATGAAGACTTTCGGCTGCCCCGTTCTTAACAATTATTGTTCTACCGAGGGCGGCGAAATCGCCATGAGCTGCCCCAAGGGACATATGCACGTCAACAGCGACTGGGTTATAGTCGAACCCGTGGACGGCGACAACCGCCCAACCCCGCCCGGCGCGCTTTCAAACGGCGTGCTGATTACGAATCTGGCGAATTTGGTGCAGCCAGTCATCCGATACCGGCTGACCGATAAGGTGATATGGCACGACGAGCCGTGCGGCTGCGGGCTTAACCTGCCGTTTATTGAATTGCGCGGGCGAGAGGAGGAGATTCTGACCTTCGAGGCGGATGGGCGGAGGATTCCGATTTCCCCGACCGTGATGATGCTCGCGGCGTTAGATATTGAAGGGTGCGGCGCGGCGCAGTTCATCCAGAAGTTAAACGGCGCGCTGGAGATACGTATGGAGGCGGAACACGGATATGAGTGGGCGGCGGTCGGCGAGAACCTCAGAAATTATTTGCAGAAGGTGATAGAAAGCAACGGGCTGACGGCGCGGGTAACGCTGTCGTCGGAACCGTTTATCCGCACCGCGGGAGGGAAGTTCCGCGCGACGTTAAAGGAAGAATGATATGGTTAGCGTGATTGCCGCCGACGTCACGCCGCTGTTGGACGAGAGCGCGTTTGCCGAAAGGCTGCGCGCGCTCTCGCAAGTCAGGCAGCTGCGCGCCGGGCGTTATCGCTTCCCGAAGGACCGCGCGCTTTCGCTCGGCGTTGGTTTGCTTTGCGACGTTTATTTGTCGCGCTTAGGCTTGAGGGAGCGGACGAGCGGATTCACTTATGACGCCAAAGGCGCGCCCCGCTTCGCGGCGCTGCCGCGAATACGCGTAAGCCTGTCGCACAGCGGGAGCGTCGCGGCGGCGGCGTTTTGCGAAAGCGGGAAGGTCGGGATAGACGTGGAGCGGGTAAAGCCGCTTACCGACGCTGAATTTGACATAGCGGCGCGCTGTTTCACCGCTGAGGAAGCGAGAGCGTTATTGGCGCGCGAGGCGGAACGGCAGTCCGCGATGTTCTTCCGGCTGTGGACGGAGAAAGAGAGTTTGTTCAAGTATAATTCAGAGACGGCGGCGCGGTTTTTCGGCTTTCATAAACTGTTCCCCGGCTATGCTATGACCGTGTGCGCGGCGAAAGAGAGTATTGTCGCCGAACCCGATATTGCGCTGTTTTAGCCGATACCGGCCGAGAGGGGGATGACCTCGCGTGAAAAAGAGCATCAAATTAAGAATAATGGGGATAATTTCAGCGATATCATTAAGCGGTTTGCTGTTTCTTGGCGTATTCAGCATAATAGGCGCGTTTAATATGCGCGACAGCGCAATCGGCAACATAAACGAGCTTAGTCAGGAGATGTCGGAGGAAACGTTTTCCATATACAGGGCTCATGCGATTGATACGCTGCGGACAGTCGCGGAACAATGCGTCGCGCTTGTAGATAGCGAACTGCAAAAGGTTCAGCGTCAAAGCGAGACGGTCGCGAAAAGCGCGTCCTACATTTATTCCCACGAAAAGGAATACGCGCCGGCGCCGCTCACAAACTGGCAAGACGCCCTGGACGCCTCGGAGAACGTGCGTTACAGCCTGTCCCCAGAGGGGGGGGAGGACGCGCGGGAGGAACTGCTGCTTATGGGCAACATTCGCGGCGCTCTGATCCCGGTTTTGAAGGAAAACTCACCGATAATCGCAAGCTATATAGGCACGGAAAAAGGCAGTTTTATAGCGGTGGACTCAGATCCCGCCGCCGCCGCGCCGCTGCGCGGCTACGACCCGCGCGCGCGTTATTGGTATGAGGGCGCGAAAAAATCCGGCGCGGCGTATTGGAGCGAGATTGTGAACTATTCAGACGGATACGGCGCGGAAATCACCTGCAGCGTGCCGATTTACGAGCTTCGCGGCGAGGAGAAAATTTTTCGCGGAGTCGCTGGCACAGACGCGATGCTCTCGGAAATAGACGGCATAGTAAGATATGCTGAGGTAGGAGCGAAGGGGTACGCCTTTTTGCTGGACAGCCGAGGGCAAGCGATTATAAATCAGCGCTCGAACAGTAATTTGACAGCCCGCGGCGACGGCGCCGTAACGGGAGAAGACTATCTCAACAGCCCCAACGAGGAACTCAGGGCGCTGGCGTCCGAGATGACCTCCGGAAAGTCCGGGTTACGCAAACTGAAGATAGACGAAGAACTTGTGTACGCCGCCTATTATCCCCTTAAAACCTTAAACTGGAGCATATGCTTTGTGCTGCCCGTCAGAGAGACGGAGGTTACAAAGCATATTATGGAAGCGCAGATAACTAATCTAAAAGACGGAACGACGCGGGTTTTCGATAAGGCGATTAATAAAATTATGCTTAAATTTTTTGCCGTATTTCTGCTGTCTTTTTGCGTAATCATCGCGTTTTCAATTAAGTTTTCAAAAACCATTACGCGCCCGATCACGCAGCTTCAGGAGGGTGTTTTACGCATAGCTAACGGATTTTTGGACGAGGAGATTAATATCCGCGCGGAAGATGAGATTGGGACGCTTGCCGCCTCTGTAAACAAAATGGCGCGCAGCCTGAAGGACTACATTACAGAAGCTGAACGCGCCGCCATCATCGAGGCGCGCGAACGCGCGGAGCTTAAAATAGCGGGCGCGATACAGTCTTCTATGCTGCCGCGTAATTTCAGCCTGTTCCCGGAAATGTACGCGGTAATGAAACCCGCCAAAGCGGTCGGCGGCGATTTTTACGATTTTTTTATGACGGACGACGACCATTTGGCGGTGCTGATAGCGGACGTTTCCGGCAAGGGCATACCGGCCGCGATGTTTATGGTGGTCGCGCGCACATTGCTTAAAAACATCGCTCAGCTTGGCGGGTGGTCTCCAAAACGAGTGTTTGAAATCGTGAACGCGTCGCTTTGCGAAAACAACGATACCTGTATGTTTGTCACGGTGTTTATGGGATACCTCGAAATCAGCACAGGCAGGTTTTCATATGTAAACGCGGGACATAACCCGCCGATTATAAGGCGCGGCGGCGGGGAAGAAGGGGGCTTTTTGGCTCGGCGCCAAGAGCCAAAAAACACCGGGCAAGGCGAATGGCTGCGCTCAAGCCGCCCCGGCTTTGTGCTGGCGGGTATGGAGGACACGGTTTATACTCAAGAAGAAACTACGCTTGCGCCGGGAGATACGCTGTTTATGTATACGGACGGCGTGACGGAGGCGGCGAATGGCGGCGGCGAACTTTTTTCGGAGGCCCGGCTGATGCGAGCTTTTAACGCGGGGCGCGAGGACGCGCCGCAAAAGCTGATAACAGGCATACAGGCGGAAGTTGAGCGTTTCGCGTCCGGCGCGGAGCAAGCGGACGACATTACAATGTTAGCGCTGAAAATAACGGAGCGTAATGAATAGATACAGCGCTTTTAATGAACCATAAAGAAGGAGACTTTGGTTGCCTGAATCTTTTCAGGCAAACCAAAACTCTAAGATTTTTCTTTTTTAATTGTCAGAATATTTTTATTTCCGTCGCGGCGATAGGTCACTTCGTCCATCAAATTCCGGATCATATGTATGCCCAGCCCCCCGATTACGCGGTCTTCGGCGCGCAGGGCCATATCAGGCGCTTCCCGCTCCAAAGGATTATACGGGACGCCGCTGTCCTCGAATTCAATAATGACGAAATCGCCGACAGACGCAAGTATCAACGCTTCACCCGAGTTAGGGCTGTAGGCGTAATTGGCGATATTGACAAAAACTTCCTCAACGGCAATCAGTATTTGATTCAGCCGCTTCATAGAAACGCCCTCAAGCGCGGTTTCCACGAAATCCAGGACGGTTTCCAAATTTTCGGTTTTAGCTTCGATCCGCAGTTCTTTCATTCTCATACTCCTTGACGGTTTAAAATTAAACTTGCTCGCGGTCCTTTGCCGCGATACCGCGCGGATTCCTCACTTGCGCGGCCAGCCTAATGGTGCGCGCGGCAAATCCGTTTGAAAACTGAAATGGCTGTATCGCGAAATCCTCGCGGGCAAGCGCGGCTTTAAGCTCGCCAAGGAGTATACCTCCGGCGCTTATTTTACTCGAATTTCAATATGTCCGTAAACCCCGTCATATCGAAAACTTCCATTATGTCCTTCGATACGTTTATAAGCGTCATAACGCTCCCGCGCGCTTTCGCCCGCTTTTCGCCCGCGAGTATAACGCGAAGCCCCGCGCTTGACACATAGGCGGCCTCGGCAAAGTCCAGCGCCACTTTCTTATTTTCGTCAATCGCCTGCTCGAGTTCCGGCTGAAGCTCCAGCGCGGTCGTTGTGTCAATGCGCCCCGCAAGCGATAGTACGCAGCAGTTCTCGGTTTTGTTTTTGGTGATTGTCAAGGTCATTATTTAATCCTCCCGAATACTTTTAATAATTATATCATAATTGCTGGCGCTCCACAAGCTCCGCGAATTTCCCGCCCGCCGCGGTATAGTACATAACGATTGTGCCGGCGAGTCCAATCGCCGTCGTAATCACGGCGTTTAATTTAAGGAACACAGGCGGGTCGTAAAGCAGCCTCGCCTTTTTTGTATAAACCTCCGCCCTATTTGGCGAGGGCGCGTTTCTCCGAACCAGAGAGCCTCAGCTTCTGCACTCCCGAAATAAGCGCGTAGGTCAGCCCCGATTCTTTGGAGGCGGCTTCCATACCGCGCAGGGAAATTTTTGTCCGCGCGAAGGCGGACGCAAGCGAGAATATAACCGTCGTAAGGATAACAAGTAGCGCGGGCGCGTGGTGAAAAATCTGCGTTATATGCACAAGCGAGAAAACCGCGCCAAGCCCCGTGGACAGCGCCGCGTCCAGCAGCGTTTGGCACAGATTGTTTATATTATTCGTCCTGTTGGCGAGTTCCCCCGCGCCGTAACCATTAAAAAATCCGCGGGGAGCGAGAGCAGCCGCATCATCGCCGCCTCCTCCACCGCGGTGTTCATCTTTTGTCGTTGAACGGACGATCTGCTTTCCGTCCACGCCGTAACCGCAGGATTGGCGTATTCTGTAAGTGTTTCCGCGTTTTTCCAGCCGTTTAATTCACCAAAGTATTCAAGCAACGTCTTTTCGGAAATCATATATTTATTGCCAAACTTATGATATTTAACCGCGCTGCTTACGCAAAGAAGCCTAACGCGGTA
>JAITSQ010000021.1 GCA_031287685.1 Clostridiales bacterium | reverse complement strand
CTGGCTCCCGCCAAGCTGGTTCAGGGAACGCGCGAACACGCTCGTCGGCAGCATGGACACGGTCATACCCGCAGCCATAAGGAAAGCTAACTTTCTTTTCATTGCTGTGTTTCCTCCTTTTAAGGTCAGGCCCGCTTTTATTTTTTCCTGCGGACTCTCGTGTTTTGTTTACGTTTATTATTTTAACCCACTATTTCCCCCGCGTCAATAAACTGGGGCTTTTTGTAATCTTTGTGTAATATCCGGCTTACACCCGGCTCCCCGGGCGCGGCCGCCCTTCCCTTGCTGTTGTTATTATAAGCCCCCGCCGCCGTTTTATGTGTTACAATATGGTTACAAAGCAGGCGGCTTTTTCGGGCGGCTTTAGGCCCGAAAAAACGCCGAGCAAGGAGGTGGCTTTTTGGCGCGGCTGTAGGCGCCAAAAAACACCGAGCTTGAAAAGAAAAAAAGCGCGGAACCCAGCCGCGCTCTTTTATCGCAATTTTTATAGTGAGGAGCCTACATACCCGGGCCTTCGCCCATAATCCCGAATTTCCCGCCCCCGCCGCCCAGCAGGGTCATCAGCAGGAGCAGCTGCGGGTCGAACGAGCCGCCCTGCATAAGCAGCATCATCAGCATCGGCAGCATCGGCCCGCCGCCCTGCATATTCATCCCGCTCATTCCGTTCATTCCGTTCATATTCATAAAAATTCCCCTTAAAGCGCAAGCCGCTTGGTTCTGGTATGCTTACATATTATGCGCCGGCCGGAGATTTGTGACCGCGTCCTCCCAAAATTCGTAAAACTCCCCCAAACTTGAGACCGAGACCGCCCGCGCCTTAAACCGGGCCGCCCCGGGAAAGCCCTTCAGGTAAAACGGCAGAATCTTGCGGATTTCCCGCATTGCGGCGGCCTCGCCCTTCCGCGCCGCCAGCGCCTCGGCGTGGGCCTCCGCCTGCGCCCGCGCCGCCGGGAGCGTGCGCTCCTCCGGCTTTTCGGAAAAAACCCAGGGGTTCCCTATAGCCGCCCGGCCTATCATAACGGCGGAGCAGGCCGTCGTCTCAAGCCGCGCCCGCGCCTCCGCCAGGCTCCCCACGTCCCCGCTGCCGATTACGGGGATGCTGACCGAGCGGGCTATTTCGTCAATCGCCCCCCAGTCGGCCGCCCCGGCGTAATATTCGTCCCGCGCGCGCCCGTGGATACACACGGCGGCGGCCCCGGCGGCCTCCGCCAGCGCGGCCAGCCGCCCGCCCGACGCGTCCGCGCGGCTCATCCCAAGGCGCGTCTTTACCGTCACGGGGATCTTAACGGCCCCCGCCACCGCCTCTATGAGCCGCGCCGCCGCCGGGAGGTCCTTAAGCAGGGCGCAGCCCTCCCCGTTTTTGACGATTTTCGGCGCGGGGCAGCCCATGTTTATATCGATAAGCGCCGCGCCCGCCTCCTCCGCCCGCCGCGCGGCCCAGGCGCAAAGCTCCGGCTCCCGCCCGAAAAGCTGAACCGCCAGCGGGGCCTCCGCCGCGTCCGTCGCCAGCAGGAGCGCCGTGTTCCCGTTCCCGTACCAAAGGCCCTTCGCGCTTATCATTTCCGTATAGACAAGCCCCGCGCCGAACCTCTTGGCGGCGAGCCGGAAGGAAAGGTCCGTGAACCCCGCCATAGGCGCCAGAAACACCGGGCGCTCAAGCGTCAGATTTCCTATACGCATAGGCGGGGTCCTTGTAAACGCGGAATTTCGGGTAATAGCGGAAAGCCACCTTCCCCAGAATCTTTTTGCGCTCGACGTAAGTGTGCTCCCAATACCGGGAGTCGTTGCTGTTGTTGCGGTTGTCGCCCATCATAAAGTAGCTCCCCTCCGGGACGACCCAGCTCCCTTCCGGGATTAACCCTCCCCAGGCTTGCGGCTCTTTAATGAAGGAATCCTCCAGCGGCTCGGCTGAGCCGTTGACGTACACCTTGCCCTCCCGTATGGTCACGGTGTCCCCGGGAAGCCCTATGACCCGCTTGACAAAAAGGATTTTTTCGTTGTCGGGGTTTTTGAACACCACAATGTCAAACCGCTTCGGCTCCGAGAATAAATAGGAGCCGCGCAAGGCCACCACGCGGTCGTTCACCATAATATTATCCTCCATCGAGCCGGTGGGGATAGAGGCGTTGACTATAACGAACTGAGTTATTATGACGGCGAAAAACACCGCCGAAACTATGCACCGCACCCAGGAAATAATCTCCTCCTTCGCGGACTGGCTTGACGTTTTTTCCGCGGTTTCCTCGAGTTTCTTCCCTTTTGCCGCCGGTTTCTTTCCTTTTTCCGCCATCGAAAATTCTCCTTTTCTTCATCTATATCCCGTAATGGAAAGGCCCGCGTCCGACAGCTTCGCGTTAATCACGCGCGTGTCGGTAAAGGCTTCGCCGTTCTTAACGCCGGCTTCGTACACCACGGCGGAAACGTCCGCGCCGTCCACCGATATTCCGGCGACTTGGGCCGTATAGTCCTCACAGTCGCCGTTTTCGCGCAGGAAAGCCGCCTCAAGGTACCTCCGGGCCGCCTTGGCGCGCGGGTTCTCCCCGTTGTCAAGAAACTCAAGGGAGAAGTCTGCCGCCGAAGCGGATACGGGGAAGCGCACGCTCCTCACGCGAAGCTTTATATCCGCCGGCGACAGGAAAACAACCTGGCCCTCCGGGTCGCTGAACACAATATCCGCCCCCTCCGGCGAGGAAAAAACCTGCGGGCTGAGCGTGACGGGGCTGCCCTCCGCGTTCCGCCCGGCCAGCTCAAAATCATAATCCGCGTAAACGCGCCGCCCGTCCGCGTCCTCCGCGTGGGCCACCGCCACGTATATCGTCTGCCCCTTGCCCATACGCTCGATAACGACGGTGTTCCCCCCGGCGGGTATCCGGATTTCGTTTTCGGGGTTATCCTCGAAAAGCCCGTCCGCGTCAAGCTCCCGGTTGAGCGCGACGCTCTCCTCAAGCCCGGTTATCTTAAACGAGAGCTTGCTCTCAAACTCCGACAGCGGGCGGTACTCAAGCCGCCCGGTCATCACGCCGTCCGCCGTCTGGGTAATCCTCGCGTTTGTTTTCCGCGCCGCCAGAAATCCGCCGTTTTCGTAAATACGCAGGAAGCCGCTTTCTTTGCCCTTCGCGGGGTAAAAAGAGACGTTCGCGTATTTTTCCGGGTCCCACAACACGCTGTAGTCTATGAAAGTCCCCGCGGAGGTGAAGGCCGCGTCCTCAATGCGGAAAACCGCATCCGCCTCCCCCGCGCCGGACGTGAGCATACGCAGGTTTATGTTATTTATATGTTTTGAGGCCGAAAAGTAAAGCCGCTTGTTGAAATAGTAGGTAAGTTCGGTCGGGACGGCTTTTTTCTTGGGTTTTTTGCCGTCCTCCTCCTCCTCTTCCTCGTCCCGGGGCCGAGACGAGGCGTTCATGGCGAGGTACCCGTAGGGCTGGTTCCTCGGGAGGAGCGTAAAGCTCGTCACCCCGTCCGGGAACGGCTCGAAGGTCAGCGTGTCGCTCAGCTCCCCGTTGTAGTGGCTCAGGAGGCTCAGGTGATAGGTATTGCCGTCGTTATCAAGGAGCACCGCGTCCATATTGCCGATAAGGACGGGTTTTTCAAGGTAAATCCTTGTCGCCTGGCTGTCCGTGAGGATTTTCTGCACGCGCGTCTCCTTGCCGTTGAGCATAATTTCATCGTTGGTGTACATATAATTAGCCGTGTTGCGCGCGTCCTCGTTCAGAGTTAAAATCTTCGCCCCTTTGGGGATTTTTAAGCGGTTCAGCCAGGTGATAAACTCCACCCCGGAAACGACAAGCAGCATAAGGACGATTATCGCCGCCGTCAGGCGGTATTTCGTCCGCAGCGGTATAGCCGCCAGGTACGCCGCCGCCCGCGCCAGAAGCGACGGGCCTTTGGCTTTTTTCTCCTCGGGGCCGAAAACGGCTATGGTCGGCATGGCGTCGCTGTTGAGCTCCTTAAGCAGGGGGTCCTCGTCCTCCGCGCCGCCGAGCACATATTCGGGGTTGCTCTCGCTGTTAAGCTCCTCAAACAGGTTCTCCTGCTCGTTTTCCTCCGGTTCGGCCTTCTCCTGCCGCCAGTAATCCGACTCGGCCTCTTTCTGGATGTCGTCCTCGTCCAGAACGCCCTCGACAGTCGTGGAGCCCTCCATGAGGTCCTCCTCGCTTATTTCGCGTATTATTTCAGGGCTTTCGCCGGATTCGGGCAAATCCGCTATTCCGGGCAGAGCTTCCTCCGAAATTTCCGCCGCTTCGGCTTTTTCCGCCGGGCCGTCCAAATCGTCCAAGTCGTCGGAATCGCCCAGAAGCAGCGCCTGAAGGTCCTCATCGGTAAGAAAATCCATTTGTTCGTCGTCAGCCATATTTCCACCGCCAAGCTATCGTAGATTTTTCGTAATATTTATAAGAGCAATTCCATGTTTAACCGGCTTGTTTCGAGCCGAAAACCGCAGGCAAGAAGGGGGCTTTTTCGGCAGGCGTTAGTGCCGAAAAAACACCGGTTTCAACGCGTTTCCGGCGATGAAAGAAGCCTATGTCAAACGGAATTGTTATAAAAACGGAGCCGCCGCGCCTATTATAAAAGCCAGCACAAGCAGCGCGGCCACCGCTCCGAGAAAGATTTTTTTAACGATTTCGCGGTTTCTGCGTTTTCTCATTCTGCTCACCTCGCCCCGCCTCATTAAGCCCGCTTATTTTCGTAAGCGGAACCGGCTCTATCGCGATTTTGCTCGGTGTTTTAGGTCGTCTAAAAGGATTTAGGCAACCCAAAGCCCCTTCCTTCCAAAATCGCTCTAGGCCCTCCGTATTTTCTCAAGCGGCATATCCCTCCCCGTCCAGAGCTTAAACGCCAGCGCGCCCTGGTTATACAGCATATCAAGCCCGCCGAGCGTTTCCGCCCCGGCCTCCGCGGCCAGCCGCAGGAGCTTCGTCGGCGAAGGGTCGTAAATCAAATCCGCCACCGCCAGCCCCGGACGGAAAGCCGATGCGTCTTTTATGACGGAGGCCTCCTCGTCCGGGCGCATACCCACGCTCGTGCAGTGAATAAACACGGCGGATTCGGCGATCTCGGAAAGGAGCCGCCCGTAATCCTCTATACTATAGGGGTTCGCCCTGGCCTTCGCGGCTCCGTTTATGTCGCCGGCAAGCCGCGCCGCCGGCCCGGCGGACATATTAAAAACCGAAACCTCCGCGGCCCCGGCCAGCGCCAGCGAGAGCGCCACCGCCCGCCCCGCGCCGCCCGCCCCGCAGACGGTGATCTTCTCGCCCTTATAGGCGATTCCCCTGTCGTCAAGGGCTTTTACGAAGCCGCGCCCGTCCGTGTTGCGGCCGACGAGGCGCCCGTTTTCCTCCGTGACGGTGTTCACCGCGTCTATGAGCCTGGCCTCGTCGTCAATTTCGTCAAGCAGGGGCATAACGGCTTTTTTATTCGGCATAGTGACGTTGAAGCCGGCGGCGTTAAACGCCCGCATCGCGGCGACGGCGGCGGGCAGCTCCCCCGCGCCCGCGTCGAAACAAAGGTAAACATAGTCAAGGCCGAGCGCTGAAAACGCCGCGTTGTGCATATAAGGAGACACGCTGTGCGCCACCGGGCGGCCCAGAAGCCCCGTCAGCCGCGTTTTCCCGCTTATGTTGAGTTCCATAGAAGCCCTCCCGCGTTTGTCGTATGTATTTTCGCGCAAAAACGCTTAGTTTAATTATATAAAGGAAACGGCGTTATGTCAATAAAGCAATTTTCAAAATCGCGGCTCGGTGTTTTGAGCTTCCATAGAGAAGCTCAAAGCCCCCTCCTTGACTGCCGGCGTTCGCGAAAAACGGCTTAAAACCGGCGTTTTTTCGGGCTTAATGCCGCCCGAAAAAGCCGCCTTCTTGCCGCTGATTTTCCGCTCCGCGCCAGTCAGCGTTTTGTAAAATTGCTATAAATAAAAAACCCGCCGAGGGCGGGTTTTTTATCGGGTTAATCCGCGTACTGCACGAAAAGCGTGTTTTCGGCGGCCCCGGCTATGTCGGCGGCCTCCGGCGCGCGGTTGAGAAATACTATATTCGCCGCGCCGCCCGCGCCGAGCTTCACCCAGCCCTCCTCGGGGAGGCTGCGTGTGTACACGCCGTCGTCGCGCAGTTTCAGGCCTATTTCAAACCCGGGGGGTATTTCCGCCGCGCCCCGGCTCGTGTAAATAAGGTTGAACCCGTCAAGGTCCTTGTACTGATAGCCGCACCCGTTGCCGGCTTCGTCGCCACGGCCCCAGACGTCCCACGGCTCGTTCAGCCCGTTCATATTAAAACCCTGCGTTTTCCTCGGAATCATATTAGTCTGCTTCCGCGCCTTTACCCGGAAATTCTCCCGGTAAGCCTCGCGCAGCTGCGCGAGGCTTTCGTAATGCGCGCCGAGGTACGAATATTCGGGCGCGTTTTCCTCCGTCACGCTCCGGAACTCCGCGTTCCACTTAACCGGGTCGGTTACCGTGAAATATTTAAACGCCTCCTCGGCCTCAATCGACGTGTAGTAGACCTGCTGCCCGCTCGGGAGCTTGAAATCCTCAACCTCCTCCTCCGAAACGTCGCTTATGAAATGCTCGATGTTCTGGTTGTGGACGCGGATAAACGGCCTCTTGCCCCCGGCGGGGTAAGGGCGGCGCGGGTCGATCGCCTCGAAGTTCGTCTCAAGCCACTGGACGTAAAGCTCGCGTATCCACGCGGCGTTGATTTGCGCCGTCTCCGCGGAGAGCGTCTCCGTTTTGAATACTTCCATAGCGGCGTTGTGAATTTCAAGCGACATATCCTGGCGGATTTCGTTTATGACCTGCTGAGTTACGCGGACTTTCGGCGGGCGTTTGCCGGCCCGCTCAAGCTCGCCTATGACGGCGGCTATGCCGCGTTTCGGCCTCCCTGCGGTTATTTCCGCCAGGACCGACTCATACGGGTATTTTATAAGCCTGCTCACCCGCAGGGCTTCCCCGTCCAGAAGCACGGAATCGCCCAGAGAAAGCCCGCCCTCCCGGTCAATAAACTCCGCCTGAAAGGATACGCCCGGCGCGTCTATTCTGCCCGGGTTCGCCGGCGAGAACTCAAGGGAGGCCCGCGCCAGGAGCGCCGCCGCGTCCCCGATTTCCCGGTATCTCAGGGAGCCCTCCCGCACTCCGTAGAGGCTTATGTCCGGACTGTCGATATATCCCCCCTCGATTGTCAAATCGTCCCGCCCGTAGGGGTAAAGCCGCGTTATGATTCCGGAGCAGTCCTCAAAGCGCTTAAGCTCCTTCACGTTATAATCAAGCCGCAGCGGGACGCGCTTATCCGCCCCCAGCCGCTCCACCAGCGCCACGTTTTTATTGTCCTTGAAAATTTCGCCGCGGCCCGCGCATTTTATGAGGAGCTGGGCCGCCTCGTCCGGCGTGGCGTCGGTTATGCCCGTAAAATCAACAACCGGGTTAAACTCCGACGGCAGGACGTTAAAGCCCGTCCCGGCGAAGGCCAGCGCGAAAAGCTCCTGCGCCCCCGCCCCTGAAACCTCCGGCATTTCCCTGATGTGAAAATTTTTGCAGTCGTCGTAAATATGATTCGCGGTTACGGATAAAACGGACCTGCCGTCCTCGGCCCGCTCCGTCCGGGACACGCGGAAAAGCCGCCCCTCGCATTTCACAACGCGAAACCGCGTTATGAGCGCGGCCTTGGGGTCTCCCGCCGGGTAGCTGAAGCTAAGCTCGCAGGGTCCGTTGATTTCCTCAAGCACGCGGACGGAGAAAGCCAGGTTAAGCGCGGCCAGCCCGTTTCCGGAGAAGCCGCTCTCGTCCCTGTCGTAAAGAATCAGCATAAAATCAACCTCCGTTTACCTTTCCGTATATATAGCGCGGCGTGTACCGCAGAACGGCGGAGGAAACCCCGCCCGAAGCCACGGAGAGCGTCAGCGCGTTCGCGCCCGGCGCGACCTTCGGAAAGCCGCCCGAGGACCCGCCGAGAGCGTCCGCGCCCCCGTTTTTTACTGTGAAAGCTCCGCAGTCTATCTCAAGCTGAGAAAACGCGCCGCCGAAGCCGAGGCTTACGCCGCTCATCGAGACGCAGACCCCAGCCCCGCCCCCCTGGATTTCTATAACGGGCGCGGAGTAATACGTCCCGGGGTTGCTAAAATTATTTGTCCCGATAAAAAGCGGAACGGAAACCTCCTCCTCCCCGAAGGAGAACGGCTCGCAGTAAAACTTCGCCGCCGCCGCCGCCGCCCGGCCCTCCGCCAGCGGCGAGTAGGAAAAGCCCAGGTGCGCCCGCGCCAGCCAGTAAACCCCCGGCAGGTCGTCGAAGCGCAGCTTCCCGTCGGGCAGGAGCCAAACGGCGGCGCGGCTCAGTTTCTCCTGCATCTCCGCGAGGCTCTCGGCCGCGAACTGCAGGGCTATCTCCATAACGACGGGGTTATAGCGCTTGCCCCAGCGGTCGGCGGAAAAATCCGCCTCGCCGTCCTGCCGCGCGGCGGACACCTTAAACTCCTTGGCGCGCGGCAGAACCGGGCGGCTTATGGTTTTCGCCGTAATGCCGAATTGGCGGCAATGCGTCCCGTTAAAGCTGAAACCGGTCATACCGGCTCTCCCTCCTTTTCATAAAGCAATACCGTTTTACTTTACATAAGCAAAACGCGGAATCGCTATAAAACATAATTAAAATCCGAAAAAAACAGGCTCTCGAAATCCTCCGCCGAGGCTCCGGGGGCGGGGCCGTCCGTATAATAAATCTTCGAGCCGTCCGCGCAGGTTTCGGGATAAAAATCCGCGAAAACCCCTTTCGGGGAAAAATCCGGGGACCCGCCGAAAAAAACCGGAACGGCGGAAAACACCCCCTTGAGATACCGCACGTACCTGACCCGCCCGTCCGCAAGCGGCAGCCGGAACGCCGCGCCGAACCGCCCGGAGCGCAGGGCCTGCGCAAGCTCCGGCGTCAGAGCCGGCAGGACGACCCGGTGCCCCTCCGTCTTAAGATACGTCACCGTGACCGTCTCCCCGTCGTCCGCCCGGAAAGTGATTTTATCTGGGGCGTCCAGGCTTTTAACGCAAACCTCCTCGGCCACCGTAAAAGCCGGGCCGTAGACGCGCCCGCCCTCCGCGTCGCTTAAAAGCGGCGCGCATACGTAGCGAGACGCGCTTATCACAACCTCCGAACTCATTGCGCGGCCTCCTTCCGTGAAACGGCGAATACCCGCTCAAACAGGAACCGCCCGTTTTCGTCGCGGCCAAGGCTTTCCGCGCCGCGCGCCGCCCGGACGTCGCAGTAAAACGCCCCGCCCGCCCGAAACGTCTTTCCGCACAGGGTTTCCTCAATAAGCCGGAGCCTGCGCGCGGCCTCCTCTCCGGAAACGCCCCGCGTCAAGGCGCGGACGTTCCTCCGCTCTATCCCGCCGAAAACCCCGGGTACGTCCTCCGCGCCCCCCGTCAGGAAAAGAGCGGCGGCCCCGTCCGGCGCTTCGGGCAGGATATTTATGAATATATCCCCCGCCGCCCCCTCCGGGTCAAACAAGCCCGCCGCGCCGCTCAAACGCGCGGCAAGGCCGAATAAAACGTCGCCGTTCATAGCTTCACGCCTTTCCGAGCGCGGCTTTGACGTGATGCTCGTCAAGCCCGATTTTTATTTCCAGGGAGGAAAGGCGGTAGGTCTCTCCCCCGCAGATTATTTTGGAATTAAGCGGAATCCGCGTCCCCGCCGGGAAATAAGCCACGGCGGCGTTAAGATTCTCCCGGCTGAGCTTTCCGCCGCGCCGCGCCGCCTTTTTCAGGAAGCGCCCGCGCTTTTTGTACGGCTCGCCGTAAATAGCCTCGCCCCGGCCGCTCGTCCCGATATAGGGGAAAACGGTCGCCTCCCGCGTGAAAAAAGCGTCAATCATAATAAACCCCCTCCCCGCCCGCGTTTAACGAGCTTTTGCCAAGATAACCCGCCGGCAGGAGCAGCGCGCGCAAATCCGGGGAAACCCGCCCGCGCGCCTTCCGCTTCGCCGAAAAATCGCCTATTTTATATTCCGCCAGGTCCGCCAGCCGGTAATCCTCGCTTTTCGAGTAAATATACTGAATAAAAACCGCCTCCTCGAAAAGCTCATAATCGGCTTCCTCCGGCCGGTTAGGCAGGATATAGCGCAGAACCTCCCGCCAGGCGCGGGCGGCAAGCTCCACCTCCTCCCCGGGCAAATCCTCCGGCTGAAGCTTCAGCCGCTCCGCCAACCCCTCCATAGTCAGGGGACACTCCATAAAATCCCTCCCTCATTTATTAGCAATTCCGTTTGGCATAAGCCGCGCTCGGCGTTTTTTCGGGCTTAACGCCGCCCGAAAAAGCCGCCTTCTTGCCCGGCGTTTTTTCGGGCCTAATGCCGCCCGAAAAAGCCGCCTTCTTGCCCGCGATTTTCGGCTCGAAAGCAGCAAGTCAAACATGGAATTGGCTCTAGCGGTTGAACAAAAAGCAAAGAAAGCGCCGTGTAAAGGGGGCGGGAAACCGCCCCCCAACGTCCGTCAGTCCTCCAAAACCGCGAACGGGAAGCAGTTTTCCCCCGGCTCCAGGCCCTCTCCGCCCTCCGCGACCGCCCCGGTCAAGCGGTTTACCGGCAGAGGGGAGGCCCAGGCCATACGCATCTTCACGCGCAGGCCCACCATATTCTGCTGCGCCAGGTAATAAATCTCGTTGTCCTGCCCTTTTATGGCCGCCTCGCTCAGGAGCTTCACGCTCACGTCCTGGCGTATGCTGTAAACGAGCTGATTAAAATCCCCGGTGATGATTTTCGCCTCGCCGCCCTCCATGGCGCCATTCCGCGGGAAATATACCGGCAGGCCGTCAAGGCAGTACTGCGTGGCCGCCCCCAGTCCGGACATCGGACGGAAAATCGGCTGGCCCGCCGCGTCCTTGACTCCCCGGAGGAATCCGCGCGCGGAGATTTTGCCTATATGCGCCGTGGGGATATAGCCGTCGTTTTCCACTATGGATATAAGCCCGTCCTGCCCCATAAGCGCGTCATAGCCGCCCGCGCCCTCGTCGAGCGCGAGGACGTTTCCGGCGGCCGCCGCCTGAGGCACAATCCCCGCCGGGGCGCCCGCCGGGGCGCCGGAGCCGAAAAGCACCGCCCGGTCGATTTCCGCCCCCATTGACTCTATTATCATCGGGCGCACCTGCTCCCAAATGTCGTAGTCCGAGTCGTCCAGCGTGTTTTCCTCAATCAGCACAATCACGGAAAGCTCCTGCGCCGTCAGCGTCACGTTTTCCCACGCGGCGCGGGTCAGCTTGCGCCGCGCGGCGTCCCCGCCGGAGGAGGCGGCCGCGTCGTGCCAGTAAGCCACGGGCAGCAGGGAAGTCACCGGCAGCTTCATCTGCCTGCTCGTCATATTCGGAAGCCGCCGGCCGAGCCTCAGCACCGCGCTTCCGCCCTCCGCCGAAACGTCCGAAAGCCCCGTTATAATTTCTCTGCACATCGTTTCGGGTATGAGCGCCTCCGCGCCCGTCCTGTCTATAATACCACCGCTCATAAAATTACCTCCTGTTATAGTTTAGAATACGACGCAAATCCCCGCGCCTTAGGACCTGTGTTCAATAATGGGCTGCCCGGATTTGCGAGCCGGATTTTTAGCGGCACGAGCGTTTGCAAAGCAAACGCGGGGGGCGCGTGTCCGCAGGCTGGTCGTTCGCTTCGCGAACTGCTCGCCCAAGCGTCCCGGGCTTACTTGAAAAAGTAAGTCAAGGACGCGCAACGCAAAAGCGCGGAATAATCCGCCGCAAAGACTGGCGGCAGCTTGCCCGGTGTTTTTTCGGCGCTAATGCCCACCGAAAAAGCCCCCTTCTTGCCCGGTGTTTTGGATTGCCTAAAAAGATTTAGACAATCCAAAGCCCCCTTCTTATTGAACATAGGTTCTTAAGTTATTGCAAGCCTCTGATTACCTCGTTTGGCGAAACCCCGCTCTCCCGCCGTTTGACGGCGGAGCCGGCCTTTTCGGCGGCCAGGCTCTTTTTCTGCCTGAACAAAAACGGGTAGGCCGCCTCCAGCGCGTCTAGCTGCGCCTCCAGCGGCGAAAGGTCGCCGCCCTCCTCCGCCACCCGCCGCAAATCAAGCAGCCGGCGGATTAAATCCGCGTCGTGCGGCGCGCGCTCCGCGACGCGCGCCATAATCTCCCCTTTGAGCGAAAGCTCGACAAGCGCCGCGTAAATCTCCCCCGCCGCGTCCTCGTCCTTCGCCAGGCAAAGAATTTTCTCAAAGTCCAAGCTCAAGCCCAAGCCCATTGCCGGATTCTCCTTTCGCGAAAATTTTTTCGGCCTTGATTTTTTCCACTTCCTCAAGGATTGCCGCGTCGGACCAGTCCGGGTGCGCTATCTGCACCTTCGTGTAGGTGGAGGCCGCCCCCGCGCGGGAAAGCGCCTCCACCGTCGCGGCGATTCCGCTTAAGTAAGCGGAGTTCCCCTTGATTTCGACGGACGCGCCGAAGCTCCGGTACTTATGGCCGAACACCGCTTCGTCCGCCCGCATAAACAGGCTTATAAACCGCCGGAGCCGCGCCTTGAAGCAAAGCTCCTTTTTGGCCTTCGTGGCGAAGGTCTTCCGCTCCCGTATGGCCAGGGCCGCTCCGGACTCCGCCCAGCCCGAAACCTCAAGCCCGAAGGACTGCGGGCTGTACCCCGCCGCGGATACTATCCGCTCTATAAGCTCCCGGCAGAGCTTCGCGTGCTCCTCCGAGCGTATCGCGAACTGGCTCAGGGTAATAGGGCTTGACGCCTCCGAAGTGTCTATGTCCATAGCCACATACAAATCGTCGTCCCGGTCAAAATGATAAATTTTCCGGTCGTCGTTGCCGAAAGCGCTCTGCTTTATGCGCATATATTCCATAGGAACGATTAGCCGCGCCTTCGCCAGGGACATATCGCGCACCCAGGAGCTGTAGGCTTCGTCAAGCGCGTCCAGCATATCCGTCAGGCCGAAAAGGTCGCTCCGTCCGAATACCCCGGCCGGGTCCGCCGGATCGGGCAGGACGTTCGGGAAATGCGCCGCCAGCGGCGCGTCAACGCCGGTGGCCGCGGTCGCTTCGCCGGCGAGCCGGCCCAGGCTCTCCGGGCTTCCCTCATAAATCTCGGTTTTTATGAAGCCGCGCCCGTAAAGCTCGTAAGTCCACAGCCTCCCGCCGCCCGGCGTCTCCTCCGAAGCCAGAAAATGATACGCCGCCGGCACGCCGCAGACCTCCTCCATATAAACGCAGTCCGCGGGCACGTGCGCCACCGCCGGGCTGTCCAGCAGCGCTTTGTCCCAATTGATTTTAAGGTAAGCGTCCCCGTAAGCGGAGGCAAGCTCCGCGCAGGAATACAGCGCCGCCGCGAAGCCGCACGCCGAAAGCGCTTCGTCAAGCCGCTTCTGCGCCGAAACGTCCTCCGCGAAAACGCTCGGCTCCTCCCCGAAAAGGAAGTTTGCCGAAGCCGCCGCAAGCTCCGCCGCAAGCGGCACGTGCAGCTTATGGCCGCATTTTCCCCGCCGCCAGAACGCCGAGCGCTTCGAGTAAAGGCGCATCCTTTCCGTGTCGCCCGCGTACCAGGCGCCGAATTTTTCGTAATCCCGGTAGCGCCGCCCCTCCCGCAGGATTTTAAATACTTCCGCCGCTTCTTTTATACCAATCACCTCCTAGAGCAATTTTACAAAACTTTGACTGGCGCGGAGCGGAAAATCGGCGGCAAGAAGGTTGCTTTTTCGGGCGGCATCAAGCCCGAAAAAAACACCGATGTTAAGCCGTTTTTCGCGAACGCCGGCAGTCAAGAAGGGGGCTTTGAGCTTCTCTTGGAAGCTCAAAACACCGAGCCACGATTTTGAAAATCGCTATAAAATAATTTAGTCCCCCGCCGTTAATCCGCCTTTCCAGTGCGCCCGCCCGCCCATAACGAGATAGCGGAAGGCGTCCTGGGCGTGGTCCTCCGTCTTGACCGGCGCGTCGCGCCCGGCGGCGGCGGCTTTCGCGTCCCACGAATACGAGTGAAGTTCTTTGAGGAAATTCACGCAGTCGGAGCACACGCGGATTAAATCCCGGTCGTACATAGCGGAAACTACCTGAATCCCCTTCAACACGTCGTTGTCGGCCTTTTTCAGGCCGCGCACGCCCGCCTCCGCCAGCTGCGTCTTAAACCCGAGCGCGGCTGGGTCGTAAAATATGGGAAGCTCCTCCGGCACGCGCTCGCCTCGCCGCGCGAAAAACCCTTTGACCCACGCCACAAAATCCTTCGCGTAGGCGGCCGGGCTTTTCGGAGCTTTGGTTTCGCTCCGGTTGGAGTGGTAATATTCCGACGCCAGGTAAAGCCGCCCGTCGGAGCCAAGCCCGGCCAGCAGAAAAGCCGTCGCGTTGGACTGTCCATAGTCTACACCCACCCACCAGCGAGAAACCCTCGGAATTTCGGATTTTTTCACGACAAACCCCGGCCGGAACGCGGAATACACAAGCCCGTCCGCCAGCGCCCACTTCCCCTCTATGAACCGCTCGTAGAACGCGCCCGAATATTCTTTTTTCAGATTCTCAACATATTCCGGCGGCAGAAAGGTGTTGTCGTCAAGGCGGAAAGAAAACCGCCGGAGCGAAAGCTCCCCCTCCCGGGCGATATAATCCGTCATCAGCCAGTGGTTCGGGCCGGCCGGGTTCGTCGTGCCGATAAGCAGGGCGCCCGGCGCGCGCAGGCGGCTCAGGAGCATTACGAAAAAATCCCGGGGGAAGAGCGTTATTTCATCGCAATAAGCGGCGGAAAGCGTCATCCCGCGGATTTTGCTCTCCGCCCGCGCGTCCGCCGCCCCCTCGAGGAACACCCTCCTCCCCAATATTTTCGCCTCCTTCGCCGCGAGAGAGCAGCTCACGCGCTTCTCCCCGAACATCGCCTCCAGCGGCGTCAGCACGTTGCGCTTAAGCGTCCCCAGCGTTTTCCCCGTCATAAGAAAGTTTCCCTCCGGCGGCGCCCCGCCGAGGAGCATTACCCAGGCCAGCGCGCTTATAACCGTTTTCCCGGAGGACACGGAGCCGTCCAGAATGTTGAGCCGGCGCAGGCCCCCGCGCTTAACCGCGTTTATAAATTCCCGCTGTTTTTCGGTGAAAGCCGTCACTTGCCCGCTCATACGCTCCTCACCGCCTCTATAAGGCTTTTAAGCCCGTCGTCCCCGCCGTCCTCCTTGCCGCGGCCCAGGGCTTCGTCAAGATATTTGTGGGCGGAAAGGTTCCCCAGCGCCTCCCCGATAAGCGCCGCCGCCAGAAGCTCGTCGCAGCTCTGCGCCGCCTCCGGCGAAAGCCCCAGCACGCACATCGCCGTCAGCAGCTCCTTCGGCCATTTATCCGCGTTCGCGGCGCACGGCGGGCGGGAAAGCAGCTTTTCCAAAATTTCCCTCTTAGTCATAAAAATTCCTCCTTTTGGGAATGCTTGATTTATAAAAGCGTACCGCCCCGTTTTCGGAAAAAACGGACGAACCCGGAAATTTAATAAAAAAATTTTTCATACCTACCGCCAGCCTGTTGAAAAAAAAACCGCAATGTGGTAATATAACTATACGTGAAATCAGAACGGCAAAATAAAAAAGGAGTGTTTGTATGGTATCTACTGTAGATATGGTGGAACTGATGGACATAATCAACTCCGCTTACGCGGATCCGCACCACGTTTTGGGAATGCACGAGATTTATGTCAAAAACAAGCCCGCCCTGGCCGCGCGCGCGTTTATCCCGCAGGCGAAGTCCATCGTCCTTATAGACGACGAGGACGACTCAAAGGTTTACCCTATGGAGCGGATTCACGACGACGGCTTTTTCGAGGCCGTCATACCCGACCGCTCCCGCTGGTTTATGTACAAACTCAAAATAACCTGGCACAACGACGAGGAATGGGTTACATACGATCCGTATTCCTTTCCGCCCGTCCTGTCTGATCTTGATATGCACCTTTTCGGAGAAGGCACGCATTACCAGATTTTTGAAAAACTCGGCGCGCACTTCACCACCGTGAACGACGTCGAGGGCGTCCTTTTCGCGGTGTGGGCGCCGAACGCCAAGCGCGTCTCCCTTATCGGCAATTTTAACGACTGGGACGGCCGCCGCCACCAGATGCGCCTGCGCCAAAGCAGCGGCATTTGGGAGCTTTTCGTGCCCGGCCTCGCTTTGTGCGACCATTACAAGTTTGAAATCAAAACCCACGCCGGCGAAATTCTCGAAAAAAGCGACCCCTACGGCAGCTTCTTCGAGCTTCGGCCAAGCTCCTCCGCCCTTGTTTACGATATCAACCGCTACTCCTGGGGAGACTCGGAGTGGTACAAAAAGCGCGCGGAAACGAATATTTTCAAATCGCCCGTCAATATTTACGAGGTTCATCTCGGCTCCTGGAAACGGTGCGAGGAGGATAACTACCGTTTCTACAGCTATAAAGAGCTGGCCGACCTGCTCATCCCCTACGTAAAGGAAATGAACTACAACTATATTGAGCTTATGCCCGTTGAGGAGCACCCGTTCGACGGCTCCTGGGGTTATCAGGTCACGGGTTACTACGCGCCGACTTCCCGTTACGGTTCGCCTGAGGAGTTTATGTATTTCGTCGATAAATGCCACCAGGCGGGGATAGGCGTCCTGCTTGACTGGGTTCCCGCGCATTTCCCCAAGGACTCGCACGGCCTGTCCTATTTTGACGGCTCCGCGCTTTACGAGCACGAGGACCCGCGCCAGGGGGAGCACCCCGACTGGGGCACGAAAATTTTCAACTACGGGCGCAGCGAGGTCAAGAACTTCCTCATAGGCAACGCCATTTTCTGGATTGAAAAATATCATATCGACGGCCTGCGCGTGGACGCCGTGGCCTCAATGCTTTACCTTGACTACGGCAAGAACGACGGGCAGTGGATCCCCAACGAGTACGGCGGCAAGGAAAACCTCCGGGCCGTTGAGTTTATGCGCCATATGAACAGCATAATCCTTCAGCGCCACCCTCAGGTTATGATGATCGCGGAGGAATCCACCGCCTGGGGCGGCGTGACCCTGCCCCCGGACGTAAACCCGCATACGCTCGGTTTCAACTTCAAGTGGAACATGGGCTGGATGAACGATTATCTGGGCTATATAAAGAAAGAACCGGTTCACCGCAAGTATCACCACGGTAACCTGACCTTCAGTATGGTTTACGCCTATACTGAGAATTTTATCCTCGTGCTCTCTCACGACGAGGTCGTTCACGGCAAGTGTTCCCTCATAAACAAAATGCCCGGAGATTTGTGGCAGAAATGCGCCAACCTCCGCCTTACCATCGGGTTCATGCTCACGCACCCCGGCAAAAGCCTTATCTTTATGGGTTCGGAATTCGGCCAGTTCGACGAGTGGAGCGAGAAAAAGGCTCTCGACTGGTTCCTGCTTGAGTATGAGCACCACCAGCAGCTTCAGCTTTTCGCCAAGCACATTAACGGCCTTTACCTGAACGAGCGCGCCCTCTGGTGGGACGATTTCTCCCAGGAGGGCTTCGAGTGGATAAGCCATTGGGACGCTGACCGCAGCATTCTCTCATATGTCCGCAAGGCCGAGTATCCGGGAGAGGACGTCGTGGCGGTGCTTAACTTCACGCCCGTGGCGTACCTTAATTTCCGCGTGGGTATGACGCGCAAGGCCGAATACCGCGAAATTATGAACAGCGATAACCCGATTTACGGCGGCTCCGGCATTATGAACACCGCACCGATCTATTCCCAGGATATAGAGTGGGACGGCAAGCCCTTCAGCCTCGAGCTGAACGTGCCCCCGCTCGGCTTGACAATTCTGAAACCCGTAGGGATATAATGCAGCCAAATTGCGCTTCGCGCGGTCTTCCCGCGCGAAGCGCGGTTTTTCATACCTGATAAGGAGCCTGCCTTGACTAAAACATTACGAGCCGGAATCATCGGCTGCGGGGGGATCGCTTTCGGCAAATACCTCCCCGCGCTTTCAAAAATCAAAGAAGCCGCCGTGACCGCCTTCTGCAACACCTCCCTCGAAAAGGCCGAAGCCGCGCGGGAGCGTTTCGGCGCGCCCGGGGCGGAGGTCTTCTCGGATTACCGCGCGCTTCTTGAAAGCGGGGTTGACGCGGTTTTCGTCCTCACGCCCAACAAAAGCCACGCCCGGATAACCGTGGACGCGCTTAACGCGGGCAAGCACGTCCTTTGCGAAAAGCCCATGGCCGCGTCCTATGAGGAAGCTCTCTTGATGCACGAAACCGCCGAAAAAACCGGCAAAACCCTCGCCATAGGCTATCAGAACCGCTTCCGCCCCGACAGCCTGTACCTTAAGGAGCTTTGCCTCCGGGGGGATTTGGGCGAAATCTATATGGCCAAGGCGCGGTGCCTCCGCCGGCGCGGCGCGCCGACCTGGGGCGCTTTTCTCGACAAAGGGAGGCAGGGCGGCGGCGCGCTTCTTGATATAGGCGTCCACGCGCTTGACCTCACCCTCTGGCTTATGGGAGACTACGACGTGAAGTCCGTGCGCGGCGCGGCGTACAATAAGCTGGCGGCCGACCCCGGCTGCGCCAACCGTTTCGGCCCGTGGGAGCGCGAAAGCTTCACGGTGGAGGATTCCGCGTTTGCCTTTATAACGATGAAAAGCGGCGCGACAATCTTTTTAGAGGCCTCCTGGCTCCTCAACACCACCGACGAGCGGGACCCGGAGGCGAGCCTTTTCGGCACGAAAGCCGGCGCGGAGATGAATAACGGAAAGTTATCCATAAACGGCGCGGACGCGGGCAAGCTCTACGTTAAAAACATCGACCTGACAAGCGGCGGCGGCGCTTTCTATGACGGGCGGGAAATCAAAACGCCCGGCGAGCTTGAGACGGAAAATTTCATATATTCCATATTAAACGGGACGGACCCGGTCGTCTCCTCAAAACAGGCCCTGGCTGTAACGCGCGTCCTTGAGGCGGTCTATCAGTCGGCCTCGGAGGGCCGGGAGATTTTGTTATGAACGCGCCCCCGCGCAAAAGCGTCATTATTTACACCGACGGCGCCTGCAGCGGAAACCCCGGGCCCGGCGGGTACGGCGCCCTCCTGCGCTTCGGGCCGCACGAGAAGGAGCTTTCCGCCGGATACAAGCTCACCACCAACAACCGTATGGAGATTATGGCGGCCATAGCGGGCCTCGAGGCCCTCAGGGAGCCGTGCGCGGTCGAGATTTACTCCGATTCGCGCTATCTTGTCGACGCGGTGGAAAAGGGCTGGGCGCGAGCTTGGCGCAAAAACGGCTGGCGGCGCGGCAAATCCGGCGAACCCGCGCTCAATCCCGACCTGTGGGAGCGCCTCCTGAAGCTTCTGGACAAGCACGAAGCCCGCTTCGTTTGGGTAAAGGGCCACGCCTCAAACCCCGGCAACGAGCGCTGCGACCGCTTGGCCGTCGCCGCCGCCAAAGGGGCGAACCTGCTTAGAGACGACGGCTACGGCAAAGGCGGCGCTTGAAGGAGGGGGCTTCCTCTGGCTTTGCGCTTCGCTCGGACTCACGAATTTAACTATAGCCCATAAATTTTAATCCCCCAAACCGCGCTTCGCGCGGTTTTTTAAGAAAAGGGGTTTTTGGCGGGTTCCGGTAAGGGGGCCGACAGGAGGATACAATGACAGCCCTCACAAAAGACGAAAACTCCCGCTTCTACCGCCGGCTCGCCCGCCTTGCCCTGCCTATGATAGGCCAGGAGCTTCTTAACGCGCTCATCAATATAACGGATACTTTTATGGTGTCCAGGCTCGGCCTGCGCCAGATAACCGCCGTCGGCCTGGGCAACCAGCTCTTTTTTCTGTACGTACTCGCCGTTTTCGGCGTGACGAGCGGCGGCTCCATTTTAATGGGCCAGTTTTACGGCGCGAAGGATAACCGCGGGGTGCGCAGGACGCTCGGTCTTGTCCTCGGCCTGTGCCTGTGCGCGGCCGCGCTGTTCACCTCCGTCGCCATAATCGCGCCGGATAAATTCCTGGCGATATATTCCGCCAACCCCGGCGTAATCGGGGAGGGCGTTTCATACCTCCGCGTCGTCGGTATAAGTTACGTGTTTTACGCCGTCGTCGTCCCTATGAACCTCGCCCAGAAAAGCATGAGCCAGCCCAAAATCCCTATGATAACGACGCTCGTGGCGCTCCTGCTTAACATCACGCTTAACTATATTTTTATTTACGTCAACGGCTGGGGCGTGGCCGGGTGCGCCTGGGCCACCGTAATAGCCCGCGGCGGGGAGCTCTCGGCTCAGCTGCTTCTGCTCCGAGCCGAGAGGATGCCCCTGCTTTCCCATTTTAAGGACTATCTGTCGTCAAACAAAGAATTTTTCGTGAAATTCCTCAAGATAGCCCTGCCCGTCGTCGTCAACGAAGTGTTCTGGGCCGTCGGCACGAGCCTGTATAACGTCGCTTACAAAGCCTGCGGGACGGAGGCTCAGGGCGCCGTGCAAATCACCTCGTCGATTCAGCTGCTTTTTCAGACCGTGGGCATAGGCACGGGCGCGGCCGCCTGCGCCATAATAAGCAACACCCTCGGCGCCGGGGAGCGCGATAAGGCCGTCGCCTACAGCCGCCGCCTGCTCGCGGCCTCGACTGGCCTGGCGGCGGTTATGTCCCTCTTTCTGCTCCTTTTTTTCGGGCGCATCGCCGGGCTTTTCAACGTCGCGGAGGACGTTAAGGCGCTCGCGTCGAGCATAGTCCGGATGATTTGCGTCATTATGGTGCTTAAAACTTTTAACTACACGACGGTCGTAGGGATTTTAAGAAGCGGCGGGGACACGCTTTTCTGCGTCCTCGCCGACACGCTGACCGTCTGGCTGTGCGGCCTGCCCGCCGCCCTCGCCGGCGGCTATCTCTTCCACCTGCCGATTTACGCCGTGGTGGGCCTGGCCGGCCTTGAGGACCTTACGAAAGTGTTTATCACGGGCTGGCGGGTTATGAATAACAAATGGGCCAGGACGCTCGTATAGAGCAATTCCGTTTGATATATAGCAATTCCGTTTGATATTGGCGTTCTTCCGCGCCGAAAACGCGTTGAAGACGGTGTTTTTTCGGCACTAATGCCTGCTGAAAAAGCCACCTTCTTGCCGGTGTTTTTTCGGCACTAATGCCTGTCGAAAAAGCCCCCTTCGTGCCGGTGTTTTTTCGGCGCTACTGCCCCGCGAAAAAGCCACCTTCTTGCTCGCGATTTTCGGCTTGAACAACGCCAATCAAACAAGGAATTGCTCTAGGGGGGATTATATGTTTTCCGAAGCCGTTAACAAACTTATCGCCAACGCCGGGGCGAAGGCCGCCGCCTCGCGGGATATTCCCCGCTACCTTACTCTGTCCGCGCTCGCCGGGCTGTATATCGGGCTGGCCATATTTCTGATTTACTCCATCGGCGCGCCGCTGTCGGCGGCGGACTGGCCGCTCACAAAGCTCCTTATGGGCGCCTCCTTCTCCATAGGGCTTTCGCTCGTGGCGTTCGGCGGGGCGGAGCTTTTTTCAGGCAACATCCTCTTTATCGGCGCGGCGGCCTTAAAGCGCGAAATCGCTTGGCGGGACGCGCTCCGCGTCCTCCTCTTAAGCTGGGCCGGCAATATCCTTGGAACCCTTTTCCTGGCGTTTATCCTCCTGGCCTCCGGCCTTTTCTCCGGCCAGACGAGGGATTTTATAATAGAAGCCTCCCGCGTTAAAGCCGAGCTTCCCCCTCTCCCGCTCCTGACGCGCGGGGTTATGTGTAATCTTTGCGTGTGCCTGGCCCTCTGGACCGGAGTCAGGTTAAAGGAGGAGCTTGCCAAGCTCGCGCTTATAGCTATGTGCGTGTTCGCCTTTATCGCCTCCGGGTATGAGCATTGCGTGGCGAATATGTTTCTGCTCGCGCTTTCCGTAATCGGCGGCGGCGGCGAAGTCTCCCCTCTTGGATATTTTTACAACGTCGCCCTTGTTTCAATAGGCAATATAATCGGCGGAATGTTAGTGGCCGCGCCTTATGTTTACGTAAGCGCCGAAAAAAGGAGATAACCCATGAGTCTGCAAATTCAAAGACGCTTCACGAAAGCGCTCGAGGCTTCGCCCGAAAAAACCGTGTACGACCTTTTCGCCTGGAAACGCGTGGACGTGCTCCTCCGGAGCTATTCCACCGGGGAGGTCCTAACCGATATGCGCAGCCTGGAGTTTCCGGAGAACTATTCCCAAAGCGCCTGCGACATTATCGCCAGTAAATATTTCCGCAAAACGGGCGTCCCGAACGAGCGCGGGCAGGAGTCCTCAATGCGTGAGGTGGCGCACAGGCTCGTCGGCTTCTGGGCGCGGGCGCTGCGCGCCGAGGGCCTTATTTCCGGCGACGAAGCGCGCGTCGTCTGCGACGAGCTTGCGTATATGCTTCTGGCGCAGATTTACGCGCCAAACTCCCCGCAGTTTTTTAACACGGGCTTGGAGTTCGCCTACGGCATAAACGGGCCGGGCCAGGGGCATTTTTATTATGACGAGGCGGAGGGCCGCGCCGTCGTCTCCGCCGACGCGTACGCCCGCACGCAAGGCTCCGCCTGCTTCATCATAAGCGTCCGGGACAGCCTCCTGGGTGAAAAATCCCTGACGCACCAGCTGACCGTGGAGAGCCTGCTTTTCAAGTACGGCTCCGGCGTGGGCACGAACTGGTCTCCCATACGCTCAAAAGACGAAAGTTTAAGCGGCGGCGGCAAATCCTCCGGCTTGCTCAGCTTTCTGAAGGTGTCCGACCGCAACGCCGGCGCGATTAAATCCGGCGGGACGACGCGCCGCGCCGCCAAGATGAATATCCTTAACCTTGACCACCCCGAAATAACGGACTACATAAACTGGAAAGCGCGGGAGGAGGACAAAGTCGAGGCGCTGGCCAAAATGGGCTATTCCGCCTCTATGGAAGGGGAGGCTTACGAGACCGTCTCCGGCCAGAACGCCAACAACTCCGTCCGAGTGCCCGATCGTTTTATGCGGCTTGTCGGCCAGGAGGGCGCTCTTTGGGAGACTGTCCGCCGCACGGACGGCAAAACCGGCGAAACCCTTGACTTAAACGACCTGTGGGAGCAGCTCGCCCGCGCGGCCTGGCGCTGCGGAGACCCCGGCGTGCAGTTCGACGACACGATTAACGCCTGGCACACCTGCCCCTGCGGGGAGGACGGCGCGGAGGGCGCGCCTCACAACCGCGTAAACGCCAGCAACCCCTGCTCGGAGTATATGTTTCTGGACGATACCGCCTGCAACCTGGCCAGCGTCAACGTCGTCCGCTTTTACGACAAGGAGAGCGGCGCGTTCGACGCGGAGGGCTTCACTCACGCCGTCGGCCTTATCCAGCTGGCGCTTGAAGCCACCATTGCCCACGGACAGTTTCCGACGGCGGATATAGCGCGGAAATCCTTCCTTTTCCGCCCGACGGGGCTTGGCCTTACTAACCTTGGCGCGCTTTTTATGCTTATGGGTCTGCCGTATGACTCGGACGCGGCGCGGGCGGTCGGCGCGGCGCTGTGCGGCCTGACGACGGCCCGGTCTTATCACGTCTGCGCGCTTATGGCCGAGCGAATCGGCCCCTTCCCAAAATATGACCTAAACGCCTCCGCTATGAAGCGCGTCCTGCGCAACCACGCCGCGGCGGCCGGCCTTGGCGGCTATGAGGGCCTGTCCTACGCTCCGGCCGGGCTTGACCACGAAGCGCTTCGCTCCGCCGGCTTCGGCAATGTGGGCGAGGCCCTTCTTTCCGCGTGGAAAAACGCCCTGGAGGCGGGGGAGGCGCACGGATACCGCAACGCGCAGGTGTCCGTCCTGGCCCCGACGGGAACTATAGCTTTCGCTATGGACTGCGCCACGACCAGCAGCGAGCCGTTCTTCAGCCACGTGGCCTATAAGAAGCTTGTCGGGGGCGGCTTTATGGAAATTGTCAACCCGGTTATCCCCGACGCGCTCAAAAAGCTCGGCTACAGCCGGGAGCAAATCGACGATATAACCGCTTACGTCCTCCGCAGAAACGAAAGCGGCGCCGTCGCCGACGGCAAAATCGAGGGCGCGCCGCATTTGCGGGAGGAGCACCTTGCCGTTTTTGACACGGCCAGCCGCTGCGGAAGCGGGCGGCGCTTCATAGAGCCGGCGGGCCATGTCAGAATGATGGGCGCGCTCACGCCGCATATTTCCGGCGCAATCAGCAAAACGGTGAATATGCCGCCCTCCGTCACTCCGGAGGACGTTAAGGAGCTTTACGCGCTCAGCTGGCGGCTCGGCGTAAAGGCCATCGCCCTTTACCGCGACGGCTGCAAGGCCTGCCAGCCGCTTTCCGCCGCCTCCGCCTCCGCTCAGGAGAAGCCGCTTGAGGACTATACCTACGCGGAGCTTTTAGAATACGCCCGAACCCGGGACTCCCTCTGCAAGCCGCGCCGCGTCAAGCCCTCCGGCATACGCACGGCCCGCGTCCACGAGGCCTGCCTGGGCGGCCTGAAGCTGTACATCACGACAAGCTTTTACGAGGACGGCCGCCTTGGAGAGGTGTACGTGTCCTCCGGCCGGCAGGGTTCGCTGACCAAGGGCCTGCTTGACAGCCTTTCGACCACCATATCGGAAATGCTCCAGTACGGCGTGCCGCCGAAAGACATCGCCAAAATGTATCGCGGACACAAGTACGAACCGTCCGGCTTCATCACCGGGCACCCCTACATCAAGAGCATAGACTCCATTTCGGACCTTATAAGCAAAATCATAGACATCGAGCTTGGCGACTTCGACTATTGCCAGGTTAAGCCGGAGGGCTACGCGAGCCGCTCCGCCTCCCGCCTGGCGGTCGGTTCCGGCGCGGATTTCCTGCACGGGGAGCTTTGCCCCTCCTGCAAAAGCCATAAAATGGTTAAAAACGGCGTCTGCAAGGTTTGCGCCGAGTGCGGGACGACGACGGGCTGCTCGTGAGGTTAGGGCGCGGGCGTGGGCGCGGCGTTACAATAATGTTACAATTCAAGCCGAAGTATTGCATTTTATATGACAAGTCGTATAATTATATTGCACCTTAAATACAACGCTAATCACACAGGAGGAATTGCTATGAGTAAAAAATTTGGTTTTCTGCTTTCCCTGGCGCTTTTAACGGCGGCTTTCGGAGCGCCCGCCCGCGCGGACGAAAACCCGCCCGTTTCCTCAAACGCGGAGTTTACGGCGCCCGCGCTGTTCAAAAACCACCTGACTATCGATGGAGAGAGCATCGGCACCTCCGGAAGATCGTGGGTTCAGCCCTCGGGCAATTTTAAGAGTTACCGCGTCTATGTAAGCAACACCGGGAGCGACGACGTCACCGTTACGGTTACAAAAGACGGAACCGCGGTGGGCGGCTCCTATAAAATCCCGGCGGGCGGCGACAAACAGTGGGTCAACAACAGCGCGGAGCCCGGCGCGACTTATACTCTCGGCTTCACATCAAAAAGCGGGCCGGTCTCTGGCACGGTCTCAGTGCGTGTTTCTGAAGAACGGCTTAGCTGACGTTTTCCAAGAAGGGGGCTTCGGGTTGTCTAAATCTTTTTAGACAACCCAAAACACCGGGCAAAACCGCCCTTTGGCGCGGTTTTTTTGTATGTTACGCAATCATTACAAAAAGTATATTTATATTGACTACTTGGCAATAAGTTGTATAATTATAGTATGATCATCGATTGCACCAAAAACTACTAAAAACAAACGGGGATGGTTTTATGTCTAGACTTTTCAGAAAAATATCCGCGTTCGCCGCGGCGCCCCCGGCGGCCTCATCATAAAAATGCAGCCGAACGGGCTTACTTCATACAGGATGACTTTATCGCCCGACTTGAGGTTCTCTATCCCGAAGCGCCCCCGGCGGATTCCGCCTTTACGCCGGTCAGGCCGCTTTCCGAAATACACCTCTGGCACCTGCCCCGGCGTTAATTTCAGAATAGACGATATAACCACCAACTCCACGGCTAAATGATATTCCAATGTTCAGCCGGGGAGCAAAAACGCGGCGACTCACACCGGCCTTTATGACTCGCGCCGCCCGGACGACGATTATCAGGTATACGCAAGCGGGCAAGAAGGAGGCTTTCATTTGTCTAAGACAAATGAAAACACCGGGCAAGGCGGCGCCGGAAATTGCACGCTGCTTATAAAAACGCGGTAAAACCCGGAATCGCTATAACACCCGGCAAAAAAACGGCGAGCCAAGCCCAAGCCAGCCAAGCGGGCCGTTTTTATTTTATAGCAATTTTCAAAATCGTGGCTCGGTGTTTTGAGCTTCCAAGAGAAGCTCAAAGCCCCCTCCTTGACTGCCGACGTTCGCGAAAAACGGCTTTAAATCGGCGTTTTTTCGGCGCTACTGCCCTCTCGCAAGCCCCGCTTGCTGGCCCTTCGGCGCAGTGTTCGCGCCTAAAGCCGCGCGAACACTAAACACGCCTCCGGGTTAAAACCGGGCGGCCAAGAAGGGGGCTTTGGATTGTCTAAATCTTTTTAGACAATCCAAAACACCGAGCAAGTTGGCCCGCCAAAAAAGCCGCCTTCTTGCCGCCGATTTTCCGCTCCGCGCCAGTCAACGTTTTGTAAAATTGCTATACTTTTGGGGGAAATTAAAGTATAATTAAACCATTACTTTTATCGCAGGACCTCCGGAGGTGCGCGTTTACTTAATGAAAAAACTCTCTCGTTTTCTAATCGAACTCGCGAAGGACATAGCGCGGGACGACATTTTTTCCGTGGCGGGGGAACTGACCTACAAACTTATCCTCGCGATGTTTCCGTTTATAATTTTCGTGGTGTCAATAATCGGTTTTCTGGACCTGAACGCCTCATATATAATGACGGAGGCCAAAACCGCCCTGCCGGGGCAGGTTTATGAAATACTGCTGGTTTTCGTCCGGGAGGCTTCGGCGAAAAAAAGCCCCGGCCTTCTGTCCGTCAGCCTGCTCGTCAGCGTCCTCTCCGCGTCGTCCGGCTTTAACGCCATTATCCGGGCCATAAATAAATCCTACGGAATCCGCGACAGCCGCCCGTTCCTGAAAAAACGGCTTATCGGCCTGCTCCTGACAGGCGTTTTCGTGGGGGTCCTGCTGTTTTTCGGCGCGGTTCAGGTTTTCCGCGACGCTCTGGCGCGGCTCGTTATAACCTTCGTGTCGTATGAGGCGGCCGAGCGGATTTTCGGCTTCACGAGCTACTTCGTCTCCCTGCTTGTGATGCTCGGCGCCATTATAATCATCTACCGGCTCAGCCTCGCGAGCCTGACCGGCGCGGATAAAACTCTGCGCTTCTGCCCCGGCGCGCTGTTCACGGTCGTCGTCTGGACTTTTTTGGGCAAAATCTTCAATTTATATATCGGAAACTTTACCTCCTACTCCAAGCTCTACGGCGGCATAGGCGGCGTTTTCGCGCTTATGCTCTGGCTCAACCTCCTCAGCCTTTCCCTGCTCCTGGGCAGCGAAATAAACAGCCTGCTCTCCCGCGGCGGTTAAGCAGGTATGGAGTTTCTTACGAATCCGGCCCGGCTATGTTTAAATCGCCCGGCTCGATGTCCCGGTTGAAGGGGTTTATTGTCTGATTGACCAGCTCGACGATTTTCCCTTTGTCAAGATATTCGTAATAATACGGATCCCCGCTGCCGCCGGCCGTGGGTATTGTGTACGCCGAAAGCTCCGCGCCGTCCTTCCCGGCGACCTGCCCCGCGAACCACAGCGCGTCGGAGGCCTTCATGTCCGTATCCACGTTTTTCGTAAAAATATTGACGAAACTCGGAATCTTCGTCAGGCTGCCCGGCGAGAGCAGCTTGTCCTTAACCGCTTTTATGACCGCCTGCTGGTTTTCGATGCGCTGATAGTCGGTTATGGTGTTTTTCCCGCCGTTGCCCTTGCGATACCGCGCGAACCGCAGCGCCTCCGCGCCGTTCATGACGTGCTCCCCCTTCGTGAAATGGATGTACAAATCCTGATACTTATCGTCATAATTCATATCTATAGGCACGTCCACCGTCACGCCGCCCACCGCGTCCACAATCTGGACAAACGCGGCCAAATCCACCGAAATGTAATAATCCGGCGTAAAGCCTATGATGGTCTTAATCTCCCGCCGGAGCTGGGCCACGCCGCCCTCCTGGCCCCCGCCGTGAGAATAACCCGCCGGGTAAGCCGAGTTTATTTTTTTGGCCGAACGCTTCACCGCCACCTTTGAATCCCTCGGTATGCTTATAAGGTAGGCTTTCCGCGCCTTTCCGTCATACGCGCCCACCATTATCGTGTCGGTGTTCACGCCCTTGTCCTTACCGAAGATAAGGAAAGTGTAGAAAAGCTCCTTCCTCCCGGCGGCGGAAAACCGCTCCGGCGCGGGGGCGGAGCCGCCCACGGCCTCGTCCTCCGGGTCGTGCTCCGGGGTTACGTAAGCGGAGGCCTCGTCCTCCGCCTCCTTCGCCGTGAAATCCGGCGGCACCGGCGGCGCGGCGCCCGCGGAGGAAAAAACCACCGCCGCGCAAACCGCCGCCACGACAAAAAACGATATGAAAAAAGTCCGCAAATACAGCTCTATAAGCCGCCTCTTGCGGGTACGCGCCTGTCTTTTGGTTCTTCTGTCCGTCGTCAAAAGCCTCTCCCTCCTCGCGTCGCGTTATGGTAATTCCGTTTTACATACGGATTCGCCGTATATAATCTCTCGCGCTAATCTCTCGAATTATTATAACTCAACCTTCGTCAAAATTCAACAAGCCCCGTCACTTTTACTTAAAAACTTTTAGAGGGCGTCTGCACAGGAAACCCGGCACGGCGGCTTCGCAAATCTTTTATTATACCACACCTCTCTCCGTATAACAATAGTTTTGGGCAAAATATAGGGCGACTTACGCCTCAAACAGCGTTACTTACAAACTATACCCCCCCCCGCGCCCCCTATTTCCCCCTTTTCTATTTACAAAGCCAGCCGCAAGTATTAAACTTAAAAGCACAACAAGGCCTTGTAAATATTACCAGAACAAATTACAAAGCAAGACATTTGAAGGAGAGATTATAGTTATGAAAAGATTGAAATACTTCGGACCCTCTAAGGGCACGGCCAAACGCGCACTTACGGCGCTGACCACGCTCGCGGCGCTCGGCGGGGCCGCGGCCCTGCCCGCGGGGCTGTCCGAAAAACTGGGGGCCTCCCTGGTGGTTTACGCGGACACGGCTGATGATGTCGAGGCTGATCTAGACGCGCTTAATGATGAGGACTTGGATTGGACAGCGACTCAGGAGGCCGTCGAGGACGCGGACGCGGACACGGAGTTGGCGAACGTCAAGGCCGCAGTTGAGGACATTTTAAGCAACCTTGGGCTCGCGGCGTACGACGACGATATCGAATTTGGCGACTACACTCCTGCGGCAGCCGGCACTTTTTCTAACCCGGCCGGCGTCGTCGGCTCCCTGCCCTTCACGGTTACTCTGGCGGTCGGCGAGGACGAAGAGACGACCTGGGACGGCTCCCTGACCATCACCGCCACGCCCTACGTGTGGGCGGACCTTGAGGCTGGCTTCAAAACCGCTCTTGGCGACGCGTTTACCGCCCCCATCAACCAGCGCGACGTTTCCGCCAACACCGAGGCGAAGTACCTGGAATATATCAAGAATACGATCTACGAGGTGATGGACGACGAGGACTACGCAATCCCGCGCGACGCCCTGACGGTGGTGAACGTTGTCGGCCCGTATTTCGAGGCGCCCGTCGCGGAGACCTCCGAGAGCGGCGGCTCGGACGGGTATTACGAGTTCAAGTTGATCCTTACCAACGGCCTTGAGGGCGACGACGCTATCGACTTCACCAGCGACGCCATTACGCTGACTATCGAAAAAGCGTCGTATGACCCCCGGCAGGACGTGGACGACGCGGTGGCGCTTATCGACGCGGCTGTCAGCAGCAACCGCTTCACCGTTCCGCAGAGGCAGGCCGCCAGCAAAGGCGCGGCCACAGCCGCCGTGGAGAATATTATCAACAACCTCCCCGGCTTCGCCGACCTCGGCGTAACCCTGACTATCTACGACGATACTACCGACCCCGATTTTGACACAATCTTCCATCCGGCCACGAACGGGACCGCGTCTGCCCCCGCCGGCGAAAACGGCTGGTACCTTTTCTTCGCGTCGGTTGGTAAAGACACCGTCAGAAACAGCTCCAGCGACTACCCTAGCTGCTTCGGCGAGCTGACCATCACCGCCTCGCGGTATTACGCCCCGGGTGAGCCTGTGCCGGTGGACCCGGTTGATCCCGTCGACCCGGTTGATCCGGTTGATCCCGTCGATCCGGTGGACCCGGTTGATCCCGTCACTCCCGTTACGCCGGGCGGCAGCGGTGGAATCGGCAGCAGCGGCAGCTCCCGCTCCTCCAGCTCAAGCTCAAGCGCCTCCGGCTCCTCCGCCAGCGGCGGCAGCGTGTCCGTCAGCAAGCCGAAAAGCAGCCCGCTCAGCGCCGACGAAGCCGATAATTTCGTTCGCGCCGCGCTTACCGGCCATAAGGCCCGGGTTATCCTCGACCTGAAGGGCGCCAACGGCTTCGAGATCAGCGCCAGCGCGCTTAACGCGGCCTTCCGGGCCGGCAAGCCGGTTATCGTCCGCTACGAGGGCATGGACGCGGAGATTCTCCCGGCGGACATCGCCGGAAGCGGCTCGACCATCAAAGTGTCCGTTAAAGTCGAAAACGGCGCGCTGACCCTCTCGTTCGGCGACGGCAAGTAATTCCGCAGTTCGTATTGGTTTCAGATTAGCTCCAGACTGGTTCCAGTAAAAAAACAAGGCCCTCCGGGGCCTTGTTTTTTTAGACCTGCCTCCGCTTCTCCCGAAGCTCCCGGAAGAAGCCGCTCATAAGCTCCCCGCACTTTTCCTCAAGCACGCCGCCGAGCGCCTCCGCCTCGTGGTTAAACCCCGCGCCGCTCATAAGGTTCGCCAGCGAGCCGGCGCACCCGGCTTTTTTATTGCGCGCGCCGAAAACAAGCCGCTTAATCCGCGCTTGGATAATCGCCCCGGCGCACATCGGGCAAGGCTCCACCGTGACGTAAAGGGCCGCGCCCTCAAGCCGCCAGTCCCCCACGGCGGCGCAGGCTTCGTTTATCGCTATGATTTCCGCGTGGGCCAGGCTGTTCCTCCGCGTGTTGCGCAGGTTGTGCCCCCGGCCGATTATTTCCCCGTTCAGGGTTATGACGCAGCCTATGGGCGCCTCCCCCAGCGCCCGCGCCAAAAGCGCCGATTTATACGCCTCCTCCATAAAAAAAACGTCGTCCATACGCCCCGCCCTCCGCGCAGATTTTTTTCTTTTTTCGACCTTTATTTTTTCAAACGCTTGTACTATGGTAAAACTATATGATAATATATTATCGGGTACATAGTCAACTATAGCAATTTTACAAAACGTTGACTGGCGCGGAGCGGAAAATCGGCGGCTTTAAGCCGTTTTTCGCGAACGTCGGCAGTCCACGATTTTGAAAATTGCTGTAAAATTTTACCGGAGGTTACAGCATGCCCAACAAATTCAATTACGTGAAACGCGGTTACGACCCCGCCGAGGTGGACGCTTACATCAGCTCCCTCGAGGAGGTCCTCCGAAGCTACAAGGACAAGGACTCCGCCATCAAAAACGCCATAATAAGCGCGCAGCTGGCGGCGGAGGAAATCAAGCGCGGCGCGCGCGTGGAGGCGGAGGACCGCAAGCGCCAGGCCTACGCCAAGCTCGGCGCGCTTCAGCAGTCCATAACCCAGCAGCGGGATTTAATCCGCTCCTTCGAGGGGAAGTTCAGCGCCCTCCTCGCCGAGTTCGCCGAAAGCGCCAAAAAGCACGACTTCTCCGAGGTGTACGCCCAAGTCGACAGCATCGAGCAGTTCTTGAATAAACTTACGGAAACCGGGCGGGACGCGCCCCAGGCCGCCGAATCCCCCCAAAAAATCAATTTCGGCGGCGAGCCGAAAGGAGAACCCGCCTACCGGCCGCTGGCCCACGAGCTTTTCCCCGCCGCCGAGCCTCCGTACAAGCCTGATTTCTCGAGGGATTCCGGTTACGCCAAGCCGCGCTATACGCCCGACGAGCCTGAGGGCGCGGATAACGCCGCCCCGGACGGCCAGGACGACCCCTCCGAGCGCTATCAGCTCGAGCGGCGCCGCCAGCTTGAGGCTCAGGACGAATATTAAGAAACCCCCCGGATATTTTATAAAAAACATCTATCCAGACGGTTGATTTTAGTGTATAATGTAGGTTACAGTTTGTAAGCGAATCCGCTTCGCTTAGTTTTCCCATCAAGTTTTAAGGAGGTTAAAAAATGTCAGAATTTTCGTCTCAACTCTCGGAGCTTGACGCCTTTATAGACGGCCTGGACACTCTCGAGGGTAAACTCATCGTCGTTCTGCACAAAGCGCAGGACGTCTGCGGGTGGCTGCCCGCCGAGGTTCAGAACCACATAGCCCACCGGCTTAAAGTCCCCGCTTCAAAGGTTTACGGCGTGGTCACGTTTTACTCGTTTTTCAACACCAAGCCGAAGGGCCGGTGCAAAATCAGCGTGTGCCTCGGCACGGCCTGCTTCGTGCGCGGCGCCCAGGGCATCGCCGAGGAGTTTGAAAAGCGTCTTAACATCAAAGTCGGGGAGACTTCGGGCGATAAAGCCTATTCTCTTGACTCGATAAGGTGCGTGGGCGCGTGCGGGCTCGCCCCGGTCGTCTCCGTCAACGGAAAGGTCTACGGACGCGTCGCCCCGGCCGATGTGGACGGAATCCTTAACGAACATAAGTAAAATAATTACTGTGAATTTTGCTCCCGCTGTTTTCGCGGCGCGAAAAAGCCGGCGCAAAATCTGCGCGTTTCCCGCTTAGAGAGGAAAACGCTGAAGGAGGAGAACTTAATGTCTAAAATAAAATCGCTCGACGAGCTTAAGAAAATCAGGGAACAGTCCAAAGGCGGCACGGACATCCGCGTCACCGGGGAGAACCCCGACCGCGTCGTGCTGGCTGTGGGCATGGCCACTTGCGGGATAGCGGCGGGGGCCAGGGTAACTATGTCAACCCTTCTTGACGAAATCGACAAAGCCGGGCTTGATAACGTCTCCGTGGTGGCCACGGGCTGCCTGGGCTTCTGTTACGCCGAGCCTCTGGTAGAGGTGCGCACCCCCGGGCGGGAGCCTATCCGTTACGCCAACGTGGACGCGGCGCGCGCCAAAGAAATCATAGATAAACACGTAAAACAGGGCATACTGCTTGATAACGCCATTATAGGCAAGGAGGTTCCGAGACAATGAGTAAATTCAGAATGCACATATTGGTCTGCGGCGGCACGGGCTGTATGTCCTCCAGCTCGGGCGAGATTTTTGACGTTTTTGAGAAAGAGCTTTCGGCCAACTCCCTCTCCAACGAAGTTCAGGTCATAAAGACCGGCTGTTTCGGATTCTGCGAGCAAGGCCCGATTGTCAAGATTTACCCGGACAACGTGTTTTATGTTCAGGTAAAACCGGCGGACGTTTCCCGCATAATCTCCGAGCACGTCATAAAAGGGCGCACCGTGCCGGATATACTTTACAAAAACCCCGAAAGCAAAGAGACAGTGGCGGAGCACAGGGAGATTCCCTTCTATCACAGCCAGCTCCGTATCGCCCTGCGCAACTGCGGCCTCATCAACCCGGAGGAAATCGACGATTATATCTCCGTTTCGGGCTACGAAGCCCTGGGCAAATGTCTGACCGAAATAAGCCGGGAGGACGTTATAAGCGCCGTCAAAGCCTCCGGCCTGCGCGGGCGCGGCGGCGCGGGCGTGTCCACGGGCTTTAAGTGGGAAATGGCCTATAAGAGCCAAGGCGATAAAAAATACGTAATCTGCAACGCCGATGAGGGCGACCCCGGCGCGTTTATGGACCGCTCAATCCTTGAGGGCGACCCGCACAGCGTGCTTGAGGCCATGGCCATCTGCGGCTACGCCATAGGCGCGGACGAAGGCGTTATATATATCCGCGCGGAATACCCGCTGGCGGTTGAGCGCCTCCGCATAGCCATCCGTCAGGCCGAGGAATACGGCCTGCTCGGCGACGATATTCTCGGAAGCGGCTTCAGCTTCCATATAAGCCTGAGCCTTGGCGCGGGCGCGTTCGTCTGCGGGGAGGAAACCGCGCTTATGAACTCCGTCCAGGGCATGCGCGGCGAGCCGCGTATGAAGCCGCCCTTCCCCGCTCAAGCCGGCCTGTGGCACAAACCCAGCAACGTCAACAACGTGGAGACCTGGGCCAATATCCCGCCGATTATCCTCAAAGGCGCGGACTGGTTTAAATCCATCGGCACGGAGAAATCCCCGGGTACCAAGGTTTTCGCCCTCGCGGGGCAAATAAACAACGTGGGCCTTGTGGAAGTGCCTATGGGCATAAAGCTGCGCGACATCATCTATAAAGTCGGCGGCGGAGTGCGCGGCGGCAAGCGGTTTAAGGCCGTGCAGACGGGCGGCCCGTCCGGCGGCTGCATCCCCGCCGAGCTGCTCGACCTCGCCATAGATTATGACTCGCTTCAGTCCGTCGGCTCGATGATGGGCAGCGGCGGTATGATTGTAATGGACGAAACGGACTGTATGGTGAATATCGCCAAATATTATCTTGAGTTTACGGTGGAGGAATCCTGCGGAAAATGCACCCCCTGCCGTATCGGCAACCGCCGCCTCCTGGAGATTCTGGAGAAAATCACCTCCGGCCAAGGCACGGAGGACGACCTGACCGAGCTTAAGGACCTTTCCGCCGCCATACAGGATTCGTCGCTGTGCGCCCTTGGGCAGACCGCGCCGAACCCTGTCGTTTCCACGATGAAATATTTCTGGGACGAATACATCGCGCACGTGCGGGACAAAAAATGCACCGCGGGGAAATGCACCAGTATGCTCACCTACAAAGTCACCGATAAGTGCATCGGCTGTACAATCTGCGCCAAAAACTGCCCGGTTAACGCCATAAGCGGCTCGCTTAAGTCGTTGCACAGTATAGACCCGGCGAAGTGCGTAAAATGCGGCGTGTGCTTCAATAAATGCCCCAAACAGGCAATTGAGAGAGTGTAAAGGAGGCAAAACAAGTGATAAATCTTACCATAAACAATATAAACGTGGAAGTGGAGCCGGGCGCTACCATCCTTGACGCCGCGAAAAAAGCGGGCGTAAATATACCCACGCTTTGCCATTTAGATTTGCACGACATAAATATGGTCAACAAAGCGGGCACCTGCCGCGTCTGTATGGTGGAGGTGGCGGGCCGCCGCGCCCTTGCCCCGGCCTGCTCCACGGGCTGCGCGGAGGGTATGTCCGTCGTCACCAACACCCCCAGGGCCATTTCCGCCCGCCGCACGATGGTGGAGCTGCTCCTGTCGAATCACCCCAGCGACTGCCTTGTCTGCGCGAAAAACAAGCACTGCGATTTGCAGACCCTCGCCGCGGACCTCGGCGTGCGGGAAATCCGCTACCGCGGCGCGCGCTCCAAGCACGCCAAAGACACTTCGAGCTATTCTCTCGTGCGTGACCCGAATAAGTGCATACTTTGCCGCCGGTGCGAGACTATGTGCAACGAAGTCCAGACCGTGGGCGTGTATTCCGCCGTTCACCGCGGCTTCAACACGGTTATGACTACCGCTTTCGACAACCCGATTCTCGACACCGCCTGCACTTTCTGCGGCCAGTGCGCCTCCGTCTGCCCCACGGGCGCGCTTACTTTCGTGAACGACGTTCCCAAAGTGTGGAAAGAACTCACCGACCCGGATAAATTCGTAATCGTCCAGACCGCCCCCGCCGTGCGCGTGGCCCTTGGCGAGGAATTCGGAATGGACGCGGGCAGCCGCGTCACGGGCAAAATGGTTTCCGCGCTCCGCCGGCTCGGTTTCAGCAAGGTTATGGATACGGATTTCGCCGCGGACCTCACCATAATGGAGGAGGCGAGCGAGCTTGTTCACAGGCTTCAGCACGGCGGCCCCCTGCCTATTCTGACGAGCTGCTGCCCGGCGTGGGTTAAGTTTATTGAGCACCAGTTCCCGGAGCTTCTGGACATTCCGTCGTCCTGCAAATCCCCGCACGAGATGTTCGGCGCGGTGGCCAAGACTTATCTGGCCGAAAAACTCGGCGTTGACCCGAGGAAAATCGTCGTCGTCTCCATAATGCCCTGCCTCGCCAAAAAATACGAGGCTCAGCGCGAGGAGCTCGCCGAAAATTCCGAGATTAAAAACGTGGACTACGTTCTTTCCACGCGGGAGCTTGCGGCGATGATCCGCGAAGCGGGCATATCCTTCGCGGACCTGCCCGACGGGGATTTTGACGCGCCGCTCGGCCAGTCTACGGGCGCGTCCGTGATCTTCGGCACGACCGGCGGCGTTATAGAGGCCGCCGTGCGCACGGCCAACGCCTGGCTCACAAAGAACGACTCCGGCAAGGTGGATTTCGAGGAGCTTCGCGGAATGGACGGCGTGCGCGTGGCCACTGTGAACGTGGCCGGCACGGAGCTGACCATCGCCATAGCCAACGGGCTTGGCAACGCCCGCAAGCTGCTTGAGGACGTGCGCGACAAAAAAGCCGTTTACCACGCTATTGAGATTATGGCCTGCCCCGGCGGGTGCGTGGGCGGCGGCGGCCAGCCGTACCACAACAACGACTACGAGCTTATCCGCAAGCGCGCCGCCGCGCTCTACAGCGAGGATAAGGACAAACCCCTGCGGATGTCTCACCAGAACCCCGACATCCAGACGCTCTACGCGGAGTTTTTGGGTGAGCCTTATGGCGAGAAGGCGCACCACCTCCTTCACACCGACTTTAAGAAAAGAGACTTATAGAGCAATTACATGTTTGATTGGCGCTGCCCGGTGTTTGAGGTTGTCTAAAAAGATTTAGACGACCTCAATCCCCCTCCTTGCCCTGTTGTTTTTTTGCGCTTGAAGCCGCGCCAAAAAGCCCCATCCTTACTTGAAAAATAAACCAAGGCCGCGCAGTAAAGAACTTCTCCGCCGCCTTGGTTTATGTCGCCGAACCCTTATACAGAAGCGCGAGCATAGTTATATCGTCAAACTGCGGGCAGCCCTCCGCGAACCGGTCAACGTCCGCCGTTACGGCTTCGCAGATTTCCCGCGGTTCCGGCGGTTTAAGCCTGCGCCCAAGACGCGCCAGCGTTTCCCGGAGCCTTTTCCCGCCGTACATCTCCAGCCGTTCGTTCGCCGCTTCGCTCACGCCGTCCGTGTAAACGTACAGCACGTCCCCAGGGCTCATTTTCGCGCGGTTCGACACATATTTATACCCCTCCTCGCACCCCGCGACGAAGCCTTTTTTCCCCGCGAGCGGCTCCGCCCTTCCCCCGCTTATAAGAATCGGGGGGATATGCCCGGCGTCGCTCCATTCAAGCTCCCCCGTGCGCAGGTTGAGCAGGCTTATGTGCACGGTCACGAACATACCCTGCTCGTTGCCGCGGCAAAGGGCGTCGTTCGCCTCTCTCAGAATTTCCCCCGCGTTCGCGCCCTCCCACGCGCGGTCGCGCACAGTCGCTTTCGCCATAGCCATAAACAGCGCGGCGGGCACGCCTTTCCCCGAAACGTCGCCCACCACTACGCACAGCTTGTCCAGCCCAAGCGTGAAAACGTCGTAAAAATCCCCTCCTACGTCTTGGGCCGCCCTCGTTGAGGCGAATACCTCAAACTCGCTCCATCCGCAGAAAGAAAAGTCTCTCGGAAGCATACCCTCCTGAATAAGCGCCGCCACGCGCAGCTCCGTGGCCGTCCGCTCCCGCTCCCGCGTGGAGCTCTCTATTTCCGCGATGTAGTGTATTATGTCGTCGGTCATTTTATTAAACGCCCGAGCCAAATCCTCGATTTCATCTCCCGTGCGCACGCGCACTTTAATTCCCCGAAGCCGCTCCTCCGTCCCCTTTGAATCCACGAATTTCACCGCGCTGTTGACGAGCTGCTGCAGCGGGTCTATTATATTCTCCCGCAGAAGCGAGAGGTAGGCCGTAACGAACGCTCCGATTATGCCGAACGCCAGCTCAAGCACAACCCACAGATAACGCGACAGCTCCGCTTGTATTTTATCCATCGACATATCCGCGCCGACTATGACGACCGGCTCGCCCGCGCCGTCCCGCACGACCTCCAGCGCCGACACTAAATAACCGTATTTTGACCGGGTTACTATGACGGCTTCGTCCGATTTCCCCCTGAAAAGCCGGTTGGCGAGGGCTATATCCTCCACGGAATAATCCTCCGTTCCGAACCACGCCCCCAAATCTCCGTAAAACGGCGAATCCTCGCTCCCGCCCTCGACGAACGTGGTAAACCCGCCCGCGTCGGGCCTGTAGCTGTATAAAAATTCCAGGCCGTTCTCCCGCTGAAGAATTTGGAACTGTTCGCGCAGGCGGTCGTAGCCTTCGTCTTTCCGAAGCGTCTCAAGATACCGGCTCACGTCTCCGGCGGGCACGAGCGCGGCGGCCGTGCGGACGAGCGACCTTATTATCTCCTCGTCCTTGCGAACCATTGAGTTTTTGTAGCATATATAAGACACGGCGGTCAGCCCCGCGAAAAGAGCCGCCGCCAGCAGGATCGACGCGCAGGTGAATTTCGCCTTTATGTTGAAACGTAAGCGTTTCACGAATCCCCCGCCTTTTTATTCTTAAATATCGCGAGGTAGTTTAGCCCGGTTTCGCGGCGGTATTCCGCGCGGTCGGTGAACTTCTTCACGAGGAAAACCCCCAACCCGCCTATTTCGCGCTGCTCCAGCGGCAGGGTTATGTCCGGGGCGGGGCGTTCAAGCGGGTTGTACGCCCCGCCGTCGTCTATGAAGGTCAGCGAAAGCTCCTCCACGCCGAAGCCGCAGAGCACCGTCACGGCGCGGCTTCCGCGCTTGACTGAGTGTTCGGAGATGTTTACGAACACTTCCTCGGAAGCAAGGCGCATCTCGCGCCGCGCCCGGGAGCCGAAGCCCGCCGCCGCCATTTTTTCGTCAATCCAGTCCAGGAGCGTCTCCGCGTTCTCCTTATCCGCGGAGACGGTTATCCGCTCCGTCATCAGCCGGCGCCCCTCCGGGGAGCGGCCTTGAACCTTTTGACGTCGAGATATTCCGTAAAGCCCGCCGCCTCAAGCACCTCCATAACGGCTTCGCCGACGCCGCGCAGCTTCATCCGCGCCCCGAGGCCGCGCGCGCCTTTATGCATTATGAGCAGGACGCGCAGGCCCGCGCTCGATATATAGTCAAGCTCGGACAGCTCAAGCGTCAATTCGGCGAACTTCGGCACGCCGGCGAACGCCTCCTCAAGCCGCGGGGCGGTTTTTGAGTCGAGCCGCCCGTTGAGCCTGATCAAAAGCGACGGGCCGTTCAAAAGCGACAGGCTGGTCTGTTCAAGGGATATGGTCATATAGTCCTCCTTTGGGGAAGTCAGTCAAACTTTTTCAGAACTGTAGCCCACCAGTATATTCCCTCGACATACTTTGTCGGGCTATATGGAATAGTTGTTATTCCTTCTAGGGCCGGGTCCGCCACGAGAATATTCTCGCCGCCGCCTGTTTCGTCATAACCGCAGATTATAATCCCCTGCCCGCCTCTGCCTTCGCGACGGAAAAAACGCCTCTCGTCATAGTCGAATACGCTTTCGGGCGCACCCCTTTTTACAAAACACAGAAGTGGATACCCTTCGTCAATAGCCTCTTTAATTTGCTCAAAGGTCGGGATAGCGTATTCGCAAACGTCCACCGTCTCCAGGGAATACCCGAAACAATTAATAAGGAAGTCAATCGTGTCACCCGGCGGGAGAGCCGCTTCATTAATCCCACGATTCTCGACAAGGTATAATCTGCGCATCTGCTCGTTATATATAGCGTCGACGGAATGTGCATTACCGCTGTTATTGTTTCTCTCCCGCCTGTAAGCCTCAAGCATTGCCGCGCAGGCCAGCCAGCAGTCGTTAGCTTGTCGTTGCCCCACGTGCTGAAATCTTTCCAATGTCTTCATTATTATCACTCCTATAATATTTTTAAAAGCTACGGGCCGCCCTGTTCAAGGGAATGGTCATTAGCCCTCCTTTGGGGGAAGTCAGGTCGATCAAATGTTTTCAGCAAATGTGAACCACCAGTATAGTCCGTCGCGATACTGTGTCTGATGATATGGAATAATTGTCGTCTCGGCTATGTCAGGCTTCGGGTCCGACACGCAAATTTTCCGGACGCCGCCGTCGGCCTCTTCATCATAACCGCAGATTATAACAGAATGCCCATCGTCGCCCTGACAATAGTTATAACGCTTCTCTTCAGTCTCGAATTCGGTTGGCGGAGCAACGCCTTTTACAAAACACACAAACGGAAACCCCATGTCAATCCGTGATTTAATTTGCTCAAAGGTCGGGATAGCCCATTTGTAAATGACTATCTTATAATTTGGACACTCGAAACGATTAATAAGGAAATCAAACGTGTTACCCTGCGGGAGAGCCGCTTCATCAATCCCACGATTCTCGTGAAGGTATGTTGCGCGCAACTCGTTATATACCCCGCTGGGGTCAGTCGAAAAATCGTCGGTACCGGTACGGGTTCTCTCACGCCTGTAAACCTCAAGCATTGCCGCGCAGGCCAGCCAGCTGTCGTTGTCCTGTTTTTGCTTCACGTGCTGAAATCTTTCCAATGTCATTATTATCACTCCTATAATATTTTTAAAAGCGACGGGTGCCCTGTTCAAGGGAAATGGTCATTAGCCCTCCTTTTGGGGGAAGTCAGTTAAAACTCTTTCAGAATTGTAGCCCACCAGTATAATCTATCGACATACTTTTCCTCGCAATACTCTGTCGGGCTGTATGGAATAGTTGTTATTCCGTCTAGGGCCGGATCCGCCACGAGAATATTCCGGCTGCCGCCTGTTTCGTCATAACCGCAGATTATAATCGCATGCCCGTCATCGCCTACGCAAGGGAAATAACGCCCCTCGTCTTTGTCGAATCCGTTTCCGGGCGCACCCCTTTCTACAAAACACAGTAATGGAAACCCTGCGTCAATAGGCGCTTTAATTTGCTCAAAGGTCGGGATAGCGTAGTCGCAAACCTCCACCGTCTCCTTGGAATAACCGAAACAATTAATAAGGAAGCCAAACGGGTTACCCTGCGGGATAGCCGCTTCACTAATCTCACGATTCTCGTCAAGGTATGCTGTGAGAAGATCGTTATATATAGCGCTGGGGGCAGCTGAAAAATCGTCGGTACGGTTTATCTCAAGCCTGTAAGCCTCAAGCATTGCCGCGCAGGCCAGCCAGCAGTCCTTTTCTTGTCGTTGCTTCGTGTGCTGAAATCTTTCTAATTTAGCCATTTTATCACTCCTGTAATATTTTTAATATTTCATTCTTTTTGGGGAAGTCATTTATAGTCACAGTAGGTTGTGCTCCACCAGTACATAACGCTATTATTCTTGTCTCTGTATTCTGTGAAATTATATGGCATACATTTCGTACCGCCTTGGTCCGGGTCCGCCACGTAAATATATTGGGCGCGGAACGCTTCATCATAACCGCAGATTATAATCCAATGCCCGTTGTCGCCTTTACGATTAGCTTTATAACGCCCCGCTGCGTTGTCGGAAGCTTTTTGGGGCGGGGCCGAGTCTACAAAGCACAGAAATAGCCGCTCTTTCTTGTCAATCTGTTCTTTAATTTCTTCAAAAGTCGGGATGGCCCAGCCGTCAGTGCCCATCTTTTCCCCGGGATACCCGCAGTAATCTATAAGGAAGACAGAGGCGCTCTCCTGCGGTACACTGTTTGCGCTATAGGGGTGTTTCTTATTTGAATTGTATATTCCGAGCAGGTCATCATATACATTTCCGACGTCAAGCTTGACGGCACTATATGAACCTTTGGTATCCTTCTTACGCCTGAAAGTCTCAATCATTGCCGCGCAGGCCAGCCAGCAGTCGTTTGGCCCTTTCTGATTTATATACTGAAAATTTCCCAATACGCCCATTTTTATCACTCCTGTAGTATTAATATTTCATTTCCGCGCGCTGCCGAAGCGGCAAGCCGCTTATTACCAGGCGCATTTCCGCGGCGGGCGGCGTTTCGTAGCTCTGGCTGAAGTTGTCCCGGGTTTTGTCCCATATAAGCCCGGTCAGCCCCGCCGAATGCACGCGTATATCCCTCGCGTTCCCCCCGAAGGTCAGCTCGAACTTATGGCCCATAAAGGAGCGCTTGCCGTTCCGCTCCCAGCTTTTCGGCGCGCTTATGGGTCCTCCGCCCTCCTCCGGGTAGGAAACCTCGTTCCAGGTGATATTGAATACGTTTATGAACGCGCCCTTGTGCTCGATTATCAGCCGCGCCCTGCCGTAGCTTTTCGTCTCGGACTCAATATAGGTTGTGGAGCTGTTTATAACCGCCAGGTCCTGCCCGCCGTTTTTTATAAACGCCACGCTGTAGCCTATGGGCGCGGCCACCTGCCCCGCGTCGAAGTTATACCCGCGCGCTATAAAATCCGCGACCGTGTCAAGGCGAATCTGCGGCGCGCCCGCGAAAGAGGAGGTGCCCCCGCCGTATACGAAAACGTCGGCGGATACCTTGCCGCTCATATTGTCCAGCTCGGCTTTCGCGCCGGCGCTCGCGCCCGCGCCCGACCCGCCTATAACAAGCCCGATTCTGCCCTTGACGTCAAACGCCGCGTCCTCCGTTTTGAAATGAACGTAGACGATGCGCCCGTAATTGACGTTGTTTATTACCCCCAGGGGGTTGTCGTCGTCCACTCCGCTTACTATAAGGTCGGCGGAGGTCACGCTGTCGGCGATAATGTCGCTGGGCTTGACGAAGCCGTCAAGCGTCACGTTGTAGTAAATCTGCTCGTATTTGAGAATCCACTCCCGGCTTTGCGACTTTTCAATCATCCCGAAGTCGATATTAAAGCTCTGATTCGCCGCCTCAAGCTTGAAACCGAGGTCAGCCTCGAGTTTATGCCTGCTTTTAACTTCATAGACGTTATAGCGCACTTTGGAGGCGATGTTGCCGCTTTTGTTCGTCTTGCGCCACTCCGCTATTTTTTGCTCCACCGCGTTTTCAACCGCGCCCTTGCCCAGAGACTCCGCGGTGAGCTTGCCGTTTCCGCCGGGAAGGTCGATGCTGAAATTAACGGGCTTCGTCGGCAGGTTGACGACGCTCGGCACATTCCCGACAAGGTTGTTGTTGCACAAAAGCAAGCACCCCGGATAAAGCCGCGTCGCGAGCGAATCTATATACGTCAGCTCGGAGGTGCTTCCGTTCACTGTGCATAGCTTCTTTTTCGTCACCAGAAACGTGCCGTCGTCCCGCAGCTCCCCCTCCTCCTTTTTGCAGGAGGGGACGGGGGAGCGGTCGGCAAGGACGGAGCGCGGGTCGTAGATAAGGCTGTTGATGTAGGCGTCAACGGTCATTGGCTCCTCCTTTGGTCAATTTATACTAATCCCGGTTAAAATAGTCGTCAAACTTCGCTTAAAACGCCTCGCGCCCTCTGGCGTTCGGCTGCGCTCGTTTGTCTCCTTTTTAATCTGAGATTAAGTATTAGCCGGCGTTCTCAAGAGCCCGCCTTTATTCTGAAGCTGGTCAGGCGCACTTTCGTTCCGGCGGCCGGATTAGCTCGGTGTTTCGGTTTGTCTAAAAGGATTTAGACAAACCGAAGCCCCCTTCTTAGCGGCGCTCTGATGTTTTCAGGGTTGCCGCACTTTGGGCATAGCGGTATAACGCAGGAATATTCCCCGCCGCACGCGCTCCGCGCCGGACCGTCGTCAAAGTATTCCTCGTCCGAGCTGCCGTCTTCGCCGTCAGTTCCTTTAAGCCGCGCCAGGCCGTCATATGAGGGATAGCCTCCGGCATAAGTTTCCGTCAGCCACGCCGCGCGGCCGGTCACATTCCTCGCGGTAACCCCGCAGACGGAGCAAGTCTTTTCAGGGCCATCTTTTAGATAAACCTTATGAATCGCGTTATTTATGGTAAGCATTCGCACATTGCGGATCCCCCCTCCGGTTTTATAAAGCTTACAGGCTTGAGGCTCGGCGGTCATTGACAATAAAATCCACTCGACGGTCGTCTGCTTCCTCCTTTACTTCTCCCACTTCATTTTCGCGTCCTCCGCCAGCTTCCTCCCGCCGCGCATATCCGCAGTGGTCAGCCCGCCGGTGTACTCAAAGTGCGGCATATCGGTGAAGCCTTTGAAATTACCGCCCCAGACGCCGCCCATTTCCTCCCAGACCGCTCCCGCCCTCTTAAAAAACTCCGCGTCGGAAAACTCCGCTCCCTTGACGTTTTTACAAATATCAAAAGCGACGCGGAAATTATGGTTGCTGAAGCCGCCCTGCGCGTTCGTCACCTTTTTGCCCGGCGCGGTGCGCCCCTGCGCGTAGAGCGCGTTCTGTTTCTCAAAATCGCGGTAGGTGGAGGTGATAAGCGCCGGGCGCCCCTCCTCCTTCAGCCGCCTTATAAGCTCCGCCGCCGCCCTCTGCAGGCACGGGTGAAGCTCCTTGACGTCTCTTGAGTCAAGCATTGCGTATTCCTCCTTTGTCAGGCTATTTTCGCCAGTTCCTCGCTCATCGAGAGGAGCTGTCTCTGTATTTCCTCCGGAGTGGCGCGCCCGGCGTCAAGCCGCGCGTACGTATCCTCGTAATAGCTCCACAGCCCCATCCATTGCACAAGCTCTTGGTTTAAATCGTTGAGGCGCCCTATAATTTCCTCAAGCTCCGCCGACCAGTATTTAATTTCCGCGAGTAAAAACAGCTTTTCAATTTCGCAGCCGCGCAGCCTCGGCTCAAGCCGCTTAATCTCTTCGTTCAGCCTGTCCATCTGCTGCCGGCGCCTGGCCATATCCCGCGAGATTGAGTCATAATGCTTCACGTCGTCGTCGGTCGCGCAGTCAATAGCCAGATACAGCCCGTATCCGGGCACCCAGCACCATTTCTCCATGTCGCGTTTCTTTTTCCTGGCGTTCTCAATTTTCCGGCGCAGCTCCTCCAGCTTATTGCCGTCAGCGGCCGTCTGGGCTTGAATTTTTTCAATCTCCGCCAGTTTGCCCGCGTATTCCGCCTCGACGTTCGACATTTCCCGCTTGTCGCCGTCGATCGCGTCGCCCGCCGCGGCTTTTTCGTCCATCGTTTCGCCGCGCTCCGCTTCGAGAATTTTAAGCTCCGCCTTACATTCGCGGCATTTTTCCTCCGCTTCGGCTTTAAGTTCGCTTATTATCCCGGCAAGCTCGGCCTTAAGGCGACCTTGCTGGGGCTTTTCCGCCGCTGAAGCGGAAACTCTTAAAGCCGCCGGCTCGGCGGAAAAACTCATGGCTTTCGTCGCCGTGGAAAAACTCATCGCCTTTGGCGCCGCAGAAAGACTCATCGCCTTCGGCGCCGCCGGGGCGGCAATAACCCCGGCGGCTTTCACCATTTTAGAACACGCGCTTAAATGCTCCGTAAATACGCTCATTTTACCCCTCCTTGAATTAAGCTGCTCGGTGTTTTACGTCGTCTAAAGGGCTTCAGACAACGTAAAGCCCCCTTCTTGCCCGGTGTTTTGGTTTGCCTGAAACACCCCAGACAAACCAAAGCCCCCTCCTTAAGCGGTCGCTTTCCGCATTTCCGTTATCTTCGCGGAAAGCCCCTCCGCAAGGGTTGAAGCGTCTTTCCAGTGCTCCTCGCGGGTTTTTTCCGGCGCGGCTATGCTCTCGTTCAGCCTTACTTTTGTTTTTGAAAGCGCCGCCGTATACTCCGCGCAGATTTCGTGAAGGGCGGCCCAGCGCACCAAATAAGTGAAGTACGGGCGGACGAACGCCGCTTCTTTGTAGGGCCGCGTGCGTTTTTCAAGCGAAACCTCGTCCTCCTTGCCCTTGAATTTCTCCTCCACGCGGGTCACGCTTTCGATAGTTTTGTTCCCGGCCAGCGTCTCGCAGCAGGTCTCTATGGATTTCCAGAACGCGACCATATCTTTTATGTGGCTCACAACCTGCCGCAGGCAGCCTATCGCGGTGACGAGAGAGGAAATCGCCGTGTCGAGGGAATCCTTCGTTATTACGGCGTTTGATATTTTCACCGCGTATTCCGCCAGTTTAACCAGGTTTTCGCGCTCTTTATCCGCAATTTCCGTTTTGATTTTGAATATTTCGTCAAGGCGGGCGTTATAGCTTTGGGCGGACTCGCTGAGCGCCTCCCCCGTTTTCTCGAAGCTCGAGCCAAGTTCCTTAACCGAGTTGGCCAGAGCCTCGTATTCCGTTTTGACGGTTTTCAGCTTATCGTTTTTGTCGTCTTTTTGTTTCAGTAACTTCTCGCGCTCGGCCTTGAGCTTGTCCCGCTTTTCCTGTTCTTTTTCGTCCGAGAGCTTAGCTTCCAGGTCCGAGAGTTTTTCGTTGATTTCCTTCAATTCTCCCTCGAGCGTTTCCCGTTCCTTCTTTTTCGCGTCAAGGCTGGCCTGCGCGCTTTGCGCCGACGCGGAGGCGGCGGGAGCGCCGCCTCCGACGCCGCCGACTTCCATTGCCGTCTGAACGCCCATTCCGAGCGCGCCCAGAATAGCCCCCGTCAGCTGAAGCGCGAAGGCGCGTTCCTCCTGCTTCTCCTGCTGCTTCTGGAGCTTCGAGTATTCGGCGTTAAGCTCCTTCAGGCGGGCGCTCAGATTATCTTTAAGAGCGTTAAGCGCCGCCTCCTCCGCCTTCATCCGGTTGGAGTCCTCAATTACCGATTCGCGCTTCTCGTAGTTCTCCGTGTTCTGGTCGATTGTGGCGTTAAGGACTTTTTCCGTGTCGTCCGCTATGCTCTGAAACTTATTGCCGAGCTTTTCCGCGTCCTCCCTCATCGCGCTCGCCTCGTCCCTTATATCGCCCAGGATTTCAAGCGCTTCCTCCTCCTCGCTCGACAGGAGAAGGTTGTAAGCGTCGATAAAGTTATATATTACGTCGTCCGTTTTATAGCCGAATTTCTGCACCGTGGCGCCGCTTAAAATAAGCGTGTCGGCCAGACGCATCTGCAGGTTGCTCACGCCCTTCTGCAGGCCTTTCATGCCGTTTACGGCGTTATAAGCCACCTGCAGCAAATCGACGGAGAGGTCAAGATTGTTAAGCATCTTCTCAAGGTTGATTTCTCCGAGAATATTCTGCTTCTCCCCGCGAACGGCGATGCTTTTCGCCGAAGGCCTTTCCTGAAGCGTGTATTTCTCCTGCTGCTTGCCGCTTGTTACAAAAATAGCGCCGTCTTCAATCCTCATACTGTAATCCGTTGAATCCAATGTTCATTTCTCCCTTCTTGCCCGTCAGCCGGGCCTATGTTTGAGGTTCAGGCTTGACGTAAACCCCTTCGATTGAAGCGAGATACGCTCCGAACGTCCCCGCCAGGGCGAAAATCTGCTCCCCCTTGCCGGCTTCAAAGACCTCCGCGCGTATGCCGGAACACTCCCGCGCCTCTCCGCCTGAAAAGACTCTGCCCGCGTTTGTCGTGAAGCTGATTTTGCACACGGCGCGCACGGGAGAGTACTTGTACGCGCCCGTGGAGACTTCGATTCTTTTGACGTATTCGTTGTCTTTAAGCTCAAAAACCCGCTCGCCGCCGCCTTCGCCCCCGTGGTTTTTCGTGCGGAACGTCCTGTCGTACTCGAAGGCTATCCCGTCCACAATAAACCCCGCTCGCAAAATGATTTTCGTGATTTTCCCGAATTTCCGGGCCAGCCGCCAGTCGCTGAAAACATTGCTGAACCCGTTTTTAAGCGCTTCCGGCGAAAATTCACTAAAAAACCGTGAGTTTAATTTTTCCATCCTTCAACCTCCTTTCCGCTTGCGTATTTTTCCCGCTCGGCGGCTCGTTTCCCCCGCCGTACTACAGCTCAATCATAACAAGGCGGAGGCTAAAGAAACTATAAAGAAAGTCTAAAGTTTTTTGAAAGCGGGGGAAGCCGAAATATAGCAATTTTCAAAATTGCTATAAACTGTTGACATTACCTGGCGGAGGTGTTACAATAAAAATAATATTTTTTTACGGCAATTTTCAAGAAGGGGGCTTTCAGTTGTCTAAGCTTGCTTTAGACAACTGAAAACACCGGGCAAAATTGCTATAACCGATGAATTCTGAGAGGCTGATTTTTATCAACGACTATTTGATTCTGCTCGACGAAACGGCGGCTGGCGGCGACGCGTCTTCTTCGGTCATCGTCGGCGGCCAGCCTATAGGGACGGTCCCCGCCCAGACCGCGGCGGCGGTCGCCGCGCCCGCGCAGGACGGGCAAACGGCCTCGACGGGCGGGTTTGGCGGCGCGCCGATAGTCACTTTACTGATTTACGCGGCTTTTATAGCGGCGGCTTATTTTATTTTCCTCCGGCCTCAGCGCAAGGCGGAAAAAGAGCGCAAGGAAATGCAGGCCGCGCTGAAAGCCGGAGACGGCGTCCTGACGACCGGCGGGCTTTACGGCAAAATCGTCGATGTGGGCGAAGGCGCTTTTATGGTGGAATTCGGCGCGAATAAGGGTGTGCGCGTGCCTGTGCGGAAAATCGATGTCGTGGGCTTGGGCGAGCCGAAATTCGGCCCGGATAAAAGCGATTGAAATTCAGAAAACCCTCCCGAAGAGCGTTTGGGAGGGTTTATTTTTAAGAAATGACGCTGTTTAAGGCGAGCAGGTCGCACAGCTTGCCAAGCAACGCTGTTTTGAAGGTTTCCCTGTGTTCCTGGGAAAGCAGGGCGGATTCGCAAAGCTCGTAAAGCTCGGCGATGAGCGGTATTTCTTCCGAAACGGCGAACCGCGCCCCGGCGGCAAACCGCCGGACGTTTTCGGTCTCCGCCTCCGTTATGACGACAGGACTCTCGGAGAAGGCCCGCGCCACCTTTTCAAAGGCTTCCCGCCGCTTGCCGCTCCGGGAGCCTATTTGGGCTATCCGCGCCCGTTTTTCGCCGTCCGGCGCGAGCGGGGCCAGCTTTTCATAGTAAGCGCGGGCGTTTCGCTCGTTTTGGGCGAGCGCCACCAGCCGGTCGGGCAGGCCCGGCGCGGCGGAGGCCATATAAAACGCTCCGCCGGAGATAGCGCCGCCGCCCGGTGGATCCGCGGCCTGGGCCGGGTTTGCCTCGTCCGGGCCGGCCGACGGCCTTTGCGGCATTGCCGGAGCCGCCGGATTCTGCTGACCCGGATAAGGGGTTCCGGAGCCGCCGCCGTATTTAGCCAGGACGCGCGGGTCGGCTTCCTCAAAGAAAACGCCGTCCGCGCGGGAATCCCGCGGCTGGCCGGAGGCTTGCGGCTGGCTGAATTGCGGGTTTTGCGGCGTCGCTCCCCGGCCCGGCCCGAAGCCCGCGTTTTGGCCGGAGGCTTGCGGCTGGCTGAATTGCGGCGCTTGCGGCTGGCTGAATTGCGGGTTTTGCCCTCGGTTCTGAGGGGGCTGCCCCCTTCCGAAGGGCTGACCCTGCGGCTGCTGAGGCGCGCGGTTGTGATTGGCCGGACCCTGCCGCGCCGCTTGAGGCAGGCCCGGCTGAGGCGGCCTGTCGCCCCGGTTTAGCGGTTGCTGCCCGGGCGGCGCGCCCCCCGGAAACGGCCCGTTCTGCGGCCCGAAGGCCGGGCGCCCCCCGGAAAACTGCGCGGGCCCGGCGCCGGCGCGGGCGTTTGAATTGCTGAAATTATTAAAAGGGAGCATTGCGACCCTCCTTAAATTAAGGCGAAAACCGCGGCTTTATAGCAATTCCTTTTTACATTGGCAATTCCGGTTTGCGCAAGCGGCTTCGTTCGTTAAAAACGCGCCGAAGCCCGAAATTTCCATCTCCGATTTTGCGAGTAAAACGCGGAATCGCCCTGGTACGCTTGCGCGGACGGTTTGGCTTCCGCCGAACTTACTTATATACTATTCATACATAATGAAAGCGTGACCGAAATGTTCGTAAAGGACAAACAATTCTACCGCACCTACCTGCGCCTGACGCTCATCATAGCGGCGCAGAACGTGATTTCTCAAGGGGTCAACCTTACCGACAACCTTATGCTCGGCATCTACAGCGAAAACACGCTCGCCGGGGCGACAATCGCCAATCAAATCCTTTTTCTGCTGACGATGGTGGTTTTCGGCGGAGGCGACGCGATTGTGGCCATTTCGTCGCAATACTGGGGCCGGCGGGAGCTTATGCCCATAAAGAAAGTAATTAACGCCGCGCTGACGCTGACGGTGAGCCTGGCGCTTATCTCCAACCTCGTCGTGTTTTTCTGGCCGGCGCAAGTGCTTTCAATTTTTACCGACAAACCGGAGACAATCGCGGCCGGGGTGGACTATCTGCGCATAAGCGGGTTCGCCTACACGTTTTTCTCCGTGACTTATATTCTGCTTTACGCCTTCCGCAGCGTGGAAATAGTGAATATAAGCATACTTATAAGCGGCGTAAGCTTCGTTTCAAACCTTATCCTGAACTGGCTGCTTATCTTCGGCAACCTCGGCTTCCCCAAAATGGGCGCGTCGGGCGCGGCTCTGGCCACGGTGATTTCGCGGGTAATAGAGTTTTCGATAGTCCTGGTATATTTATTCGTGTTTGACAAGCATCTGAAGTGTAAACCGGCGGAAATCCTTAAGGGTGATAAACAGAGCTTCCGCCACTTCGTCCGCGTGGGCGCGCCGATGTTTATGGCCGGCTTTTTCTGGGCGCTGGGCCAGTGGGCGCAGACGGCCATTCTCGGGCGTATGGACACGGCGGTCGTGGCGGCCAACTCCATAGCCGCCGCGCTTATGCAGGTTTTGTCGGTCGTGGTGTTCGGCTCTTCCTCCGCCACGGCGGTCATAGTCGGCAAAACCATCGGCGAGCGCAAAATACGGGAGGTCAAGGAGTACGCCGTCACTTTCCAGATTATGTATATTATTCTGGGCGTCGCCACGGGGCTTCTGATTTTCGCCCTGCGGGACGTTATGCTGAGCTTTTATAATGTCTCGGACGCGGCGCGCGGCCTCGCGAGGGAGTTTCTGGGCGCGCTGGCGGTTATTACCGTAGGCATAGCCTACCATATGTCCTGTATGGTGGGGATAGTGCGCGGCGGCGGAGACGCGGGGTTCGTGCTCATAACCGATATGATTTTCGTCTGGCTCGTCGTTATACCGCTGTCCTACGCGGCGGCGTTTATTTTCCATATGCCGCCTGTCGTCGTGTTCTGCTTCCTAAAATGCGACCAGGTGCTGAAATCCTTCGTGGCGTGTTTTAAGGTGAACAGGTTTACCTGGATCCGCGTTTTGACGCAAGGCGAATAAACATAGCAATTTTACAAAACGTTGACTGGCGCGGAGCGGAAAATCGGCGGCTTTAAGCCGTTTTTCGCGAACGTCGGCAGTCCACGATTTTGAAAATTGCTATATACATCAGGAGGGCTTGGCTTATGAGGATTTCTTTTCTGGGAGCGGGCAATATGGGCGGGGCGCTCGTCAGGGCCGTCTCGGCGGCGGGCTGCGAAGCCCTTGTTTACGATAAAAACGCGGAAGCGGCCAAACGGCTCGCGGAGGAAACAGGCGCGGCTCTGTCAGCGGGCTATGGCGACTTGCTCCGTGGCGCGGATTTTCTGGTCGTCGCGCTGAAGCCGAATATATGCCGCGAAGTCCTGCCGGAAATACGGGGCTTTATTGAAAGCGGAACCGCGGCCGTGTCCGTGGCGGCGGGGCTTACGCTGTCGGAGCTTGAGCTTCTTCTCGGCAAAATGCCCATAATCCGCGCTATGCCGAATATTAACGCGCTTTACGGCGCGTCCGCCACGGCGCTCTGCCGCAACGAGCTTGTGCCGGACGCGGTTTTCGGCGCGGCAAGGGAGCGGATTTTCGGCCCGGCGGGAGAGGTTTTCGACCTCCCCGAAAAGGACTTCCCCGCGTTTACGGGCATAGCGGGGAGCGCGCCGGCGTTCGCGTTTATGTTTATAAACGGGCTTGCCCGCGCCGGGGTCAAGCTCGGCCTGAACAAGGCGGACGCGCTGCGGATAGCGGCGGCGGCCGTTTCCGGCAGCGCGCGGACGGCGGCGGAGTCCGGCCGGCACCCGGAGGAGCTTGCCGACGCGGTGTGCTCCCCGGCGGGGACGACCATCGAGGGCGTGGAGCTGCTTCTGGCGAACGGGTTCGAGGGGCTTGTAATGGCGGCGGCGGAAGCGGCGGCGAATAAACGGCTGTAGAGCCGCCCCAAGCTAAAGCCCTCCTTAGCTTTACGGCGGGAGGGCTTTTTGATTGCCGCCGCTTGCGCTTCCGGCCTTATGGGTAAAGCAATTCCATGTTTGATTGGCGTTGTGCAAGAAGGGGGCTTTTTCGGCAGGCATTAGTGCCGAAAAAACACCGGGCAAGAAGGGGGCTTTTTCGGCAGGCATTAGTGCCGAAAAAACACCGAGCGACGCCACTATCAAACCGAATTGCTAATGTACGCGGGGCCGCTTCCGGCCAGGCTTGGCGAACGGGTTCGAGGGGCTTGCGAGGACGGCGCGGCGGCCTGCCGCCGTTTTATTTACTTCGCGATCCCGCCTTTTTCAGCAAAAGCATTTTCGCCATTACTTTACACTCCAGTCGATTGTTTCCTGGCCCGTTTCCTCCAGAAACCCGTTCGCCTTTGAAAAATGGCGGCACCCGAAAAAACCCGCCGCCGACAGCGGCGAAGGGTGCGCGGCGGACAGGCGCAGGTGGCGCGGATTGGTGATAAGCCGCGCTTTCTCCTTGGCGTCCCGCCCCCATAAAAGAAACACGAGGGGAGTCTCCCGTTCGTTCAGAAGCTCTATAACCCGGTTCGTCAGCTCCTCCCAGCCCATGCCTTTGTGGCTGTTCGCTTTGCCCGCGCGGACAGTAAGGACAGTGTTGAGCAGGAGCACGCCGTTTTTCGCCCAGCCGGTCAGCTCTCCGTGCGGCGGCGGCTCTATCCCCAAGTCGCTCTGGATTTCCTTAAAAATATTAACGAGGCTCGGCGGCGGGGCCACGCCCTTTTTCACCGAAAAACACAAGCCGTGCGCCTGCCCCTCCCCGTGATACGGGTCCTGCCCGAGAATCACCGCGCGCACGTCCTCATACGCCGCGTACCGCAAGGCGTTAAAAATATCGTGCATATCAGGGTAAACCGGACCGCTCCGGTATTCCTCCGCTAAAAATTTGCGAAGCTCCTTATAATACGGCTTCAGCCACTCGTCCTTCAGAAGCTCGTCCCAAGAGTTGCCAATATTTACCATACGTCCTCCTTCTATCCGGTTATTTTAAGCCCAAGCCCAAGCTCAGGCCGCGGCCGCCTATATCCCCCATTTTTCGATAATTTCCGGCAAGATCCCTTCGCTGTTCGTGGCTTTCGTGATGTAGGAAGCCTGCTTTATGACCTCCGGCACGCCCGTGCGCACGCCGACGCTGTTCGGGAAGCCCGCCAGCATTGCCAAATCGTTCCAGCTGTCGCCCATTGTGACCACCTCGTCGAGGGTTATTCCCAAAATCTCGGCCAAGGCGCGCACCCCGTCGCCCTTAGTGCCTTTTTTATCCGTAAATTCCAAAAAGTGTTCCTTTGAAAAGAACATCGACGCCCCGTCAGGCAGCTCCGGCAGGACGAATCCCTCAAGCTCCCGGAGGGTGGGCGGCCTGCCCACAAGGAGCATTTTGCACACGTCGTCGCCGATTTCGTCCAGACTGCCCACAAGCCGGTGCGGGATTTTGGCGAAACCGTAGTACCCTCGGAAATTATCGCTGTCCCGCTCGGCGGTCACGACGGAGTTCTTGTCGTACACGAGGATATCAATCTCCCTGATTTTCGGGAAGGAGCGCAAAATCCCCATAATCCGCCGCATTACGGTCAGGCGAAGGTAATGCGCCTTGATGATTTCGAGCGTGTCGGCTTTATAGACCACCGCGCCCTGAAACGCCAGGCCGTAGTTTCCCGGTTCCTTCAGCCCCAGCTCCGCCAGGAACGGGTCAAGCGATATGTACGAGCGCCCGGAGCACACCGCGAAATCCACCCCGCGGCTCTTGATATAGTCCAGGGACTCTCTGTTCTTTTGAGGGATTTTGCTTTCGTCGTTCAGAAATGTGTCGTCAAGGTCTGATACTATCAGTTTTATTGGCAAGGCCGCCGTCTCCTTTTATTTATAATTTCGCGCCGGTTTTTCGCGCCAGAGCCTCCGCCGGCTCTAAATTACCTTTAATCATACCATATCGCGCATAATTTTTCAACGGAAAACCATAATAAAGCCGTTAAACTTAAAAATCCTTTCAACCCGCAACCGAACCGGAGATGTTCAAATGACTCAATTCATTCCCTTGCTCGGTGTTTTGCGCTTTCAAGAAAAGCTCAAAGCCCCCTCCTTGATAGCGATGGCCGCGGCTCCTGTTTTTACGCTGCTGATCTATGTCTATATCAGGGATAAATACGAAAAGGAGCCGTGGCGGCTGCTTCTGGCCGGGGTATTCTGGGGCGCGGCGTTCGCCGTGCCGATAATCCAGACGCAGAACGCGCTCCTGCGCTTCGCGCCGCCGGGCGGCGGGGTGGCGGCGGAGGCGGCCTTTCACGCGTTTATTCTGGCCGCGCTCGTGGAGGAGGGGTTCAAGCTGATTGTTTCCCGTTCGCTGACCCGGCGGAGCCTGAGCTTCAACGAACGTTTCGACGGCGTCGTCTACGCCGCCTTCGTGTCGCTCGGCTTCGCGGGAATCGAAAATATTATGTACGTGGCCAGCCCGTCGCTCGGCGGGGCGGCCACAGCCCTCTCCCGCGCGCTGTTTTCCGTTCCGGCGCACGCGTTTTTCGGCGTTTGTATGGGCTATTATACCGCCCTGTCGAAATTCGGCGAAAACCGCCGGCGCGACGCGCTGAAAGCTTTCATATACCCGTTCCTCCTGCACGGAACGTATAACTTCCTCCTGCTCTCCCACGCCGCGGGCGCGTCCTTGATTTTCGGCGTTTTCTCCGCGTTTTTGTGGCTCCTGGCCCTGCGCCAGATGAAAATCCACCTTGAAGCCTCGCCTTTCAAAAAAACGGTTGAATAATCCCGCGAAAAGGGTTATAATTAAAATACCATTTTATTAAAGAGAGAGGACGAATAGTATGAAAAATATTTTTGCCGACGGTATGTCTTTGGGCGAGTGCCGACGTTTTGTGGAAAAATCCGTCGAAAAGACGATGGAACGCACAAACCGCAAGCTCGTCACGTTTTTTATAATCGGCGGGGTTTTGCTCATAGCGGCGGTGGCGCTGACTGTGTTCCTGGTGAATAAAAAACGTTGCGACGATTGGTACGACGATTACGACGACGACTATGACGACGACGATTTTAATTATGACGACGATGACGACGAGTGCGGCTGCGCGGACTGCAAAGGGGAATAAGAAGCGCGGCGCGGCTTGGTGATTATCTTAATAGCCGGAGGAACCCGCACGGGTAAGACCCCGCTTTCCCAGCGGCTTCTTGAAAAATACGGCTGCCCCTGCCTTTCGATTGACCTCCTGAAAACGGGGCTTATCCGGAGCGGCGTCCGCCCGCTTTCGCCGGAAAGCCCCGGCGGCGCGCTGACCGGTTATTTATGGCCCCTCGTTCGGGAGATAATAAAGGCTTCAATCGAAAACGATCGCAGCCTTATTGTTGAGGGCCGCTATATTTCTTTCGACTACGCCGGCGGTTTCACGGAGGCTTATCTGAAAGAAATCCGGTATGTCTGCCTAATTTTCAGCTCGAACTATATCACACGGAGTTTCGGCGCGATCAAACGGTTTGAAAACGCGGCCGAAAGACGACGCCCCCTCGCTGGAGCTTATGTTGCGCGGAAACGCGGTTAATCTTGAAACGCGCGATAGGCTCGGGCCTAGGCTTGAGCTTCAATATATACTTATAGATTAAGAAAAGCGCTTTAGCCAGCCGCAAGCGGCGGCGCAAATATAAAACCGCCGTCCCCTGGAGCGGCGGTTCTTTTGCTCGGTGTTTGTGGTTGTCTAAAAAGATTTAGACAATCACAAGCCCCTTTCTTGTTAAAACTCCGGCTCAATCAGCCCGTAATTGCCGTTATTACGCTTATAGACGACGTTCACCTCGTCCGTGGCGGCGTTCTTAAATACATAGAACCCGTGCCCGCTCAATTCCATTTCCATAACCGCCTCGTCCGAATCCATAGGCTTCAGCGCGAACCGCTTGATGCGCTCAATTTTATAATCGCCCTCCCCGGCGGCCTCCTCCTCGTCCATTTTGGCGAAATAATTCAGCTCCTCCTTGAAGCTCACATCGCGGCGGGATTTATCCCGCAGTTTATTTTTATATTTAACGAGCTGTTTCTCCAAAACGTCTATAACAAGGTCGAGCGCGGCGTTCATATCCGCCGCCGCCATCTCCGCGCGGAGCACGCGCTTCGGCAGGGGTATGGTCACCTCGACGCGGTTTTCGAGCTTCACCGCCTTAAACGCGATATTTACCTCCGCCTCTTCCGGCAGAAGCCGCTGGAGCCGTTCCTCAATTTTGGACTTCGCGCGCTCTTTCAGTCCGTCCTTCAGCTCAAAATTTTTTTCCGTAAATTGATAGCGCATAAAAAACACCTTACCCTTTCCGTGTAAAAACCCTTAATTAGGTAGTCTTCTAAGCATACCACGACAGGCGTTTTTAGTCAACCTTATCGCGTAAAAATTCCCGAAAATTTTTTATTGACATCTCCGCGCGTTTATGTTATTATAATTTTGCCGCTTCGGAATATTTTCCCGGCGCGCCCAGATAGCTCAGTCGGTAGAGCAGAGGACTGAAAATCCTCGTGTCGCTGGTTCGATTCCGGCTCTGGGCATTGGTTTCAAACCAACCCCCTCACAGCCTCAGAAAAGCCCGGCTCCTATTCGGAGGCGGGCTTTTCTTCGTCTTTATTCTCGCGGTTCAGGCGGTTTTTCTTCGCCGCTTTTATCGAAACGCGGACTATTCCCCATATTATCCCGCCGAAAACCACGACCGGCACGGCCGCCGCCGCGAAAAACATAGCGACGCCCCTGGCGGAAGCGGTAAACACCCGGGCGAGCTTGGCCCAGAAGCCGTCTTTCGCGGGTTTCGGCGCGGCCGCCTTGACGTTTGATATATCCAAACGAATCACGGAATACGCCGCCAAGCCCTCGAGGCGCTTGATTTTCGATTCGTACAGGGCGATTTGCGTGTTGCACTGCCCCAGGCGGCGCTCAAGCTCCACGACCTGATACGTGTCCGCAGCCTTATCAATAAGCTCCAGGATGCGCGTCCGCTCAATCCGGAGCGTTTCCAGGCGGCTTTGCGAGTCAAAATATTCCGCCGAAACCTCCCGCGCGCTTTCCGTTATACTCACAAGCTCGGACAGCTCGGACAGCTCCGTCTTGGCTTTTTCGTAATTCTCCGACGGGACGCGGAACGTGGCGGAATACACGCGCCGCTTCTCCTCGCCGCCCGGCGCGTCGTAAACGTTCGAGGACGAGCTTTCGGTATACCCGCCGTGTTTTTCGGCAATAGCCCCGGCGGTTTTGGCGGCCGCGTCCACGCCCTCGGCGTACAGCTCTATGGACGCGTCGCGGATAAGCATAGGCTCCGGCGCGGAGAGGGCCGGGTCCGACGGCGGGGGCGCGCTCGGCGCGAGGTCCGCGCTGTCGTATTCGTAGGAACTGTCATATTCCTCCGAAGCCGCCGCTTGCGGCGCCGCCCCGCCGAAGGAATCCGACTTCGAGTCGGAAAGCTTTTCCAATCCGCGCGAGCCGTTTTCGACGAAAGAGGTCTTTCCCGGGACAGTCGTCGATTTGGACGCGCACGCCGGAAGCGCCGCCAGCGCCGCCAGCGCGAGCGGCAGGAGCAGCGCGCTGGTCGTTGTTTTGCCCCCTCGCTTTTTCTTGATTTTCACGCCGCACAGCCGCAGAATCAGAAGCGCCGCCGCCCCGACAGCCAGGAGCGGAACGAACGCCGCCGCTATAAACAGCCCCAGCCCCTTAAACACCGCCGCCGTGAATCTCAGGGAGCCTCTAAAAGCCCACGCCGCGCCCCGCGGCGGAGAGAAGTAGGCCGCGCTGTTTTTCGTCAGGACGACGTTCACCTTAGCCGACGAAGTTTCCGAGCGAATCTGGCGCATACGGCCCTCGCACGAGTCTATGACGGCGCTGACCTCGCTAATCCGCTGGTTAAGAAAAACCATTATCTGTACGTCGGCGCTGCCGGCCATAAGCGCGTTCAGCCGGAGAAGCTCCCCGCGCGCGGCGCTCTCCCTGGCCTCAAGGTCGGCGTATTCGTCCGCGAAGCTCTCGCGGCTCTCCCGCTCCGCCTCCACCTCGCCGGCCCCGCGCAGGACGGTCCGCGCCGCGTTCAGCCGGTCAAACGGCACGCGCTTCGTAAGCTCCGCGTAATCCTCGCCCGACGCCGCCGAAAAAGACAGGCCCACGCCCGCGCCGTCAAGGCTCTGCGCCGTTTTAAGCGCGCCGCGCACGTCGTCCGTTTTTATAGTTATCGAGACCTCGCGGCTGACGTATTCCTCCGCCGCGTCCGCGCGGACCGCCCGCGCGGATACCGCCAGTACAAAAGCCAAGCTCAAGCTTGTCAGAAATTTCCTCACTAGAATAACCCCCTTCTTGCTCGGTGTTTTTTGGCACCTACTGCCGTGCCAAAAAGCCCCCTTCTTGCTCGGTGTTTTTTCGGCGCTAATGCCCTCTCGCAAGCTTCGCTTGCTGGCCAGGTGGCCGTGTTGACCCGCCGAAAAAGCCCCCTTCTTCCGCCGATATAGCAATTTTCAAAATCGTTGCCCGGTGTTTGTGATTGTCTAAAAAAGATTTAGACAATCACAAGCCCCCTTCTTGCTCGGTGTTTCGGTTTGCCTAAAAGGATTTAGACAAACCAAAGCCCCCTTCTTGACTGCCGACGTTCGCGAAAAACGGCTTAAAACAGGTTCTTAGTCAAAAATCAGTCAAACACCACGGGAACCAGGCGGCGCATTTCCTCCCGCAGAGGCAGGGCAATCTGGCGCATTTGCGGGTGGGCGGCCTCGTCCGCGCGCAGGCTGAAAAAGTGCCGCCATTCCCGGAGGTTCATCGTCACGACGATTTCCGTTTTAAGGCTGTTCGGCAGGACCGCGCGCGCCTCCTGCGGGGAGGCTCCCGCCTCTAACATTGCCAGGTAGCACTCCTCGGCGGCGGCCATCTGCTTTTCCCACAGCTCATAAAGCGCGCCCCCCTCCGCCCAGTAGCACGGGCGGATAAAAGTCAGCTCGCCGCCGAATTTCCCCTTGGAATAGTTGCAGTATCTCGTGCTTTCCTGGGAATAACTGGCAATGCGGTGCCTGACGATTTCGTGAGAGACGCCCCTGTCGCACACAATCAGCGCGGAAATTTTCTCGTGTTCCAGCACGGACTCGTGCCCGTTGCGGATAATCGCGGCGACGAACTTCTCCGCAGAGTCCTCCCCCGCCAGGTTCTCGCTTTTATAGCATACCCGCCCGGCGCTCTCCACTTTGCCGAGCATAGCGGCTCCGTCTATTCCGTCGCTGATTTTGAAATAGGGGTCGATTATTTTCATTGAAAATCTCCTTTTGTCAAGTCGCCTGTTCTACTTTATTCTAAACGTGCCGGTTAAATTTTTCAGGCTTGCCGCCTGAGCGGCCAGCTCCTGGCTTGCCGACGCGGCGGATTCGCCCTGGCCCATATTCGTGGCGACGACGCTCGTCATCCGCTCCAGGTCGTTTGTAATCTGCGTCGAGATGGAAAGCTGTTCGTTCGAGCCTTTGTGAATCTGTTTTATAATCTCCGTGATGTCCTTTGTGGAGCCGATTATAGCCGCGAGAGACTCCGCCGTTTCTTTCGCCACAACCTCGCCCTTTTTGACGGCGTTCACGGAGTTCGTCACAAGGGTCTCCACGGATTTCGCGGACTCATTGGCTTTTATGGCAAGCTCGCGCACCTCCTCCGCCACGACGGAGAACCCCTTGCCCGCCTCGCCGGCGCGCGCCGCCTCCACAGCCGCGTTGAGCGCCAGCAGGTTCGTCTGGAAAGCTATTTCAGAAATACGGACGATGATATTGCTTATTTCCTTGGAGGACTTGTCAATCTCTCCCATAGCCTCCATAAGTTTTTTCATACACTCGCTGCCCAAACCTACCTCCTTCATGGCCTCCGAGCTTATCTCAAGGGCGCGGCCGGCGTTTTCGACGCTTAGCGTGCCCGTTTCAAGAATCTTGTCGGCGATAAGGGCGAGGTTCCGGACGATTTCCGTTTGCTCCCGGCTGCCCTCCGCGAAAACGAGCGTGCCCCGGGCAATAACGTCCGACCCGTCGCCCACCATATTGGCCATTCCGTTGATTTGCGCCACGGAGCTGTTCAGATGGCGCACAATGCTTGTTATGGCTTCCTGAATCGCGCCGAAATCCCCTATGAAACGCGTGCGGATTTCCTCGGTAAGGTCGCTGGCCGCCACGCGTTTGAGCACCCGCTCTATCTCGGTTATGCAGGCGGAGAGGAAGGCCGCCGTTTCGTTAACCGCCGTCTTGATGGGCGCGAATTCCCCGTCGAAATCCTTGTCGATTTTTACGGAAATATCGCCCTGGCGGAGCTTTTCAAGCGCCTGGGCGATATTAGCTATATAGAACCGCTGGCTTTCAATCATTTTGTTTATATACAGCTTCAGGGCGTTAAAATCCCCCGCGAAGTCCCTGTGGATACTGGCGGAAAAATCCCCCCCGGAAATCTTTTCAAGCGCGTCCGCCACTTCTCTTATGTATTCCTTCTGAGTGCGCATGGTGTAGTTAATGGATTCTTTAATCGGGTTGAAATCCCCCAAAAACGGCACGGAAATAGAAGCGTCCAGCCGCCCCTGGGCGAAGCTGCCCATCGTTTCGGAAATCGTGCTTATATATTCCTTCAAGGAGCTTGTCATCTTGTTCAAAGAGCGGGAGAAAACGTCCTTCGGGCCGCGCTCCTCCAGCTTCGCGGAAAAATCCCCCGCGGCGACGCTTTCAACGACCTCGCCCTGGCGGCGCACGCTCTCCGCCAGGCGGACGAACGCGCGGTTAAGGTGGCCTATTTCGTCCCGCCGGTTTGTGGTCAGGCCGATTTGCGTATCGCCCGCGGCCATAAGCTCCGCCGCCTCGCCGGCCTCCCTTATGGGGTCAAGCACGGATTTGCGGATCAGCCGCACATAAACCGCGATAATAGCCGCCGCCAGCAGGAACCCTATGACCGTCTGCACCACAAGCCCTCTCGTAAAGGAGGCCATAATAATGTCGCTGCTCTCCCGCGCTTTTTCCACGCTGTCATAGAAATAACCCGTCTTGCTCTCGACCAGCAGGACGTACGCCACGTACCCGTCCTTTCTCAGCGGCAGGTAATAAAGGAGCGTCCCGTCGTCCCTGTTTTCGAGCCTGGGCCGGCCGCTTTCGGCCGCCTCCATAGCGAGCGGGTCTCCGCTCGGGCTGCCCTTGACGTATCTGACCGTGGCGCTGTCCTTAACGTTCGCCGTGAGCGTTAAGCCGTCGAAACTTTCTATGAGGAAAATCGCGTCAATATTGTCCGTCTGGGCGTATTCCGCGATGTACTCCTCTATGGCGGAGGCGTCCAGCGCGGACTCTATAATACCTGTGATATTGCCGGCCTGGTCATAGCGCGGAATGGCGGTGAATTTGTAAATTTTGCCGGTTTCCGCCATAACCTTGACCGCGGAGGGGAGATACGCGCCCTCGTCCACGCAGGCGCGGTACCCGTCCCAGATGTCGAAAAGGTTGCCCCCGGCGGACTCCGGCACGGTTGACATAGTGAAATTGCCGTCCCTGTCCGTAAGGTACATATCCGAAACGCCGGTCTCGGCGGCGACCTTTTGCAGAAGCGGCACATTCACGGACTCCGGCGCGATTTGGTCGATTTTCTGGAGCGTTAAAGCGGAGTTCTGCATTTTCGAGTCTATTTCCTTTTCAACCTGGGATATAAGCACGGAGGCGTCCACCGCCGAGTTCGTAAGCTCCCGCCTGGCGGTATTGTCGGCGTTTTTCTCAAGCGCCTCCGAAAGCCGGTCGGACATAGCGTCAAGCCTGCGGCTCTGCGCGAAAAACACCGTCAGAGAAACAACCATTCCCGCCGCGAGCATAGCGAGAGAGGTTATAAGCATCCGTCTTTTGATAGTCATAAGTCGCCTCCGCAAGATTTTTTTTCATTATAACATACGCGGCCCGGGAACGCAAGCAAGCAAAAAGCCCTCCCGCTGTAAATTTAAGGAATACCGCCGATGTATGAACCCCCGCGAAAAGGTAAATATATAAATCCATAGTTACAGCAAGTCAAACCCGGAATTGCTATACAGCCGTTTTTACTTGAAAAAGGCTGACTCTGAATTTTCGCTTCGCGAAAACGCGCTTCGCGCGCCGGACACTTCATCCGGTTCCTAGCGAGAACGAAACGCGCGGCAAGAAGGCGGCTTTTTGGCGGGGACACGAGCGTTTGCAACAGCTTTTTCGCAAAGCGAAAATAGCGAACGCAAACGCGGGGAGGCGCCAAAAAACACCGGGCAAGAAGGCGGCTTTTTCGGCAGGTATTAGTGCCGAAAAAACACCGGGCATTCGGCGCGTTTCGGGCGATGCTTAAAGCCTATTTTCAAGTTAAACGGCTCTAATACAGTCTCGGAGGGAAAGCGGCGTGAAAAAAACACACTCGGCGAAATTTTCTTCAGTAATTTTAACCGCGCTTATAACGATAGCCGCCGTAGCGCAGCCGCGCCCTGCCCGCGCGGCCGGTTGGGAAACGCTTCAGGCGGGCGGCGCGGGGCGCGAAGTCCGCGCGCTGAAGCTGCTGCTGAGGCACAGAAATTATGACCCCGGCGTTATTGACACAAATTTTGACCAGCGGACTTTTGAGTCTCTGGCCGACTTTCAAAAGCAAAACGGCCTCGCCCCGACCGGAATCGCGGACGCGCAAACCTGGGAAAAACTTATAACGCCGATAACCCCCGGCGAACCTTTGGGTCAAACAAACAGCGCCGTGGAGGCGGTTCAGTATCTGCTGAGGGACAAGTACGGTTTCTCCGCCCTGGAAGCGGACGGGGCGAGCGGCGCCGGAACGAAGGCCGCCGTCGCGCTTTTCGAGTACAACTATCAGCCGGGCGGCGCGGCCGCCGCGGACGGGTCCGTAAACGCGGAAACCTGGTCGGCTTTAATACGGGACTCCGAGCGGGTCAACGACCGCGGCTGGATAATATGCGTGGAGCTTCACAGGGACAGAAGCCTCCCCGGCGCCCTCCGCGCCTTTGACGCGCGCGGGCGCGAGCTTCTGGAGATTCCGTGCCTTGGCCAGAGCCTGACAATGAATCCGGACTGGCGGCAGGAATACGCCAATACCCCTCTTGGCTGTTTCAGGGCGGACATAAGCCATAAATGGCGCGACGGCTCGGAATACGGCGCGCACAGCTGCGTCGGGCTGAACGACGAGGACGTGCGCGCCGCCACGGACGGACGCGCCGGAATATTGATTCACAGCGGGCGCAGCCGGTACAGAGACCGAGCCGACGCCAGCCTGCCCTATGAATACAGGGATTGCCGCGCGCGCACCATAAACGGGCTTGACCAGACGCACGGCTGCGTAAGGATTTCCGACGCGGGCCACGCAAGGCTCATCGAGGCCCTGAGCGGCCTCGGGAAAGGGCTGGCGCTCATAAGCGAAAATGAGGAGGAATGATACTAATCCCGGATTAAAAAGGAGACAAACGAGCGCTGCAAAACGCCATAGGCGCGTCCGGATTTCTTTCCGGTGCGATTTTTGCGTTTTAGCAATTACCATGTTTGACTTGCTGCTTTCGAGCCGGAAATCGCGGGCTTCAACGCGTTCCCGGCGATGAAAGCGGCTTATGTCAAACGGAATTGCTATATAAGCCCCTTTCCGCGCCATAAAATCGCGTGTAATATTCCCCCCGCTTGTCACATAAAATTACCCAAACGCTGACTGGCGCGGAGCGGAAAACCGGCGGCAAGAAGGGGGCTTTTTCGGCGGGCAGTAGCGCCGAAAAAACGCCGAGCAAGAAGGGGGCTTTTTCGGCGGGCCAACACGGCCGCCCGGTTTTAACCCGGAGACGCGTTTAGGTTTTGCGCGGGCACGAGCATTTGCGGCAGCTTTTTCGCAAAGCGAAAATAGCGAGAGCAAATGTGGGGAGGCGCAAAACTTGCGTCGGAGGGCCAGCAAACGAAGCTTGCGAGAGGGCCGTAGCGCCTAAAAAACGCCGATAAGAAGGTGGCTTTTTCGGCGGGCATTAGCGCCTAAAAAACACCGATTTTAAGCCGTTTTCCGCGAACGCCGGCAGTCAAAGAAGGTGTTTTGAGCTTCTCTTGGAAGCTCAAAACACCAAGCCGCGATTTTGAAAATTGCTCTACACAGGGGGAATTTTATGGACAAGACCGATTTTTACAAACTTTCCGCCGCCGACTGCCTGCGGGCGCTTGGCGCGGACCCCGTTTCGGGCCTCTCCGAAGATGAGGCGGCGAAGCGCCTGCTCCGGGACGGCGGAAACACTCTCGCGGCAAAGCGCAAGCCCCCGCTTATCCTGCGGTTTTTCGCGCAATTTAACGATTTTATGGTCATAGTCCTGCTCGCCGCCTCCGCCGCGTCCTTTTGCGTGTCCTACATACGCGGCGGCGAAAGCGCGGCGGATTCCGTGATAATTCTTGCCATCGTCGTGATTAACGCGGTTCTGGGCCTTATGCAGGAAAGCCGCGCCGAGCGGGCGATAGAAGCCCTCAAAAAAATGTCGGCGCCGTCGGCGAAGGTTATCCGCAGCGGACGGCCCGTCTCCCTCCCCGCCAGCGAAGTAGCCGAGGGCGATATTATAACCCTTGAGTGCGGAGACCTCTCCCCCGCCGACGCGCGCCTGCTTGAAGCCTCCGGCCTGCGCGCGGACGAATCTCCCCTGACGGGCGAAGCCGAGCCTGTCAATAAAGACGCGGCCTTTATCTCGGATTCCGATTTGCCCCTGGCCGACAGGAAAAATATGGTGCACGCCGGCACCTACGTCAGCGGCGGGCGCGGCCGCGCCGTCGTCTGCCGGACGGGAATGAGAACCGAAGTCGGCAGAATCGCCGAGCTGCTGGAGGAAGAGGAGGAGGGCGAAACCCCTCTTTCCCGCAAGCTCTCCGCCGCCGGGAGGAAGCTCGGGGCCGGCGCGCTTATAATATGCGGCGTTATCTTTATAATAGGCGTAGCGCGGCATATTTCCGCGTTCGATATGTTTATAACCTCCGTGAGCCTCGCCGTGGCGGCCATTCCGGAGGGGCTTCCCGCGATTGTCACTATTGTGCTGGCGGGAGGGGTGTCGCGGATGTCGGCCAAAAACGCCATAATACGCAAGCTGCCCGCCGTGGAGACTCTGGGCGGCGCCACGGTCATCTGCACGGATAAAACCGGGACGCTCACGCAAAACAAAATGACCGCCGCCGAGACTTTCGGAGACCCGAAAATCCACCTCCTGGCGGCGCTGTGCAACGACAGCGCCGCCGGCGCGGACGGAGAGGTCACGGGAGAGGCCACGGAAAACGCCCTGCTCCTGATGGCGCGGGAACACATTAATATTTCCGAAATTTCCGGGAAATATAAAAGGATAGGCGAAATCCCCTTTGATTCCGGGCGAAAAATGATGAGCACTCTCCACGAAGGCGGCGGGGAGCGGTTCAGCGCGGTCAAGGGCGCGCCGGAGTTTATTCTGGAGCGGTGCTCTCATTATTTTGAGGAGGGGAAGGTCCTGCCGCTCTCCGACGAAAAAAGAGAGGCGTTTCTGCGCAAAAACAACGAAATGGCGGAATCCGCCCTGCGGGTAATCGCCCTGGCGCAAGGGGAGGATTTAACCGAGCGCGGCCTGGTTTTCGCCGGCTTCGCGGGCCTGCTCGACCCGCCGCGAGAGGAGGCGGCGGAAGCCGTGGCCACCTGTAAACGCGCGGGAATCAAGCCGGTGATGATTACCGGGGACAATAAAAACACCGCCGCCGCCATAGCCCGCAAAACCGGTATTCTAAGCGAGGACGGAAGCGTCCTGACCGGCCCGGAGCTTGACAAAATGCCTCAGGCGGAGCTTGTGGCGGAAATAGAGCGGTTCAGCGTTTTCGCCAGGGTCAGCCCGGAGCATAAGGTGCGCGTCGTCAAGGCGTTTAAGGCGCGGGGCCGGGTCGCCGCTATGACCGGGGACGGGGTTAACGACGCGCCGGCTCTTAAAGCCGCGGATATAGGCTGCGCTATGGGCCGGAGCGGCACGGACGTGGCCAAGGCCGCCGCCGATATAATCCTCACGGACGACAACTTCGCCACCATCGTGGCGGCGGTGCGCGAAGGCCGCGTCATTTACGACAACATCAAAAAATCCGTGCATTTCCTGCTGTCCAGCAATATCGGCGAGCTTATAACGATTTTCGCGGCTCTGGCGCTGGGCTATAACCCGCCGCTCGCGCCGATACACCTTTTGTGGGTGAACCTCGTCACGGACTCCTTCCCGGCGATAGCCCTGGGCGTCGACCCGCCCGACGGCGATATTATGTACGGCCGCGCCCCCAACTCCAAGAGCCTTTTCACAACGGCGATGTTCGCGCGAATCGCGCTTGAGGGTATGATGATAGGCTGCCTGGCGCTTACGGCCTACGCGCTCGGGCTGGCGCTTTTCGGCTCGGAGGCGGTCGGGCGGACCATGTGCTTTACCACCCTGTCGGTGTCTCAGCTCGCGCACGCCTTTAATATGCGCTCGAAAGGCTCCGTGCTGAACAGGGGCATAGCCTCGAACAAGTGGCTCCTCGCGGCGGCGGCGGCGGGGCTGGTTCTGCAGGTTTCCGTTCTTCAGCTCCCCTTCCTCCGGGTGATTTTTAAAACCGCGCAGCTCCCGCCGGAGGCCGCCGCCATAACCGCCCTGCTGTGCCTTATGCCGGTTTTTATTGTCGAGCTGGAAAAGGCGGCCTGGCGCAAGGCGCGGAAATTCGCTAAAATTTGACAACCCCTTTAAGGTGTGGTATTATTATAGCGTGTTCACACAAACGGGCCGCGCGGCGGCTTCGCGCGCGCTCTATTATACTATTACTATATCTTAAGGGAGTGTTTTTATGCAATATTCCATAGAAGGCGGTAATTTCCCGGTCGCGATATGCCAGCTTAACCAGGGAGAGTCGATGTACTGCCAGCGCGGGGCGATGGCTTGGATGACCCCCGGCGTAAAAATGGAGACTTCGACGGGCGGCGGCTTGGCCAAGGGCCTGGCGCGCGTGTTCTCCGGGGAGTCCATATTCGTGAACACCTACACCGCCGAAAGCGCCGGTCAGAGCATCACCTTCGCCTCCTCCTTCGCCGGGCAGATTCTTCCGGTGGACGTGGGCAAATGCACCATTATCGCGCAGAAACGCGCTTTTCTGGCGGCGGAGCCGAGCGTCTCTATGAACGTCACTTTTACGAAGCGCCTCGGCGCGGGCTTTTTCGGCGGGGAGGGCTTCATACTGCAGAAATTCTCCGGTAAGGGCACGGCCCTCCTTGAAATCGACGGCTCCATAGTCGAAAAGACGCTGGCCCCCGGAGAGGAGCTTTTAATCGACAACGGGTACCTCGCCGCGATGGAGGAAACCGTGGCTTTTGAAATCCGCACCGTGGCGGGCATCAAGAACGTCGTCTTCGGCGGGGAGGGCCTGTTCCTCGGTTATCTGCGCGGCCCCGGCAAGGTCTGGCTCCAAACAATGCCTATGGCCGTGCTGGCGCATGAAATAGCGTCTATGCTTCCGTCGAAAGGATAAATATGAACGCAACCGATAAACTTTCCGAAACTGAAAAACTTATGGCTCAGGCCGATTTACGCAAGCTCGTGCTCCGCTATTCCGTGCCCACGATAATAGGCATGCTCGTGAACGCGCTCTACAACGTTGTTGACCGGTTCTGGGTGGGCCGCCTGCCGGGGGAGACCGGGCTTTACGGGCTGACGGGGATAGGGCTTTGTATGTCCCAGATGGTCCTGGCGCTCGGGTTCTCGCAGCTTTCGGGCGTGGGGGCCGCGTCGCGGATTTCCATAGCCCTCGGCGTCGGCGACAGAAAACGCGCGGAGCAAATCCTCGGCAACGCGCTGACGCTCTGCCTGATTACGGCGACAGCCTCGACAATCCTGCAATACGTCTTTGCCACGCAGATACTTATGCTTATCGGCGCGGACGAACACACGCTGCCCTACGCCACGGACTATCTCAATATAGTGCTGGCGGGCTGCTTCGTGCAGATTACGGGTTTGGCGCTCAATCACTGCATTCGCTCCACAGGCAACCCGAAGCGCTTCGCTTCGACGCAGGTTCTCGGCGCGGTGGTAAACGCCGTGCTCGACCCGGTGCTGATTTACGGGTTTCATATGGGCATTAAGGGCGCGGCCTACGCGACTGTCGCTTCGCAGATTTTATCCGCCGCCTGGGTAATTTCGTATTATTTTCACGACAACTCGACGCTTCATTTCCGCCTGCCGAATTTGCGCCTCAAGCCGGAGATTGTCCGGCAAATCGTGTCCATCGGCTCGGCGGCGTTTTTTACGCAGGTTATGGGCAGCGTCACGTGGGTTTTCGCCAACCGCACCTTGAAACGTTACGGCGATTTGGAATACCTCGGCGGCGGCACTATAGCCATAACCGCCGCCACGGTCATCCAGAGCGTCAACACGCTCGTGACTATGCCCGTTATCGGGATAAATCAAGGTATGCAGCCGATCATCGGCTTTAATTTCGGTATGAAAAATTACGAGCGGGCGAAAAAGGCCTTTTGGTGGGCGATGATCTACGCGACTGTCGTCTGCGTCGCCGGCTTCGTCCTGATTCAGACCCGCGCGCCAAGCCTTATACACATTTTTAATGACGACGATGGGCTTGTGGCTATGGGCGTGAGCGGGCTTAAAATTATGCTCTGCACGATTTCTCTCGCGGGTGTTTATCTCCTCGCGCCTGTGTTTTTTCAGGCAATCGGGCGGGCCAAGCTGTCGATTGTGCTTATAATGCTCCGCCAGGCCGCGCTGATTATCCCGCTGCTTATTGTTATGCCGACGTTTTTCGGCCTGAACGGCGTGTGGATGGCTCAGCCCATTTCCGACGTAACTATAACTATAGTTTCCGTAATTTTACTCAAACGTGAGTTTCGGATTTTTAAGAAAATTAACGCGGAAAAGGCCGGGGACAATCAAACCGCTTAAGTCAAGCCCCTCCGCCGCGGTCGTCATTATAAGCGGCAGCCCTGTTTTTTCGCTTGCTTCCCGCGCGAAAGGCAGGGCCTTTTTTACGTGTTCCGCCGTCGTTTCGCGCCCGACGTTTGAATTATTGACTATCCCCGTAAAGCGGATTCGGGCCGCCGCCTCGATTTCCTCGCGGATTCGCGCCACTTCCCTCGCCGTTTGCGAAAGCGGCCGATACCGGTTGACGACTAAAAGCACGTCGCAATCGGGTTCTTTTTGTATAAGCGCGGAATACCTGCCGATTGCCGCGGCCCCCCGGTCGTCCCCGCCCACGTCCGCGACGCTGAAAAACCCCGGGTTATGAAACAGCGCCAGGCCTTCGGCGGGAATCGCGGGTACGTCCAAATTGCTTCCCGCGTAAGCTGACGCAATCAGTTTGATGCCTTTTTGTGATAAAATCGCGGCGGAGTCCGCGCTCCGAAAATACGGATTCACCACATCCATATCCGCCAGAGCCACATTTGCCTCGCGCTCCCGGATATGCGCGGCGTAGGAAAGCGCAACCGAGGTTTTGCCGCTGCCGTAATGCCCTAAAAAAATCGTAATCCGTTTGTAATTCATATTTGCTCCCTTCGTGTCCGCGCCGACAAACCGGCGGCCGTAAAACAGGCCAAAACAGCCAAAACAGCCGTTACCGCCAACGCGCGCCGCTCCCCGAGCATCAGCGCGTCCATATAAAAGCGCGACGGCAAAACCTGACACGCGCCGAGCGTCCCGCTGATTTCGCCCAGGTCTATAAAAATCCCCCCAAAAAAGATTTGAAACGCGAAAGCGAATATGAACCACGAGTATATAATTTCTGCGGACTTCAGAACAATTGAAAAAAACACCGAGAGCGCGGCGGCGCAGGTTATATAAAGCAAAATCGCGCAGGCCTCCCGCCCGGCGGGCAGTAAAAACGCGGCCAGCCCCTCCCCGCAAGCCCCCGCCGCCGAAAGAAAGCCGAACCCCGCGAGCAGGGCCAGCGCCGCGCAAACCGCGGCGAGAAGCCCCGCGTAGTAGACGCACACCGCGCGCGCGCCGAGGATTTTGCGCATACCCCGCGCCGGGTCGCCCACCGGCATAGGCACGACGAGATAGGAGAACTCGAAAATGAAACACAGCAAAAGCGCGTGAAAAAGCCGCGCTCCAGCCAAATCTCCCGGCGCGCCCTCCGCGTTTACGCGAAGGAATTTAGGTTGCATAAATATTCCTTGTTTTTGATAATTATCTATTTTCGCGTCAAACTCCCGCAATATTTCCCCATAGTCGCCCCCGGCGCGCTCCGACGCGGTTTTTGCCGCGATTCCAGGGGCCGCCGCTTTTATAAACGCCGAATAAACCGCCTCGTTTATAAACGGCGCGGCCGCGGAGGCTTTTGTCCTGACCAAAGTAATAGCGCCGTCCGTATCTCCGTTCCGGATTTTTTCCGACAACCCCCCCGATATTATATAGGCGCATTCAAGTTTTCTATATTTTACCATGTTTTCCATTTTGTCAAGCTCATCGGCGGCAAACGGCGTAAAAACGACGTTCTCCCAATCGCTCTCCCTCAGCCGCCGGAGGATTTCCCGCGCGGCGGAATCGTCGTCTAAGGCCGCCACGCCCGCGTTTATAACCACGGGGCTTGTCTCCCTCGTGACGGCGAAAAAACTAAGCGAAACCGCGCACATCACAGTCGAAACCCAAAAAAGCGGCCGCATAATTATTCGCTTAAAGTTTATTATGAACGACGCGGCGAAAAATCTCATAGTACCCTCTTTCACAATTTTTTCTGTAAATCACCAAGACGGCCGCCGCGTAAAACGCCGCCGCGTAAACCAGCAGGCCCGCGGCCCCGCCGCCTCGCGCAAGGGCTTCGTAGGCCCGGCCGTTTAGGGTCAGCCCGCCGAACGCCCTGACCGGCGCGCTCAAAAACTCCGGCGGGACGACCCCGCCGGAGGCGAAAAACGCCGCCAAATCCGCCGCGGACACTATCGCGCAGGCGGCCGGCGCGCTTTTTACGCAGACGCAAAGCAGAACGCCCCCCGCCGCCACGGCCAGCAGGAACGCGGCGGCCTGGAGCGCCCTCTCCGGCGCTTTCTCAAGGACGAACGGCGCGGCGGCGGCGTTTATAACCAGCAAACAAGCGAAAACCGCCAATACCGCCTCTCCGGCGAAACGCGCGGCGTTCGTCTCCTGAATAATCCGCCGCGTCGCGCGCTCGGTGAAATTTTCCGTGAAAATATCAAAAAACAGCGTCGTCCCCATAATGTTGAAGAAAATCCACAGACCAAGCCGGTAATGCGCCGCGGGCGTGATTATGAAAGCCGGCGGCGCGTAGCGGGTTTTCAGCAGGTCGGCACGGTTCACCGCCAAATTCAGAAACCTCAGGTTCACCTCCGTGAAAACCTTGTTGTAGGACTCCGGGTTACGCTCGGCGGCATAGTCCAGCGCGGCGTACACCCCGCCCTGCGCCCCGGACAGCATATCGGCAAAGGACTCCGCGAAACGCCGCAAAACCGCCTCCTTGAGCGGCTCCCTCGCGTTCGTGACGAGCGTGAAGGGCTGATTTTCGCCGCTTTTTATGCCCTCGGCAAAGTTTTTCGGCAGGACGACAGCCGCCGAAACCTCGCCCGCGCGGGTCATTTCAACGGCGGCTTCCTCGCTTTCCGCCGGGACGGCGACGAGGTAATCGCTGAAATTTTCAAGCATTTGCGTCATCATAGCCGATTCCGCGGATTTATCGTTATCCGCGACGGCCACGCGCACCGGTTCTAGGACGACGACGCTAAGCCGCCCCGCGCCGTAAAGCGAAACCGCCGCCGCCAGCGCCGCGCAGGCCGCCGGAAAAGTCAAAAATCTGGGCTTCCGCGCGGCGATTTTCAAAAAAACCGCGAATACCGTCATTGCGGCAAATATTGGCCGGCAAGCTCCTCAATCGAAGAGTACATAGCCATCAAGTCAAAAAGGCTAAGCTCAAACGCGGAAGTCGTGTCGCCCTTCGGCGCGAACTCCCCCGCCCCGCTCTTGACGGTCGCGCCGAAACGGAGAGTCAGCGCCGGGTCGCCGTCGTCTCTTTTGAAGGTAAGCAAGGCGTTCTTGAGCGACACCTCGGAATCCCCGGCGGTCAGCTCCCCTTCAACGCGCGCCTCCAGCTTCTCCTCGTAATCGCTCCACTCCGACTTCTTATTAGACGAAAAATCCGCCGAAAACGCCGGAATATCGGCTTTTGGAGTCCACGAAACGTTAAACGCGCCGGAAACGGGGGTTACTCTCTGGGCCTCCTCCCGCGTTTCGGCTTTCGTATAATCCGTAATCCGGTAGGCGACGCTCTGGTGAAGCTCGTCGGCAGTCGAGCCTTCTATATCGCTCTGGAAATAGACGGACGCCGTTTTTATGTTCTTTTCCGGGTCCGCGCGCTTCTCCTCCTGGCCGGACGGCTCATAACGGAAATACACGCCCGTGATGTCGTTCGGATGCGCCGCGCCCATAAAATTCAAACTCACAGACAGCTTCACCGGCACGCTTTCGATGAAAATATCCCGCACTATGCCCCGTTTGTCGACAGAAAACCGGATTTTGGCCGAACCGCCTATAACGTCCGTCTTGAATTTTTCCCATTCCTCGTAACGCCCCGACGCTTTCGCCAACAGGCCGTATTTTTCATAAATCCCCTTGTAAAACTCCTCCGATTTGCCGAACCTGCCGCCGGCCTTGTTCAGGTAATGCTCCTTGATGTTATTAAAAAACTCCTCCCCGTAAGACGCCTCGAAAACGTCGTACTCCGCGCCGCCGCTCTCCTGCTTGCCGGCGTAAAAAGTATTTTTGCCCTTTTTCAGAAAATCCGTCACCGCGTCCCTGTCCTCCTTGGGCATAACGGGCGAAAAATTCGTCGGCGGCATCGCCCCGCTGAAAACAAGGTCGTGGACAAGGTTTATATCCGTCGCGCCCAGCTCCTCCTCGGAAACCCCCTCCATCCGCGCCAAATCCTTCAAAAAGCTGGACGGATTGACGCTTACGGGCTTCGGGGTCACGCCGTCCCAATAAACATAGTCCAGACCGTCGGACATATAAAACTCCCCCGAGGTTATGTCCGCGCCGGAGGATTTCAGCGTCAGCCTGGACTGGAGCCGGCGGGTCTCCATATCTCGCTTGGTTTCGCCGGACAGGCTTAACAGTTTGACGGCTTCAACCCCGTCCTTGTCAAAATATTCCGAAGTATAATCCTTCAATCCGGCCGACCAGCTTATTTCGTTGGAGCCGTTAAGCAGGGGCGACACGTCCGGAAACCCCAGAACGCCGTCGTTAAAAGCCGCCGCCGTCTTAGACAGAGAACGCGCCAGATACGCCGACGGGGCCAGGCGCTTGGCTATTTCCCCGCTGAACACTATAAGCGCCGCGAGCGCGATAACGCAGCCTCCCACTATAAACAGCCGGGTTTTATCGGCGGGGCGCGGCGGCTCGCCGTTGGTTTCCTGAATTCCGTTCGTTTCCGGGGTCTCCGCCGTTTCGTCCGGCGTTAAAACCTCGTTCGTTTCCGGGGTTTCCGCCGCTTTGCCCGGCGTTAAAACCTCGTTCGTTTCCGGGGTTTCCGCCGTTTTGTCCGGCGTTAAAATTTCGTCGCTCATTTTCATTCTCCTTTATGTATTGCGCTTATTTTTATAAATCCCGCCGAAAAGTTTCGCCGCGTCCCCGGCCGCCGCGCGCGACGCGACGCGCCCGCCCTCAATCAAGACGACCGAGTCGGCCGTTCCGGAGATTTCGTCCGGAGAGTGGCTCGTATAAATTATGGTTTTGCCGCGCTTCGCCAAACCCGTTAGAAATTCCGAAAGCTCCCGCTTATAAAACGCGTCAAGCCCCGAAAACGGCTCGTCGAGTATAAGAATCTCCGGGTCGCGGATTTGGGCGGCGGCTATGGAAACGCGCCGGCGCATACCGCCCGACAGAGCCTTAACCCGCTTTTTCAGGAGCGGCTCAAGCCCCAGGGCGGCCACGGTTTCGTTTTTGCTCTTGGCGGCGGGCGTTCCGCCTTTAGCGGCGGCGTTCCAGAACTTCAGGTTGTCGAGCACGCTTAAATCCGCGAACAACACGTCCTCCTGGGGGGCGAAGCCGATTTTCAAGCCGCTTTTTATCCTGACTTCGCCGGAGTCGGGCCGGAGCGTCCCCGCAATCAGGCCAAGCAGGGTCGATTTACCGCACCCGTTGCGCCCGATTACGCAAAGGCGCTCCCCCTCCGCCACGGACAGGGAAACGCCCCTCACGGCCTCCACGCGCCCGTATTTTTTATAAATATCGGAAACAACCGCCGCGTATTCCCCTTTTCCGTCACTCAAGGGCGCTCAGCTCCTCTTCCCACAGCTCCCGCGAAGCGTCCGACGGCATACGCCAGTCCCCGCGCGGGGAGAGCGCGACTGTGCCGACTTTCGGCCCGTCCGGCATACACGACCGTTTGTATTGATTCGCGAAAAACCGCCTTACAAACACCGTCAGCCACTTGGCCACAGTCCGCCGGTCATAGCCCGGAAAGGCGCGTTCCGCCAAAAAAGCTATCTTTTTCGGGCCTTCCCCGTATCTTATCATATGGTAAAGAAAGAAATCGTGCAATTCATAAGGCCCTATGAGGTCCTCCGTTTTTTGAAGGACCTCGCCGCGCTCACCCGGCGGCAGAAGCTCCGGGCTGACCGGCGTTTCAAGAATCGCCCGCAGGACCGGCGCGGCGGCCTCGTCCCGCTCTCCGGCCCAGCGCACAAGATGACGGATGAGCGTTTTGGGAATCCCGCAGTTCACGGCGTACATCGACATATGGTCGCCGTTATAGGTTGAAAACCCGAGCGCTATTTCGGACAAATCCCCCGTGCCGATAACCAGGCCCCCCTCCTTGTTCGCCGTGTCCATAAGGATTTGGGTGCGCTCCCGCGCCTGGGCGTTTTCATAGGTCACGTCACGCGTTTCCGGGTCCTGCCCTATGTCCCGGAAATGAAGGGCGCAGGCCTCGGTTATGTCGATTTCCCGGATTGTCACGCCCAGAAGCTCCATAAGGCCGCGCGCGCTCCGCCTCGTGCCGCTGGTGGTGCCGAAGCCGGGCATACTCACGCCGATTATGTCCTCCGGCGGCCGGCCCAGTTTTTTGAACGCCCGGCTTGCCACAAGCAAGGCCAGAGTGGAGTCCAGGCCGCCGGAGACGCCTATTACGGCTTTTTTGATGCCTGTGTGCGAAAGCCGCCCGCAAAGCCCCGCCGACGCTATGCTGAAGATTTCCTCACACCGCGCGTCGAGTCCTTCTTTATCCCGCGGCACGAAGGGCGTCGGGTCAATCCGGCGGAGGAGCCGCCCGTCCCACGCTGGCGGCTCCGGCGGCTCAAACGCCTCGCGGAGCGCGCCCTCCTCCTCCGCCTCCGCGAAAACGGTGTTTTTGACGCGCTCGGAGTTAAGCAGCCCCAGGTCAATATCGGCGTAAACCTCGCTTTCCCGCTCGAAGCGCGGGCTTTCCGCCAGAAGCGCGCCGTTTTCGTATATCAGGCAGCCGCCGCCGTAAACGGCGTCCGTCGTGCTTTCATACGCGCCGGCGTTGGCGTAGACATAGGCGGAATAAGTTTTGGCCGACTGCGCGGCGATAATCAAGCGGCGGTATTCCTCCTTAGCGGAAAGCTCGTTGCTCGCCGACAGATTAAGAATTATCCGCGCCCCGGAAAGAGCCGCCGCCGTGCTCGGCGGAGTCGCCGCCCAGAGGTCCTCGCATATTTCAACGCCGATCGCGAAATCCCCCCGGTCGAATATTTTCGGGGGAATACCCGCGTTCCGCCCCGGAAAAAACCAGCGTTTCTCATAAAACTCACCATAATTCGGCAGGTAATTTTTGGGAATTATTCCCAGGACCTTACCGCCGCAGAACGCCGCCGCGCAGTTGTACAGCTTGCCCCCGATTCTCATCGGCAGACCGACGCAGGCGAAAACCGGCAATCCGCCGGTTTCCTCAACTATCCGGCGCAAAGCGCGCCGCGCGGCCTCTATAAGCGTCTCCTGAAAAAATAAATCCCCGCAAGTGTAGCCCGTGACGCAAAGTTCCGGAAACACGGCCACGGCGGCCCCGTTTCCGGCGGCGCGCCGGAGAGACTCTATTATCCGCCCGGCGTTATAACCGCAGTCCGCCAAACGCAGGGCGGGAGACAAAGCGGCGACCCGCGCGAAACCGTGCTCAAGCATAAAAACACTCACTCCTTTCCTCTATTATATACAATTTTCAGAAAAAGTCAAAAAATAGTTGGCAAAACCGGTTGCCATTTCGCCGCGCCTGGGGTAAAATATTTACGGGAGTGGTGTTATGTACTTGATTTACCACGCGATTCTCAAAGTCCTGACCGCTTTGTCGCCCGATAAGGCGAGGTTTCTTTCGCCTCTTATGACGGCGGCGCCGTTTTTTTCGTGCCTCCTGACGGCGGCGGCGGTGTTTTTAATCTGCCTTTGCGCGCGGGCCTGCGGCGGCGTTATTTTCGACCGGCTGATATACAAGATGCTGCTGGCGGAGCGCCCCGACTGGGCAAAAATCCTCCGCAAAAATAAATTCCCGCCGAAGATGACTAATATTTTAATCCCGGTTTCTATGTTTCTTCTTCAGGGAACGCCAGGCGACTACCCCGCGTCTTTCCCCCGTGAACTTTTATTCCTTTACAGCGCCTCCGCGGTGATTCTGAGCGTAATCGTGGCGATGCTCCTTATCCGCTCACTGATAAAATGCTCTATTGACATTTACGCGCTCTTCCCAATATCCAAAACCCACCATATCAAGGGCATTTTACAGATTCTGGAAATAGCCGCTTATGTGATATGCCTTTCGGCGGGGGTGTCGGTGCTTCTGGGCAAGAGCCTTTACGCGCTCCTGGCGGGGCTTGGCGCGCTGACGGCGGTTGGCTCCCTTATTTTCAAGGACTCCATTCTCGGGCTTGTGGCCGGGCTTCAGCTTTCCTCAAACGATATGGTGCGCATAGGAGACTGGATAGAAATGGAAAAATATTCCGCCGACGGCACGGTCGTCGACCTTTCCCTGACGACGGTTAAAATCCAGAATTTTGACCAGTCCGTCACGAGCCTGCCCGCGTATGCCCTTGTGTCCGACGCGTTCATAAACTGGCGCAATATGGAGATCTCCGGCTCGCGCCGGATGAAACGCTCTGTTTACCTCAACGCCGCCGATTTCCGCTTCCTCCGGGAGGACGAGCTTGAAAAATTCCGGGAATATTCCGCCGGGGATAAACCCACGAATATCGGCGCGTTCCGCGCGTTCGCCCTGGATTATCTTAAAAAACACCCGAGCGTAAGGCAGGATAAATTCATCATGACGCGCCTGCTTGAGTGCGGCGAATACGGCGCGCCGCTTCAGGTCTACGCTTTCGCCGCGACGGCCGACACCAAGGAATATGAGGAAGTTCAATCCGAAATTATCGAATATTTATACGCTAAAGCCGAATATTTCGGTATTCGGGCATATCAGAAGCCCTTTAACTGAACCTGAGTGGGCAAAATAAAAAACTCGGAAGTCGCGGGTGTATAAAAAATATCGCGGGCGGAAGCGAGGCCGGCGGGGAATCTCGCCGCGAAGTTTTTGTTGAAGCGCGCGGCGCGTCGTGATATAATTTGGGCAGAATATTGCGGCGGGGCCGGAGGGGTGAATTTGGAATCCGGCTCGCCAAAATATAAAGGAGGATTCCTCTGTTTAATCCAAAACGCGTTATCGCGGCCTTGCTCGGTGTTTTTTGGCACCTACTGCCGTGCCAAAAAGCCCCCTTCTTGCCCGGTGTTTTTTCGCACCTACTGCCCTGCGAAAAAGCCCCCTTCTTGCCCGGTGTTTTTTGGCACCTACTGCCCTCTCGCAAGCTCCGCTTGCTGGCCGGGCGGCCATGTATGCCCCGCGAAAAAGCCACCTTCTTGCCCGGTGTTTGGGTTTGTCTAAAAAGATTTAGACAATCACAAGCCCCCTTCTTTAAATATTGACTTGTTCCCAATCCTTGTATTACAGGCGCGGCTTACGCGCTAATGGAACCGGCAATAACCGGGGAGTACGGCCGCAGGCCGTCTATCGGCGGCGGAGCTTATCGCCGGGAGCCAAAAGGCGTATTACGAGGAAATCGGCGCCGGCAGGAGCGCCGTGGATAATACGGTGAGCGTGTTTTTCGACAAGATTAGCATGGGCGCGGTGGTTTATGGGCGATTACGTATTCCGCGAGGCCGACGGGGGAAATCGCGCTGTACGCGCCGGTATTTTGCGGGAAATAAGTCTGTCCGTTTCGGTCGCGACAGGGATATAAAAAGCAAGTCATAAAAAGGGCTTATACCATAAACCTTGCCGCCGTCACATTCGATAGTGTCCCTGAAGCGACGGAAACGGCAGGCCGATTGGCGAAAAGCAAAGCGGAATATGATAATTTGCCGTTTTGAGTTTTCCGCGGGTACCTGTATAACATTTATAACATTATTACATAAATAAAGAGGGTACGTGAAAAAAAGCGTGACTGTAAAAACGAAATTTATTTTTTATATAGCGAGGCAGTAAAAATAGTGTTATATAACATTTTGGAGTGTTATATGCCATCAGCCCCGCCTATACCCACATTCTGACACGCCGTCCGGGGTGGACGCGGCGCAAACGCTCATTACACAGATACTATAAGTCAGAAATTGAATTAAGACCTAATAATTGCAAAAATCCTCTTGATAATCAGCGCTATTTGCTATATGCTCATCGTGACAGTATTTAAACTATTTCGAAAGGTTGATACCGTCCTGATGGGGCGTCGGTTTGAATGTAAACCGACTAACGGAGCGCGCTAACTAGACCCGCGCCGCCCACGCGGACAACCTTCGGCGGCGGTACGATAAGATTCGGGAAGCGGCGCGGAATATTTTGGAGAAAACATCGCAAGCGGCTTCGGTTTATGTTATAATGCCAAAAGTAAGCGTAAAGGAGCGAGGCGCGTGACCTACACGCTAATGCACAAAAACATCGCTGTCGCGGAAGTCGAAATCGACGACGCTACTGGC
>JAITSQ010000006.1 GCA_031287685.1 Clostridiales bacterium | reverse complement strand
CCGCCCCCCCCCCCCCCCCCCCCCCCCCCCCCCCCCGCGCCCACTAAAAACTCTCCATAAAGAGCAATTCCACGTTTGACTGGCTTGTTTCGAGCCGAAAATCGCGGGCAAGAAGGGGGCTTTTTCGGCGGGCATTAGCGCCGAAAAAACACCGAGCGAAGCCTATGTCAAACGGAATTGCGATATTTATAATTTCCTTGCTTTTCAAGCGGCACTATTCAGTTACAACGCGAACACAAAACTCGAAAACGGGGGAGCCTCCATCTGAATCTCGCCGTTGCGCGCGGTAACCTCCTCCGGCTCCGCCGTCCAGGTCTCTCCGAAAGTCGCGGCCAGGCGGGTCAGGGTCTCCCCGTCCGCTATACCGGCTTTCCACACCGGAATGCGCAGAATCCGCTCCTCCGTGTTGTTATTCAGCGCCACGACGAATTTATTCCTCGCGTCGAACCGCGCGTAAGTCAGTATTCCGTATTCCGTGCTCAGAAACTGGACGCTCCCGCTTTTGAACACGGGATATTTTTTGCGCAGCCCGATCATATGCTTATGGTAGCCCAGCAGGACCTTGTCCTCGCTGCCCCAGGGGTAGGTCCTGCGGTTGTCCGGGTCCGTCCAGCCGGCCAGGCCGGCCTCGTCCCCGTAATAAACCGTGGGCGCGCCCGGCCAGGTCATCTGAAAAGCCACGGCCTCCAGCATTATGGCGGGGTTGACGCCCCGCTCGGCCTCGTAGGCGCCGGCGGTGTGGAGCCGCCCCACCTTCATATTCGTCCGCGTCAGGAAGCGCGAGTGGTCGTGGTTCGACAGTTCGTTCATCGCCACGTGGAGCGACTGGTAGGTAAAGCGCGACATATGGAAGCGCAGGCCGTCCTCAAGCGCCATTCCGTTGCGCAAAAGGCCTTCGTTGAAGCTCTCGGAGTGTTTCTCCATCCCCGTCAGAAACCAGGTAATCGGCTCCATAAAAGCGTCGTAATTCATTATAGAGTCCCACTGGTCGCCGCGGAGCCAGTCCTTCGCGTCTCCGTAATGCTCGGCGAGGATAAGCGCGTCGGGGTTGCCCGACTTGACCGCCTTGCGGAAATCCCGCCAGAACTTGTGGTTAAACTCCGGCGAGCGGCCTAAATCCGCCGCCACGTCCAGCCGCCAGCCGTCCGCGTTAAAAGGCGGCGAGACCCACTTTTTCCCAATCTCAAGCACGTAGTTATAAAGCTCCGGGGACTCCTCATAGTTCAACTTCGGGTGGTTATCGTGGCCCCACCACGCGTCGTAAGCGTCGTTATTCGGCCAGTCCGAAGCGTGCCACAGGAAATAACTGTGGTACGGGCTGTGCTTGTCGAGGTAGGCGCCGTTGGGGTAGCCCTTGCCGGAATAGAAGCCCTCCCGGTCGAGCCATTTGTTGAACGCGCCGCAGTGGTTGAACACGCCGTCCAGAATGACCTTAATCCCGCGTTTGTGGGCCTCGGCCACGAGCTTCTGAAAAAGTTCGTTGCTCGCCTCTAAATTCTCCTTTTTCGTCGTCCTCTGCATATACATAGAGGCGTATTTATTGCGGAAGCGCTCGAAAGAAAGCGGCTCCCCGCCGTCCGCCACGATTTCCCCGAAATGCGGGTCAACGTAGTCATAATCCTGGATGTCGTACTTATGCGTGCTCGGCGAGACGAAAATCGGGTTGAAATAAATGCACTCCACGCCCAAATCGCTCAGGTAATCTAGTTTTTCCATAACCCCTTTGAGGTCCCCGCCGTAAAAATTGCAAATATCGTCGTTAGCCACTTTCTGCCGCCAGTTGTCGATTTTCTTGGCGGCGCGGCCCAGGTAGGCGTATTCGTTGTTCACCGGGTCGTTTTTCTTGTCCCCGTTATAAAAACGGTCTACAAAAATCTGATACATCACCGCGCCCTGCGCCCATTCCGGCACGGAAAAACCGGAAATTACCCGGAAATTATAGCTTGCGTCAAGCTCGGCGCGCGCGCCCTGCTGATTGAAGAAGCAGCGCGAAGCCCCCAGGTGGATGCTGAAATAATAGTTCAGCTCACCCCAAACGGGGACGGTGGCCGCCCAGTAGTCGAAATAAACGTCGCTCCCGACCTTTTTCATCGGGGTGGAGCCGGACTCCGAGCAGAGACACACCACGTCGGCGTTGCCCTTGGCCGCGCGGATTTTTATGACGATTTTCTCTCCCTCTCTCGGCTGGGGGGAGGAAACGAAATTCGCGGTGGTGTCGCTGAAAATCGCGTCGTGAATTAGGTATTTCCGGCTGAAATACGCGCTTATATGTAAAAATACGTCGGGAGAAACATTCTCTAAAGTTATCATAAAAACCTCCGTGCTGTAATAGGGGAGCCTTAAAGAAGGCCCCCCGAGGTGTTTTTTACTTTCTCCGGTCTCTTTCATCTTTCGGCACGGCGGCTATTTTATCCGCCAGGCTGACGAAAGTATAAACGAGCGTCGGGTCAAAGTGCGTCCCGCTCGCTTCCTTGATGATTCTCATAGCCTCGGCGTGGCTGAGCGGCTGTTTGTACGGCCGTTCGGACACAAGCGCGTCGTACACGTCGGCTATCGCCATAAGCCGGCCCTCGAGCGGAATATCCTCGCCCTTCAGCCCGTGCGGATAGCCGGTGCCGTCCCACTTTTCGTGGTGCGTCCCCGCGATAATCTTCGCGTAGCGCAGGAAGTCGTTCTCCTTGGTGTTGCCCTCGATGCGCTCAATTATTTTGACGCCCGCGATGGCATGCTCCTGTATCTTCTCAAACTCCTCGTCCGTGAGCTTGGCCGGCTTTTTGAGAATCACGTCGTCTATGGTGATTTTGCCCACGTCGTGCAGCTTTGAGGACGACAGAAGCAAATCGACGTTCCACGTGCGGATCTCGTCCCGGTAAAGGCGCTTGGCGATAAGCTCGTCTACCAGAAGCTCAAGGTAGCGCCGGATACGAAAAGGGTGCCCGCCCGTCGGGTCGTCCCGATACTCCACAAGCTCCGCGACGGTGTTAAGAAGGGCCGTCTGGATCTCAAGGAGCTGGCCGACTTTTTTCGACACCAGGTCCTCAAGGTGCTCGCTGTAGGTCTTGAGCTGAAGGCTCTGCTCCAGAAGCTCCCCCCGCTGGCGGGAGATGAGTATCTGGTTCTCAATGCGTTTTAAGAGCCGCGGCGCGGAGAAGGGTTTGCTGACATAATCCACAGCGCCGAGGGAAAGCCCCTTTAACTCATTTATTTCGTCGGTTTTCGACGTAACGAAAATCACCGGTATTTCCTCAAAACGCGGGTCGCCCTTGAGCCTTTTACAGGTTTCGTAGCCGTCAATCCCCGGCATCTCCACATCCAGCAGAATCAAGTCGGGAACGACTTTCTCCAGAAACTCAAAAAGTTTATTCGCGGAGGGCAGGTCGTACACCTCGTAATAGTCCTTGAGCATCTGCTTGCCCGTGGCCAGGTATGTCAGGTTGTCGTCAATCAGCATAATTTTATACCGCTTGGTCATTGTAATTCCTCCTAAAAATAATTTGCCGCTATAAAGCCGCGTCCGTTTTCACTTAAGGTACTCCTTAAGCCTGACGTTAATCTCCTCAAAATCTTTGGCGTTCACTTTGGCGCGCAGCCAGGTCACAAGCTCGTTGTCCGTGTCGTATTTGAAACTTTCGAGTACGCTCATAGCTTCGTCCACCGCGTCCATATCATAATCGACGCAGGCCTCCTTGAGCTTCTCAAGCATTGTAAAATCCGGCGCGGGGAGCGCGGGGCGCTCCTTGACCGGGTTCTTGTTCAGCTCCCGCGCCAGCGCGCCGACAAACGCGCGCGTCTTTTCGACGAAAGCCTCCGTCTCGGAAATGATGTACTCCGAATCCCCCGCGTTGGCGGCTCTTTCAAGAACCAGCGCTTCGTCGCCTATTTGCGTGGCGCCGATGTTGTAACTTATGCCCTTAATCCCGTGCACCTCGACGCCGTATTCCTTTATGTCGGTATACTGCAGCGCGAGCAGGCGGTTCAGGCCCTCCGGCGTGTTGTTTATATAGCTGTTGAGGACGCATATATATCCTTCCATATCCTCCCCCATCAGGGCGTATCCCTTCCTGAAATCAAGTCCGGGCACGTCCAGCGGCACAAGCTCCGGCTCCGGCGCGGCGGGTTCCTTCTGCGGCTCCGTTTTTTTCGCCGTAAACTCCAGCGGCGGCGCGGCTTCCTCTTTTCGGTTTTTGTCCCTGACCCAGCGGCGCATAACCCGGTCAAGCTCCGTTATGTCAATCGGCTTCGATATGAAGTCGCTGAAGCCCTCCTCAAGGAACATCTCCTTATTCCCCGTCAGGGAGTTCGCGGTCAGCGCTATAATCGGGACGGCGCGCGCGTAGTCCGAGTCAATCTCCCCGCGGATTTTACGCAGGGTTTCTATGCCGTCCATTCCGGGCATCATATGGTCAAGGAAAACGGCGGTATATTTCTTTTTCGCGTCCTTAATGAGGGTCAGCGCGTCGTTCCCGTTCGTCACGCAGTCAATCTTCGCGCCGTAAGGCCGCAGAAGGGCCTTGGCCACGTCCAGGTTGCTCACGACGTCGTCCACAATGAGCAGGTGCGCGTAAGGCATGTGAACTCTTACAAAGTTAAACTTGCGGTTGCGCCGGCTTATAACTTGCTGGAAATTCATAAGGTTTCCGGCCACCTCCGGGCCGATGCAGTCGTGTTTGATGATTTTCTGCCGGATTTCGATTTCAAAACACGAACCGCGCCCGAACTCGCTCTTTACGGAGATACCGCCGTTAAGCAGGCGCAGAAGCTCTTTCACGATGTACAGCCCGAGGCCCGTGCCGCTCTGCCCCACGGAGCCTTCAAAGCGCGTGTACTCGGAGAAAAGGCGTTTCATCTCCTCTTCTTTTATGCCCACGCCCGTGTCCGACACTGAGCTTTTAATCGTCACCCAGTCCTCCGACGTCCAGTCGCAGCTTATTTTCCAGTCGATTTTCCCCTGCCGCGTGTACTTGAAGGCGTTTGTGAGCAGGTTGTTGAACACCTGCTTGACGCGCATCTCGTCTCCTAAAAGCGCCGTGGGGAAATCCTCCGTTATCTCAAGGTTGAACTCAATCGGGCGGTCCTGCGCGCGTTCGGCGTTCAGCGTCAGGATGTCGTTAACCATCGACACCGTGTCGTAGGGGGCGTCCCGCAGCTCAAACTTGCTCGCCTCCATTTTTGATATGTCGAGCAGGTCGTTTATAAGGTTGAGCAGGAGCGACGCGGAGTCGTAGAGCTTCTCGTGCGTTTTTATTACGTCGTCCGGCAAATCCTCCCGCACCACGAGCATCTCAAGGAAGCCGATGATGACGTTAAGCGGCGTGCGCATCTCGTGGCTCATATTGGCGAAAAAGCGGTTTTTCGTCGAAAGCATATTCATAGTGTTCTCAACTTCGCTGTCAAGTTTGTTGCTTTTCTCAACATACTTGGCTATATGGTTCGCCGCGAAAATGGCCACCGCGATGGAGAGCACCATACATATTATAATGGTCAGCGTCAGGCCCTCCCGCGCGCGCATCACGGAGGACTCGTCCATATTCATAGCGATCCAAAGCGTCCAGCCCCTGGCGCTTTCGCTCCCGCTAAGGAGGCTGTAGGACGCCGCGCGGGAAACGCCCTCGTACACATACTCGCCGTACCCGTTTTCCCCGGCCTTGGCCTTCTCAAAATGCTCAACGAACAGCCGGGCGCGCGGGTCGCTGCTGGCCCGCTCTATCTCCACAATGTTAATCTGTTTATTCGTCGACCCTTCGCGCGCATCGGCAATAGCTTTGCCGTTTTCGTCAAGCATATAAATCCCGCCCGAGCGCAGAAAATTATATTTGCTCACGACCTTGGCAAAGAAGTCCCCGGGAATGGCCGCGGCCATTATATAGCTGTCGTTCACCGGCGCGAACATATAAAACACCAAGTTGCCGTCCGAGGCCTCCCGCGTGCTTGTAATGTCTCTTTCCCCCGCCCAGGCGTTCGCCGCGTATTCCGTGTCCAGGTATTCGCTGGAGGCCGCGCTCTCGCCGTAGGAAGCCACGGCCCCCTCGCGGTCAAAAATCGTGACGGACATAAAGGAGGATTCGCCGATTTCCGCCTTGAGATACGCCTCGATGACGGCCTTGTTGGGCTTGCCCTCCAAAATACCGGTGCCCATCGCTTTTATTTTCAGGTTGTCCGCTATGACGAGCGTGAATTTCTCTAAGCTGTACAACTTGCTGGAAATAACGTCGTCCGCGATTTGCGAAGCGAAGTTCAGGTCCGCCTTGAAATTCTCCGTAAGGTTCCTCTGCATAAAAAACAGGCCTATGGTCATGCCCAGTGAGACTATAGAAAAAACAATTACTATTATTATACATATTATTCTAATCCGTACAGACATAACAAACGCCTCCTCATAAGGCAAGCGAGGTGCGGGATTCAGCCCTCTCATCAATAAATTATATCACGTTTCCCGCTCGGTTTCAACGCTTTTTTCAAAGCAATCCTCTTTTGTTATGTAGGAGCCTGTTTAATATATTACGTTTTACTCTCGGCGCTTTCGTCATCATTTCCAAAGCTGTCTTCTTTTGTTATATAAATCGGCCGCTTTTTTATTTCCGTGTACATCCTCGCCAGGTATTCCCCGGTTATCCCCTGAAGGAAAATTATGACCCCGCACAGGAATATAAGCATCGAGATTATTGTGGCGAAGCCCGGGGTTTCCCGCCCGTGGGCAAGGGTTATAATCACCACGTAAGCCATATAAGCGAAGGACGCGCCGATTGTCAGGAGCCCCAGCAGCACCGCGAAGCGCAGCGGCGCCGTCGAGAACGCGGTTATGCCGCCGACGGCGTATTTGAACAGGCCCCAGAAGGACCATTTTGTCCGCCCGCCGGCCCTCGGCGCGTTTTTATAGTCTATGTATTTTGTTTTAAACCCAACCCACGCCAGCATCCCCTTTGAGAATCTTTCACGCTCCTCAAGCAGGAGCGCCGCCTCAAGCACCCGCCGGGTCATCAGGCGGAAATCCCGCACGCCGGGCCGGAGCTTCACCGACGAAAAGCGGTTCATAATCCGGTAATACATATCGGAGAAAAAGCTCCGCACGACCGGCTCGCCGGCGCGGTCAGCCCGCCGCGCCACGCAGCAGTCGTACCCCTCCTCTATGCCCTCAAGCATTTCAAGCAAGAGGGCCGGCGGATCCTGCAAATCCGCGTCCATTATCGCCGTCAGCTCCGCGCGGGAAGCGCGCAGGCCCGCGTATATAGCGGCCTCCTTGCCGAAATTCCTCGCGAAGGAAATATATTCAACGCGCGCCGGGTCTTGCTTTTTAAGAGCCTTGACCTCGGAGAGCGTGTCGTCCCGGCTGCCGTCGTCAACGTAAATCACGCGGAAATCACAGCCTCCCTTAGCCTCCAGCGTTTTCTTAAGCTCGCCGTAGAAAAGGCTCACGCACTCCCGCTCGTTGAAACAAGGCACAACCACGTCTATCCTCATTACGAAACCGCCTCTGTTAAGCGCTTTTAAGCTGTTTGCCGTTTTGCTCGGGGTTCGCGGCTGCCCGAAAAGGCTTCAGACGGCCGCGAACCCCCTCCTTGCCCGCGTAATTAACTTAATTAATTATTATACACGCTCCCGGCGTCTTTGTCAAGGACATAAAGACATAAACCCGCTTGCATTCTTCCCAAAACGGTGTATAATATAAAGGAAAGCCGTATTCAGGACGATATATATGTATGAATAAAGAAAAAACAAACAAACAAAGGGGTTTTTCTCGTGAAACGTTTTCTGTTATCCTGCTTCGGGTTCTGTCTTCTGCTGTCGGCGCCGGCGCGCGCCGACGTGGGCGATACGGGCTTCTGGGGCGGCATTACCGGCGGGCGGCCCCTGCCCAAGACGACGGAGCTTCTGCTCGCCTCCGATTCCTCCGGAGGCGGCTCAAAGAAAAAGAAGGACCCTCTGAGCACCGTTTATAAAGAAGTAATTTTCCTTGACGGCAAGCCCGCGGCGTTCGAGGGTTCCCTCACCCTCAAAACCTCCGGGGAGCCGGAGGCGGACAAGGATTACGGCAAATACACCGCGACCTACACAATCGCCCCCTCCGACTCTTCGGAGGAAAACCCGGACGCGCAAATCAACCGCGAGGTGGTTTTTGACGTGAACTGGCGGCGCGAAGGGCGGCAGATGATTCTCGATTACAAACAGAAATCCTGGAAAGAAACAATCACCACCGCGGACGGCAGCTTCACGCTCGACCCGAAAAAATCATTTTTTAACGTCAGCGTAATAGAGGACGCCCACCCCGCCGTCACTTACTACCGAGGGGATATTTCGGAGCGCGCGGTGTACACCGGCTCAGCCGGGGAGGGCGGCGCGGAGGAGGGCGGAGCGGCCGGCCAGCAGACCTTCTCCCTTGAGACCTACGGCTCATTCTACGGCTACCAGAGCGCCTGGAGCAACACGGAAACAAGCCGAGTCGACGGCACGGTGACCGCCCCCGGATGGCAGACGCAGTTCCAGACGCGCCCGTCCGTTTCGGTCTACAAAACAATGCAATACACGGAGAACGAGCCGACGGCCATAAGTTTCGACGGCAATTTCAAGGAAGTCCAGTCCGTGGAAAGCGGCCTGGCTTACGACATTTTCGTGAACGGCTCCGCCCTGACGGAAGACGAGAAGCACGGCATAGTCAGCGTCCCCGTAAACAACGACTTTGAGCAGCTCATAGCGCCCGACCTGACTTTCCTTAAAGGGAACTACGCCGAGGACGACATCAAGCGGCTTTTCGCGATGCAGGTGCTCGACGGGCAGCCTAAGTTTTACGTGCCGAGCCAGGCCATAACCCGCGCGCAGTATACGGCGGCGGTCGTCAAGGCGCTGAAGCTCCCGCTCGTCACAAAGGACGACGGCAAGAAAAGCAGCGCGAAAACTAAAACCCCGCCGATTACGATGATGTTTCCGGACGTTCCGGCGGACGACCCGTATTTCGACTACATCATGACGAGCTATAAGGCCGGCATAGCCGTAGGCCGCTCAAACGGCCGGTTCTACAGCCAGAACCCGATTGAGCTGCAGGAGGCGCTCGTCGTCCTGCTCCGTTCGCTCGGCCTTGAAAACCTGGGCCTTGACCCCACCCCCTCGACGCTTTTCGCCGACGACGCGCAGATTGCCGACTGGGCGCGGAGGGAGCTTTACGCCGCCTCCCGAATCGGCCTTATCGCCCCGGACGCGGACGGCAAAATTAACCCCAGGCGCGAGGTGACCAAAGCCGAGGCAGCCGCGCTTATAAACAGCCTGATTAACTATATGCGCCAGGAGCTTAAGACGGATTACGCCGAGCATATCGTGGATTACACAACTTGACCGAGCAAAAAAGCCTTGAACCCCTCAAGGCTTTTCTTCATATATTGCATTAATAGAAATCAGCCTTCACGTTTTCCCCAATAAAACATGGAGTTAATTGCGGCCGGGTGATTATATGAGAAACTCTCGCTTGACCGGCCTTATGCTGACGGCATTCGGCCTCGGGACGCTGACGCCGCTGCTCTTGCCCGCGTGGGGGCTTTGGCTCGCGCTGGCGGTGACCGCGGCGGGCGTGGGTATGATGGCGGGGCTGCGCCCGAAGCGCGGAAAATTAAGGTTCTGGAGGTTTTAGAAAATGAAATTCATATGTATAAAGCTGCCGAGGTTTTTAAGCCGCCTGCTTACGGGTTTGAGCTTCACGCGTAAAACTTGACTTTCGCCGGGCGTTGTGGTATCATATGAAAATACTGAACAAATTTACAGGAGGAAAAATCCCATGAAAAAACTTAAGAAACTTATCTCAATCACGGCTTGCGCGGCTATAGCGGCGCTGACCGCGTGCGCGCCGAAACCGGCGGCCCCCTCTGCTGACGCGAAGGCTCCGGGAAGCCCCGGCGCGCCTCTGGCCAGCGAAAGCGGCGGGATCACGATCGGCGTGGTTCAGTATGTGCAGCACGAAGCGCTTGACAAATGTTACGCGGGCTTTCTGGACGCGCTTTCGGACAACGGCTATAAAACCGACGGCTCCGCCGAGGGTTTTAAAAGCGTGACAATTGATTATCAGAACGCGCTGGGCGACTCGAGCAACCTTTCGGCAATCGGGGACAGATTCGTGAGCGAGGGCGCGGGCCTTATTTTCGCCATAACCACCCCGGCCGCGGAGGCCATGGCGGGAAAGACGACGGAAATCCCCATAGTGGCCTCCGCCGTCACGAGCTATACCGAGGCGAACCTTGTGGACAGCGACGAGGCCCCCGGCGGCAACGTTACCGGCACGAGCGATATGAACCCCGTGGCGGCGCAGATTGACTTCGCGCGGGAGCTTGTGCCCAACCTGAAAACCGTGGGCCTGCTCTACAACGCGGGGGAGGCTAACTCTGTGCTCCAGATAAATATAGCCAAAAAGGCTATCGAGGACAGCGGCCTCGCCTGGACGGAGGCGACCGTCGCCAATACCAACGACGTCCTTCAGGCCACGCAAGCTCTGGCGGATAAGTGCGAGGCGATTTATATCCCCACGGATAACATCGTGGCTTCCTCTATGTCCACCGTCTATTCCGTGACGGAGGGCGCGAAGCTCCCCACGATTTGCGGCGAGGCGGGTATGGTGCTTTCCGGCGGCTTGGCCACGCTGGGCATCGATTATGAAAAGCTGGGCTATCAGAGCGGGCTTATGGCCATAGACGTCCTTAACGGCAAAAAGCCGGCGGAAATGCCCATACAGACCCAGACCAACTATCAGGTTACGATAAACGGGCAGGCGGCGGACGAGATGGGCTTCGCCGTGCCCGATAAATACAAGGATTCCGTCATCTATCCCGAAAAGGGCGCGGAGCAATGACGGGAATAATCCTTGGCGCGGCCGGCCTCGGCCTTTTGTGGTCGGTTATGACAATCGGCGTGTTCCTGACCTATCGGGTTCTGGATATAGCGGATTTGACGGCGGAGGGTTCTATTGTGACCGGGGCCGCCGCCGCCGCCGTGATTATAGCGGGAGGCGGCAACCCCTTCGCCGCCTCTCTGGCGGCGTTTCTGGCCGGCGCGGCCACGGGGCTTATAACCGGCCTTCTGCACACCAAACTTAAAATACCCGCCTTGCTTTCGGGAATTTTATGTATGATCGCGCTTTATTCAATTAATATAAGGATTATGAAAGGGGCGGCCAACGTGTCCCTTTTGCGCAAGACCACCGTGTATACGGAGGTTTTGCGCCTTTTGCCGTCCGCGGCGAATAAGGATATGGCCGCCATAGCGGCGGGGCTGCTTTGCGCGGCGGCGGTGTGCGCGGCGGTGTACTGGTTTTTCGGCACGGAGCTTGGCTCCGCGATCCGCGCCGCCGGGGATAATATGAAAATGGCCCGATCCCAAGGCATAAACACCGACAATATGATTATTATGGGGCTTGCCCTAAGCAACGCGCTTATCGGCCTGTCGGGCGGGCTTATAGCGCAATATCTGGGCTTCGCCGACGTGTCGATGGGCATCGGCTCCATCGTTATCGGCCTGGCCTCCGTGATAATAGGCGAAGTGCTTTTCGGCGTAAAGACTTTCCGGCGCACGCTGTTTTCGCTCGTGTGCGGCTCGGTCGTTTACCGGATTGTCATAGCTTTCGTGTATAAATTAGGTATGCCCGCGTCGGATTTGAAGCTGTTCACGGCTATGACCGTGGCCGCGGCGCTGTACCTGCCAAAGCTCACGAAAAAATGGGCGAAACGGGCGAAAGGGGGCGGAGGCAATGCTGTCGGTTGAGGAAGTGCGCAAGACCTTCAACGCCGGGACGGTCAATGAAAGAATCGCGCTGGACGGAGTGACTTTCCGGCTTGAGGAGGGGGATTTTATTACCGTCGTGGGGGGGAACGGCTCCGGCAAATCCACCACCATGAACGCCATAGCGGGCGTTTTTCCCATAGATTCGGGGAGCGTGCGCATCGACGGGCGGGACATTACCGCCCTGCCGGAGTATAAGCGCGCGGCGTATCTCGGGCGCGTCTTTCAGGACCCTATGATGGGTTCGGCGGCGCGAATGAACATAGAGGAAAACCTGGCCCTGGCCTACCGGAAATGCCGCCGGCGCGGCCTCGGCTGGGGCGTCACGAAAAAAGAGCGCGGCAAATACCGGGAGCTTCTGGCGCAGCTTGACCTCGGCCTTGAGGACAGAATGACCTCGCGGGTGGGCCTGCTGTCCGGCGGGCAGCGCCAGGCGCTGACGCTTCTTATGGCGACGCTCAATAAGCCGGCGCTCCTGCTGCTGGACGAGCATACCGCCGCGCTTGACCCGAAAACGGCCGGGAAAGTCCTCGCGCTTACGGAAAAAATCGTGACTGAAAATAAAATAACGACGCTTATGGTGACGCATAATATGCACGACGCGCTCCGGTACGGCAACCGCGTTATGATGATGCGCGACGGGAGGGCCGTGTTTGAGGCGGCGGGAGAGGAAAAGGCGCGGCTGAAAGTGGCGGATATGCTGGAAATGTTTGAGATTTGAAAAACCCCTCGGCCGCCTTTTTATAGCAATTCTGCTTTACGGTCGTTCAACTTGCCCGGTGTTTGGGTTTGTCTAAAAAGATTTAGACAAACCCAAGCCCCCTTCTTGCCTTTCGCATTTAATTATACATTCTAACGTTTAGACAAATGAAAACCTCCTTCTTGACAACTTCGGGAATACGTGGTAAAATAATAGGACGCGCGGATTTGCGCGCGCAAGCGATTCCGCGGTTTACTCGCAAAACCGGAGGCCGGCGTTTTTGGCGGCTTCCCGCGTTTGCCGGACCCGCGCTGTAAAATTTCATTCGTACACAAAAGGAGGTGTAAAAAAATGCCGACATTTAACCAGTTGGTAAGAAAAGGCAGGAAAAGCATTGTCAAAAAATCCACCGCGCCCGCTCTTTTGAAAGCTCAGAATACTTTGAAGAAAAAGACGGTCAACGCTTCCAGCCCGCAGAAACGCGGCGTCTGCACTTCGGTTAAGACGGCCACGCCGAAAAAGCCGAACTCCGCGCTCCGCAAAATAGCCAGGGTGCGCCTTTCAAACGGTATGGAGGTAACTACCTATATCCCCGGAGAGGGGCACAACCTTCAGGAGCACAGCGTCGTGCTTATCCGCGGAGGCAGGGTTAAGGACGTGCCCGGCGTGCGCTACCACGTTATCCGGGGCACGCTCGACACGGCGGGGGTGGCTAACCGTAAGCAGGCCAGGAGCAAATACGGCGCGAAACGCGCCAAAGCGGCGAAAAAATAACCGCTAAGCTAAGCCAAGCCCGAGTCGGGCGGCTCCAGTTAGGATTATTTTAACAAAACGCTCTCCCCGTGTGCGAATGACGTTACTCTGACATTTAATTATGGAACAGTATATTTAGTTAGTGCAAGGGGCATAAATCGAGAGAGGGAAAACTTCTTCCGAGTACCGACGAGCTAATCATCGATGATTAAGGAGGGAATAGTTGTGCCGAGAAAAGGACACGTCCCGAAGCGGGACGTACTGCCGGACCCGATTTACAACTCAAAAACAGTCACGAAGCTCATAAACAGCGTTATGCTTGACGGCAAGCGCGGCGTGGCTCAGAAAATCGTGTACGGCGCTTTTGACATAGTCGCGGAGAAAAAGGGCGGGCAGGCGCTGTCCGTCTTTGAGGACGCGCTTAATAACGTAATGCCGCTCCTGGAGGTTAAGGCGCGCCGCGTCGGCGGGGCCACCTATCAGGTGCCGATTGACATCAGGCCCGACAGGCGGCTGGCCCTGGGTTTGCGCTGGCTTATCACCTACAGCCGCAAACGCGGGGAAAAGACGATGACGGAGCGGCTCGCCAACGAGATTATGGACGCGCTGGGCAATACCGGCGGCGCGGTCAAGAAAAAAGACGAAGTTCACAAGATGGCTGACGCGAACAAGGCGTTCTCCCATTACAAATGGTAGGAGGGGCATAGGCAGTGGCTGACAGAGAATTTCCCCTCGAAAAAACGAGGAACATAGGCATCATGGCGCATATCGACGCGGGCAAGACGACGCTGACGGAGCGTATTCTTTTCTACACCGGGCGAACCTATAAAATAGGCGAGGTGCACGAAGGCGCCGCCACGATGGACTGGATGGAGCAGGAGCAGGAGCGGGGCATCACCATAACCTCCGCCGCCACCACCACCCAGTGGGACAACCACCGGATTAACATTATAGACACTCCGGGGCACGTTGACTTTACCGTAGAAGTAGAGCGCAGCCTGCGCGTGCTTGACGGCGCCGTGGGCGTGTTCTGCGCGAAGGGCGGCGTGGAGCCGCAGTCCGAGACTGTCTGGCGGCAGGCCGACCGGTACAGCGTGCCGCGTATTGCTTTCGTCAATAAAATGGACATTATGGGGGCGGATTTTCTCAACGCCGTGTCGATGATGAAAGACAGGCTCGGCGCGAACGCCGTCCCGATGCAGCTCCCCATAGGGGCGGAGGATACTTTTAAGGGCATAATCGACCTTGTGGAGATGAAAGCCTACATTTATACGGACGACGTCGGCAAGGACATCGAGGTCCGCGATATTCCGGAGGATATGGCTGAAGCAGCTGCGGATTATCACACCCGGATGGTGGAGTCGGCCGCCGAGACCGACGAGGGGCTTATGGAAAAATACCTTGAGGGGGAGGAAATCCCGGTTGACGAGCTCAAGGCGGCTATCCGAAAGGCTTGCATAGCCTGCGAGGCTACCCCGGTTTTCTGCGGCTCCGCGTATAAAAACAAGGGCGTGCAGAAGCTGCTCGACGCGGTTGTTGACTATCTGCCCTCTCCTCTTGATATTCCGCCCATTAAGGGCACGCTCCCCGACACGGACGAGGAGGTTGAGCGCCACAGCTCCGACACGGAGCCGTTCGCGGCGCTGGCCTTTAAGATAATGAACGACCCGTTTGTGGGTAAGCTGGCGTTTTTCCGCGTTTATTCGGGCACCCTTGAGGCCGGTTCGTATGTGTATAACTCCGTTAAGGACAAAAAGGAGCGCATAGGGCGTATCCTCAAAATGCACGCCAACCACCGCGAGGAGGTTGACAAAGTGTACGCGGGGGATATTGCCGCCGCCGTCGGCCTTAAAGGGACCACCACGGGCGATACTCTCTGCCTTGAGAACGACGCGGTGGTGCTTGAGTCAATGAACTTCCCCGACCCGGTTATATCAGTGGCCATTGAGCCGAAAACCAAAGCCGGGAGCGACAAAATGGGCATAGCCCTCTCCAAGCTGGCGGAGGAGGACCCGACCTTCAAGACCTTCACCAACGAGGAAACAGGCCAGACGATTATCGCCGGTATGGGCGAGCTTCACCTTGAAATCATCGTAGACAGGCTTCTGCGCGAGTTTAAGGTAGAGGCGAACGTGGGCGCGCCGCAGGTGGCCTATAAAGAGACCATACGCAAGGCTGTGGACGTCGAGGGCAAGCACGTTCATCAGTCCGGCGGCCACGGGCAGTACGGCCACTGTAAGGTGACTTTCGAGCCTATGGATATTAACGATTCCGACAAGCACTATGAGTTTGTCAATAAAATCGTCGGCGGCGTTATCCCCAAGGAATATATACCGGCTATCGACGCGGGAATACGCGGCGCTATGCATACGGGCCTGCTGGGCGGATATCCCGTGCTCGGCATCAAGGCCATACTTTACGACGGCAGCTATCACGAAGTCGATTCGTCCGAAATGGCGTTTAAGACGGCGGGTTCCCTGGCGTTTAAAGAGGCGATGCGCAAGGGCGACCCGGTGCTTCTGGAGCCGGTTATGCGCGTTGACGTGACTGTGCCCGAGGAATATATGGGCGACGTAATCGGCGATATCAACAGCCGGCGCGGGCGCATTGACGGTATGGAGGCGCGCGGCAACGCGCAGGTCGTCCACTCGTTTGTACCGCTTGCCGAAATGTTCGGCTATTCGACGGATTTGCGTTCGAAAACCCAGGGGCGCGGCGTGTACTCAATGGAAATACACCATTACGAGGCCGTGCCGAAAAGTATACAGGATAAGGTTATAGCGGGGAAAGCGTAAGGGCTTAAGCCGGGACCGCGGGGGCGAACCCCGGGGTTTTGGCGGCTCCGTAAAAAATCTAAAAAACAGCTTGCAAATATTGTTAAAATTGGCTATAATATTTTTGGCGCTATCCTATAGTTAAAGTATATTAAGGAGGATTTGCTAATGGCAAAGGCAAAGTTTGAAAGAAACAAACCGCACGTAAACATAGGCACGATCGGTCACGTTGACCATGGTAAAACCACGCTTACGGCGGCGATTACAAAGACGCTGCACGAAAGATACAAATTAGGCGAGGCTGTGGCGTTCGACCAAATCGACAAGGCTCCCGAGGAGCGTGAGCGCGGCATCACAATATCCACCGCGCACGTCGAATACGAGACGCCGAATCGCCATTACGCGCACGTTGACTGCCCCGGCCATGCGGATTATGTTAAAAATATGATTACCGGCGCGGCTCAGATGGACGGCGCAATCCTTGTCGTTGCGGCGACGGACGGCCCTATGGCCCAGACGCGCGAGCATATCCTGCTTTCCCGCCAGGTGGGCGTGCCGAAAATCGTCGTGTTTATGAATAAATGCGACGCGGTTGACGACGAGGAGCTTCTTGACCTCGTTGAGATGGAAATCCGGGAGCTTCTGAGCGAATATGATTTCCCCGGCGACGATATTCCGGTTATACGCGGCTCGGCCTCTCAGGCTCTTGAAAACCCCGCCGGCGAGTGGGGCGATAAAATCATCGAGCTTTTTAAGGCCGTTGACGAATATGTGCCCACGCCCGTCCGTGATACCGAGAAACCTTTCCTTATGCCCGTTGAGGACGTGTTCACCATAACCGGGCGCGGCACCGTCGCCACCGGGCGCGTTGACCGAGGCACCCTCAAGATTCAAGAGGAGGTTGAAATCGTCGGTCTCACCAAAGAGGATGAGAGCACGAAGAAAACCGTTGTTACGGGTATTGAAATGTTCCGCAAGCTGCTTGATTCCGCGCAGGCGGGAGATAATATCGGCGCGCTTCTCCGCGGCGTTCAGCGAAACGAGGTTGAGCGCGGGCAGGTTCTGGCTAAGCCCGGCACCATTACCCCGCACACCAAGTTTACCGCTCAGGTATATGTATTGACGCAGGAGGAGGGCGGACGCCATAAGCCGTTTTTCAATAACTACCGGCCGCAGTTTTACTTCCGCACGACGGACGTTACCGGCGTGATAACGTTGCCTGACGGCATCGAAATGTGTATGCCCGGTGATAACGTCGAAATAACCGTCGAGCTTATAACCCCCGTCGCTATGGAGGAGGGGCTTGGTTTCTCTATCCGTGAAGGCGGCCGGACCGTAGGTTCGGGTAAGGTAGTAAAGATAGCGAAGTAGGAAATCAACAAAAAAAGCGCATAAGCGCTTTTTTTGTTGCGCGGATTTTTGCCGATTAAAAAACATAGGTTAATCAAGCAGCCGCAGAGTTAAACAGTACAACAAAAAAACCGCTTGGAAGGCGGCTTTTTTGTTGTTTGCTTGGATATTTATTATGTCCTGAAAACAAATCCGGTCACACTGTTTCGAAGCATTTCGGACTGACTGCTGAGCTGCTGGGCGCTCGCTGCGGATTCCTCCGACGTGGCGGTGTTTTTTTGCGTGGCTTCAGCGATTTGGCTGATACCGATATTGATTTGGCCGATTCCATCATTCTGTTCGGTTGAAGTTCGGGAAACTTCGGCGATAATCTGCGATATGTCGCTGACCTGCGCCACAATCTCGTTCAAGGCTCCGGCCGTCCGTGAAGCCGTACGCGAACCTTCTTCCGTCTTGGCCATAGAGGTTTCCACAAGCTCGGTCGTTTCCTTGGCGGCCACGGAGCTTCTCCCCGCCAGACTGCGCACTTCCTCCGCAACGACCGCGAAACCCTTGCCGTGCTCCCCGGCGCGGGCGGCCTCAACAGCGGCGTTGAGCGCCAGCAGGTTCGTCTGGAAGGCGATATCGTCGATAACTTTAATAATCCTGTTGATATTCCTGGAAGCCTCGGTTATTTCTTCCATTGACT
>JAITSQ010000004.1 GCA_031287685.1 Clostridiales bacterium | reverse complement strand
GGCGCTAATGCCCGCCAAAAAAGCCGCCTTCTTGCTCGGCGTTTTTTCGGCGCTAATGCCCGCCAAAAAAGCCGCCTTCTTGCTCGGCGTTTTTTCGACGCTAATGCCCGCCAAAAAAGCCGCCTTCTTGCCCGGCGTTTTTTCGGCGCTAATGCCCGCCAAAAAAGCCGCCTTCTTGCCGCGCGTTTCGTTCTCGCTAGGAACCGGATGAAGTGTCCGGCGCGCGAAGCGCGTTTTCGCGAAGCGAAAATTCAGAGTCAGCCTTTTTCAAGTAAGAACGGCTGTATTAATTATACAATTCGTCAACGGACAATTCCGTTACAACCCCGCCGGAGCTTTTGCTCCTGGCTATGACTTTGAGCATATTGTCCTGCCCCACCTGAAAAATTATCTTAACCTTTTCCTGGCCCTTGGGCGCTTGGGGGATTCCTCGGAGGGACGTTCCCGCGAGCCGCTTCATACCCTCGGCGTTCACGGTGACGTTCTTTTCCCGCGCTTTTGGGGACGTGCTCTCATACACCACGATGGCCATACTCGTCAGGCCGTCGAAATTCGTCGATAAAAGCTCCTCCGACTCCACGACAAGCCCCTCCTTCGGGATTTCAACGCCAGCGCCGATGATTTCCATAAACCGCCGCCCGGCGATTTCAAGCCCGAGCGGGTGTATGGTGCGCTCCGTGACCACCGGGGCGCCGACCGTCGGCATCATAATCATATTGCAGTAATACGCCGCGCCCTGTGAAATCGAGAGGGCTGGGCTTATTTTCGACTTAAACGGGTCTTTGCCGAATTTTTCGCGGATTTTATCCACAATCATCGTAATGGACGACGAACCGCCCACGAGAAACACCTCGTCAATATCTCCCGGCGAAAGCCCCGCCGCCTCAAGGCAGCTGTCCACGCATTTCATCGTCGAGTCAAGCATATCCTCAAGGCTTTTGCCCTCGAACCTGGCGAAGGCCTCCTCCGTGTCGTTCAGCCGGTTTACGCGCTTATGCGCCGTAAAGTCCTCCCGGTTTACCTCAAGGTTAATGCTGACTATTTTCGGCTCCTGGAGCAAGGGGGCCAGGGTCACTTTTGTGGTCTTTGCCGCCGAAAGGCGCTCCTTGGCCTGGGTGGCCGCCTGAGTCATTCGCATCACCGCCACCTTTTTCTGCCGCTTTGACACCCCGTCGTCGGCGTTTTCGTCAAACAGGTCAATTTGGCAGTTCGTAAGCTTGCGGAATTCCTCGTAAACCATATCCATAACCAGCTTGTCTATGTCGTTTCCGCCAAGGCTGTTGTCTCCGTAGGTCGAAAGTATGGAAATGACCGGCTCCCCGCCGTCGTCTGATTTTATTTCAAGTATGCAGGCGTCGAACGTGCCGCCGCCGAAGTCGTAAACAAGCACCTTTTTATTATTCGTTTCCGTGACGGCGTAGCTTATGGCGGCGGCGGCCGGCTCAAGGCGCAGGAACACGCTTTCCTCGTCAAAGCCCGCCAGAACGGCCGCTTCCTTGGTCATTTTTTTCTGCTTATCCGTGGAGTTCGCGGGAACGGTTATGACGCAGCCGGAAAACTCTCCCGCCAGGTTAAGCTCGTCCTGCACGTATTCGTCCGCTTTCTGCTTCAGATAGCCGAGGATTTCCCCCGCCACCTCTTTCGGCGCGAAGGTGTGCTCCTTGCCGTCCACGGTGATTTTGACCGTTTCCTCCCCCGCCAGGAGGCTCTTGACGGAAAGCACAGTCGATTCAGGGTAAATTATGGCGGCTTCCTTAGCCTGCACGCCGAAAATGCGCGAAAGTTTCTCCGGGTTTTCCGGGTCGGCCTCAAACTGAATCGCCGTCGGGAAGATGTTGCCGCCGTCTATGGGGATTGTCTGAGCCTCTCCTCCCTCAAAGTTAAAAATACTAACCACGGAGTTCGTCGTACCGAAGTCAATGCCGAGAAAAAGCCCTCTTTCCAAATCCAATCCTAAAGTACCCATTTTTCCGCTCCTTTATTATTTTATACAGCAGTAATTGGTTGAAGCGCTATACAGCAATTCCTTGTTTGACTTGCTATATTAGTTTTGCCGAAACCTCGCGCCCTTTGTCAAGCAGCCCTCCTATAATCCTCTCCGCCTCGCCGTGCCGCATAATCCGTTCGCAAATGAGCGCGTTGTTTATCAGGAAAAACTCGTCGTCCGGAAAGTCGTACTCTTTCTGGTCGGAGTTTGAAACCTCCCGAGTTTGCGTGGATATGCTGCCGCCGTCCGTTTCCTCCGAAAAATGGTAAGAAAGGGTCTCGCCGTAAAAATGAGGCGCCGCGCACAAATACAGCCCGAAGCGGAAATATCTCATTTTTACGCGCCGCGCCGTCTCTGTGCCGGATTCGGCCGAGTCTCCGGAGCCGCGCGCCGTATAATACATAAACACGTTTTTCCCGGGCAGCGCCTGATACATAAAAGGGCGGTTTTTCAGTATATACGGCTTAAAATTCAATTTGTCTTTTAATTCCAGCACCGCGGGGAACATTATCCCCTCAGCCTCCATAAAATCGGCGGCGGCAAGGCATACGCCCTCCCAGCCCGGCGCGCGCAGGGAAAACCCGGCGTAAAGATGAAGCAGGGCGCAGGACAGAAGCGCCTCCCCCGTTTGGGCGAAGCGGCGCTCAAGCGCGTTCGCCGCCTCGTAAGAAAGCCTTAACCCGTTCACTATAACCTCGTAGCACAGGTAATATATGAAATCGTCAAGCAAAACCTTATTTTTCTCATAATCCGCGTTATACGCTCGGGCGAAAATCTTCTGCGCGCCCGGAGCCGCGTCGCGGATTTCAAGGGCCTTGCGCAGGATTTTTATATCGAGCGCCGGGGCGGACGCCTCCGCCGAAAGCAGAGCCTCCGACAGCTCCTGATATTCCCGCAGGCTTCCGTTATAGCTGTTTACGGCGATTGAGGCCACCGCCTCGTCAACCAGCCCCCGCAGGGTAATATTATAGCAGGACTGGGCTATGGCGGCGTGAAGCTCTTTTTTCGCCGCTATTTTCTTCAGCGCGTCAAAAAGCGCCCCGTCCGGGAAAACTTCCCCGCGCTTTTCAATCAGGGCCGCCGCGCGCTCCAGCTCCCCCGCTTCGACAAACGCGGACAAAATACGCTCCGCTTGTTCGTCGTCCAGGCAATTCTCCTCCGAAGCCGCGTAAAAGGCCACGGCGCGGGAAAAATCCCCCCGGCCGGCGTAAAAATCCCCAAGAGCCGCCCGCAGCCGCGCCCTGAAAGCCTTCGACAGCCCCTTAAGGGACGAAACCGCGCTTAAAAACTCCGCGTCCCCTTCGTCCGCCAATCCGCCCTCCAGGAGCACGCGGGCGCAGAGAATCCGCAAATCCGCGTCCTTCGGGTTTTTATCGCGGATATGGCGGGAAATAGCGCCGTAATTACCGGCGAGCCGCTTAAAGTCAATCTCGTCGTCCGTGACGCGCTTTCCGGTTTTGTCGAAACAGACGTAATTAACCGAGGCGGAAACGGACTTCACGCGCGCTTTCGACGGATACGGCGGGTTATGCGTCGCCCGAAAAACCTCGTGGCCCTCTTTCTCCGCGTCGAAAACCCAAACGTACTCCGTTTCCGGATTTTGTGAAGCCCCCTCAAACCACAGCGCCTCCGCGGCGCATATCTCGGCGCATTTTTCCTTAACCGCGGCGTATTCGCCCGACGCGCGCTCAAAAAAGAAAGCGTACAGGCTGTTGTAATACCGCCCTTTAAGCCCGATTCTGGCGCAGTCGTAGGCAAAGCCAAGAATCTCGCTGATAAAGCGGTTTTTCAGGTCGGCGAATTTATCCTCCGAAGTGAGCAGATGATACACAAAGGCTTTCAGATGCTCGTCTCCCGAATCCGGGTACTTAAGGAAACGCGACATCGCGTAGCGAGAAATGTCCTCGTTTTTGTTTATAAACGACGCTTTCATAAGGTGAAGCGGCAGCTCCGGCACGTCAAGCTGCTTGTTCTCCGCCTCCCGGTAATATTCGCGGGCGGCGGCGGTATAGTCGAGCCGGAGAATCAGCCCCTCGCAAATCATTTTCAGGATCCACGCCCTGCCGCTGTACTGATAAGCCATTTTAAGAAACGATAAGTCGTCTTTCTTTCGGGCGATGGAGCTTTTGTAAAAATCGAGCCGCCGCTCCGGGAAAAAGCCCTCCTTGACGCACCACGAAAGGAAATCCGGAAATAGGCCCGCTCCGTCCCTGGAGGAAAACTTCCCGATAAAGACCTGATAAAGGCACAGATTCAGCAGGAAACCGGAGCCTCCGTCTTTTTTAACTTCGGTTAGCCGCGCGTAAGCGGCGCTCCAGTCCTCCCTCTCAATTTCAAGATACGCCGTAAGCACGGAGCGCGGCGCGAGCTCCTCAAGCTGCTTCAGGCATTTCTGGGCGCCGCCCGTCTTTTTCAGGCGTATATAACGCAAGGCGCGCAGAAACAAGTATACGCGGAAAACCCCCGGCTCCTTGCGGTAAAACCAGCTTTTGTAGACCTCCAGCTCCCGGAGGGCTTCCTCGCCCCCTTGATAATCCTCCGCGAGGAAAGAAACGAACGCGAAGGCAAGCCGGGCCGAAACTGACGATTTATCCTCGCTCAGGCAGGCGGCGGTCACGGCGCGCGCCTGGCGGAGCTGCCCCCCGTCCCCGGTTATGATATACGCCTGTATATGCCGCCACATCAAAAGAAGCGCCGTTTTCAGGCTCTTTTTGCGGTCATTTGCGTTTTTCAGGCGGTTTATTTTATAAAAAAGCGCATCCATAAATACGAAAAACCCCTTGATCGGTGTTTTAAGTTGCCTAAAAGGTTTAGGCGCCTTAAAGCCTCCTTCTTGCTAATTCCCGCTTTAAGGGGCTACTCGCACCTCGAAACGGGCGGACTTTCGGAAATTCGGCACGTTTACCGTAATCACGGCCGGGATAAACGGGCGCTGCCTGAATACAAACTGAGCCAACTGAGTGGCCGTGGGCTTGACGACAAACGGAATCTTCGCCCCCGCGACCGCCGAAAACCGGCTGGACTCAAAACGCAGGCACGGGTCGCTTGACGAAACTTCTATCAAAATCTCCTTGCCCGCGTTGTTTTCAAGCAGAATATATCCTTTTTCGTTTACGGAAAAAACTTCTTTCGGCATTTTCAGCGAAAACGGCGGCAGCTTGCGCAAATATACGCGAGTTTCCGCCGGCCCGGCTTTCACGACGCAGAAACTTTCCCCTTCGGGGATTTTTTCCGTATAAATGACGTAGGGTACCGCCGCCTTGCCTTTTTCGTCAAAATCCCCGGAGGTCAGGCGCGTTTTATGAAGCTCCAGCCAGGCGCTTCCCGCGGTTATTTCCTCGCTTATATAGCCCTGCGCGCTCCGCGAAAAGACGAGCCGCCCCGAAACCGCCTCCCCCGAGTAGGGGTTCACCTCCGACGTGACGCTCTCCTCCTCCGGCGAGATTTTCGCGCGTTTTTTCAGCCCGTTCAGGATAAAAAAGTTATCCATAGCGCGCTCCGGCTCGCCGGAGTCCTTTATTATTTCAATATACGACGAAATTCTGGGGTAATCCGTTTTCCGCAGAAACTCCTCAAATTCGGCGGAAAAGAAAAGCGCTTCGGCCGCCGCCGGTTCCCGCCGCGCGTACTTATAAAACTCCCTCAAACCGGCTATGGGCGCTTCCCCGCCCGGCGGCGTCAGCGCGAACGGCGCCGCCCGCGCCAAAACCGGTATAACCGCCTCCCCGCCGCTGCTCGTGATAACGGCGGTGGTTCGCGCCGTATCTCCCGGCTTGAAGCCGCTTAAATCCGCCGTATACGCTATTGAGGCCCGCGCGCCCTCAAAACGCGGCGGGTTAAAGGACAGCCAGCGCGCGTTTGACTCTACGCGCCCGAAAAGCCGCCCCCCGCCAGCGTTTTTCACAGTAAGCGAACCGGAGGCCGCGCCCGCCGCCTCAATTATAAGCCCGGTTTGGCCCGCGTTTTCGACCAAAAGTTTCGGCGGGGGAAGCTCAAGAGCTTCGGCAAAATTTTCCATGGCGTCCCTCACTTTTTAAGTCTGGCTTCGTCAAGCAGCGAGCGGACCCCTTCGTAAAGCCAGCTCCCCGTCTCGGTCATCTCGTTTATCTTTTTGTCGATCGCGGCGGAAAGGCGGTTTTCGGCGCTTTGCGCGTGATAATTCGCGAGAGCGCCTATGTTTTCGCCAAGCCCCTCCGCCAGGGCGTTCAGCGCCTTTTCGTAGCTGTCAAGGCTCTCCCGCAAAACCGACTGGTTTTCCTCTATATGCGCGACGACCGGCGCCAAGGCGCCCACGGCCGCCTGAAGCTCCCGCGTTCGGTCGTTTTCCGTCAAAACGCGGGTAATCTCCGCGAAAGTTTCCTTGAAGGATTCCTCAAGCTCCTTCCGGAGCCGGGACAGGGCCGAATCAAAGTCGGCGGCGTAAAACTGGCCTATTTCGCGCTCAAGGTATTCCGCTATGGCGTATTTCAGGCGGCCGCGCGCGTGCCCGACGTCAAAAATCAAGGCGCAGAAGCGCGACGCCGCGAATATAATTATATAAAAATTCCAAATAATAAGCTGCCCGCGTGCTGCGAACAACGCGGCGGCGGCGAAAAAAAGCCACGAAAGCTCAAGGCTCCGTATAAGGCCCGCCGCCGAATCAAGCCCCCAGAACAAGAACCGCGCCGAAAGAAGCTGCCTCTCGGTAATAGCCTCCGCGTCCGCGCGGGAGGGGTTCTTTTCGCACGATTTTATATAGGCTTTGAGAGAGCGCGCGAAAACGCCTTTTTTGGGCGGCGGCAAGTCGGATTTCCGCGCGATCGTCACCGCCCGCGACGAAAACCTCGCGCTTTCGGACGCGTATTTTATAAAGACCGCCGCCCGCAGGCAGGCCGCAAGCGCCGCCCACGCCGCCGCGTAAAGGCTGATATACGCCTCCGTTTCGGAAAAGTCGCCGAAAAGGCTCAGAAACAGCTTATACAAATACATACGGCAACACCTTTATTATACAGATTACCGGCGGCTTTGTCAAACCCGGTAAACGCGCTTGGGGGGCGAACCGGCGGTTTTGACGTATTTCCCGTTTTGCGCGACGTTTTTAATTACTTCGGCGAGCCGCGCGACCCCGTTCTGGCCGCTGTGCGGCTCAATCGCCGACAGGTATTCGCCAAGCCGCCCGTATACCCCGTAAATTCCGGAAACAAGGGCTTTTGGCGTGAGAAGCTCGTCATATATGACCTCCGCGAAGCCCTGGCTCTTGAAAAGCTCCGCGTTTAATATCTGGTCGCCGCGGCTGACATTTTTCCCAAGGGGGATAAGCAGCATGGGCTTCTTAAGGAAAAGAAGCTCACAGACGGAGTTTGAACCCGCGCGGGAGACGGCCATATCCGCCGCCGCCAACAGGTGCGGCAGCTCGCCGCCGACGTACTCGAAGGGCGCGTAGCCGGGCGGGGGTTCCGCCACAGGCGGCGCGCCGCCCTTGCCGTATATGTGAATCACCTGGAAATTTATGAGAATTTCACTCAGCGCCTCGTACAGCATAGAATTTATCCGCGCGGAGCCAAGACTGCCGCCCATTACCAGCAGAACCGGCTTTTTTTCGTCGAACCCGCATAGGGCGAGGCCTTTGCTGCGCACGCCGTATTTAAGCTCTCTCCGCAAGGGCGCGCCGGTAAAGACCCCGTTTTTAACGCGCTTGAGCGTGGCCTGAAAAGTAACGCAGACGGCGCTCGAAAGCGGGGCGCACACGCGGTTGGCCAGCCCCAGCGTCATATCCGACTCGTGCAGGATTACCGGTATATGGAGAAGTTTCGCCGCTATAACCACCGGCACGCTGACATAGCCGCCTTTGGAGAAAACCGCCGCCGGGCTTATATTCCTTAAAATATCCGCCGCGTCCGCAACCCCTTTGAACACGCGGAAAATATCCGTCAGGTTGTCCTTTGAAATATACCGCCGGACTTTTCCCGTGGCCACGGAGTGATAAGGCGCGCCGAAAGCGCCCACAAGCTCCCGCTCTATGCCGGCGAAACTGCCGATATACTCAACGCCGTACCCTTCCTTCCGCAGAAGCTCCATAACGGCTATGCAGGGCACGACGTGCCCCGCGGTACCCCCGCCCGTAAAGACTATTTTATCCGCTGTTTTATCCATAATAACTCACTCCGGCAAACCTATGTCTTTTTATGGTAAGCCAAAGGGCGCGTTTTGTCAAGAGAAGCCTGTAATTAAAACAAAAATAAAAAATTTCCGCTTATGTATAATTTCCGCAAATATGCCCATACTTTTAATTGTGAATGTTTAAGCCCCCAAAAACATTCCAAATTATTTTCCCCTTATAGTTTTATTAAGTATCTCGCCAAAAACGGCAGCGCAAGCTGCCGTTTTTGGTACGCGCGGATTCCTTCCGTTCGCGATTAGTTTTATTTTAGTGTTGATAAGTATAAATTTTTTAGATATAATCAACGCGAATAGGGAGGAAGAAAATATGGAAATACGTTTTGAAAATAAGGCGGATTTTATTGTGCGGGGATATGCTGTTGAAACGATATTGAGTTCAAGCGAAAAAGATGTCGGGCAATTATGGGAAAAACACAAAGAGGATTTATTGGCTATCCCTGAAAGCAAGTCAAGTTTATATGGCGTTATGTGGTACACGGAAAACCATAAATATTTTTATCTTTTAGGTATTAAAAACGAAAAGCCGCCAAAAAGCGATATGACTGCCGTGACGATACAAGCCGCCAATTTTGCGATTGCGACCGTGCCTGGGAAATATTTTGAGTTTTATAACGCGGAGGGGGCTTGTGAACTGTGGACGCCTGTAACAAAATAAGTTAAGTATAGCGGGACTCTCTACGCTTTGAGGGTTCTTAAAAAAATTTAAGGAGTGTTGCAAATGTATAAGGGAATCTTTAAGCTGGCTTCGGCCGCGTTTGTGGCGGCGGCTTTGTGCGTGTCCGCTTACGCGGCCGACGCGCCAGCCGCGAAAACCGTTTCCGCAAACCCGCCCATAGCGGTCAAGCCTTTTGCGGTATCTAACTATTGGAACAACGAGACCGTTGACGCGGTTAATTTCAGCAAGACTTTCAAGGTTACTGACGACACTCATAAATACGGAAAGGTGTTTTACTCAAACTTGCTCGGTGTTTCAGGTTGCCTAAAAAAATTTAGGCAACCTGAAGCCCCCTCCTTATCAAAGAAAGACGTCACAATAAGAATATTCAAGGACGGGCAGACGCCCGAAATAGTTAATTTTACTGTAAGCGACGTGGGCGGCGACGGCAAAACCGTTAACGGCGACGCCTCCTTCCCCGTCTCCAAGGGGGATTACAGTATAAGCATAAGCATAAGCAACGGCGGCTCCGAAAAGCTGAACGGCATATTGTCGCTGAAAAGCTCCTCGGACCCGTTCTGAAAGCCCCGAAGCCTCCCGCCCTCCGCTCGGAGGGCTTTTTTTACGCGGTTAAAGAACCTCTGTAACAAGCAAAAAAAGTCCCCTTGCCGCCCCGCGAATTTTCGGGGGCGTTTTTTTGAATTTTTTTCAAAAATCCTCTTGACAAACCTCTCCCTTTGTGATATTGTATCTTTAAAGTTGTTAGCACTCACTTGTCGAGAGTGCTAACAACTCAAGCCTGCGGGGGGTGTTTTATGCTTAACGACAGAAGAATCCGGATACTTGAGGCGCTCATAACAGAATATATCACCACGGCCGAGCCCATAGGCTCTCGCACAATCGCCAAGAAATACGACCTTGGCGTCAGCAGCGCCACTGTTCGCAACGAAATGAGCGATTTGTACGACCTCGGCCTTATTATCCAGCCGCACGCCTCCTCCGGCAGGATTCCGTCCGACAAGGGGTACAGGCTGTACGTCGATTCTTTTATGCGGCGCGGGGAGCTTATGCCGGAGCAGGAGGACTTTCTCCGCCAGACTATAGAAAGCAATATATCGCACATAGGCTACCTTATGAGAGAGACGGCCAAGGCCATAGCCGCGCTTACGAACTATACGGCGGTGGCGGCCAAAACTTCCGCGAACAGAGATAAAATAAAGCATATACAGCTCCTTCCGTTCGATGAAAAAAACGCGCTTATGGTGCTTATAACGGAAGGAAAGTCCGTTAAAAACCTTGCCGTGCCGGTCCCTCGGCAGGCGGATTTGCAGACGCTCTCGGCGGAGCTTAACGGGGCTTTTTCCGGAGCGGCGCTTGAGGGCGGCGCCCTCGCCGACCGCGCCGCTCTCCTGGCGTCGCGGGGCGCCTGCCCGCCGGAGACCCTTTCCGCCGTCGTCAAAGTAATGGGCGAAAGCTCCGCCGACGAGGTGTACGTATACACGAGCGGCGTCAATAACATTCTGGCGTTTCCTGAATTTTCCAATATAGAGCGGGCCAAGGAAATATTCAACGCCCTTGAGGATAAGCAGTTTCTCCTGTCTCTTATGACGAAAGGGCACGGCGGCGGGGATCTTCAGATTTTCATAGGCGAGGAGAACGACGACGCGCCAATGCGCAACTGCAGCGTTATCCGCGGGGATTTTAAGGCGGCCGGTTCCTTCGTGGGGAGTATCGGCATAATCGGCCCGACCCGTATGGATTATTCACAGGCGACGGCCGTTCTGTCAAGCATTGTCCGGCGCATAAACACGCTTATAGGCGCGTTTTCCGGGGACGGATAAATACTAGAGCAATTCCATGTTTGATTGGCGTTGTTCTAAGGAAGGGGCTTTTTCGCGGGGCGGTAACCGCGAAAAAACACCGGGCAAGAAGGGGGCTTTTTCGCGGGGCAGTAACCGCGAAAAAACACCGGGCAAGAAGGGGGCTTTCATTTGTCTAAACTCGTTTTAGACAAATGAAAACACCGAGCGACGCCACTATCAAACGGAATTGCTATTTTCACCTAAAAAAACTCAAGGAGGATTATAGAAAAAATGTCAGATGAAAAAGAGATAACGGACGAAATAATAAGCGAAGCCGACGAGAGCGATGCCGCCCTCTTTGACGGGCGCGCGAACCCGGAGGACGAGAACGCGGACGTGACCCTGCTCTCCGAGCGGCTCAGGCAGTCCGACGAAAAATATATGCGGACGCTGGCGGAGTTTGACAACTTCCGCAAGCGCACTATAAAGGAAAAAAGCGCCATGTACGACGACGGCGTGCGCGGCGCGGTTGAAAAGCTCCTGCCCGCCATAGACAACTTGGAGCGGGCCGCCGCCGCCGCGGGTACGGACGACCCGCTCCGCCAGGGCGTCGCGATGATTGTAAAGCAGATAAACGGCTGTCTTTCGGAGCTTGGCGTTAAGGAAATAGAGGCGCTCGGCGCGGCGTTCGACCCTAATTTTCACTTCGCCGTAGCGAAAGACGAAAGCGGGCAGTCCCCGGAGAACACCGTCGTAGAGGTCCTGCAAAAAGGTTATGCCCACAAGGACAAGGTAATCCGCTGCAGTATGGTAAAAGTATCTTCATAAAAATACGCGTATACATTAGGAGGAATATCAATGGCTAAAATTATAGGTATCGACTTGGGAACGACAAACTCTTGCGTCGCGGTTATGGAGGGCGGCAAGCCCGTCGTTATAGAAAACAGCGAAGGCGCGCGCACCACTCCGTCTATCGTGGGTTTCGCCAAAGACGGCGTGCGGCTCGTCGGCGAGACGGCCAAACGTCAGGCCATAACAAACCCCGACAAAACCGTTATTTCCATCAAGCGCCATATGGGCAGCGCTCATAAAGTAAATATCGACGAAAAGAATTACTCTCCGCAGGAAATTTCGGCGATGATTCTGCAAAAGCTCAAGACCGACGCGGAGGCTTATCTCGGCGAAACGGTCAGCGAAGCGGTCATCACCGTGCCGGCATACTTCACGGACGCGCAGAGGCAGGCCACCAAAGACGCGGGCAAAATCGCCGGGCTGGACGTAAAGCGCATTATAAACGAGCCGACGGCGGCGGCCCTGGCATACGGCCTTGACAACGAAAAAGAGCAGAAAATTATGGTGTACGACCTTGGCGGAGGCACCTTCGACGTTTCGATTATAGATATAGGCGACGGCGTTATAGAGGTGCTCGCCACAAGCGGCAACAACCGCCTCGGCGGGGACGATTTCGACGACTGCCTCATAAAATATATGGCCGACGAGTTCAAAAATAAAGACGGCATAGACCTCCGGCAGGACAAAATGGCTATGCAGCGCCTTAAGGAGGCGGCCGAAAAGGCGAAAAAAGAGCTTTCCTCGACGCCGTCCACAAACGTCAACCTGCCCTTCATCACGATGAACCAGGACGGGCCGAAGCACCTTGACGTGAATATCTCCCGCGCTAAGTTCGACGAGCTGACCGCGCACCTTGTGCAGGCGACTATGGGCCCGGTGCAGACCGCGCTTTCCGACGCGGGCATAACCGCCGGAGATTTGGATAAAATCCTCCTTGTCGGCGGCTCCACAAGAATCCCCGCCGTGCAGGACGCGGTTAAAAAACTCACTAATAAGGAGCCGTTCAAGGGCATAAACCCGGACGAGTGCGTGGCGCTGGGCGCGTCTATCCAGGGCGGGAAGCTTGCCGGCGACGAAGGCGCGGGGGACATTCTCCTGCTCGACGTCACCCCCCTCTCTCTCGGCATAGAAACGCTTGGCGGCGTGGCGACGAAGCTGATTGAGCGCAACACCACAATCCCCTCAAAGAAATCACAGATTTTCTCGACCGCCGCGGATAACCAGTCCGCCGTCGATATACACGTCGTGCAGGGGGAGCGTCCTCTCGCGAAAGACAATAAGACGCTGGGCCAGTTCCGGCTGGACGGCATAGCCCCGGCGCGGCGCGGCGTTCCGCAGATAGAGGTGACTTTTGATATAGACGCTAACGGCATAGTCCACGTTTCCGCCAAGGATTTGGGCACCGGCAAGGAACAGAAAATCACAATAACGAGCAACACCAACCTTTCCGACGCGGACATCGAAAAGGCCGTCAAGGAAGCCGAGCAGTACGCCGAGCAGGACAAGGCGCGGCGGGAGGCGATTGACGTTAAAAATGAAGCGGACAGCCGGATATTCCAGACGGAGCAGCTTCTGAAAGACCTTGAGGGCAAAATCGAGGCGGCGGACAAAGCCGGCCTTGAGGCGGAGCTTGAGAAGCTGAAAACCCTGAACGACTCGCTCTCGGCGGACACAATGAGCCTGAACGACGTTGAAAACCTCAAATCCGCCACGGAAGCCTACACGAACGCCTTCCAGCAGATTTCCGAGAAGCTGTACGCCCAGGCTAATCAGGCCGGCGAGGGCTTCGACCCCAACGCGGGGAATCCGAACGCCGGGTTTGACCCAGGGCAGGGGGGAGCGGACGGAAATACCTTCGACGGGGATTATAAGGAAATATAGCAATTTTACAAAACGTGACTGGCGCGGAGCGGAAAATCGGCGGCAAGAAGGTGGCTTTTCGGCAGGCATTAGTGCCGAAAAACACCGGGCAAGAAGGTGGCTTTTCGGCAGGCATTAGTGCCGAAAAACACCAGGCAAGAAGGCCGGTTTTTTCGGGCGGTCACGAGCGTTTGCAACAGCTTTTTGGCGGAGCCAAAATAGACGCGGGGAGGCCCGAAAAAACACCGAGCAACGATTTTGAAAATTGCTATATAAGAAATGTGAAGGAAAAGGCGGTTTTAAGCCGTCCGAAAAGATTCAGACGGCTGGCTACGCGCCGAGCAAACTAAAAACCGTGAAGAATCCCCTTAGATTCTTCACGGCTTTAGCCCGTCTTACGGAGGGAAATTACCTATGGCTGACAAAAAAGACTACTACGAAGTCCTCGGCGTACCGCGCGACATTTCCGCCGCGGACTTAAAAAAGGCGTACCGCAAGCTCGCCAGCAAATATCACCCGGACAACAACCCCGGCGATTCCGCCGCGGAAACCAAATTCAAGGAGCTTAACGAAGCCTACGAAGTCCTGAGCGACGAGGGCAAGCGCAATACATACAACCAATTCGGCCACTCGGCGTTTGACGGTTCCGCCGGAGCGGGCGGCGGCGGGTTTGAGGGCGGCTTCAATTTCTCCGGCGATATGGGCGATATTTTCGAGTCCGTTTTCGGCGCGTTCGGCGGCGGCGGGCGGCGGCGCAACGCCCCTCAGAAAGGCGCGAGCGTCTCCTATAATATGCAGATTACTTTTGAGGAGTCCTACCGCGGCGGGACGAAAAACGTCACCCTGCCCGTAATAGAAAACTGCCCGGAATGCGGCGGCGGCGGCGCGAAAAAAGGCACCGTCGCGGAAAACTGCAAAAAATGCGGCGGCACCGGGCGGGAGCGCGCGGAACGCCAGACCTTTCTGGGCGTGATGATTCAGGAGACGGAGTGTTCCTCCTGCCGAGGGCGCGGAAAAATAATAAAAACCCCCTGCCCCGTCTGCGACGGCTTGGGCCGCGTGCGCCAGCAGAAAACGCTCCAGATAACAATCCCTCGAGGGATAGACAGCGGGCAGCGCGTTTCAATAGCCGGCAAAGGCCAGCCGGGGGAGCGCGGCGGCCCCTACGGGGATTTACTCATAAACTTTTACGTCAAGCCGCACGACAAATTCAAACGGAACGGCTTGAATCTGCATATAGACGCGCCTCTCAGCTTCGCGCAAGCGGCGCTGGGCGATGAAATCGAAATCCCCACTATGGAGGGGGTTGAAAAATACACCGTCAAGCCGGGCACCCAGCCGAACACCACCGCCATAATCCGCGGCCGGGGCATGCCGAATGTATCAAACAACAGGCAGTTCGGGGATTTGGTGGTAAATCTGTCCGTAACCGTGCCCGTGAAACTCACGGAAAAGCAAAAGCAGAAACTCCGCGAGTTTGACGAGGAGCTGAGCGGCGAGGCCGAAAACAAAGGGAAAAAGGGGATTTTCGGGAAGAAATAAATAAGAAGGGGGCTTTAGATTGTCTAAATCTTTTTAGACAATCTAAAACGCCGAGCAACAGCAAGCCCGCAAGAAAACTTGCGGGCTTGTCTCGCTATTTCCCGTCCGGGGGGACGGGGTCAACTATAAAACAATGCATCAGGCGGAGGAACTGACCGTCCTCCACAGTCAGCTCAAGTGTGCCGATTTCGCCCAGCGGGGCGTTAAACATAATCGGCTCAAGCCCCGCCATCCGCACCCATTTCGCGACTGAACCCGCCAACAGGACCTGGCCGGTTTCGGCATCGCCGGCGTCGCCGTGGGGGGCTTTGTTGTACAGCCAAAATTGAGACGAGCTGCCGGCGAATTCCGTCCCGTCTTTCTTCAGCGTATACGTCCCCGCTTTTATGTCCGTGCCGACTTTCAGCGTCGTGTCGGCCAGGTTGACGCGCGGGTCGTGGAGCTTGTCGATTTTCGCCGCCGCCTTAACGTCGTAGATGTGGTAGCCGTAGGCGTAGATGGTCTGCCCGTCCAGGAGGCTGGCGTACCCGGCGGGTATCGCCCGCGGACGGAAGATATGGACGTAGTTCAGCATCGTTTGGCCGTCGGACAGCTTCGTGGAGCGGACCACCACAGTAGCAGGGTACTCGTACAATTTCCTGATGATTTCCGGGGTTTTTTGGGGGTCTATCGCGGTTTTAAGCTCCTCGTCGGTGTATCGCATAAAGAAATACTCTCCCGCCGGGAGGTCTTTTCCGACGGTGTATTTGCCTTCGTTGTAGATGAAGCCGTTTTTCTCGCCGTCCGCCTTTTTAGCCGCGGCTGCGGCGGCGTCCGCGCTGGTTATGGGGGTCACGGTCTGCCCGCTGCCGGCTCGGTTGACGACTTTCACCCCGTCCGCGACTTTATAAAGGCTCAGGATTATCTGGTAGGGCGTCCCCGGCTCAAGTCCGGCGAGGGTGCAGGACATTTCGCCCGAACCTTGCGGCACGAACACAACCGGGTCGGTGGCGATGTTTGAGTCGCTCTTTTTGGCGTATCGGAGCGCGTAGCCATACGCGCCCTCGGAAGGCTTCCACTTGATTTGCACCTTGCCGCCGCCGTCGTTCCCAGGCGGAAGGAGGGCGGGAAGGGCCATGCCGTTGAAGGCGTTCGCCTCGGCTAATTTCCAGTCCACGCCGTACTTAGGCGTGTCGGCGGCGTAAACGGGGGCCGCCCCGAAAGTCAGAAGGGCGGCGGCCAATAAGGGGGCTTGTGCTTGTCTGAATCTTTTTAGGCAAACCGAAACACCGAGCAAGAAGAGGGCTTTGGATTGTCTGAATCCTTTTAGACAATCCAAAACACCGAACAAGGCCGCGATAACGCGTTTTGAATTAAACAATAGGAATCCTCCTTTATATTTCGGCGAGCCGGATTCCAAATTCACCCCTCCGGCCCCGCCGCAATCTTCTACCAAATTATATCACGCCGCGCCGCGCGTTTCAACAAAAATTTCTCGACTGGGTTCCCCGCCGGCCTCGCTTCCGTTCGCGATATTTTTTGCTCGGCGTTTCGGATTGTCTAAATCTTTTTTAGACAATCTAAAACTCCGGCAATACCACCTCCACCTCTCCCTTCGTCCCCATTCCGAAAAACGCCTCAAGGACCTTTTCAGCCGAAGTCTTGAGGTCGTGCCGCTCCGCGCCGGTTATCGCGTACAGGCCAGCCTCGGCTTCCTTAACGCCGTTTACGCGCACCACCGCCTTGCCGACCCTGTCCCCGTCCCTGACCGGGGCGCGGAGGGTTTCGGGATAGATAAAATCCACCCGGCAGGCCGCGCGCTCCTCCGGGGAAAGCGGCAGGGTCACGCCGTCCCCCGGCGCGAAATACACCGTCCGCGCGCGGCTGCGGGAAACGCCGGTTTTCCCGGCCAGCCGCCCTTTTTCCAAAATATCGGCGTACTCGAAGTTTTTGAAGCCGTAATTAAGTATGGCCTTTGTGTCGCGCCATTTCTGCTCCCGCCCGCGCGGGCCCCAGCCGCTGCCGAGAACGACGGAAATCAGCCGCTTGTCCCCGCGTTCGGCCGCCCCCACGAAGCAATTGCCCGCCTTGCCCGTAAAGCCGGTTTTAACGCCTATCGCGCCGTCGTATTCGCTGAGCAGGCGGTTTTTGTTGACGAGGAAGCGTTCGGTCAGGCTTGATTTTGAGGAGTACGTCCTCGTGCCTATAATTTCCAGAAATTTCCTGTTTTGCAAGGCGTATCGCGCGATAATCGCCATATCCCGCGCGGAGGCCTCGTGCCCGGGCGCGTCCAGGCCGTTGGGCGTGAAAAACGACGCGTCCGAGCCGAGTTCCCGCGCTTTTTCCGTCATCATCGCGCAAAAGGTCTCAACGTCCCCGCCGATATGCTCGGCTATAGCCACCGCCGCGTCGTTTGAGGACTGGAGCATAAGCGCGTACAGCAAGTCCCGGAGCTTGATTTTCTCCCCGCGCCGCAGGTTCATATTGACCTCCGGCGCCGCCGCCGCCCGCGCGGACGCCGTCACCTCGTCGTCCAGGTTGCCGCGCTCAAGGGTGATTACGGCGGTCATTATCTTGGTGGTGGAGGCCATCGGCAGGGGCTTCTCCGCGTTCTTCCCCCACAGGACGCGGCCCGTGCGCCCGTCGATTAAAATCGCGCCTATCGCCTCCACCTCCGGCGGTTCCCCGGCGAAAACAACCGTATTAGTCAGCAGCAGCGCGAGAATGAAGAATAAGGGGGCTTGTGCTTGTCTGAATCTTTTTAGACAAGCACAAACACCGGGCAAGATAACTCCCGATATTTTCATAGGAAACCAAACCTCCGAAAAAATTCAAATTTTACTATATTGTTAGTAGGTTTCCCATTTTATATGCCGCCCGGCGCTGGCACATTGTTACAAATATAGCGATACCTCGAAAAGAAAGCCCCTCGCCGCAATGGCGGGTGCCGCGAGACGAGGCTTACAGTCCTAACTGCCTTTCAATCCTGTTTGCCAGTTTGTCCTCCTCGCTCAGAAAATGCCCCGAGCCGGGGATTTTCTCCGCGCGGTAGCGCTCCGCGTCCGCCGCCTGGAAATCCTCCGCGCGGAAAAAACCGGTTATCCGGCTATTGCGCTTGAAATTCACCGTCTGCACGCCAATTGAGCCGCGCGTCGTTTTCAGCGGCACGAGCGCGGTGTTCAGCAGGAGCGCCTTGTCCCCGTCGCGGACGACGACCACGTCCGTATCCTCCGTGAAAAACGCCGCGCGGAAAAGCCCGGCCTTATCCCCGTAAGCGTTCAGAAGCTTCTTCCGGTTCATTTTTGTCTGATAGGCCGAAAGCGGCGTCTTGGCGGTCTTGCCGTTGTCGAACACAAACAGGATAAAGCCCGAATAATCCGTCGTGGCGGCCATAAAGACGATTTCCTCGCCCGCCGGCAGCTTGAGCAGGTTGCTCAGATATTCCCCCAGGGCCGAGCCTTTATGCTGCGGGATTTCATAGGCGCGGAGCTTATACGCGTTCCGCTGGTTCGAGAAAAATATTATGTCGCTTTTATTTGTCGCGTCGATTTCAACCGCGACGCGGTCGTCGTCCTTGACGTACTGCTCCGTCGTCTGGCGGAGGGAGGCCTGGCTTATTTTCTTGAGGTAGCCATGCTCCGTCAGGAACAGCCGCAGCGGGTAATCCTCTATAAATTCCTCCGGATCCTCTTCATAATCGCCGTCGCTGTCAACGATTTGGGTCCTGCGCGGCTTGCCGTATTTCCTTGATATTTCTTTTAACTGCGCGGAAATAACCCCGTCGATTTTTTCCGGGCTGCTGAGAACAGCTTCCGTCTCGGCGATTTCACGCTCTAAATTTTCCCGCTCCGCCACCTGCTTAAGGATATAGTTCTTGTTGAGGTTACGCAGCTTTATATCCGCCACAAATTCCGCCTGAGGCTCGTCTATGCCGAAGCCCGCGCACAGGTTGGGGATAACCTCCGCGTCCTCCTCCGTTTTTCTTATTATGGCGATGGCTTTGTCTATGTCGAGCAGGATTTTCGCCAGGCCCAGAAGCAGGTGAAGCCGCTCCCGTTTTCGGCCAAGGTCGAAGCGGAGCGCGCGGCCCAGCACCCCCCGCCGGAAGTCCAGCCAGTGCTTCAGAATCTCCAAGATTCCGACGGTGCGCGGGCGGCCGCTGACCAGGAAGTTAAAATTACAGGGGAAGCTGTCCGAAAGCGTCGTGGCTGAAAAGAGCCGCCGCATCGTTTTTTCCGGCTCGGCGTTTTTGCGCAGTTCGATTGCTATTTTCAAGCCGTTTATGTCCGTCTCGTCCCGCACGTCGGAGATTTCCCTGAATTTCCCCTGGCGGACGAGGACGGCTATTTTGTCTATAATCGCCTCTATGGTCGTCGTGTAAGGGATTTCGGTGATTTCTATGAGTCCGTTTTTCTCGTCAACCCGATACTTCGCGCGCAGGCGCAGGGAGCCGCGCCCCGTGGCGTAAACGGCGTCCAGGGCCGCGTCGTCGCGCAGGATTTCCCCGCCTGTGGAAAAATCCGGCGCGGGCATATACTTTTTGACGTCGCAGTTTTTATTCTTAATGTACGCTATGGTTAAATCGCAGACTTCCTTCAGGTTAAAGCTCGGCACGCAGCTGGCCATACCCACGGCGATTCCCTGATTCGGCGTGACGAGCAGATTCGGGAAGGACGTGGGGAAAAGCGTCGGTTCGGTCGTGCGCGCGTCGTAGCTGTCTATAAAGTCAACCGCGTCCTTATCGATGTCGCGGAAAATCTCCGCGCACACCTCGGCGAGCTTTACTTCGGTATAACGCGAGGCGGCGTAGGCCATATCCCGCGAATACTGCTTGCCGAAATTCCCTTTGGAATCCACAAAAGGGTGCAGAAGCGCGTCGTTGCCGCGCGTCAGGCGCACCATAGTCTCGTAAATGGCCGCGTCCCCGTGCGGGTTAAGCCGCATTGTCTGGCCCACCACATCGGCCGACTTGACCCGCGCCCCGGTCAGCAGGCCCATTTTATACATTGTGTACAGTAATTTTCTGTGCGCGGGCTTGAAGCCGTCTATTTCCGGAATGGCGCGGGAAAGGATTACGCTCATCGCGTAAGGCATATAATTTAACTCTAAGGTCTGAGATATATTCTGGCGGATAATCGGACCCTGAGCGGAAAAATCGCCCTTTTTCTCTTGTTTTTTCATACAATTAAACCCTTTCCTGAGACGAAGCCGCGCCGAACCCATTGTCGTTCAGTATAGCACGAAGAGGCGGAAAGTGTCAATGGGAAAATACGCGGGAAGCGCGTTTTTTTGCGCGTATAGCCCGCCGGGGAAATGATAACAATATACGTAAAGAGCGTGAAAAAACGAGATTCGCAAAATTTAAGATTATTCAGGGAGGCGCGGTATGCGCGTACAATCAAGAAAACATATCTGCAGGAACTATAAGAGCCACGATTTATCGGCTGCGCCGGGCGCGGGGGCTTCGCCTCCGGGCGGGTGCCGGAGGTGCGTTTATTTCGCGTCGGAAAACTGCCGCGCGGAGGCCGCCGACACGATAGAGCCGTGGGCCGATTTGTTTTACTGAACGTCCGGACGGGGGGCGCGGGAGGGCGCGCGCCGTTCATAGGGAAAGCTCTCTTTGAGTTTAATTTGGCTTAAGTTTGTTTTTGCCGCAGGCGGCGGGCTTGCTCGGTGTTTGTGATTGTTTAAAAAGATTTAGACAATCACAAGCCCCCTCCTTCGCTTCGGGCGGGCCGCACGCCGCCGGCCTGAGCAGGTTCGTTTTGACTTCGCCCAGTTTTTCAAGCGTGAAAATCAAGGTGTTAAGCGTGTCCTCAAGGGCTTCGCGGTTCGCGGTCGGCGTGGCGTCCACAAGGTCGTTGACGTAAATCGAAATCCTGTCGCAGAGCCTGTGCTGCATATCCGTAACGTAGTTTTTAACGTTCGCGTCGTCGCTGTCCGCCATAAAAACCCCCACCTCGATTCAATAAAATAATAAAAAAAGCGAACCTTAATACCATCCGTAAGAATCGCCTCTGTAAATATGACCCGTAGGGGAATCGAACCCCTCTCTCAGCCGTGAAAGGGCCGTGTCTTAGCCGCTTGACCAACGGGCCGCAAATGTCTTGTCGTGTCAATAGCTTTTTTATTATATATCGTTTCCCCGGGCGTGTCAAGCGTTTTGTGAAAAAATTTGATGATTTTTGAATTGCCCGCTTTACATACAGGAGCTGCTGGTGTATTATTATATAGCGATTCCGTTTTTTTAATAAAAATTATTAAGGAGGAATTTCGATGATTGAGATTGATTACGAGGCCGCGCTCCGGCAAAACCCGGCCGGGGTTTTCGCCACAAAGGACGGGGAGCGCGTGCGCACGCGCGTGTTTCAGCATTTATTTACGGAGAAGGGAAGGGTGTATTTTTCCACAAGCAGCGAAAAGCCGGTTTACGCGCAGATGACGGCGGACCCGAACGTGTCTTTCTGCGTGTTCGCGGCGGATTTTTCAATAAACCTGTCCGTTTCGGGCAAGGCGGTTTTTGTTGAGGAGACGGAGCTGAAAAAGCGCGCGCTTGATGAAAACCCGCAGATTAAGAACATATACAAAACGCCGGAAAATCCGGTTTTTAAGATTTTTTACATTGAAGTCGAAGAAGTTGAAACTTTCACTTTTTCGGAGGGGCCGCGGAAATATAAGCTGTAAGCGTTGTAAAAAAGGCGCGGGGCGCGCCTTTTTTATTTGTGGGTTATTTGTGGGAAGGTCAGCGCCCCTCCCACAAATCCCGCCCGTGGGCCAGGTTAAACTCCTCGCGGAACATAGCGTAATAAACTGTGTCGTGATACTGCCCGCGCGTGTAACGCTCCTCCCGGTGGACGGCTTCCTTGACGAAGCCGAATTTTTCGTGGAAGCGCATAGAAGCCGGGTTGTAGGCGTACACATACGGCGCGGATTTCCGGTAGCGAAGCTCGTTGAAATAATAATCAAGCGCTATCACGAGCGCCTGAGCGCCAAAACCCTTCCCGCGCAGGCCCTCCTCCAGAAAAAGCCCCTGCCGGAACACTCCGGAGGACGGGTTTGTGTTGAACACAACCAGTTCGCCGGCGTATTCGCCGGATTTCAGCTCAATTGAGAAAAGCCGGTCGCCGCTCCCCTTGGCGCGGTCGAAAAGCTCGTCGCTGTACGCCTTGCGCAGGGCCGCCTCCGTCATAGGCGGGCGGATAGCGTCGTAGAGCCATTCCCGTCGGGAATCAGGGCTTTTGCGGCTTTCGGCCAGCCGAACCAGGTCGCCCTCGTCAAAAGCGCGCAAGATAACGTCTTTCCCGGTCCAAAAAGATTTGTTCATAAGTTTTCCCCTTTCGTTATAGCAATTTTCAAAATCGTGGCTCGGTGTTTTTTGGCGGTTAATGCCCTCTCGCAAGCTTCGCTTGCTGGCCCTTCGACGCAGGTTTTGTGCTTGAAGCCGCACAAAACCTAAACGCGTCTCCAGGTTAAAAACCCTCCGACGCAGGTTTTGCGCCTCCCCACATTTGCTCGGCGTTTTTTGGCGCTTGGTGCCGCGCCAAAAAGCCACCTTCTTGCTCTCGCTATTTTCGCTTTGCGAAAAAGCTGCCTTCTTGCCGCCGATTTTCCGCTCCGCGCCAGTCAACGTTTTGTAAAATTGCTCTACCTGGCGGAAAAAGCCTCCGCCAAAACCTTTAGAAGCTCGTCCACATCAACGGGCTTGGCTATATGCCCGTTCATACCGGCTTTTACGCACCTGTCCACGTCCTCCTTAAAGGCGTTGGCGGTCATGGCGTAAACCGGCGTCCGGCCTTTCGGCCCGTCCATGGAGCGAATGACTTTCGTGGCTTTAATGCCGTCGAGCACGGGCATCTGCACGTCCATAAGTATGGCGTCAAAACAGTCCTCGCCGCGGACGGATTCGCAAGCCCGGCGGCCGTCCGCGGCTTGAAAGCAGACCACGCCCGTGTCCTCGATAAGGCTTTCTATAATCTCGCGGTTTATGGCTATATCGTCAACTATGAGCAGGCGCTTGCCGGGCCAGTTATGCGTCGCCTCGCCGAAAGAGGAAAGCCCGTCCGGCTCGGCTATTTTCTGCCCGCGCGCCACGTCAAGCTCGAAGATGAAGGCGGCGCCGTCCCCCGGCTCGCTTTCCACCCAGATGCGCCCGCCCATAAGCTCGATTATTTTTTTACATATGGCAAGGCCCAGGCCAGTGCCGCCGTAGGTGCGGGAAATGCTGCCGTCCGCCTGTTCAAACGAGTTGAACAAGCGGCTCTGCGCGTCCTTTGATATGCCTATGCCCGTGTCCAGGACCTCCACGCGGATATGCGCCGTGTCGTCCGAAAGAATGGCCTTTATTATGTTCAGCGTGACGTATCCGCCGTCGGGCGTGAATTTTCCGGCGTTGTTCAGGAGGTTTATTATAACCTGCGAAAACCGAAGCTCGTCGGAGATTATGTACCGCTCGAAAGGCTCCGAAAAACTTAAGGAGAAATTCAGCCGCTTTTCCTCAAACTTGACCTTCGTTACCGTGACCGCGCGCTCAATCATTTTACGGAAATCAAACTCCGAGTTCGTTATGCCGAGCTTGCCGGACTCTATTTTAGACATATCAAGAACGTCGTTTATAATGCCCAGCAGCTGGCGGGAGGAATCCGTGATTTTCTCCAGACATTCGGCCACGCGCTCGGGGTCGCCGCTCCGCCGGGCGATTTCCGTCATGCCGATTACGGCGTTCAGAGGCGTGCGGATTTCGTGGCTCATGCGGGAGAGGAACTCGCTCTTGGCGATGCTGCCGGCGAGGGCCGTCCGCTCGGCCTCCGTCAGTTTCCTCATCGTCGTGTCTATAGTTATGACGGAGGAGATAAGCACGCAGGCGGAGGTTATGATGTCCTCCTCCTCCCGCGTGAATTTTTTGCCCTCCCGGTGGTTCTCAAAGGTGATGAAGCCCCAGAAAGCGCCGCCCATATTAACCGGCACGACGAGTATTGATTTTATCAGCGACGCGTAGATATTTTTGCGGTAGACCCTCCGCATTTCGGAGGGGGCCTCCTCGATGGGCATATTCAGGGTTTCTATGATGTGCCGCCCGCTGCCGAAGCCGGGCAGGACGGAGGAAAACGGGAGCGTGTCCAGCGGCAGGCGCTTGCCGTCCCTGCTCCAGATCTCAAGCTGCTCGCTGTAAATAAGGCCGTCCGCCCCCTCAAAGTTGCGCCAGACGATGGCCATATCCGCGTTTATGGCGCAGCCGAGCATATCCAGCGCGCAGAGGACGCGGCTGCTCTCCCCGCCGACAAGCCTCTCCTCCGACGTTTCGTAGTTCATAAGCGAAACGGCCACGCGGTTGACGGTCACAAGGAGGTTGTCCCGGTGTATCAGGGCTTGCCTGGCGGCGGTGAGCTGCGTCGTGTCCACGAGCTGGCCGGACAGGGCGAAGGAGCCGTTATAGGGGATTTTGACTATAGTGGCGTTATAAGGCTTTATTTCGCCGCCGATCCGGAGGTAGGTGTCGAAGCTCACGCGCCCCCGGAGGACGACCTGGCGCAGACGCTCCGCCAGGGTGAGCGAAGGGTGTCCGTCCGGCTGCACGATCGGTATCATATCCGCCGAGAAGCGGTAAAAGTTTTTAATAAGGTATTTTTTCGACGGCGCGCCGAAAAGCGTCGCGGCGGCGTTGTTGCAGTTAATCATGGAGAATTTGTCGTCGAAAACGAAGCAGGGGTTGACGCTGTTGTCAAAGAGGGAGGCCATGGCCTTATAGGAGGACTCAAGCTCCGACGAGGACTCCTTCAGGCGCGCCTCAAAGGCTTCGTAGCTGGCGGCGGGGACAAAGCGCAGGCCGCCCGTCACTCGGGCCGCGCCGCCGTCCTCCCCGCGCTCCGTCACGGCCGCGAAATTATACGCCAGGGAGCAGTCCCCGTTTTTGCGCGTAACGCGGAAGGAACCCTCCGCTATCGGGGTTTTGCCTGAAAGCAGGTTCCTTATCATATTTTTGACTCGGGGAAGGTCCTCCTGGTGAACGAGCGAAAAGAGCGCGGAATATCCGTCGGTTGACAGCTCTCCCTCGGAATACCCCAGGATTTTATGGAAAACGGGGGAAAAGTTTACCCGGATTTTCCCGCCGTCGTATTTAACCTCCCACAGGGCCGCGTCAAAAGCGTCGGCAAGAGCGCCGAGAGCCATTGTGTTATCGTCGTTTTCCGCCATGCGCTCACCGTCCTTCGTTCTTTTATTATTAAAATGATAGCACAATTTTTCCGGTTCGGCAATACGCGCGGGTGAAATTTTTCTTGCAATAAGGGGAGGAATATCGTATAATGATTGTTACAGCAATTCCACCGTTTTACTTGCGAAATCAGAGCTGAAAACCGCGGGCAAGAAGGAGGCTTTTTCGGCGGGCATTAACGCCGAAAAAACACCGACTTCAGCGCGTTTTCAGCGAACGAATTTTGCTTGTGTAAAACGGAATTGCTATGGAATTGGAGAGAAAAGCCGATGAAAAACCAGCGAAGAGATAAATTTATCCTTATTGTTTTCTTTTTGTCGTCAGCGCTGGTGATTTTTATGTGCCTTTACTTGAGCTACAGAATGAGGCAACTTCCGAAGTATACCTACGAGCAGATGGAACAGAGGCTTCTGGCGCTCGCGAAATACGCCGCCTTGAACGTCTCCGCGGAGGAGCTGGACGCGATTCAGTCCCCGGATGATATGGAAAAGCCGGAGTTTGCCGAATTACGCAGTAAACTTATAAAGTTCGGCGGGGAAAACAACGTGATGTTCGTCTACTATATGCGGGACGAGGGCGGCATGGCCCGCTTTATCGCCGATAACGACGAGACCGAGGACACGGTGAACATAGCCTCCGACCGGATAGAATGGGAGCCGAAGTGCCTCGAGGCGCTTCGGGGCGCGGCCTCCGTGACGGATATTGAGCAGTACTCCCCGGGGTACGACGGCCTGCTGTCGGCCTGGGCGCCTGTTTTTGACCGGGACGGGAACGTCGCCGCCATAGCCGGGATTGACATAAGCGACGAGGGCCTCCTGAACCAGCGCGGGGAAATCAGCGTGCTGACGGAGCTTCTTTTTGTGAATATACTTATAGTGATAATCGCGGGGGGGGCCAACCTCGTAATGAATAAAAACGCCGAGCGCGCGCGCGTGAACGCGCTGGAGCAAGCGCTTAAGGCCAGCCGCGCCAAAGGGGATTTTTTGTCGAATATGAGCCACGAAATCCGCACGCCGATGAACGCCATTCTGGGCATGACGAGCATGGCCAGCCGCGCCGAGGAGTCGGAGCGCAAGGACTACTGCCTTCAGCGCATACGGGAGGCCTCCGAGCATATGCTCGGCATAATCAACGATATTCTGGATATGTCCAAAATAGAGTCGGGAAAAATGGAGCTTTCCCTTGTGGAGTTCAGCTTCAGCCGCGTTATGAGGAAGGTCGTCACGGTCAACAGCTTCAAACTTGAGGAAAAGAGCATAGACTTTACGGAGGATACAGACGGGAATATCCCGGAGCGCCTTATAGGGGACGACCAGCGGCTGACCCAGGTAATAATGAACCTGCTGTCGAACGCGGTCAAGTTTACGCCGATTTTCGGCAAAATCACCGTTTCGGCGAAGGCGGAGGAGGTTTCGGACGGTTTCTGCGTCCTGCGCGTCAGCTGCCGGGACAGCGGCATCGGCCTGAACGCCGAGCAGAAATCACGCCTTTTTCACGCTTTTGAGCAGGCGGACAGCAGCACCAGCCGAAAATTCGGGGGCACGGGCCTTGGTTTGGCCATTTCAAAAAGAATTGTCGAGCTGATGGGCGGGCAAATCTGGGTGGAGAGCGAGCCGGGCCAGGGAGCCGAGTTTATATTCACCGCGCGCTTCGCGGCGGCGGAGGGCGCGGCGGAAGAGGAAAACTTTGACGACGACGAGATAAGGCCGGAGGACGTGGGGCGCTTCCGGGGCCGGACGATACTTCTGGCCGACGATATAGAAATCAACAGAGAGATTGCCGCCGCGTTCCTTGAGCCGACGGGGATAAGCATAGACTTCGCGGGGAACGGCGCGGAGGCGTATAATAAATTCTCCGCCGAACCTCAAAAATACGGCGTAATATTTATGGACCTCCAAATGCCTGAAATGGACGGGTATGAGGCCGCGCGGAAAATCCGCGCGGCGGCGCCGCGGGAGGGGAAAACCGTTCCGATAATCGCTATGACGGCAAACGTTTTTAAGGAAGATATTGACAAGTGCCTTGAGGCGGGTATGAACGGGCATATAGGCAAGCCCGTGTCCGCCGCCGATGTGGTGAGCAAGCTGAAGGAGTATCTGTAAAAAAACGGGGGGGCAATTGATTTATGGAGACAAACAGAAAGTACAAAAGAGTAAACGTGCGCGTGAGAGTGGCGTTTATAGCGTTTATCTTTTCGGCGGCGGTTGTTTCGGCGCTGAGCGTCGTCTGCTATTTGCTTTACAGGGGGCGCGCCCTTGAAATGTATAACGGGAGGAACGAGGCTCTGGCGGCGGCGGCCGCCGCCGCGGTGGACGGGGACAAGCTTCGAGAGGATTTGAAGGTATTCGCCTTTACCAGCGAAAATGATAAGGAATCGGAGTATTGGAACAGCATTAAAAAAATCTATATCGCCATTAAAAAAGAAGTCGGCGCGGAGTATACTTATATTATAACTGAAGACCCGTCGGAGCGCCCGAAGTCCGAGTATGTTTATTACATGGACGCGACCGTGCCGGGGGACGACGTTGAGTCTGAAGTGGGAAAGCCCGTGATTGAGGAGGAGTACACGCCGGAGGTCTTTGAATATTTCAAAAGCGGGCAGCCGTATATCGACGTCCCCTATGACATGCTTCTGTCGGCTTACGCGCCGATTCTGGACAGCGCCGGAAAACCCGTCGGATATGCGGGCATAGACATACCCCTTGACGATTTGGTTCGCGATTATCATTTGTTCGGGGCCAAGCTGATAATAATGGCTGTAATCGCGTCTTTGGCCTGCGCCTTTTTGTTCTCCGGCACGATGCTGAAACTTATGGAGTTTTTCCTGCGCCGGCTGACGGAAGCCACGGACTGCCTGGCCTCCGGTAACCTTAATTTCCGGGTGCGGGGCGGCGGAAGCGACGCCGCCATAATCGGGCAGATTTACCAGTCCTTTGCCGCCGTCGTGGGGACTTTCAGCTCGCTCATCGAGGATATGAAAAAGATGTCTGTGGAACATAAAGAGGGCGGCATAGATTTCCGCGTTGACGAGGCGAAATATACCGGCGCGTACCTTGAGATGGTGCGAGAGGTCAACGAGATCGCGGAGATGTACATCGGCAATTATATGGAAACCCTTAGCGTGGCGAGGGAATTCGGCAAGGGCAATTTTGACGCGCGAATGAAGGATTACCCGGGTAAGCTGTACGTGGCCAACGAGACTATGAACGAGCTTTCCGAAAACCTCAACAGCGTCTCAAAGGAGATGCGGCGCCTGGCCGAAAACGCGTCGCAAGGCAACCTGGAGGCGCGGGCGGACGACTCCGTTTTCGCCGGGGACTGGCGGAAGATGATTACGACGGTCAACGACCTGGTCAAAGCGGTGGCCACGCCTGTGCAGGAAGCGGCGGCCGTTATGGAGAGTCTTAAAAACGGCGATTTGTCGGTATCCATGTCGGGTTTCCACAAGGGGGACTTCGCGCGGCTCAAGGACGCCATCAACGGGACCATACTCGCGCTTTCGGGCTATATAAACGACATCGACGCGAGCCTGAGCCGCGTGGCGGAGTATGACCTTTCCGCGCTCGTGACCGCCGATTATCCCGGCAGTTTCATCGGCATCAAGCGCTCCATCAACAAAATATGCGAAGAGCTGAACACCCTTATGATTAACGTGTCCGGCACGGGCGACGAGCTTAACTTGGTGGCCCAGAAAATGCAGGCCTCGTCAGCCGGCACGGCGGCCCTTTCAGAGGAGCAGGCGGCGACGCTTCAGGAGCTGACCGCCTCCGTGTCTGATATCGGCGGCAAGATGAAAGCCAGCACAAAGGCGCTCATAGGCGCGGATAGGCTGGCCCAAACCACCAAGTCAAACGCCGATAAAAGCAGCGAGGAAATGCAGCATATGCTTGCTGCTATGGAGGGCATAAAAGTCTCCGCGCAGGATATATTTAAGATTATAAACGTAATCGACAGCATAGCTTTCCAGACGAACATCCTTTCGCTCAACGCGGCTGTGGAGGCGGCGCGGGCCGGCGTTCAAGGGAAGGGCTTCTCCGTCGTGGCCGAGGAGGTGCGCAACCTGGCGGGCAGGAGCACCAAGTCCGCCAAGGAAATCAAGTCAATTATAGAAAACACCGTGTCGAGAATTGAGCAGGGGACGGAGATTGCCCAGCGCACGGCCGAATCCCTGAACGCTATCCTGGGCGACACAAAGTCTATCTCCGGAGTGGTTTCAGAAATCTCAAACGAGTCGGCGGAGCAGGAGGGCGATATGAAAAGCGTGTCGGGGGGCATAGAGCAAATAGCCAACTCCGTGCAGGCCAACGCCAATTCCGCTATGGGCGATTCGGAGACGGCGCGGCGCCTGGCCGACCAATCCGCGAAGCTCAAGGAGCTTATAGACAAATTTAAGCTCTCCAGATAAATAACTTATTTAGGGCGTGTTCACATAAATGGGTTGCGCGGAAAATCAGCCGCAAAGGCGCGTAAGAGCTTTATCTGAACACGCCCTGGGCTAACGCGCGAAAATCTATTGCGCCGGGCGGCGTATTGTGGTATAATAGAAAGAGTTGCGCGAATCAGCGAATCCGGGGGGTATTGATATGTCCAGGGTTATAGCCGTGGCTAACCAGAAGGGCGGCGTGGGCAAAACCACTACAAATATAAATCTTTCGGCCTGCCTGGCGCAAAAGGGCAGAAACGTGCTGACCATAGACTGCGACCCTCAGGGCAACACAACGAGCGGCTTCGGGCTTGACAAAAACTCAATCGAAAAAACAGTGTACAACGTTCTTCTGGGCGAGGCCTCCCTTTCGGACGTTTTGCTTGAGACGGCGGTGCCGGGGCTTATGGTCGCGCCGGCAAACATAAACTTGGCCGGCGCGGAAATTGAGCTTATTGAGCGGGAAAACCGGGAGTTTTTGCTCCGGGAGGCTTTGAAAACGGAGCGGGAGCGGCGGGATTTTATACTTATAGACTGCCCGCCGTCGCTGAGTATGCTGACCGTCAACGCCCTGTGCGCGGCGGACTCCGTGCTTGTGCCGATTCAGTGCGAGTACTTCGCGCTGGAGGGACTTAGCCAGCTTATGCACACTCTGAGCCTTGTTCAGAAAAAACTCAACCCGGAACTGAAAATTGAAGGCATAGTCTTTACAATGTACGACGCGCGCACGAATTTATCGATGCAGGTCGTCGAGGAAGTAAAAAACCACGTCGGACAGGAGATTTACCGCTCGATTATCCCGAGAAACGTCCGCCTGTCCGAGGCGCCGAGCCATGGCATGCCCATAACCCTTTACGACGACAAGTCAAAGGGCGCGGAAAGCTACAGGCTTCTGGCGGAGGCCGTGCTTAACGGAAAATAAATTAAGAACCTGCTCCCGTAGGATATAAACGCGGGGTTCCGGCATTTCTACCTAATTAGGAACAGGTTTCTAAGAAACGACAAAGGAGCGGCGCATATGACGCCTAAAAAAGGGCTTGGGCGCGGCTTGGGCGCGCTGCTGAACACGGAGGAGGCCGAGCGGCCGGCGGCGGACGGGGCGGAGTCCGTGCTTTCGGTTGATATAAATAAAATCGAGCCTAATAAAGACCAGCCGCGCAAGCGGTTTTCGGAGGAAGCCATAGCGGAGCTGGCCGCGTCCGTCGCCGAGCACGGCGTGCTTTCGCCGATTCTGGCGCGGGAGCGGGACGGCGTTTACGTCATAATCGCGGGGGAGCGGCGGTGGCGCGCGGCGAGGCAGGCGGGGCTGACCCGCGTGCCCGTGCTCGTGAAGGACTTTGGGGACGCGCAGACGCTCTCGGCGGCGCTTATAGAAAACCTTCAGCGGGAGGACCTCAGCCCCGTCGAGGAGGCGGAGGGCTATAAGCGCCTTATGGAGGAGTTTTTTATGCGGCAGGAGGACGTGGCGGCGAAAGTCGGCAAGAGCCGGAGCGCCGTTTCCTACGCGCTGGCGTTGCTTAACCTTGACCCGCGCGTGCGGGAGTTTATAGCGTGCGGGCGGCTCTCTCCGGCGGCGGGGCGCGCCCTTTTGCGGATAGAGGACGCGGAGGTCCAGTTTCACGCGGCCGAACGCGTCATAGAGGAGGAGCTTTCCGCTAAAGCCGCCGAAAAGCTCGTGAAAGCCCTGCTTTCCCCAAAAGGCGCGCGGACAGGCGCTCCGGGCGCTTCCGCGGATTATTCGGAAATTGAGAACGATATGCGCCGGATTCTTGGCACGAAGTTCGCGATTAAAGAAACCCAGGGCAAGGAAAAGGGAAGAATCGAGATAGAATATTATTCTCACGAGGAGCTTGAACGGATTTTGGGATTTTTCAGATAACCTTATTGGAATCGGGTGATAAGTATGCCGTTGAATCAAATATACGAAGCGTATCCTTATATTTTCTGGGCCGCCGGCGGCGCCTTTATTCTGTTGCTGGCGCTTTCCGCGTGCGCGCTCGCCAAGGTTTCGTCGTTGAAGCGGCGCGTGGACGCCTTTATGCGGACAGAATCCGGCGGGGATATTGAAAAAATGCTCCGCGACTACATAAGCCTTTCCGAGCGGATAGACGGAAAATACGACGAAATTACGCGCAAAGCGCGGGATATGGACAAACGCTTGACTTACTGCCTGTCGAAGGTGGGGCTTGTGCGCTACAACCATTTTCAGGACGTGGGCGGGGACCTTTGCTTCGCGCTGGCCCTGCTGGACGAAAATCGCGCCGGAATCGTGCTGAACACGATTTTTTCGCGCGAAGGCTCATATGTTTACTCCAAGCCCGTTGAGGACGGAGGCAGCGTCTACCCGCTTTCCGAGGAGGAAAAACGGGCTATTCTTAAAGCCTTGGAAGGTTGATATGGGTATAATAGAATTCAAGAACGTATCTTTTGAATACGCCCGTTACGACGAGGAGCGCCGGGTTTCGAGCACCTGCCGCGCCCTTCGGGACGTTTCTTTTTCCGTACCCAGGGGAGAGTTTCTGGCGGTTTTGGGTCATAACGGCTCCGGCAAATCCACCGCCGCGAAGCTCATAAACGCCCTCCTTACGCCGAAAACCGGGCAGGTTTTCGTCAACGGGCTTGACACGAGCGTCGCCGGGAATATTTATGAAGTGAGGAAATCGGCGGGAATGGTGTTTCAAAACCCGGACAACCAGATAATCGCCAATATAGTCGAAGAGGACGTGGCCTTCGGGCCGGAGAACCTGGCCCTGCCCCCCGCCGAGATCCGCGAGCGGGTGGATTTCGCGCTTGAGGCGGTGGGCTTGCGCGATTTTGCCGATTCCCCGCCGCACTTTTTGTCGGGCGGGCAGAAGCAGCGCGTGGCCATAGCGGGCGTGCTGGCGATGGAGCCGGAGATACTCGTCCTCGACGAGCCGACGGCAATGCTCGACCCGGTGGGCCGGCGGGAGGTCATAAGCGCCGTGACGCGCCTGAATAAAGAGCGGAACATAACGGTGGTTCTCATTACGCATTTTATGGACGAGGCCGTGCGCGCGGACCGCGTGCTTGTAATGGACGACGGGCGGATAGCTATGGAGGGAAGCCCGAGCGAGGTTTTCAGCAGCGTGGAGCGGCTGGCTGAGCTGAGGCTCGACGCGCCGCAGGTTTCGGAGCTGGCGCATATCCTGAAAAAGGCGGGCGTGCCCCTGCCCGGAGGGATTTTAACTACGAGCGAGATGGTTATGGAGCTTTGCGCCCTCCGCGCCCGGTTCGCCTCCGGCCTGCGGAGCCTCGGGCGGGACGGCGCGCCGGAGGTGCGGTGATGTCAATTGAGCTAAGGAACGTCAGCTATGTGTACAACAGCGGCACTTCTTTCGAGAAAACGGCCCTCCGCGATATAAACATAAAAATAGAACCGGGGGAATTTGTGGGCATTATCGGCCATACCGGCTCCGGCAAGTCCACGCTGATACAGCATTTTAACGCCTTGCTTCCGCCGACGGAGGGGCTGGTGCTCCTGAACGGGGAGGATATAAACGCTGACAAAAACCGCCTGAAGGACGTCAGGCGGCGCGTCGGCCTTGTTTTTCAGTACCCGGAGCATCAGCTTTTCGAGGTAAGCGTGTATAAGGACGTGGCGTTTGGGCTGAAGCTGATGAGCCTTGAGCATTTAGAAGCCGACAGGCGCGTGCGCGCGGCGCTTTCGGCGGTCGGCATTTGCGAGGATTATTACGAAAAATCGCCGTTTGAGCTTTCGGGCGGAGAGAAGCGGCGCGTGGCTATAGCGGGCGTTCTCGCGATGGAGCCGGAAATACTCATTCTCGACGAGCCTACGGCGGGGCTTGACCCGCGCGGGCGGGACGAAATCTTAAGCCAGATTAAGCATATGCGCGAGGAGCTTAAAATCACCGTAATCCTTGTGTCGCACAGCATGGAGGACGTGGCGCGGCTCGTTGACCGCGTGTTCGTCCTGAATAACGGGGAAATAGCCCTTTCCGGCACGGTGGGGGAAGTTTTTTCCCGCGCGGGGGAGCTTGAGGCGATGGGCCTGTCCGCCCCGCAGATTACTTATTTGATGAAGGAACTGGCGGCGAGCGGCTTTAATGTGCGCGAAAACATATATACCGTCGAGGAAGCGGCGAAGGAGCTGCTCTCTTTGTGGGAAAGCCGCGAAAAACAGGGCTATAGCAATTTTACAAAACGTTGACTGGCGCGGAGCGGAAAATCGGCGGCAAGAAGGCGGCTTTTTGGCACGGCAGTAGGTGCCAAAAAACACCGATTTTAAGCCGTTTTTCGCGGAGGAGGGGGCTTTCGTTTGTCTAAACTTGCTTTAGACAAATGAAAACACCGAGCAACGCTGGCAGTCAAGGAGGGGGTTTTGAGCTTCTCTTGGAAGCTCAAAACCCCGAGTCACGATTTTGAAAATTGCTATAATTTTAAGGAAGTGAGCCGATGAATATACGCACCGCGATAGGCCAGTATTATCCGGCGAAATCCATAGCGCACGAGCTTGACTCGCGAGTGAAGCTCGTTATGACCATAACTTATGTCGTCGTGGCTTTTTTTGTCGAAAGCGCCGGGGGATATTGTTTTGTGACCGGGGCCTTGTTTGTGGCGGTTTACCTGAGCAAGGTTCCGCTGAAATTTATTTTGCGCGGACTTCGGGCGGTTTGGGCGCTGCTTATTTTTACGGCTGTTCTTAACGTGTTTTTTACGCCGCCGATAGACTCGGCCGACTTGCTGCTGAACCTGGGTTTTGCCCAAATATCGGAAAGCGGCCTTATTATGGCGGCGAAAATGGCCGTCCGGCTTATGCTGCTCGTAACGTTCTCGTCGATGCTGACGCTCACGACGACTCCGCTGGCTTTGGCGGACGCGATTGAGTTTTTTTTGGCGCCGCTTGCCAAAATCGGCTTCCCGGCGGCGGAGGTGGCTATGATGATGACCATCGCGCTGCGCTTTATACCCACGCTTATTGACGAAATGGACAAAATAATTAAGGCGCAGAAAGCGCGCGGCGCGGATTTTGAAACGGGCAGCCTAATGAGGCGGGTAAAGGCGCTCGTGCCGATTCTCGTGCCGCTTTTTATATCGGCTTTCCGCCGCGCCGACGACCTGGCCACGGCTATGGAGGCGCGGTGCTACCGCACGGACGTTAAGCGCACGAAGCTCCGCTCCCTCAAAATGACGCGGCAAGACTATATGGCGATTTTAATGACCGCGCTTTTCGCCGTTTGCGTTCTGGCGATAAGGTAGGGATTATTAAATGGGAAATATTGGGAATACGGATAATTTTGACAACGTACTGCTGACGATAGCTTACGACGGCTCGGCCTACAGCGGCTGGCAGCGTCAGAAAAACGGCTTGGCCGTTCAGGAGGTCCTGGAGGGCGCGCTTGAAACTCTTCTGGGCGAGCCGGTCGCGCTGAACGCGGCGGGGCGCACGGACGCGGGCGTCCACGCGCTGGGCCAGAAAGCCAACTTCAGGATTCTCAAGCTGCGGCTTCCGCCGGAGAATTTGCCCAAAGCCGTCAATACCGCGCTTCCGCCGGATATAGCGGTCAAGAGGGCCGGCTTAGTTGAAGACGCTTTTAACGCGAGATACCACGCCAAGCGCAAGACGTATCGCTATCAGATTCTGAACGCGGAAACGCCGAACCCGCTTCTGGCGCGGTATTCGTGGCAGGTTTACAGGCCGCTTGACGCGGAGGCTATGAACGAAGCCGCCGCGTTAATCGTCGGAAAGAGGGATTTTTCGGCTTTCCGCGCGGTCGGCGCGTCGAGCCGGACGACCGTCAGAACAGTTTTCAGCGCGTTCGTGGAGCGGGAGGGCGCGCTTCTGTCGGTTTACGTTGAGGGGGACGGGTTTTTGTACAATATGGTGCGGATAATAGCGGGTACGCTCGTCGCCGTCGGCCGCGGCAAAATCGCTCCGGCCGAGCTGACCGGCATAATCGAAGGCCGGGACCGGACCCGCGCGGGCCAGACCGCGCCGCCGAACGGCCTTACTTTAATGGAAGTTGAATACTGATTGACGGAGGAAGGGAGTTGTTGCGGATTGATAAGGCGCGCGTATGTTGAAAAAAAAGCCGACGTGGCGGCGGAGGAGCTTCGGGGGGATTTGAACGCGAACGTGCTTAAAAGCCCGGTCGTCAGCGGCCTGCGGATTTTGAGCGTTTATGACGTGGAGGGCCTGTCGGAAGAGGAGTTCGCCGCGTGCGGATATACCGTGTTCGCCGAGGCGCCGGTTGACGAGGTTTCCTATGATTTCGCACCGAAGCCGGGGGAGCGGTGTTTCGCCGTGTCTCTCCTGCCGGGGCAGTTTGACCAGCGCGCCGATTCGTGCGAGCAGTGTATCCGCGCGGTCACGGGCAATTGGAGCGCGGCGGCGGCTTCCTCCCGCGTTTTCGCCGTTTCAGGAGATTTGTCCGACGCGGATTTTTCGGCGGTTAAAAAATATTGCGTGAATCCCGTCGAGGCCTGTGAAATCCCGCTGGGGAAGCCGGAAAAAATACGAGCGGAGGCGGGCGCGGCCCCGCCGGTGCCGACGCTCGGCGGGTTTATCGGAAAAACGGACGCGGAAATTAAGAGTACGCGGGAGGAAATGGGCCTCGCTATGAAATATGAGGACTTGCTTTTCTGCCGGGATTATTTTCGGGACGAGGAGCGGCGCGACCCTACGGAGACCGAAATCCGCGTGATTGACACCTACTGGTCCGACCATTGCCGCCACACGACTTTTCTGACGGAGCTGCTGGAGATTGAGTTCGAGGAGGGCAGGCACAAGAAGTTATTTGAGGATTCGTACAAGCTGTATCTATCGGAACGGACGGACCTCGAAAAGCCCGTCACGCTTATGGATTTGGCCACGGCCGCGGCGAAGGCGCTTAAGGCGCGCGGGCTTCTGCCGGATTTGGACGAAAGCGACGAAATCAACGCCTGCAGCATAAAAATCGACGTTGAAACAGCCCGGGGCGGCGAAACCGCCACCGAAAAATGGCTTCTGCTTTTTAAGAACGAGACGCACAATCACCCGACGGAAATTGAGCCTTTCGGCGGCGCGGCGACTTGCATAGGCGGCGCGATACGCGACCCGCTCTCCGGGCGGGCCTACGTTTATCAGGCGATGCGCGTAAGCGGCGCGGGCGACCCAAGGACGCCGCTTTCGGAAACCCTGCCCGGAAAGCTGCCTCAGCGCAAAATAACGCGGACGGCGGCGGCGGGCTTTTCGTCTTACGGCAATCAAATCGGGCTGGCCACGGGCTATGTGCGCGAGATTTATCACGAAGGCTATACGGCCAAGCGAATGGAGCTTGGGGCGGTCATAGGCGCGGTGGAGCTGTCCGGCGTGCGGCGCGAGGCCCCCGCGCCGGGTGATTTGGTCATACTCGTGGGCGGGGCCACCGGGCGGGACGGGTGCGGCGGGGCCACCGGCTCCTCCAAGGAGCACACGGGCAAATCCCTTGATTTATGCGGCGCGGAGGTGCAAAAGGGCAACGCGCCAACGGAGCGCAAACTCCAGCGGCTTTTCGCCAACCGTGAGGCGGCGCTTCTCATAAAACGCTGCAACGACTTCGGCGCGGGCGGCGTTTCCGTGGCGATAGGGGAGCTTGCGGAGGGCCTGCGCATTGACCTGTCGGCGGCGCCGAAAAAATACGAGGGCCTTTCGGGGACGGAGCTTGCCATTTCCGAATCCCAGGAGCGAATGGCTGTCGTCGTGGACAAAGAGGACGCGGGGAAATTTATCGCGGCGGCGCGGGAGGAAAACCTTGACGCGACGGTCGTGGCGGAGGCGACGGCTTCGCCGCGCCTTGTTATGGAGTACGAGGGGCGCGTGATTGTAAATATTTCCAGGGCGTTTCTGAACACGAACGGCGCGCGCCAGACCGCGCGGGCGCGGCTGCGCCCTCCGGCGGGCGAGAGGAAAAGCCTTATAAACGCGGGCCTTTCCGACTTGGCGGTATGCTCCCAGAAGGGGCTGGTCGAGATGTTCGACTCGACAATCGGCGCGGGTTCGGCCCTTATGCCGTTCGGCGGGAAAACTTATACGACGCCGGTACAGGCTATGGCGGCGAAAATCCCGGTGCGGGAGGGGGAGGCCCTGACGGTTTCGCTTATGGCGCACGGCTTCGACCCGTACTTGAGCGAGTGGAGCCCGTTTCATGGCGGAGTTTTCGCCGTTGTTGACAGTATGGCGAAAATAGCCGCCGCCGGCGGGGATATAAGCCGGGTTTACTTAACTTTTCAGGAATATTTTGAGCGGATGGGCGAGGATAACTGGGGCAAGCCGCTGGCCGCCCTGCTGGGCGCGTATCTGGCGCAGAGGAGCCTGGGCGCCGCCGCGATTGGCGGCAAGGACTCCATGTCGGGGACGTTCGAGAACCTCAGCGTGCCCCCCACGCTTGTTTCTTTCGCGGTGGCCGCGGAAAATATCGGAAATATAATAACGCCGGAATTTAAGGGCGCGGGGCACGCGGTCGTCCTTCTGAAAACGCCGCTGCTGGGCGACGACACGCCGGATTTTGAGGCGTTTAAGCGCAGCTGCGCCCGGCTGTACTCCCTTATAAAAGAAAAAATTGTAATTTCAGCCTACGCCGTGTCGGCGGGGGGCGTTTTCGCCGCGTTGGCGCAGATGTCCTTCGGAAACCGGGTGGGGCTTCGGGGCGAGGCCGCCGAAGCGTTTTACGGCTCTTTTGTGCTGGAGCTAACGGACGGAGCGGGCCTGTCGGCGTTCGCGGGGCTTGACGCGCGGCTGATAGGGCATACTATAGAGGAGCCGTTTATAACTTTGCTCGGCGGCGGCGGCGTGAGCGCGATCGACGAGCTTCTTGAGCAATGGGAGGCTCCGCTGGAGCGGGTTTTCCCGTCGAAAGCGCCGGGCGGGGACGAGCGCGAGCGCCCGGAAACGCCGGAAATCAGGGAATGGCCCGCCGTATGCGCCAAAAATAAATTCGCCGCGCCGCGCGTTCTGATTCCCGTTTTTCCGGGGACGAATTGCGAGGCTGACACAAAACGCGCCTTTGAGGCGGCGGGGGCTTCCGTAGAGGTTTTCGTCGTTAAAAACCTGAGCGCCCAAGATTTCCGGGAGAGCGCCGAAAAATGCGCGGCGCTTTTGCGGAATTCCCAGATTATGGCGATACCCGGGGGCTTTTCCGCGGGAGACGAGCCTAACGGCAGCGGCAAATTCATCGCCGCGTTTTTCCGCGGCCAAACAGCGCGAGAGGCGGTCACGGAGCTTCTGGAGGAGCGGGACGGCCTGATTCTGGGCGTCTGCAACGGGTTTCAGGCGCTCCTCAAGCTGGGGCTTCTTCCGCACGGGCGGATTGCGGAGGTCTCGGCGGAGGATCCGACGCTGACCTATAACACAATCGGGCGGCACGTTTCACGGTTTGTCGGGACGCGCGTGGTCAGCCGGAAATCGCCGTGGCTTTCCCTGGCGGAGGAGGGCGATGAATATCTTGTGCCTGTTTCACACGGAGAGGGAAGGTTTGTGTGCGGAGAAAATATATACCGCGCACTTTATGAAAACGGACAAATAGCCACGATATACTCCGGCTTCAACCCGAACGGCTCCGCGCGCGCCGTCGAGGGCATAACCAGCCCGGACGGGCGCGTCTTCGGCAAAATGGGCCATTCCGAGCGCGTGGGCGCAGGCCTTTATAAAAACGTTTACGGCGCCAGGATAGGGGAGCCTGTTTTTGAGAGCGGCGTGAGGTATTTCAGATGAGCGGGCCGCCCGAGGAGCGGGTGAGGCGCGTTCTGGCGCTGCTGGACGAGCGTTACCCGTGGGCGGACAAGTGTTACCTGGATTACGGAACGCCGCACCAGCTGCTTGTCGCCACGATTTTGAGCGCGCAATGCACGGACGCGCGGGTCAACGCGGTGACTAAGCCGCTTTTCGAGAGGTACGGGGAGCTGCGGGATTTTGCCGAGGCCGACCTGCCTGAGCTTGAAAGCTACATCAAATCGGCAGGCGTTTATCATAACAAGGCGCGGAACATAAAGGCGTCGGCAATCGCGCTGCTGGAGCGGGGCGGAGAGATGCCAAGCTCCGTCGAGGAGCTGACGGCGCTGCCCGGCGTGGGGCGCAAGACGGCCAACGTCATCCGCAGCCACGTGTTCGGCTTGCCCTCCGTGGTCGTGGATACGCACGTGAAGCGCGTCAGCCGGCGGCTGGGCTTCGCCCGGGCGGAAAACCCGGATAAAATTGAGTTTGAGCTTATGGAGCTTCTGCCGAGGGAGCACTGGATTCGCTATAACACGCAGATAATCGCGCACGGGCGCGGAGTCTGCAAGGCGGCCAGGCCGCGGTGCGGCGAGTGCGCGCTGAGGCGGGATTGCGAGACTGCGGGGAAAGAGGGTTCAGATGGCTAAAATCACGGTATTTACCCAGGTAAGAAACGGCGAGAAAACCTTGGCGCGGACGATTGACAGCGTATTGGCGCAGGATTTCCGGATTTTGTGCATTGTATCGCCGACAACGGGAGCGCGGACGGGACGGCGGGGGTGCTGAAGGAATATACCCAAAGGGACGAGAGGGTTATGGAATTGCGCGCGGACAGCCCGGGAGGGGTGGCGTGGTCACAGTTAGGAGCTTTCGCCGAGACGATTCTAAAGGAACAGAAAGAGTCGGACTGGTGGTGCGACATTGACGCGGACAACGAGTACACGCCGGATTTTCTCAGCCGGGCGCTGAAATTAGCTGAAGAAAACGACATTGACACGGTAATGGGCAGCGGCGACTTTTTGAGCGCGGAAAGCCGAGGAATTAAGTGTAAATAATTCATTTTTTTAGTAAAGGTTTACCTCGGCGCGCTTAACGACACGATGAGAGTGCTCAAAACGGCCCGGAATCTTACCGGCCAGGAAAAACTGGGTATAATGGACGGGATATTCGGCCGCCAGTTTATGCAGGACGAGCTTATAGCCAGAATGAACGACCTGGAGCGGCAAATCACGCCGCCGGGGCAGCGGGTTTAGACAAGAAGGGGCTTTGGATTGTCTAAATCTTTTCAGACAATCCAAAACACCGGGCAAGGGTGAAAACGTCCCGCGCGCTTTTCGCCGGCGTTATTTCGGCGGAAAGCCCGGCCTTTCGGGCCTTTTCCCGCAGGAGTTCGCAAAGCGGCGGGATTACGAGATTTTCCGTATAGAAATGCGGCGTGTTGATAAGGCACAGGCCCGCGTCAGCGGCGGCCTGCGCGGAGTGGTAGGAAATATCGCCCGTGATATAGACTTCACAGGAGGCGGCGCGGGCTGCGGCGAAAAAGTCGTTCCCGGCGGCGGAGCCGACGCACACGGCGGCGCGGCTGATTCTGCGCTCCGGCGCGCCCGTGAAGCTGACGGCGGGGAAGCCGACGGCCTTTGAAACAAGGCCGGCAAGGCCCGCCAAATCGGACTCAATCAGCCCGACGCGGCCGATCGGGCTGCCGCCGACGATAAGCGGCGCCGCTTCCCGAAGGCCGACGGCGCGGCAGAAAGCGTCGTTCGTGCCGCCTTCCGCCGCGTCGAGGTTTGTATGCGCGGCGTAGACGCTTATCCCCGCGCCAATAAGCCGCAGGAGCCGCCGCCCAAGCCCGGTTTCGGGCGTTATCCGGGTAATTCCTTTGAAAATAGGCGGATGGTGCGTTATAATAAGCTCCGCGCCGGTCTCGGCGGCTTCGGTTATGACTTCGTCCGCGCAGTCAAGCGCCGCCAGAACGCGCGTCACTGGCGCGTCCGGCCAGCCGATTATAAGCCCGGCGTTGTCCCAGCTTTGCGCCAGGGCCGGCGGCGCGATTTCTTCCATTAAAGCCGCGATTTCCTTTACATAAGCCATTTAAGCGTCTCCTCCAAAAAATTTATTTTGCCGCGAAGCTCCGCCGAAGTTTGCGGGAAAAGCCGCATTTTCTCCGCCCTGCCCGCCAGGTGCGCCGCGAGCGCCGGGTCCTTGCGATCTAAAAGTATTTTTCCGAACAGGTACTCTTTGTCGGAATAAGCCGGCTCCGCCCCTTGCGCGGCTTCTATGATATTGTAATATTTTCCGCCGTCGAAAAGAGCGGTTTCGTTCAGGATTTTGAAGCCCGCCCCGTGCAGAAAACGCCGGAAATCAGGGGTTTCGCTCTGCGGCTGGAGAATCAGGCGGCTCATAGCGCGGGCCGTTTCAAGGCCCTCCGATATAATACAGGCGGCCAGCCGCCCGCCCACCCCGGCGATTACGGCTTGGTCGCACTCTCCGGGCCGCAGCGGCGAAAAGCCGCCGCCGAGGCGCGTCTCGCAGCGTTCGGAAAGGCCGAAACGCGCAAGGTTCCGCGCCGCGCGGGAGAGCGGGCCGGGGTTTAAATCGCACGCGACGGCCCGGCGAGCGCCCCCGGAGAGCAGCGCGCCGATTGAGATATACGCGTGGTCGCAGGCGATATCCGCCAGCTTTTCCGAGCTGATCAGCCGGCTCAGCGCCTGAACGCGCCCGGCTCCGCGAAAGTCCATAAAATCACCCGCGTAATTATATCACACAAAATTATAAAAAAAAAGTCTTGCAGACGCGGGAAAATCTGTTATAATAGTAAAAGGTTTTAATGTTTATTTTGCGGGAGGGGGGCAATTCCTATGGAAGAACTCTATAAATTAAGTTTCGATGCGGACGGCGTGCGAATGACCGTGATAAATCCTATGGCTTCCGTTGTAAAGAATGTCGTCTTGGATCGCCTGAATAGGAAGCGGCTTGAGGGGTTTGACCGGGAAATCGTTGAGCGACTTGTCGACAGCCTCAATACGACCGCCATTATAGCGCCGCCGCAGCAGGAATTTATTATAAATGAAGACGCCGCGGTCACTGTGTCGAAAGACAGGATGTCCGCCTATATCAGCTTTTCGGAGCCGGACGGCGGGACAATGCTGGACGTGGGGCAGATTCTGATAAAGCTCCAGGAGGCGAAAGTGGCTTTCGGAGTGGATAAAGAGCAGCTTCTGAAGCTGGGCAGCAATAAAGACAAAGAATACAACAGAAATATACTGATAGCCAGCGGCAAGGCCCCGATTAACGGCACGGACGCGGCCATTTCCGTAAAATTTTCCGTGGTGCGGGATAAAACCCCGAAAATCCTCGACAACGGCCAGGTTGACTTTAAAAACGTGGACCGTCCGAACGCCGTTAATAAAGGGGATTTGCTGGCTACTTTCTCTCCGTCGACCCCAGGCGAAAACGGCACGGACGTCACCGGAGCGGAGATTAAGGCCAAGGCGGGCAAGGGCAAGAACGTGCCTGTGGGCAAACACGTTTACCTGTCGGACAACGGCACGAAAATTTACGCCGACGCGGACGGGTACGCCGAGGTGGTTGACGGGCGCATAACCGTACTCCGCGTTATGGAGATTAAGGGCGACGTCGGCCCGGCCACGGGTAATGTCGACTTCGGCGGGGACGTCGTTATAAGCGGCGACATTATAAAAGGTTATAATGTCAAGGCGGGCGGCTCCGTGACGCTCAAGGGCTGCATAGAAGCCAGCGAAATCACCGCCGGCGGGGACATCGTAATAGGGCAGGGGGTAAAGGGGCTTTCCACAAAAGGCAAGCCGGCCTGTCTGATTAGCGCGCGCGGAAACGTTACCTCAAAATTTATCGAAAGCGCGAGAGTGAAAGCGACGGGCATTATCCGCGCGGACAGCATAGTAAATTCCAACGTGACGAGCTTCGAGTCCATCCAGGTGGACGGGAAAATCGGCGAAATTATCGGCGGCAATCTTTATGCCCTTAAGGCCATCGCCGCGCAGAGCATCGGAACGGAGGGCAAGTACACGGCGACGCGCACGGAGCTTTCCGTGGGCATAACCGCCGACATTCGCAACAGTTATGTCGAGCTGAAGCAGAAGATAGAGGGAATAGAGGCTCAGGTGCTGCAAATTGAGCAGCAGATGAAGGAGTGCGAGGCCTCGCCCTCGCTTAAGAACGAAAAGAAGGCGTACGCCTTAAAGCAGCAGCGTCAGCAGCTTGAGGAGTCTATGTTTTCCCAATTGCGCGACGCGCGGCTTATCCGCGAGGCGATGAAGGAGCTAAACACCGGGGAAGTTCACGTGCTCAAGAAGATGTATCCGCCGGCGGAGGTTATTGTCGGCGAGGTTAAGCGGTTTTTTGATGAAAAACAGACCAACGTAACCATAAAACAGGACGACGGCGCGGTCGTGACCGCGCCTTGCGCCTATATATTTAAGAAATAGGTTGAAGGAGGGAGGCCCTTTATGGATTCTTTTGATTTGGAGGACGAATTTTTTCCAAATGAGGAGCGCTTGGGATACAGCGAGACTTTTTTGGGAAAATACCCGCTTTTAGTTAAGGAAACGTTCAAAACAATGCTCAATATGGAGCTTGACCACCACGGCACCACCGTTGAGACAGAGGGGCGCGGGCGCACGCTTGTGGCTTATCAGAAGCTGTGCGACGACGTCGGCGAAAGCAAGACTTTCACCGCGCTGGCGATAAGACACGGCAAAGCCGGAGAGCTTGCGGAGCGGTATTTCGCCAATCTAAAGGAAAGCGCCCGGAGAGAGGAGGCGGCGGATGAGGACGAGGACGCGGCCGATTTCTGCAAGGAGCTTCTGAACAACATAAACTGTGCCTGCACGTATAAATATGATATAGACTTTAAGCTGGAACTGCCGGAAAGCCAAAGAAACGTAAAACTTATCGCCAAGCCGCTTTATCTTTTGCGGTTTTCAGAGGGAGAGTTTGAGATAGACGTTTTTGCCGCTTTTGGGGACGGATTTGAAATCAAGCGGCTCTAGGCGGCGGCTCATCGAAGGGGTGATAAATAATGGCTAAAATACTCATAGTCGAGGATTCTAAAACAACGAGAATGGTGCTGAGGTCCATACTTGAAACCGAGGGGCACGAAATTGTGGGCGAGGCCACGAACGGCCTTGAAGGCTTTGATATGTATATGAGCCTGAAGCCGGATATGGTGACTATGGACCTGAATATGCCGCTTGTGGACGGCATTGCCTGCGCCGAGCGCATCAAAAAGAAAGACCCGGGCGCGAAGATTCTGCTTATTTCCGCGAACGTCCAGGCGCAGCTTATGGTGGACGCGGCGGCGCTTGGGCTTAATTACCACGTGCCTAAGCCTATTTCCGAAAAAATGTTGAAAAATACTGTTAAATGTATTTTGGAGGGCGAAAAGCCGGAGGAAAATGAGTAACTTACTGCTGATAAAAAACGGCGAAATAGCTGACTCGAAGTACTTAAAGAAAGCGGATATTTTAATAAAAGACGGGAAAATAGCCAAGATTCTTGAAAGCAAGGAAGCGGGTTTTTGTTATCAAAAAACGCTGGGCTTGGGCTTGGAAATCGCTGGCGCACGGATTATAGACGCCGGGGGACTGATGGTGCTTCCCGGCTTTATTGATTTACACGCGCATTTTCGCGACCCGGGCTATATTCACAAAGAGGACTTGCAGACAGGTCAGGCGGCGGCGGCGGCGGGCGGCTTTACGACAGTATGCGTTATGCCTAACACAAAGCCCGTCGCGGACAGCGCCGAGGCCATACGATATATAATCGGCAAGGCAGGAAAAACCGGCCTTGTGAACGTCCTGCCGGTGGGCGCGGTCACGAAGGGCCAGAACGGCCGGGAGCTTGCGGACATCGAGGAAATGCGCCGGGCCGGGGCGGCGGCGCTTAGCGAGGACGGCAAAAGCGTCGGGGACGAGCGGCTTATGCGGGCGGCGCTGGAGCTGTGCGCGCGGCTTGATATGCCGATGCTGTCTCATTGCGAGGAGCTGAGCCTTGTCGGCGGCGGCGTTATAAATGAGGGCGAAATGGCCGGGAAACTGCGCCTTTCGGGGATTCCGAACGCCGCCGAGGACAGGATTATAGCGCGGGACATTGTCCTGGCGAGGGAGTCCGGCGCGCGGCTTCATATATGCCATTTAAGCACGAAGGGCGGCGTTGCGCTCGTGCGAGGGGCCAAAGCGGCGGGTGAGGCGGTCACGGCGGAGGCGGCGCCGCACCACTTTACTTTGTGCGACCGGGACATTCCGGGGGACGACGGAAATTTCAAAATGAACCCGCCCTTGCGCGCCCCGGAGGACAGAGACGCGGTTAAAAACGCGCTCCTCGACGGAACCATTGACTGCGTAGCCACGGACCACGCGCCGCACTCCGCCGAGGAAAAAAGCGGCGGCTTCCGTAAGGCGGCAAATGGCATAATTGGCCTGGAGACGGCCTTCGCGCTGGCCTATACCGAGCTTGTCAGGGGCGAGGGGATGTCGCTTCAGGGGCTTGCCGCGGTTATGAGCGCCAACCCGGCGCGCCTTCTTAAGCTCCCCAAAGGGGAGGTCAGAGAGGGTTTCGACGCGGATTTGACAATAGCCGACCTGTCCGCCGGGTATAAAATACCGGGGGAATTTAAGTCAAAGTCCGCAAATACGCCGTTTGTCGGCAGGGAAGTTTTCGGGAGGGTAAAATATACCATACGCGGCGGGGAAATTGTGTATAAAAATTAGCGAAACCGCTTTACTTTATTGACGAATTATGCTAAAATAAAATGAATTTTATCTGGGGTTTATTTCGTTGGAGGGGATTTAATGATACGTTTAACGGCAGGTGTGAAAGGTTCCGGAAAAACCAAGGAGTTTATTGAGAGGGCAAATAAGGCCGCCGGAAAGACGGACGGTCATATTGTTTATATCGACCGCGGCAACGAGCGTATGTATGACTTGACGCACAGCGTCCGCCTTGTGAGCGCGGATTCGTTCACTATGACGAGCTGCGGGGAGTTTCTGGGCTTTATTTACGGCGTGTTGTCTCAAGACAGCGACATTAAGGAGATTTACGCGGATTCGCTGACGAATATAGTTTCGGCGGCGGCTCCGGGTGATTTAGATGATTTCCTGCCGAAGCTGGAGAAGTTTTCGTTGGAGCGCGGCGTGGATTTTTATATAGGCGTTGGGTTTTCGGAGGAGGAAATTACTTTGGGCGCGAAAAAGTTTTTGGGGTGAAAAATGGCTTACATATTATAGTAACGCCGGCGTTTATGCTAAACGGTGTTTTTTGCGGCATTTTGCCGTTGTTTAAGGGGCGGTTCTGTGTTCATACTGCTGATAATTTTATTCATTCTATCAGCGTTTATTTTCGTGATAAAAGTGCTGAAAAACACGGTTATTCTCGACTGCGCGATAATTATGATTTTGGCGATTTTCGATATACCCGACTCGATACACATAGTATTCCGGCTTCTCGCGGGGGTTTTGGCAATCGGGATTTGGGCGGCGCTGCTCAGTCTGCCGCGCGCGGGGCTGATTTTGAGCGCGGCCGCGGGAGGCGTATGGGGCTGGATTTTCTATGACCCGGCCGCCGCGCTCGTCAAGCCGTCCGACACAATAAGCGAGGTTGGGCTTAGGGTTGTGATGTGCCTTGTATTTATGGGGTTTCATATGGGTTCGACGATGTATCTGCGGGCGCGGGAAACAAGCGGTAAGGACATTATTGTAATCAATTATAAAGACGACAACGGTTAAAGCGCCCGCGGACCGGATTTTATCATTTCTGCCGCTTGGCGGCAATCCACTCAATCTCATCAGCAAAAGCCTCCACGGGGGTTCCTCGGCCAAGTCTCGGCTATACATTTCGAAACTTCAAAAAAGATTCAAAGTATTCAAAGAATGTATCGGCATAGCTTTTCAGAGATGCTATTATAACAATACGGTAACAACGCGGCATCGAAGCGCTATTGGTTTCGGCTTCAACGCGCTGACGCGAGCGTGAAGGCGGCGATTAAAAACAACCAAAAAAGTGGCTTGGTTGTGTGAAAAGAAACCGCGCTTTTCCTTCGGCAATAGCTATTTTTACGGCTTTATCCTTAACCGCGCCGGGTTTCGCGGGCGCTTCGGCGGAAACCTAATTTACGGAAAAAACGCGGGAGCGGCTTGCCGAACAGGACGCTTATCCGGCGAGGATATTTATATGCTCGAGCTTGATTTGGAGACGGGTGAAAACAGCTTGTACTTTTCACCGATAGAGGATTTTGATTTCTCTAACGGTAACGGTACGGCGTATGGATATATCAAAGTCGTTGACGATTTGGAAACCGCCGACATAGACGCAATCAAGCAAGAGGTCGCGGAGTTCCAAACGCTGATATATCCGCCCGATACGTTCCAGCAAAGCTGTCATTAGGAGGGCAAAAATGAAATCACAACTGCAATCCGTATGGTACAGACTTCCCAAAGCGGTGAAAGTCCTGCTTGGAATTATCGCCGGGGGCGGGCTAATCGCACTTATGATTCAATCAGGCGGGGCGGGTTTATCCTGCCACTAAAACGAGAAAGGGGCATACAAAAATGCAGCTAATATTAAGTCACTGGCACTGTATAATTTCCGGCAGCAGGAATAATAGTCGCGTGTATCTTTATGCGCGATAAGCCGAAAAACAAACGAGAAAACGATGGCAGCGAGAGCGGGAGGATTGAACGCGAATGAGAAAACGAATCTTTATACTCGTCGTTGCTGTGGTGTTCACGCTTGCGCTCGCGGCGTGTTCCGGCAAGAGCGCGGACGACGATGCTCAAGCGGCAATCGTAGACGCGGACGTAGTTATCGCAAAGAATACCATAAGCGAAACAGCGCAATTTATCCCGGTTGAAGTGGACGGCACTTTACTTGAAATTATTGCCGTGACCGCTCCCGACGGCACGATACGCACGGCGTTCAACACTTGCCAAGTGTGCTACGACAGCGGACGCGGATATTACAAACAGGACGGCGATGTGCTTGTATGCCAAAACTGCGGGAACCGTTTCAAGATGAGCCAAGTCGAGGTCGAAAGCGGAGGTTGTAATCCCGTGCCGCTTTGGGACGAGTGGACGACCGAAACGGAGGACACAATTACAATTCCGCTGACTTTGCTCCAAGAGGCAAAGGAGATTTTCGGAAACTGGAAAACCGAATATTAAGAGATGTGAATATAATGCAAACTCAAACGCTGCCAATAGGCGGAATGACCTGCGCGGCTTGCGCGGCGCGGGTGCAGAAAGCTATCGCGAAAATCAGCGGCACGGACTCTGTCACCGTAAACTTCGCGACGGAAAAAGCCACGTTCAGCTACGACCCCGAAGCGGTACGGCTTGCAGAAGTAAAAGAGGCCGTCGTAAAAGCGGGATACAAAGTCCTTGAAAAATCCGACGCGGACGAGGACAGGGCTCGTAAGCAGAAGGAAATCCGCGTTTTGTGGACGAAGTTCATCATATCCGCCGTGTTCTCCGTTCCGCTCCTGTATATCGCGATGGTGCCGATGATTAAGTTCGTGCGGCTGCCGTTCCCCGGCGGGCTTGACCCGATGACGTTCCCGCTGATTTACGCCCTTGCCGAAATAATTCTCGTAATCCCCTGCATAGTAGTGGGGTATAGGTTCTACACGGTCGGCTTCAAGGCGCTCTTTATGCGAAGCCCGAATATGGACAGCTTGATTGCCGTAGGTACGACGGCGGCGATATTGTATAGCGTGTATAACGTATTCCAAATAGCAAGCGGTAATTTTATCGCGGTGGAAAGCCTGTACTTTGAAACGGCGGGCGTGATTATCACGCTGATACTGCTCGGCAAGTCGCTTGAAGCCCGTGCAAAAGGGCGCACGAGCGACGCTATCAAGAAGTTAATGGGGGTTGCCCCGAAAACGGCGATTATTATTGACGCAAACGGCATAGAACGCGAAATTCCGATTGACGACGTGGAAATCGGCGACATTCTGCTCGTGAAACCCGGCGCGAAAATTCCGGTTGACGGCATTGTGACAGACGGACACAGCGCGGTTGACGAAAGTATGCTGACGGGCGAGAGTATTCCTGTTGATAAATCGGCTGGCGATAAGGTATTCGCCGCGACGATTAACGCAAACGGCGCGTTGAAATTCAAAGCGGAGAAAATCGGCTCTGAGACCGCGTTCGCGCAAATAATCAAGCTCGTTGAGGACGCGCAGGGCAGTAAAGCCCCGATTGCCGCCCTTGCCGATACAGTCAGCGGTATCTTTGTCCCGATTGTAATAGGAATCGCGGTCTTGGTGGGATTAGCTTGGTTTATCGGCACACGCGACGTAGAACACTCGCTCACGATATTCGTATCAATCCTCGTTATCGCCTGCCCCTGCGCGCTTGGTCTTGCCACCCCGACCGCTATTATGGTCGGAACGGGCAAGGGCGCGGAAAACGGCATACTCATCAAAGGCGGCGAAGCGTTAGAGACGGCGCACAAGGTTCAGACTATCGTCTTTGACAAAACGGGTACGATTACCGAAGGCAGGCCCGTCGTCACCGACATACTCACCGATATGGACAAACACGAATTTTTGCGCCTTGTCGCGGCGGTCGAGAAAAACAGCGAACACCCGCTGGCGGCGGCAATCGTTCAGGCGTATGAGGAAGAATTTCCGCCTGCGGAAGGTTTCGAGTCCATAACAGGAAAAGGCGTTCTCGCAACCGTTGACGGTAAACGCGTCGCTATCGGCAATAAGAAACTTGTAGAGGTAGGGGCGAATACGGACACGCTTGCGGACGAGGGCAAAACGCCGATGTACGTTTCGATTGACGGCGTATACGCCGGGGTTATCGCGGTAGCCGACACGGTGAAGCCGTCAAGCAAAGCGGCGATTGAGAGCCTGCATAAACTCGGTATTACGGTGGCGATGATTACGGGCGATAACGCGAAAACCGCCGCCGCGATAGCGAAACAAGTCGGGATTGACCAAATTCTCGCGGAAATTATGCCGCAGGATAAAGCTAACGAAGTCAAGAAGCTGCAAGCGGAGGGTAAGCGCGTGGCAATGGTTGGAGATGGTATCAATGACGCTCCGGCATTAGCGCAAGCGGACATAGGAATCGCAATCGGAAGCGGCACGGACGTGGCAATGGAGAGCGCGGACATTGTGCTTATGCGCTCGGACTTGCGCGACGTTCCCACCGCGCTGAAACTAAGCAAGCAGACTATCCGCAATATCAAGCAAAACCTGTTTTGGGCGTTCGGGTATAATGTCGTCGGTATTCCGATAGCGGCGGGTGTGCTGTATCTGTTCGGAGGGCCGCTCCTAAACCCGATATTCGCGGCGGCGGCAATGAGCCTGTCGAGCGTGTCGGTGCTGACAAACGCGCTTAGACTAAAACGCTTTAAGGCGTAAAATTAAGGAGGATATTATGAAAAAACTTGCAATTATCTGGGTGGCGATTATGGTGACGACTCTCGCGGCTTGTTCCTCGCTCGACGTGGTTGGCAAAGAATCCGTTACATCGTTTAATACGGTGCTGACTGAAGTCGGCGGTGGCGTTACCAAAGATGAAATGAACGGCGGCTGGTCGCTTGCCGCCCCTGACGGAACGGTCCGCTTCATTTGGAGTAAAGATTACAGCAAAAGTCCGCTGCACGACGTAATGCTCGAAGTGGACGCGCAGCCGTTCCTTGACGCGGGGCTTGATACCTCCAAACTGCCGGAAAACTACGCGTTTTATGACGGTATGCTTATGGTTGGCACAAAGCTCGGCAACGACGAGTTGAAGTACAGCGGGGACGCTACGCCGCTCGCGTCATACGAGCAGATTGTAAACAAGTACAGAAAATCTGTCGGCTACCATACCGCGCTTGACCACTACAACGTAGACCTCGGCGGCGGCAACCTGTTTGAGTGGGCAAAAGACCTATCCGCGAACGACAAGGATATTGTGTTCGTGCTGAACCCCGAACCGTTCATAAACGCGGGAGTTGACCCCAACGCGATAGAGGGCTGGGTTTTCGCGAAAGTGCCCGTTGATATTGACGGAAAAGCGACCGAGGTTGATAAACTGCTCAAACCGTTTGACCTCAAATAACTTGCAAATTGGACGAGAAAGGAGTATAATAGTAATGACGAAATCAGTAATCAAAGTAGGCGGAATGACCTGCGAACACTGCGTAAAAGCGGTAACAACCGCAATCAGCGCGTTGCCGGGCGTCGGCAAGGTAGACGTAAGCCTGAAAAAGAACACCGCGATGGTGGAATACGACGCGGCTAAAGTCACGCTTGACGCAATCCATACCGCAATTAAGGATGAGGAGTATGACGTTCTCTAAAAAAACAGTCCTCGCCGTGGACGACGAACCGATGATACTAAGCGCGGTATCGGCGTTTCTCGAAAGCAAAAACTATCGTGTCCTGACCGCCGCGAACGGTCGGGACGCGTTAGCGTGTTTTGCAGAGGGTCCGAGCCGGACTGGCAGTAACATAGATATAATCCTGCTTGACCTTATGCTCCCCGACATTTCGGGCGAGGATATTTGCCACCGCATACGCAAGACTTCGCAGATACCGATTATTATGCTCACCGCGAAAGTCGCGGAGAACAGTCAGCTTGAAGGTTTGGAAATCGGCGCGGACGACTATATTACAAAGCCGTTCAGCTTGAAATTACTCACGGCGAGGATTGAAACGGTACTTCGACGTGTTCCCGAAAATGACCCGATTGATATATTTGCGGACAAAGGGCTGACAGCAACGGAGTATAAAATCGTAAACGCTCTCTCGCGCCACCCGAACAGAATTTTTACGCGAGGCGAGCTTATCGGCATTGCGTTTGACGACGACTTTGACGGCTACGACCGTGTTATTGACACGCACATTAAAAATTTGCGGCGCAAAATCGGCGCGGAATATATCAAGACAGTTCACGGATTGGGCTACAAATGGTCGGCGGCCGACTGCCGGGGTGTGACACAATGAAACAGCTATTGCTCGGACTAATCATCATATTCGCGATGGCGGGCTTGATTTTCTACAACAATATGATGCACCTCGCGTGTATTGTATCAATGTTCCTCGCGCTTGCGGCGGGAGGGTTATTTACGTTGCACCTCAACCGCCGTTATGTGGACAAACTCGCTCGGCAGGAGGAAATACGAAAACAACTCACCGCCGACGTCGCTCACGAACTTCGGACGCCCCTCACCGCCGTCAGCACGAACTTAGAAGCAATGGCGGAGGGCGCGTTAGAACCTACTTCCGAGCGGCTGAACGCTTGCTATGACGAAATCGGGCGGCTCGGAAATCTTGTAGCCGATTTAGAGAACCTTGCCAAAACGGAGAGTGAAATTCTCAAATTAAAATTTGCAACCCTTGACCTTTATGAAATCGCGGAGGAAGTATTCGGCAATGTGGGTGGCGAACACGTCACGGTACAAGCCGACCGCGAACGCGTTTTACAGGTACTGAACAATCTCCGCACCAACGCCGAGAAGTACGGCGATGGAAAAATTTCCGTCACCGTAAAAAGCGCCGGCAAGTATGGCGAAATATCCGTCGCGGATAGCGGAGCCGGCATTTCCGAGGAAGATTTGCCGCATATTTTCGAGCGGTTCTACCGCGCCGATAAGTCGCGGACGCGCTCCACGGGCGGCGCGGGTATCGGGCTTGCGATTGTCAAAAGCATTGTCACCGCTCACGGCGGAATTGTGAGCGTTACAAGTAAAATCGGAGAAGGGAGCACGTTTGTTGTGCAATTGAAGAAATGAGTCGCAGTACAGATGTAGATATGGTGTACCTCAAAATGTTGCCGTCACATCGCCGCGAGCTTCTTCAAGATGACTTTCGTCTGCGCCCATAGCTCGTCATACCGCCGCCGCAAATCCTCGACATCGGCGGCGTAAATGCTCCCGGTTTCGTTCACTCGCCGGGCGATTTGGTTGATGTTTGAGGTCGCGTTGCTTAGTAAGCGCGTCATTTCTTTCACGCTGTCCAATTCGATATGGATGATACGCCCGTCAACCGCCATTCTCAGCAGATACGAGCGCATATTTTTTATGCCGGACTGCTCCATACGCTTTTGAATCATAGCGCGTTCGTCGGCAGTCACCATAAAATGAATGTTGCTTGTTCGAGTTTTATTTGCCATCGGTTTTCCTCCCTAAAAAAATTAGCGGCGAGAGCGTTCAAGCTCTCGCCGCCGCAGTCGCTAAATGTCAATCTCGGCAGATTTCGAGCCACCCGGCGCGGGTGGTTTCATTTCGCTTTTGATACGTCCAAAATTGACGGTAATGCTTTGCTGTAAGTCCCTGTGCGGCGTAAATCTTTTTATGTACCTCTTGATTTCGACCTACAAGTGTAGTATAATAAACTACACAGCAAGCAAACGAGAGGGGTTACGCATATGAACGCGATAATAACCGATGCGGAGTTAGAGGTTATGAAAATCCTTTGGCGGGAGAAAAGGCCCGTCCTGTTCACCG
>JAITSQ010000003.1 GCA_031287685.1 Clostridiales bacterium | reverse complement strand
TGGGTTGAATCTGAACGACCTCACCGGCGAGGAAATCGCCGTGCTGATGAAGGCTTTGCGGAAATCGCAAGCGCTGAAAAAATATCGCGGACGGAAGTGAAGGGCGGCGAGGGAGGATTTTACCGACAGAATAGAATAATCGCGGAGTACAAGTGCGCCGCCGAGAAGTTTTCGACACACCGCCCAACCGCAAACACGCAAAATTTTTTTGAAGAACGGAGCGCGGCGTGATATAATTTGATGCAAGGTTGTGCGAAATTTGAGTGCGTGGCTGTCCGCGTTTGCCAGAAGTTGCCGCCGTTGGCGGCGGCGTGATTGTTACGCGAACGTAATGTGATTATGTTTTTTATGCTTTGATACCGCTCTATTAGAGGTGTAGCTTCGACACGCATTATTTGCCGATATCAACCTCCACCGCCAAAACCTAAAATAAAAAAGGCACACCATGATACAGCAGCGCATAGTATCGATAGCAATAAGTTTTTCGGATTCCTAAAGTAGCGCTGTTTTTGTGTCGCCGACAATACAAGGCATACAATCATAATAAAAATAATATATGCGATTGGCTTCATGGTATAGTCGCACAATACTGATATGCCCAAAACAGCTAAAACAGTATATGTTATCCTGCAAATCCATATTTTTTTGAAATGTTTCCTGTCAAAAATAAAAAGCGCAAAAATAAAAATCGGAATGAAAATTTGTAATAAAATTCTAACCCTCATATTTATAAAATTCGACACAGTATTTATCACAAGAATATAAAGTGCAGACATACCCAAGCCAACTATTGGAGTTGCTATCCTCTTCTCAAGAATATGACTTTTGCAGGTTTCATCATTAAATTCAAAAATCGAAAACAACTCCAAAATTCCAATATATATTAGGGAAACGGCTAAAATCAAAAACATATTATAACACTCCCGTTCAAAGCTACTCGTCGTGTTTGATTTTTTCATGCTCCGGCAATGAATTCATTACTCATACATTCCAGCGTCCTCAACATCATGAGAATTCTCAGAAACATTTGTTTCTTGTTCGATGATTTCGTCGTCGAACACATCATCCTCTTTTTCGTGGTCGCAATATCCTCCAAAATCATCTGAACTTCCGCATTATTGCCGCCGAGCGAGCGAGAGCTTCTGCTTAACGGACTTGCCGAGTCCGTAATTTGTTTCGCTCTCGTATCTATGCTAAAAACATTCCATGTCCTTTCCGAAAACGAGCTTGGCGCGTTATATTCTTTCACCAAAGTATCTCCCGAATATACGCGAACCTTGGTTTGAGAACTTCCGATAGAACCTGAGCCTGAGTAAAGGTATACGTAGTAATTGTACACCCCTGCTGCGGCTTCGTTTGTATTTATGGTAATCGTTTCAGGCCCGTAGCCGGTCACATTGTCTGTGTCCAGCGAAATGCCCGCCGCGTTCCTATTGCCGTAATACAAATGCGTTGAACCCATTGCGAGATGCGAGTCCAAATCGCGCGGATCGGCTCCCCAACTCAACACAATTCTTATCTGGTCGCTTGAAAGCGTAGGGGTAATAGGTTTATCCCCTATACTTACGTTGCGTCCACCAATGCAGACAAAGTTGAAATACAGCGGAATAAACCCGTCAGTTTTCGCCTCGGCAGTATAATTGCCTGTTGGCAATTCGTTCAACGCAAAATTGCCGTAACCATCTGTAATCGCGCTTTTCACAACCTGCTCATTTTCACTTGCGTTCATATTGCGCCTTACGTTTATCGCGACGCCTTGTACGCCGCCGCCTGTTAAAGCGTTTACTATTCGACCGGTTGCATTGCCGCGCTGTCCTTCGTATTCAGATGGAATTTGCAAAACGGTTTCTATGTTTATAACTTCGTCCGCGGGTACGCTTACGTTGTTATACTGAACATCCATATAACCGTCTTTTGATATTTTCACATCATAACGTACATCTGCTGGTAGGACAAACTCAAACATGCCGTAAGAATTTGACGGAATGTTAACGGATTTCAAACCAACTTGATCGTCAATCGGAGTTGCCGAAATTACCGCTCCTTCAACAGGACGCTCGTCTATGGCGCTTTTCACGCTACCCCTTATCGTCCCTAATGAAGCGGGGACTTCGATTTCTATCTCTGCCGCCTTGCTTTTAATGGGAACATCGTTGCCGCCGGAGTCCTTTAATATTACTACGCCCTCTAACTTATAGGCATACCGACCTCCCTGCACGTCGTCGTCCGAAAAACAAGTAACAGATTCAGCGCCATTCTCAAAGGGCAATCTTATCATTGGTTCGCCGTAATCGCTTTCGCCCGCCGATTTCCGGTATAACCAATACTCATCAACGCCGCCCATTTCAGCCCACGTTAAATCAACCTTGATATTGGCGCCAGATAGTTGATGTAAAATTTCAACCCATCTTCGAAATACGAGTAGTACACAGTTGCTCTATCACTACTGCCAAATATTTCGCTGAAATTTGTACTCTTGTAACTGTCGGACACGCTAAATACGTATTCAGAATGTCCATTATACGCCATAAACTCTTTTGCTGACCGCAAAGGAATAGACTCAGTTTTTGCATACGCCTTGTCAAAGATGGTAACTGGCTGTTGAAAATCAACAATGCCAAAGCCGCCAATTCTATCAAACAAATCGTCAATCGACATCGGCCAGTATTTTTCACCTTTAACATATAAAAGTATCGGCGAAAACTTCCTTGCAAGCAAATCAATGCTCGAGTCGTTTAGCAGATATAGCTTAAATGTGCTCGATCCATCGAATTTTTGAATAAACACATCTTGCTTCCAAATTATTTCTTCTTTATGAACCCAAAAGACCTTGAACTACATTCTTAATCGCAATGCTGTAAACTCCGCTTTCGGGCAAGTCAAAACGGAATTCACACACACAGAATTGTCAATGTCATTACCTAAGCGCCTTAACGGTGGTTTGGACGCATCAGCATACATAACCACTTTGGAGTATGGGTTCAAAGCTTTTTTATAGCTTTTAAAATTATTTTTCAGGTCGCTTAAGCGTACTCTTAAATGACCATTTTGATTTTCGAGAATCTCAAAATGACGCGGCACATCAGTAACTTGAGCCCTGCTTTGGCGTAATTGCCGTGTTTCCGTGAATTCTTCAATGATTTCCGTTTGCGCGTAGCATACGGGTATAAAGGTGATGCTTTCAGCTGTATAGATAGTTGCGGCATTCGTTTCGTCGTCAACAAAATACGGCATCCACTCAAAAGTGTCCTCATCAAGGACTTTAAGGATTGTTTCGGGCATTTCATTAAACACGGCTTCTATATAAACCATTCCGGCGTCCTGCGGAACGTCAATACGTAAAACGTCCGCCGGCGCGACCGAATAGCGATTCCCATAAACAGCCAACAAATTTTGAGAAGAAAGAGATTCCGCTTTACTAATGGTAACATCGTTTACCGCTTCACTCAAGCCGCTTACTTTATATTCCGTGCCGTAGCCATCGTTGATAATCTTGACGAAACTGCCGTCTTCGTTGGGGGGATTTACGGGCGGTTCAGGTGTATTGTTCGGAACATAATCGGTTATTGATTCCGTCAAAACAAAACCCGACAAGCTGTCAGAGGCGCTCGTACCACCCAAAGAGATATAAACGTTCCCGCCCGCCGGTATGTTGTAACCGCCTTGCGCACCGATGATGACAAATTTATTGTCCTGAGTTTTTGAGATATTGGCGTTGTACGCGGTTAACGATGCCGCATTCGCGTCGAAAGTAAGCTCCCAGTCCATAATCGGGACGGTCGAGTCATTTTTGATTTGGATGTTTGAGCTAAAACCCGTGCCCCAGTCGCTCAATACGTTATAAGAAACCGAAAATCCGTCGTTTTTCGGAGCGCGACCATATAGACGTTGGAAATTGACGGGTTTGCCCGTAGAATTTTTAAGATTGTAGCCATATAGCACTTCGGTGCCGGGAGTTATGTCGGCGTTATGATAAGCGTTTTTAATCGAAACCGTACCATCGTCATTCGGCGTAACCGAAGCGTTCCAGATGTTTTCGATTTCGCCGAGGTTTTTAAGAGTGACTTGGACGTTTTGGGTATTCCCATACTCGTTCGTGATTCTGTACGTTACTTGAAAGCCGTCAGACTGAAACGTGGTTGAGTTGTCCGCAAAAGCCTTTGTGAAAGAGAAGTTTAGAAGCGCAATAATAAACGCGAGAATAAAGCTTGTACCTTGGGTAAGTTTCTTCGTAATCCTCTTGGTGCCAACAGTTTTCTTAGTGGTCATAAAAAGCCTCCTTAGTAAGAACATTAAAATTCACTATATGGATTTTTGTAATGATATTGTAATATTACACTATCTGTAGGATTATGTCAATACCCTATGTTGAAAAATTTGTGGTTTTTTGAAAGATTTTTTATAATCTGTACTTGTAGGCGTATAAGCAAGCTGCCGGTCATGCGGCCGAGAATAACTCTCGGCTTTTCCTGCGCCAAAACCGCGTCACTCAGACGCATGGATTGTGAAAATCGTAATTATTCCTTAATAAAGGGCATAAAAAAGCAGCGGTCGGTTGGCTCCTCCACCAATTCCTGTTCCTCCGGACCGCTCGTGTATTCCAGCTCCGCGTAATACACGAATTGCTCCGGGTTCAGCTTGCAGGTTATCCCGGTTTCCTCGTTCGTCCGATATTCCGGGTAATACATCTTGTCCTCCTCGCACCAGTAATGCGTCATCCCGTTCTCGGTTTTCGTTTTGTATGTTGTCATAATTTTCACTCCGCCTTTCTATATTTATTCGTTTGATTTTTTGTTCAAAATCCCGCAGAATAATCCGCGCCGTTTTTGTTTTTCCGCAACCGCTAATTTTCGGTAAGTTTCAACCATTGCAAACTCGCGCTCGCAGGCTTCGCAAAACTCTGTCCACGAATACAAACTTTTTTCCGTCCTCCGCTTTCCGCGCGGAATAGAGAAATGTATTACGGGGTTTTTAACTTTTTTCGCAAATTTATTCACGATTTTAAGCTGTCTGACGGCGGTTCATTTAAGCGCAAAGATTCAAACCGCCTTTTCTATAAAGTTTTATAGTTCTTCGCCGCCGCCGCCTGAGTTTCCAAAAATAAATTTTGCAAAACTCAAAAATATATGTTATAATATAAATGGTGATGACATTGCGCAAAAAAATAGCCGCTATAGCGGCATTGGCTTTACTTATGGCTCTCGCCCTTATTTACGAATTCGCGGGGCTTTCGCGGCCGAACAGCTTCGCCCTTTCGGACGGCTATTACACCGCCGAAATGGCCGATTTCGATACGCACGGCTGGAAGGAATTCGTGACGATTTACGTCAATTCCGGGGAGATTATCTCGGTTGAGTATAACGCGAAAAACCCGTCCGGCTTCATAAAATCGTGGGATATGAATTATATGCGCGAGATGAACGCTCTTTCCGGCACTTACCCGAACGAATACACGCGCCTTTATTCGGCGGCCCTGCTAAAAACCCAAAACCCCGCGCGGGTTGACGCCATAACCGGCGCCACCAATTCTCACGCGTCTTTTCGGCTTCTGGCGCAGGCCGCCATAGAACATTCCCGAAAGGGGGACCGGAACGTGGCCTACGTGTCTGGCGAAACTAACGAAACCTAGGGGGTAATTTTTTAATGAAAGAAAAAACGGCGGCAAAACTCGACACGCGAAAAATGATTCTGGCGGCGCTGTTCGCGGCGCTGACGGTGGTCGGCTCAAAGCTTCAGATTCCATTTTTCATTACGCCCATCACGCTGCAGACGCTTTTTGTCATCACGTCGGGGCTTTTTTTGGGCGCTCGGTACGGCGCGCTCTCACAGGCGGTTTTCCTTATCTTGGGACTCTGCGGCCTGCCGGTTTTTGCCGGCGGCGGCGGGATAATGTACGTGTTTAAGCCGTCTTTCGGCTTCGCGCTTGGGTTCGTGCCCGCCGCGGCCGTCGCGGGAATTATCGCGCAAAGGGCCAAGGGGTTCGGCGGATACCTGCTCGCGGCGGCGGCGGCTTCCCTCGTGGTGTATCTGTGCGGCGTGCCGTATATGTATCTTATTCTGAAGCAGGTTATCCATTCGGACAGAGGCTGGGCCTACGCGCTTCAGTACGGCTGCTTGATTTTCCTGCCTGGCGACGCGATTAAAAGCGTCGCGGCGGCGCTTATCGCCAGCAAGGCCGCCCCGCTGATCGCGGAGCGGCGGTAGAACGCGGACGTAAACAAGCCGGCGTTTTGAGCCTGAGCGAAAAACATCGCGAAAACGCCCGAAATACGGCGGCGTTTTTGATTTTATTCTCAGCTCCCCAGCTCTCGCTGCCGCCCGTTTACGTCGATATAATAGCGGCTTTTCATTATAAGCTCGCTCACGGAGACGAACTCATACCCTTGTTTTTTCAGCTCGGAAAGGATTCGCGGCAGGGCCTCCGGGGTGTCGGGCGTGTCGCAATGAAACAGCAGAATACTGCCGGAGCCGAGGTTTTTATGCCGCAGAACCTGCGAAACCTCGCGCTCCGCCCCCTTTTTCATCCAGTCGTGGCTGTCCACGTCCCACTGAATAGGGTAATACCCCGCCTCCCGCGCGGCGTTAATCACCGTGTCGTTATACTCCCCGTAGGGCGGGCGGTAAACGGTCATTTCCGTTCCGAGAAGCGCCCGGACCTTCTCGTGCGCGCCCTTGATTTCCTTAAGGTTGCCCTCCCGGTCAAGCCGGGCCACGTGGGCGTGGGTATCGCCGTGGTTGCCGATTTCGTGCCCCGCCTCTTGAATTTTTCTTATAGTTTCCGGGTATTTTTCCGCCCAGTAGCCGCATACGAAAAAAGTGGCCTTCGCGTCAAAATCCTCCAGAATCTCAAGCAAACGCCCGCAATCAGAGTCTCCCCAGGCCGCGTCGAACGTGACGGCGATTTTCTTCTCCGGCGTTTCAACGGAATAAATCGGGAGCGGCTTTTTGCTCTCGTCCGAATACACCAGCTTCGCGGCGGCCACGGCCACCCTGCCCCCGCTCCTGCCGAACGCGGTCACAACGGCCAGCAGGGCCGCCAGCGCGAAAATTTTCCGAAATGTCATTTGTTCACCAACCCAATATGCTGTTCGTACATTTTATTAAAGGGCGGGTCGTCTTATGCAATGCGTTATCCCCGAAGAGACAGGTTTCTGCTACGGCGTGCGCCTGGCCGTCGCCGCCGCGAGAGAGCATCAGCCCTGCTTCCTGTACGGCGAAATAGTCAACAATCCCGTAATTATGGGAGATTTGACGGCGGGCGGCTGTAAAATCCTCCACAGCCCGGACGAACTGCCGGAAAAATGCGAAAACCCCGTCGTTATCCGGGCGCACGGCGTGCCCAAAGCCGTCACGGACGCGCTTTCGGCGCGCGGCGCGCGCTTGATTGACAAAACTTGCCCGCACGTCAAAAAAATCCACCGTATTATGGAAGAAACCGACGGGGATTTTATCATTATCGGAAAAGAGCGGCACCCGGAGGTTCGGGGGATTTTTGGCCGGGGGCAAGGGCGCAAGCTAATCGTCGGCAATTTGGGCGAAGCCCGCGCCCTCCTGCCGGAAAAGGCGGCGGCGGGCTTCGGAAGCCGCGGGGCCGTTCTTGTGGCGCAGACGACTTTCGAGCGGGAAACCTTCGGCGAAATCGCCGCTTTCGCCCAAAAAATCCTGCCGCGGCTGCGGGTTTTTGAAACGATATGCGACGCGACCGCGCTCCGGCGGCGGAAAGTCGCGGAATTGGCGGCGAAGGCCGATTTTTGCGTGATTGTCGGCGGGCCGGAAAGCTCCAACACGCGGAAGCTCTATGAAACCGCCAAAGCCCGCGCGAAGTCCGCGCTTATATCCCGCGCGGAGGAGCTTGACACAGACGCGCTTAAAAACGCGGAAACCGTCCTGATCGCCGGCGGCACCTCCACCCCGGCGGAAAGCGTCCTTGAGACGGCGGAGGCTCTCCGCGCCTACTGCGAAAGAACCGGGCAAGAATTTACGCTGACTGACTAATTTTACCTCGCGCCCGCAAAAAGAACGCGCGGAACGCCTAAGCCCAGCCGCCTATCCGGTTTTTTTTCGCCGCTGCTTCGTTTTTACCGGCTTGGCGATGACCGCCCTTTTAGCCAGAAGCGGCCTGTTCTCATTCTCCACAACCTCCGGCTTGGCGCCGTTTTGCACGACGTCTTTCGTAATGACGCACTTCTCGATAATCTTGTTTGAGGGGATTTCATACATTATTTCCAGCATAAAGCCCTCGACAATCGCCCGGAGGCCGCGCGCGCCCGTCTTCCGCTCAAGCGCCTGCCTCGCGATTTCCGCGAGAGCCTCGTCCTCAAACTCAAGCGTCACGTTGTCCATCTCAAAAAGCGTCTTGTACTGCTTCGTTATGGCGTTTTTCGGCTTGCTCAAAATAGCCACAAGCGCCTCCTCGTTCAGCACGTCGAGCGTCACCACAACGGGAAGCCGCCCGATAAGCTCCGGTATCAGGCCGTATTTATGCAAATCGTCCGGCGAAAGCTCCTTGAGGATTTCCCCGGAGGCTATCTCTTTCTTGTCGCCGTGCTCCGCGCCGAACCCGATGACCTTTTTATTCAGCCGGCGCTCAATAACCTTGTCAATACCGTCGAAGGCGCCGCCGCAAATAAACAGAATGTTGTTCGTGTTTATCTGCAGAAACTCCTGGTGCGGGTGCTTGCGCCCGCCCTGCGGCGGGACGTTCGCCACGGTCCCCTCCAGGATTTTAAGAAGCGCTTGCTGAACGCCCTCCCCGCTTACGTCGCGGGTTATGGACGGGTTGTCGGAGCGGCGGGAAATCTTGTCGATTTCGTCTATATATATAATGCCGCGCTCCGCCACGGCTATATCCCCGTCCGCGGCCTGAATCAAGCGCAGGAGAATGTTCTCCACATCCTCGCCCACATAGCCCGCCTCCGTCAGCGCGGTCGCGTCCGCCATAGCGAAGGGCACGTGCAGGAGCTTGGCCAGCGTCTGCGCCAGAAAGGTCTTGCCCACGCCCGTCGAGCCGACCAGCAGGATATTGCTCTTTTGAATCTCAACCTCGCTCCGGCGCCCCGCGTCGGAAAAAACGCGCTTATAATGGTTGTACACGGAGACGGCCAGGGCCTTTTTCGCCCTGTCCTGCCCGATGACGTATTCGTCAAGCATCTCCACGATTTCTTTCGGAGTGGGCATAACGTCCTCCTCGGAAAGCGTGTCCGCCTGCGCCGCCGCGTTTACCTCAAGGGCGTCCACGCACAGGTCGATACACTCGCTGCATATGGCGGTGTTCGGCCCGTGCACAAGCTGAACCCCCTGCTCCCCCGATTTGCCGCAAAAAGCGCACCGGCGTGATTTCTGCTCTTTTATGTCCTTTATGTCCATAAGTTATCCTCGCTTAAAGGTTTGTTGTTTGTGAGATTCGTACGCAAAGGAGCTTTGTCTTGCCCGGTGTTTTTTCGGGCTTAAGCCCGAAAAAACACCCTTTTTATCGCAACCCGCTTGCGCGTCCATAGCCAACCCCCCCGTTAAAGCCGTCAAGGCTGCTTCTTTGAACTCGTTATAACGGTGTCGATAATCCCGTATTCCCGCGCTTCGCCCGCGTCCATATAATAATCCCGCTCCACGTCGGCGGCGAGGGACTCGAGAGGCTTGCCCGTGTTTTCCGCGAGAATCCTGTTCAGCTGGGCTTTCTTTTTAAGAATCTGGTTGGCGTGGATTTGAATATCCGTCGCCTGCCCTCGGAAGCCGCCCGCGGGCTGGTGAATCATAATCTCCGCGTTAGGCAGGGCGTACCGCTTGCCCTTCGCGCCCCCCGCCAGCAGGAACGCGCCCATAGAGGCCGCCAGGCCCACGCATATCGTGGACACGTCGGACTTGAGGTACCTCATTGTGTCGTAAATGGCCAGTCCCGCCGACACGGAGCCGCCGGGGCTGTTGATATAAAAATTTATGTCCTTTTCCGGGTCCTCCGCGTCAAGGAAAAGGAGCTGCGCCACTATGAGGTTGGCGGACACGTCCGTGACCTCCTCCCCCAAAAAGACTATCCTGTCCTTAAGCAAGCGGGAGTATATGTCGTAGGACCGCTCCCCCCTGTTCGTCTGCTCGATTACAAAAGGCACTAAACTCAATTTTCTTCCTCCTTCTTATACGAATCCCATATTCACGCATTCCGTCGTTCGGTCAAAACGCTCGGCGCCCTCCGGCGCTTCACTTCCCTCTGACGAAATGGTTCATATCGGAATTCGTATTATAATAGATTACATAGAGAACTGCTCCGCCAGCGCGTCGGATATTTCCTTCTGCGGGTCGGGGGTTCCCGCCTCGCAGATTATCTGGTTCGCCTTATACATTCGCGCCTTTACGCGCATATCCTTAATAAAATCGGCGTACTTCGCGTCGCCGGAAAAAACGTCCCCCAACTGCGCCTCGGACAAGCCCGATTCCTTCATCCGCTCCCGCAGGGCCTCCTCGTCCGTCGTCACGTTTTCAAGCTCCGCCACTTTAAGCAGGCCCGCCTTGAGCTTCACCGTCTCCTCCGCGCGCGGGCGGAGGATCTCCCTCAGGGAATCGCGGTTTAAGCCCAGCCGGTCGCAATACTGCGTTATGGTCATATACCGGTAACGAAGCTCGGCGGCCAGGTTGTCCTGCTCCTCGTCTATGGCGTATTCAAGCACCTCCGGGGGGATCGTCACCTCGTACCCCTTGACGAACTCCTCAATAATCTGCGCGTCGCGCTTCTGCGCGGCGGAATCCTCCGCGGACGCTTTCATTCTCCGGCGGAGGTCCTCCTTATATTCCGCGAAAGTGTCAAAATCAGACACGTCCTGCGCGAAATCGTCGTCCAGCTCGGGCAGAATCCTGTCGCGGATTTCATTAACGCGGATTTTGAAAACCGCGTCCCGCCCCGCCAGGTCCTTTGAGTGATACTCCTCCGGGAATTTTACGCCAATCTCAAATTCCTCCTGTAGATTATGCCCTATAAGCTGCTCCTCAAACCCAGCTATAAAAGTCCCCGAACCGACGATAAGCTCGTACTCCTTGGCGGCGCCGCCCTCGAAAGCCTCCTCGCCGAGGAATCCCTCGTAGTCTATTATCACGCTGTCCCCGTCCTTTATGGGGCGCGGCTCCGTCACGGTGACGAGGCGGGCGTTTTTATCCCGGTCAAACTCTATGGCGCGCTGAAGCTCCTCCTCGGTGATCTCCGCGTCGAAGGGCTTATAGGTCAGGCCTTTGTAATTGCCCGGCGCCGCCTCCGGCAGAAGGTGGATTTTCGCCTCAAACTCCGCTCCGGCGCCGCGGTTGACGTTCAGCAGGCCGATCTCCGGGTGGGACGCGGTGACAAGCTCCTCCGGGAGGTCGTTCACCGCCTTGGGATACGCCTCCTGAAGCGCGATATTCACCGCGTCGGGCAGGAACACGTCCTCCCCCAAGCGGGTCTCTATAATCTTCCGGGTAATTTTCCCCTTGCGGAAGCCCGGAATGGCTATTCCGTCCTTTTTCCTCTTATAGGCTGTATCAAGGGCTTTCTCAAGCGCGTCCGGGCCTACGGAAAAGGTTATCTTAATTTTATTGTCCTCAATTTTCTCAAAATTTGTCATCTGGCGGGAAATCCTCCTAAATTATTTTGTGCTTGCCGAAGCCAAACCCGGCGCTGTCTCAATCAAAAATTATTTTATCACACAAATTATGATATTGCAATATTTCCCTTAAAAATGTAAAATAAAAAAGCGAAAGTTTCACGAAGGGAGCTTAAAATGTATGAAAATAAGTTTTTCAACCCTGGCCTGCCCGGATTTTTCCTGGCGCGATATTTATTCGCTGGCTAAGGACCTGGGTTTTAACGGCGTCGAAATACGCGGGCTTGGCGACGAAATCTGCGCTGTCCGCGCGCGGCCCTTCTCCGGCGGCGAAACGGAAAAAACCAGGGAGCTTTTATCCCGCCTCGGGCTTGAGATATCCTGCTTTTCAAGCGGCTGCTGCCTTAAGTTCAAAGATAAAAAAGACGAGAATTTCAAGGAAATCTCCGAGTACATCAAAACGGCGAACCGCGCCGGCTCGCCCTACGTGCGGGTTCTGGCCGATTTATCCCCGAAAGAGGACGGGGAGGCGGACGACGCTTTTATCGCCGGACAGCTGAAGGAGCTTGCGCCCATAGCGCGCGCGGCGGACGTCACCCTTTTAATCGAGACCAACGGCGTTTTCGCCGACACGAAGCGCCTGCGCGCCCTGCTGGATTCCGTTGGGGAAAGCTCCGTCGCGGCCTTGTGGGACGTTCACCACCCCCTGCGCTTCAAGGGCGAAACCCCCGCTCAGACTGTCGCCAATCTTGGCGGCTATATAAAATACACCCACGTCAAGGACAGCGTCATAGACGCGTCGGGCGATATTTCCTACCGCAGGATGGGCGAAGGCAGCCTGCCCCTGCCTGAAATTTTCGCCGAGCTTCAGAAAGCCGGTTTCAGCGGCTGGGTCTCCCTTGAGTGGGTCAAGCGCTGGTCGGCGGAGCTTGAGTCGGCGGGGCTTGCGCTGCCGCATTTCGCGCAATATATGGAGCGGTACGCCGGCGGGCGCGCCCCCCTTTTCACGGACGAGCGGGGCGGCGGGCGCTATATCTGGCCGAAAGAAACCCTCATAAACGAGACCTTTCCAGACGTTCTTGACCGCGTGTGCGAGGAGTTCCCTAATCAGTACGCTTTTAGGTACACCGAGCTTGACTACGCCCGCACCTATCCCGAATTTCGGGACGACGTGGACGCTTTCGCCGCCGCGCTTATAAATATGGGCGTCGGCAAAGGGGCGCACGTGGCGGTCTGGGCCACGAACACCCCCGAATGGTTCATAACCTTCTGGGCGGCGGTCAAGATAGGCGCGGTGCTGGTCACGGTAAACACAGCGTATAAAATCCACGAAGCCGAGTACTTGCTCCGCCAGTCCGACACGCACACCCTCGTTACTCTCGACGGGCATAAGGACTCGAATTATATGGAAATACTCCGGGAAATCTGCCCGGAGCTTGAAACGAGCGAGCCTGGCCGCCTCCACAGCAAGAGGCTGCCCAGGCTGCGCAACGTCGTCTCCGCCGAAAGCCGGCAAAAAGGCTGTTTTTTCTTCAGGGACGTCTTCGAGGCGGGCAAAAAAGCGGACAAGGCCGAGCTGGCCCGCCGCCGCGCCGAAATCAGCACGCGCGACGTCTGCAATATGCAGTACACAAGCGGGACGACGGGCTTCCCCAAAGGGGTTATGCTGACGCACTATAACGTGGTAAATAATGGAAAAGCCATAGGCGACTGTCTGGATTTATCCAGCGGAGACCATATGATGATTCAGGTGCCAATGTTTCACTGTTTCGGAATGGTGCTGGCCATGACGGCCTCCATGACCCACGCCGCCGCGATGTCCCCCATTACGGCGTTTTCGCCGCGCAAGGGCCTTGAGTGCATACGGCGGGAGCGCGTCACCGCGTTTCACGGCGTGCCGACCATGTTCATAGCTATGCTTGAGCATCCGGATTTCGCCGCTACGGATTTTTCAAATATCCGCACGGGGATTATGGCCGGCTCCCCCTGCCCCGTCAAGGTAATGGAGGACGTGCTGTCAAAAATGAATATGCGGGACGTCTGCATAACCTACGGCCAGACGGAAAGCTCCCCGGCCATCACCATGAGCCGCGCGTCGGACCCCTCCGCCGTGCGCGTCTCGACCGTCGGCTCGCCCGTTTTCGCCGTGGAGGTAAAAATAGTCAACCCGGAAACGGGAGAAACCCTGCCCGGCGACGCGGACGGGGAGCTTTGCGCGCGCGGCTACAACATAATGAAGGGATATTATAAAATGCCCGAAGCCACAAAAGCCGTCATCGACCCGGACGGCTGGCTCCACACGGGAGACCTGGCGCGGCGCGGCGCTGACGGCAACTACAAAATAACCGGGCGTATTAAGGATATGATTATACGCGGCGGGGAGAACATCTACCCCAAGGAAATCGAGGAATTTCTGTACACGCACCCGAAAATCCGCGACGTGCAGGTAATCGGCGCGCCGGACGAGCAGTACGGCGAGGAAATATGCGCCTGCGTGATTCTGAAAACCGGGGAGAGCCTGACGGAGGACGAGGTTAAGGAATTTGTCCGCTCTCACATGGCTAAGCACAAGGTTCCGAAATATGTCCAGTTTTTGGACGAGTTCCCGATGAACGCCGCCGGAAAAATACTGAAGTATAAAATGAGGGAGAACGCGGCGGAAAGCCTGGGGCTGAAAGGAAAGGTTTTCGAGGGGTAAGGTTAAGGCCCGGGCGGGAAAGGGGCCTCGAGCGGGGTTTAGAGCAATTCCAGGTTTGACTTGCTGCTTTCGAGCTGGAAATCGCGGGCTTCAACGCGTTTCCAGCGATGAAAGCAGCTTATGTCAAACGGAATTGCTATAGCTCAAGCCCCCTTCGCCTTTCAGCTTACCCATTCGTAAAACAGCCGGTTCATCATATCCGCAAGCCCCGCTCTCCCGGCGGCTTCCGCGGTCACAAGGTCGCTCCGGCCCACCTCCTCCCCCTCGAAAGTATAGATAATCTCGCCGGCCTTGGCCCCCGCTTCCACAGGCGCGGACAGGCCTGGCAGAGTCTCGACGCGTGATTCCATCGCCTTGCTGTTGCTCTTTTCAACTACGGCGGCCACCCGCTCTTTGACTTCTATGGGCACCTCCTCCCGGCTGCCCTTAAACACCTTGATGGTGCCGGCTGGATCCCCGGCGGGCCGCCCCTCCGCCACTTTGAAGTTGGCGAAACCATAGTCAAACAGCTTAATCGCCTCACCGAAGCGCGTCGCCGAGTCCGGCGCGCCGAGGATTACGGAAATCAGCGAAAGCCCGTCCCTGCTGGCGGTGGCGGCCACGCAGAAGAGCGCCTCGTCCGTGGAGCCGGTCTTAAGCCCAGTCGCGCCCTGATACGCGCGTATCAGCTTGTTTGTGTTCGACAGGCCGAAAACCTCCTCTCCCCGCGCGGTCTTATGGGTGATGGTGTCCATCCATATTTTGGAAATATCAAGCACCTGCGGGTATTTATTGATAAGCTCCCTCGTCATCAGGGCAATGTCATAAGCGCTGGAGGCGTGCCCCGCCGCGGGCAGGCCGCAGCAGTTGACAAAACGCGTGTCCTCCATGCCAAGGCCCTCCGCGCGGCTGTTCATCATAGCGACGAAGCCCTCTTCGCTCCCCGCGACAAACTCCGCCAGCGCCACCGCGCCGTCGTTCGCGGAGGATATGACGACGGCTTTCAGAAGATCCTCCACGCTCTGCTGTTCCATAGCCTCAAGGTAAACTTGGGAGCCGCCCATAGAGGCCGCGTGCGGGCTGACGGTGACGAGGTCTCCCGGCTTGATTTTGCCTTCGGCCATCGCGTCGTAGATAAGAAGCACGGTCATAATTTTCGTGACGGAAGCCGGAGGCAGCTTGGCGTGCTCGTTCCGCGCGGCCAGCACCCGGCCCGTGCCCGGCTCCATAAGAAGCGCCGCCCGAGCCTGCTCACCCAGAGGCGCCGGCGCGCCGAACGTCCGGAAACAAACGGCAAAAGCCATAACAACGGACAAGAACGAGGCCTGGAGCGGCCGGAGGGCGGGCAAGAATAGGGCTTTTCCGGCGGGTCCGGCTTGTCCGCCCGGCGAGCTTCGGCGAGAGGGCAGACACGGCCGCCCGGTTCTCAACCCGCAGACGCGAGCATTGCGTCGGAGGGCCAGCAACCGGAGGTTGCGAGAGGGCTTCAAGCGCGAAAAAACGCCGGGCAAGAAGGCGGCTTTTTGGTGCGGCTTCAAGCGCGAAAAAACGCCGGGCAAAAACGAATATGGCGCGCGTTTATAAAGCATAATTTTCCTCCTGGCACGGCCGCTTATACTTAAACGGCCGTAAATAATGATTCTCTTTAATATTTAACCTTTTCCGGGATTTTATGCGCGCCCGCGCGCGAAAAAATACTTGATTAAACTCCGCGGCTATGTTAAAATAAAAACACATCCGCGAAACCGTCCGAAGGCCAAAGAACTGGAGTGGTGAAATTGATTGACTGCATTAACGCTTTTACCGACGAAATCGACGATGTGGAGTCCGCTGTTCGCGAAATAAAGAAACAGCTTTCCGCGAAGGGCCGTTTTAAGGATTTTTTGAAAGAACATAGTGTGGCTATAGTCGCCGCGCACAAGGAATTCGCGGAGTCGGGCGTATTGCGGGAGGTCTGCCGGGCTTTGCCGATGAATACTGTCGGTATGATCGCGGCAAGCTCCTCCGTCAACGGGCGCATGAGCAGCATGCCGCTTTCCGCTCTTGTCCTGACAAGCTCCTCCGTTCGTATGGACGCCGTTTTGTGCGACTTGGCGCCGCTTATAGAAGAGGGGGATTCCTCTGTTATTGAGAAATCCTATAAGGCGGCGTCCGCCGACCTGCCCAAAGACGCGGCGAAGCTCGTTATAGGCTTTACGCCGACAATCGGCGGCATCTTCGGGGATTTTTACGCGGCGGAGTTCGCGGAGTGCGGCGTGCCGTTTTTCGGTTCAAACGCCGGCGCGTCGTCGGACTATAATGGCGCCTCCGTCCTGTTCAACGGCGAGCTTTACTCGTCCGCGCTGCCTTACGTCATAATGTCGGGAGATTTCAGCCCGTCTTTTTTCGTTTCGGAGCTTCCGGTCAGGCGCGGCCAGCGGGCCAAAGGCCGGGTCACCTCCGTTTCGGGCAACTTGCTCAAAACCGTGGACGGCGCGCCCGCGAAGAACTTTCTGGACGAACTGGGTTATGATTACACAAACAGCGAAGGGGACTCTTTCCCCTTCAGAATCGAACACCCGGACGGCTCGGTCGTTTACCGCGCGTCCTGGGGCCTCAACGAAAACGAACATATGGTGCTGGCCGGGGAGGTCACGGCGGGTTCGCTCATATCGCTCGATATGCCGCTTTCCAAAGACGTTATTATGGACGCGGCGGAGTCCGTCGTTAAAGAGGCGGCCGCGGCGGAGGGCTTCAGCTGCCTGCTTATGTTCGCCTGCGTGTCTCACTTGAACGCGCTGGCGCTTTCAAAGGACGAACTTGAGCTGACGGACAGCCTGCTTAAGGATAAAATCCCTTATCTGCTCTCTTACAGCGACGGGGAGTACTGCCCCGTGCCGGATAAAAACGGGGAGCTTGTGAACCAGCTTCATAACTACAGCTACATAGTCTGCGCTATGTAAAGCCGCGCTATAGCAATTCCGTTTTACATAAGCAAATTTCGTTCGCTGAAAACGCGTTGAAGCCCGCGATTTTCAGCTCCGATTTTGCAAGTAAAACGTGTAATTGCCGTATAGCCGTTTAACTTAAAAACACTTTCAAATTCAAGTTTTTATAAGTAGAAACGGCCATACCCGCGCCGATTTTGCGAGCGAAAAGGCGGGGCGGCCTTTCCGCCTAACGGGAACAGGTTCTAAAACACACAATACAGGGGGTCGTGTTATGCTTGACGTCAGAAACGCGCACACCACGAACGCGGACGAGATTTCCGAGGCAGTAAAGGAGCTTCTTGCCCAGCTCGACATACCCACCCTTAAATCCTACACGGCCGGGATTCTTTTCGCGCACGAGGATTATCTTAAAACCGGCGTCGTGAGCGCCGTATGCGCCAAACTTCCTTTCGACGTTATAGGCGCCCCCGTAATAAAAAACGAGACCGAAAAGTTTTCAGGCAACGTGGCTCTGACGATGACCGTCCTGACCTCCGACGACGTCTTTCTGTCGGCTGGGCTGACCGGCCCGCTCTCCCCCCCGGACGCGAACCCCATAAAAGAAGCCGTGGCGAAGGCCAAATCGGCTTTTCCGGCGGGCGCGCGGGTAAAGATGGCTTTCGACATAGCGCCCACCGCGCCGCACCTTAATATGCACGGAAACTTTTTCGTAAACGCCTTTACCGAGGCCCTCCGGGGCAAGCCGCATTTCGGCCTGTTCTCCGGCACGAGCTATCCGGACACCGAAAACCGGGTTATTTTCAACGGGGAGCTTTACAGCGACCGCGCCGCGTTTATCCTTATCGGCGGCAATATTGAGCCGAAATTCATAATATCGGAGCTGCCGCGGCGGCGGTTTCTCCATTTTAAGGGCGTCATAACGGACTCCTTAGGCACGGAGGTGACCTCCGTTGACCATATCCCCGCCAATAAGTGGCTCTACAGCATAGGTTTCCTCCGCAGCCCGGAGATTCGAGACCAAATGCTGACCCTGACCGCGCGCCCGTTCATCATCGACGCGGAGGACGGCACGATGCCTATCCTGGGCCAGCTCGTCGCCGTGGCGGACGGAAGGGCCATTTTCGGCGTGGACGTGCCGCGCGGCGCGGCGATTTACGTGGCGGAAATAATGACGGAGCAGATTCTGACTCAGGCGGCGGTCAACGCCGCGCGCCAGGCGGCGGAGTTTAAACCCTCGCTTTGCCTCGCTATGCTGTGTATCGGGCGGTACCTTATTTTTGATTCTATGCTTACGGAATTTGACGAAATCCGCCGCGTGTTCAAACAAGCCGGGGACATCCCCTTCCACATAACCACGGCGGACGGGGAGTTCGCCCCCGTGCCCAAGGACGACGGCACGGAGGTCAATAAGCACCACAATTACACCTTAGCGATATGCGCTCTTTGAGGTGAGCCATGGAAAAGCCGGACGAACAATTCAATAAAATCGCAAATGAGTTGGGCGAAGCCGGCAATGCCTCCGACGCTGTTTTTGTGAACGCTCATATAGTGGGGCTTCTGACCGAGCTTAAGCAGGCGCGGCTGGACGTCAAGAAGATGGCTCGTGAGCTTCGCTATCAAACCGAGGTCAACGCTCGGAACATCAAGCGCTTTGAAATGGCGAACAGCCTTAACCGCGCCATTTCTCAGGAAATGAACAAGCTGGAAAACTTTATGACCCTCATGCTTGACGCGGCGGTCGATATAATTTTTCTGTTTAACAAAGACGCCAAGCTGATGTACGTCAGCACCTTTTTCCTTAACCTTTGCGGCCTGAGCAGCGACACGCCCGTTAAAGGCAAATCATTTCAGGAGCTTCTTAACGGGAAAATCGACTTTAATACACTGGAGGATATGCTGCGCATTTTCCGCCAGGCCCGCGCTCAGGGAACCTCCGCCGAAACCATCCAGAGGATAAAGTTCTCGGACTCCTCCCCGAGGTATTATAACTGCCGGTTCATCTCCATGGCCCCCTCCGAGGCGAACGGCTTTATCGTGACGATGACCGACTTTACGGATTTAATGGAAGCGAAGGAGTCCGCCGAGGAAGCCAAAGAAGCCGCCATTACGAGCAACTTGGCCAAGTCGGACTTTTTGTCGCGCATGAGCCACGAAATCCGCACGCCTATGAACGCCATAATCGGCATGACGAATATCGGGCGCTCCTCTAACGACGTCGCGCGCAAGGAATACTGCCTGAGTAAAATCTCCGAAGCCGGCACGCACCTGCTCGGCCTTATTAACGACATTCTGGACATCTCGAAAATAGAAGCGGACAAGTTCGAGCTTTCCGCGTCGGAGTTTAACCTGAGCCAGATGCTCAGCCGCGTGGTCGGCGTCCTGCGCTTCCGCGTGGATGAAAAGTTTCAGCACCTCCTCCTCGAAATAGGAGACGACCTGCCCGCGAACATATCGGCGGACGAGCAGCGCCTCTCTCAAGTATTAATTAACCTGATCGGCAACGCTGTTAAATTCACGCCGGACCAAGGCCGAATCACCCTGGCCGTCGAAAAAACCGAGGACGACGGGCCGCGTGTCCGGCTCCGCTTCCGCGTGTCGGACACGGGCATAGGCATATCAAAAGAGGCCCTGCCGCGCCTGTTTAACTCCTTTGAGCAGGCGGACGGCGGAATCTCCAGAAAATTCGGCGGCACCGGCCTCGGCCTGGCCATCTCCAAGCGCATAATAGAGATTATGGGCGGCAATATCTGGATTGAGTCCGAGGAGGGCGTCGGGAGCGATTTTATATTTGAAATCACGGTGCTCCGGGGGGAGTCTCAGCTTCTTCACCTGTCGGACGAGGAGCTGGCCAGCATAAGAGTTCTTGTGGTGGACGATTACGCCGAAACCCTAGAGGTCTTCGGCTTTTGCTCGGAAATACACGGCTTCTCCGCGGAAGCGGTCAGCAGCCGCCCCGACGCGCTGGCGGCGCTGACCCTGCAGCGGTTCGACGTTATTTTTATAGCCGTTCCGCTGTCGGGCGCCTCGACGGTTGATTTCGCCAAGGAAGTCTCCGCGCTCTGCGGAGAGGACGCGGTTATCGTTATGATGTGCCAGGCGAACACCTTCACCGTGCGCGACGACGTTTCCGAAGTGGGCATAGCCGAATTTATACCGAAGCCTGTAAACGAATATATATTAATAGAAGCGCTGCACAAAGCGATACGCGCGCGGGACACCCGGCGGGAGGCGCGCGGCCAGGGCGATAATATCGTCTTCCCCGGAAAGTCCATACTTGTGGCGGAGGATATGGAAATAAACCGGGAAATCCTTTCCGCCCTGCTTGAGGAAACTCAGCTCAGCGTGGATTTTGCCGAAGACGGGTATCTGGCCGTCCATATGTTCAGCAACAGCCCGGAAAAGTACGACTTGATTTTTATGGACGTGAATATGCCCAACCTCGACGGGTACGGCGCGACTTCCATAATCCGCGGTATAGAGGGCCTGCCGAAGGCGAAAACAATCCCTATTATCGCTATGACCGCCAACGTCTTTAAGGAGGATATTGACCGCTGCCTGGAGGCGGGTATGAACGAGCACCTGGGCAAGCCCGTAGACGTGGAGGAGCTTATGAGGACGCTCCGGAAGTATCTTTGCTGAATCTTGCCCCGCGCGGCGCAGAAAAAACGTCTTAAGCTGCTATAGCAGCTTAAGACGTTTTTGTTTAAACCCGCCCCTGCTTAAACCTTAAAACGTCCACCCCGTGCTCCTCCTTTTTATTCTGGAGGTCCGCGCGGAGGCTTTTCACCTCATACTCCGCTTTATCCGCCTCAAATTGGGAGGCCTTCCCGAGCTTAAGTTTTGTCCTGGTTATTTCAAGCGCCTTTTCCTTTTCGGCCAAATCCGCCTCAAGAAGCCCTATGGAGCGCTCCTCCTCCTTGATTTCGTCATAAAGCGCGGTCATATCGTCCTTGAATTTATCGCGCAAATCGGCCAAATCCCGCTTCGCCCGCTCAAGCTCTATATCCGCGCTCTCAATATCGTAATCGTCCTTGTAAATATTTATCCGCCGCTGATAATCAAGCACTTTAAGGTTCTCCTCCGCTTTTTTCACGGAGAGGCTGGCGTCGGCGGCGGTCTCTATATGCGCCTTGGCGGTCTCCATATTAAACGGGGAATAGGGCAGGTCGATTACCGGCTCGTACCGGCTCTGTCTTGAAACGCCCATTATGTCGGAGAGGTTCTTATACGCGTCCTCTATGGCCTTTTCGCGGGTTTTGCGCTCCGACAGGCTTTTGCCGTAAGCGGTCTTCGCCGAGTCAAAATCCGCCTGGGAAATCTGGCCGAGCCGGAGCTTTACCTCGTTTATGGCAAGCTCCTTTTTGTCCAGCTCGATTTTCTCGTCGTAAAGCGCGAGCGCGCGCTCCGCCGAAAGCACCGCCTGAAAATAGCGGGTTATGCTGGCGCGGAGGGCCTCCTTCTGGTCCTCCCGCTCGGGGTAAGCCATTGACTGCTCCATTTCGTTCCTCGTCAGCGCCACAAGCGCCGACACCATAGAATCAGTGCTCATCGACTCCGTGAACGCCTGATAAAGAGTATGGTGCTTTTCTACGGCCAGGTACGCGTCCTCGTCCCCGCGCTTAACGTCGCCGCTGTTTTGCAGGGCGTAGTCCAGGGCTTTATCGACGGTGAGCTTATTTCTTATAACCTCGCCCTCCTCGTTCAAATCCTCGTCAAGGGAAACCGTCCCCGCCGGGCTGTAAACCGACGCGCTGTAGGTTATTCTGCCTCCGGCGAAGGCGCTTCGCGGCGCCGCCGCCGTGATTGCCGCCGCCGCGAGCAATATGCTTACTCCTCGTTTCATTTATTATCTCCTCCCGCTTTCTTGAAATAAACGGCTATCTCCGTGCCGAATCCGGACGGGCCTGGGCTTTTCACCTCCGCCCGGGCGCCAAGCGCCTTTATAATCCGGTCGGCGATGCATAGCCCGAGGCCCGTGCCCGATATTGTCTTGTCGCGGGATTTATCCCCGCGGTAGAACCGCTCGAAAATATGCGGTATATCCTCCGGGTTTATGCCCGTGCCGTCGTCCGAAACAGCCAGGACCGCGTGTTCCTCCGTTTCAAAGACGCTGATTTTTATGTCCGCCGCGCCGCCCCGGCAGTATTTCATAGAGTTCTCCACAAAAATCCATATAAGCCGCCGGAGCGCGCCCTCGTCCCCGTAAACGGAGGCTTCGCTCCGGCAGTCCGCCGTCAGCCTATGCGGCGCCTCCATGACGTCGGCCTCCCGCGCCACCTCCCGCGCCGCGGCGGAAAGGCTCGCAAGCTCCCTCGCGGGGATTTCCTCCCGGTCGCTCGCCAGGAATAAGAGCTGTTTCACAAGCTCCCCCATTCGCTCCGTTTCGGATTTTATGGACTCGACAGACTCCGCCAGAACCTCCGGGTCGTCCTTGCCCCAGCGGGAGAGTATGGCCGCGTACCCCTGGATGACGGAAATGGGCGTGCGCAGCTCGTGAGACGCGTCCGCCACAAACTGCGCCTGCTTCCTGAACGACTCGGACAGGCGGCTTATCATATCGTTGAACGTCCGGGCGAGCAGAGTCAGCTCGTCGTCCCGCGCGTCGATTTCTATGCGGCTGTCAAGGTCGTCCACGCTTATGCTGGATGCCGTCCTTATAATCTCCCTTATAGGGCGGAGCATTTTTTCGCTGAGATAGCGCCCGAAGCAGAACGCGCCCACAACCCCGCACAGGTTAAACGCCGCGAAAGAAACCGAGAATACGCGGAACGCGGAGATTTCCCCGCCGAAGGAGCGAAACGCCCGGACTACGTATTCCTCCCCGCCGTACTCGAAGGAATTCTCCGAAAAGCCCATAAACCGCTCAAACCGCCCCCGCCCGTTCGGCAGGATAACCGCGTGCCCCAGGAAAGTCCGCGGAGATTGGGCCTGAGCTTGGGCTTGGGCTTGGGCTTGGGCTTGAGCTTCAACAATAATCCTTGCCCGGGAGTCTCCCGCTCCCCAGTCCGCCTTATAGCCGCCGTCCGGCGGCTTCGTTTCGGGCGTGGCGAACTCTCCGTAATCGCTCTGCGCCACGCGCCCGTCCGAGCAGCGGACTTCTATAACGACGTTTTTCGGCGCCATTTCCTGAAGGGCGTCCATCGCCAGCTCCCCGCCCTCCCGGATATATTCCGAAACCTTGCGGACGGTCTCGTTAACTTCGTTTCTTAAAAGATTCGTGTAAAACACATACATATTGGCGAAAAGCGCCAAGCTTATGATAAACAGCATCCCGGCGAACACCCCGCCGTAAAGCAGCGTCATCTTATTCGCTATCGACATTCTCATCTTTCGTTTTTTTCGCAACATACCCAACCCCTCTGGCTGTGTAAATCAGCTTTTCGCCGAAAGCGTCGTCTATTTTTGAGCGCAGGTATCGGATATACACGTCCACGACGTTCGTCTCCCCCAGATAATCGTACCCCCAGACGTTGTTAAGAATCTGCTCTCTCGTCAGGACAATGCCCTGATTTTTAAGCATATACGCCAGCAAGTCAAACTCCGTCTTGGTCAGCTCGACCTCCGCGCCGTTCACGCTTACCGCGCGGCTTTTAAGCTCAAGCCGAAGCCCGCCGAGGGTCAGCGCGTCCTCCTTAAAATCCCCTCCGGGGGCCGGGCGGCGGCGGAAAGCCGTGCGCATTCGCGCCAGAAGCTCCTCTATGGCGAAGGGCTTCGTAATGTAGTCGTCCGCGCCGGAGTCAAGCCCGACCACTTTATCCATAACCTCGCCCCGCGCGGTTATCATAATTATCGGCACGTCGGAGTTCTTCCGTATGCGCCGGGTTATTTCCATCCCGTTCAGCTTCGGAAGCATAAGGTCAAGGAGCACAAGGTCATAGGAACCGCCGAGAAACGCGGACAGCCCCGCCTCCCCGTCGTGCGCCGTGTCCACTTCATACCCTTCGTGGAGCAGCTCAAGCTCCACAAACCGCGCCAGTTTCTTTTCGTCCTCGATTATGAGTATTTTCCGTTTTTCGTCCTCTGGCATACCGCGCCCTCCCGGCTCTCTACAGTCCTTAGGCCTTACTCCTTATTCGTACCGCAAAGCCTCTATGGGGTCAAGCCGCGCGGCCTTATGCGCGGGATACACCCCGAAGATCACGCCTATCCCTATCGAAATCGACACGGCCATAACCACCGCCGCCGGGGAAATCACCGGGGAAACGCTCATCATCTTGCCGGCGAAGCCGCTGCCGAACCAGCCGAGCGCCAAGCCGAGGCAGCCGCCTATCCCGGTCAGGATAACCGCCTCCACCAGGAACTGGCTGAGAATATTGCTGTTTTTAGCGCCGATGGATTTTCTTATGCCGATTTCCCTCGTGCGCTCCGTGACGGTGACGAGCATAATATTCATAACGCCTATGCCGCCCACGGCCAGGGAAATCCCCGCGATGCCGCTTATAACCAGCGTCATTGTGGACATAGCGGCGTTGATATTCTCGACGATGTTCATCATATTCTGGGCGTAATATTTGTCGGCGGTCTTATGGCGGGCGTTCAGCGCGTCGGTTATGGCCGTGCACGCCTCGTCGATTTTATCCTTATCCGCGACGATGATGGTAAAGCTGTTGAAGGTTTTATCTCCCGTCAGCTTCTGAACCGCCGTCACGGGAAGATAGACCGTCTCGGGGTACATATCGCCGTACTGGGCCTCTATGGCGGCGTTCTTGTTTTTCAGGACGCCCACGACGGTATATTTCTGCGTCCCCCGCCAGGTCTTTACGGAAATCCGGGAGCCTATCACGCTTTCGTCCGCTTTGCCGAAAACCTTTTCGGCGGTGGTGTCGTTTATTACGCAAACCTTGCCGCTCATATCCATATCGTTCCCGCTTATAAAACGCCCTGCGGCCAGCTCAAGGGATTCTATCTTAACGTAATCCGGCGACACCCCCGTGACGCTCGCGGTTTTGGTCTCCTTCGGGTTAAGGAGCTTCAGGTCGGCCGAATCCTGCAAAGAAGGGGAGATATATTTCACGTTCGGGTTTTCGGCGAGCATTTCATAATCCGCCATATTGAGGCGCTCGGAATCCTTTACGTCCTGCCCGCCGGAGGACTGCACGCGGACGGTGACGCGCCCCGCGCCCATTGAGTTGAACTGCTCGGTCATAGCGGCCTGGCTGCCCGCGCCGATGGACGTTATTATTATTACGGAGCTTATGCCGATAATTATGCCGAGCATTGTAAGAAAAGAGCGCGTTTTGCTGGCGAACACGCTTTTGACCGCGCTTTTAACGCTTTGAAAAATATTCACGAAGCCTCACGCTCCTTGGGCTTCGCTATGATTTGATTCGCGACGGGCTTGTCGGACACTATAAGCCCGTCGCGAAAGCTCACCACGCGCTTGGTGTGCGCGGCTATATCCGGCTCGTGCGTCACCATAACTATCGTCGCGCCGTCGTTGTTAAGCCCCTGAAAAATCGCCATTATTTCCTCGCCGGAGCGGCTGTCAAGGTTTCCCGTGGGTTCGTCCGCCAGAATCAGGCTTGGGGTGTTGACAAGCGCGCGGGCAATAGCCACGCGCTGGCGCTGCCCGCCGGACATCTCGTTCGGCTTGTGCTTAACCCGGCCGGCCAGGCCCACCCGCTCCAGCGCCTCCAGCGCCGTTTTCCGGCACTCCCGCGCGGGGCGGCCCGCGTATTGCATAGGCAGCTCCACGTTTTCAAGCGCGGAGAGCTTCGGCAGGAGGTTGAACGTCTGGAACACGAAGCCGATTTTTTTATTGCGGATTTGCGCCAGGCTGCCGTCCTTAGCCGAGAAAACGTCTATCCCGTCCAGGACGTAGCCGCCGTCCGTGGGCTTGTCGAGACAGCCCAGAATGTTCATCATCGTTGACTTGCCGGAGCCGGAGGCGCCCATAATAGCCACAAACTCCCCGTCCGCCACGGAAAGCGACACCCCCGCCAGCGCCGCCACCTGAATGGCCCCCTGGTCGTATATTTTCGTAATGTCCCTCGCGCTTATGATTTCCTTAACAGAATTTTCCATAATAATCCTAATCCTCCCGTGGTCGTTTTATATAGCGATTCCGTTTGATATTGACGTTGGTCGGCGTTTTCTTTTGTCTAAAGCAAGCTTAGACAAAGGAAAGCCCCCTTCTTGCTCGGTGTTTTTCGGCGCTAATGCCCGCCGAAAAAGCCGCCTTCTTGCTCGGTGTTTTTTCGGGCCTAATACCGCCCGAAAAAGCCCCCTTCTTGCTCGGTGTTTTTTGGCGCTTAATGCCTCGCCAAAAAGCCCCTCCTTACCCGCCGATTCTCACCCGGCCGCCGCCGTTCCCTCCGCCGGCGGGCCTTACCTGCATACCGCCGCCCGGCCCGCCGAACATCATACCCCCGCCGGCGCCCGAAGCTCCCGCCGCCGCGCCGCCCGCGCCCTTAACTTTCACGGCGATACGGTCGCCCTCTTTGATAGTGTCGGAGGGGTCCGACACGATTTTATCCCCCTCTTTCAGCCCGCTTGTTATTTCGACGTTCACGTCTCCGTAAATGCCCGTTTCAACCGGCGTCTTTACCGCCGTCATCCCCTGGCCAAGCGTAAAGACATATTGCCCCCCGCCCTCCTTATCTTTCATAACCGCCGCCTGCGAAACGCTTATGACGTCCGGCTTGTCGGCGATGATTATCTCCAAATCCAGATTAAAGCCGGGCTTGAGCACGCCGTCGGGGTTGTCAAGCGTCACCTCTATCTTATTCACCGTGTCCGAGCCGGAGACCTCCGCCTTCGGCGCGATGTAGCTTATTTTGCCCGTGTAGACCTTGCCCTCTATGCCGTCGCTGGTCATACTGACCGCCTGCCCGAGCTGAAGTTTCGGCGCGTCATATTCGGAAACCTCCGCCGTCACTATAAGCTCGTCAAAATTTGAAATCGTGTAAAGAGGCTTGCCTTTTTCGACCCTCTGCCCCTCCTGCGCCGAAACCTCCATAATTGTCCCGCTGTACGGGCTTTTTGTTTCGTATACCACGGCCTGTAAATCCTCTTTGGCCTGGGCTATGGTCAGCTCCGCCGACTTGACGGCGTTTTTCTGCTGCTCGTATTTTATTTTGTCGGACTCCTCCGAAAGGACGCTCCCGGCCTTTTCAAGCTCGTACTCCGCGCTTTTGACCGCCGCCTCCGCGGCCGTTACGTCCCTTTCGGCGGAGTCCTTCTGCGCCAGGAGCTTATCCAGGTCGTTTTTGAGGGCTTTAAGCGTGTCGGCGGCCTTCCGGCGCTCCTCCTCGCTCATCCCGCCGACGGACAGAAGCTCCTCCGCTGTTTTGTCGTCCTCCTCCGCTTCCGTTATATCCTCTTGCTTCAGCCTTATTTCATTTTCCGCGGAGGCCAGCGCGGCCTGCCTGTCATTTAAGGTTTTGCGGGCGGCCGCCTCCGCGTCGCTCAGCTTGCGTAGTTCCGACTCGGACGCCGGCAGGGTCAGGCTCCGCAGGGAAAGCCGCGCGTTCTCAAGGTTTATCTCCGCGTCGGCGATTTTTCTTTGCAGGGCCTGGGCGGTCTCCTCCGCGTCGTAAGAAGCGGCGACGGCCCCGGCGGAAACTTTATCCCCCTCTTTGAAGCTCATCGTTTTTATTTTATCCGCGCTTTCCGACACTATTTCGTGAGAGGAAGCCAGCGCCGCCACGCCGGTGGCCGAAACCACCTCGTGGAGCCGGTCTTTTTTAACGTCTTCGACGTTATAGGAATTTGCCGCCATCTGAGCGGCGAAAGCCTCAATCCGCTTTTTGCGCGCGTACTCCCGCCAGGCGAAGAACCCTCCGCCCGCCACGGCCGCGGCTATTATCACAATCCCCGCCCGTTTCGCTATTTTTTTCGCCTTTTGTTTTTCCATAACCAATTTCCCTCCACAATTAATGTATAGCAATTTTCAAAATCGTGGACTGCCGACGTTGCTCGGTGTTTTCATTTGTCTAAAGCAAGTTTAGACAAATGAAAGCCCCCTCCTTCTTGCCGCTGATTTTCCGCTCCGCGCCAGTCAACGTTTTGTAAAATTGCCATAGCTCCTGTTATTTTGTCATCTTTATTTTAATAATCCTTCTTTAGACAAGAATAAGCCGGGGATTAAGAAACGATTAGAAAAATTGACAGCCCCCATTTTTTATATTATAATATATTAAGGTAATTTTGCGCAAGCTAAGAAATAAATACAATACGAAACGAAAGGTGTTTTGCCTACAATGAAAACCTGTGTGAAACTGGCCGCGTCCGTCCTGGCCGCGGCTCTGCTGGCCCCCTCGGCCGTATTCGCGGAGGAAACCCCCTCCGGGAACACCCTTCCCGCTCAAGAAGCAAAAAAAGAGTACTTCTCAAAGTGCGACGGCTCCGTCACCCTGGTTAAGGACGGCCTTATCCGCGTGCAGGACGCGCGGGACTCGGAGACGGACTTTACCACCGCCGGCGCGGTGCTCTCCGACGAAACGGGCGCCGCGCTTACCCTCTCCGATATTAAAGTGGGGGATTCTGTCACCGCCTATTTCGTCAAGCCGTTTATTATGACCTATATTTATCCGCCGCGTTTCTCCGCCGCCGTCCTGCTCAAAAATATCGAGGATTCCCCCGGGAACGCCATCGTTGATTTTTTTGACGAAAACGGCCTTTCCTCCGACGGCTCTCTTAAGCTCAACGTTTCGGCGGCCAGCTCCGGCAAGGTTTTCGATACTGAAGGCAACGCCGCCGCGAAGCCCGGCGAAACGCCCGACCTCAAGAACAAGCCGCTGCTTGTGTATTATTCCGTGACGACAAGGAGCGCACCCCCGCAGACCTCCGGCGATAAGATAATCGTGCTCCCGGAGGCTCCGGAGGCCCCCGTAAAGCCCGTGCCGCCAATCGCCAAGGCTCCGGATATGGAAATCCCGCAAATCAAATTTGACGAAAACTCGGCCAAAGCCGTTTACGTCGGCGAAAAGCTCGTCTCCCAGCAGCCCTACGTCAAGGACGGGGTGATTTTCGCGCCTCTGCGCGCCGTGTGCGACGAAGTCGGCGGGGCCACGCTTTCGTGGGACGAAAAGGAGCGCTCCGTGACGGTGGTCTCCGGAACCGCGCGAACCCTCCTTATAATCGGCAAGAAAGAATATACAATCGGGCCGGATATGTTCGTCCCCAGCGCCGCGCCGGAAATACGCGCCGGCTATACCTACGCGCCGATTGACACTATAAGCCGCGCGCTCGGCCTGCAATACGCCGTGGCGGACGGAAAGCTGTCTTTTTTCCGCGCCGAATAAGAAAGGGGCTCGCGCCCGCCTAAGGTAATTTTATGAACCCGCCATAAAAAAGCCGCGCTTAGCTTAAAGCGCGGCTTTTTTTATTAAGACATCCTCCGGTTAGCCCGTTAATCGGCGTTCGGGGTCGCCTAAAAGGATTAAGCGCCCCGAGCCTCCTTACTTAAGGCCGCCGACAGTCCCCGCCATCTGGCGCTTCTGCGCGTCAATCATCTTTTTAACCATATAGCCCCCTACATAACCGTTCTGCGCGCTGGTCAGGTCGCCGTTATAGCCCTGCTTGAGCGGCACGCCGATTTCGCTGGCCACCTCATATTTGAACTGGCTGAGCGCCTCTCTCGCCTCCGGCACAGAATTTTTCCCTTTCAAAGTCTCGTTCATATTAAAATACCTCCCGAATCATAGCGAATATCGCAATTTTCAAAATCATTGACTGCCGACGTTCGCGAAAAACGGCTTAAAATCAGCGTTTTTTCGGCGCTATTGCCCGCCAAAAAAGCCACCTTCTTATCGGCGTTTTTTCGGGCCTCCCCGCGTTTGCGTTCGCTATTTTGGCTTCGCCAAAAAGCTGTTGCAAACGCTCGTGACCGCCCGAAAAAGCCGCCTTCTTGCCCGGTGTTTTTTCGGGCCTAACGCCGCCCGAAAAAGCCGCCTTCTTGCCGCCGATTTTCCGCTCCGCGCCAGTCAGCATTTTGTAAAATTGCCGTACTGTAATTTCTCAACGCTCCTCCGAATCGATAAATTCAATGAATCAAGCGTTGCAAGTAGTATTATAATCCGCCGCCGTCTTTTTTAAGCAGGTAATATTTTCGCCGCGAACCAAATACACTAACCTATGGCAATCCCGCGTTTTAACGGGACCGCCGTAAAGGGGACTCGCTATGTTCACGCGCCTTTATCGAAAACTTACCGGCTTTGCCGTTATAAAAATAAGCGGCTTCGCGTCCGCTCGTTTTCTGACGCTCGCCGCCCGGAAAGGCGTAATCCTCTGGGACGTTACGGAAAGCGGCGGAGAGCTTACCGCGAAAATCCCCGCCGCGTCCTTTGGCCGGCTGCGCGCCTGCGCCCGCAAGACCGGCTGCCGCGTGCGCCTGGCGGAGAAACGCGGGCTGCCGTTTTTCGCGCGGCGGTTCAGAAAACGCCCGGTTCTGACGGCTGGAGTTCTGTTTTTCATCGCGTTCCTGTACTTTTTGTCGTCGTTTATATGGCTCGTGCGCGTGGAGGGCAACGCCCGCATACGCTCGGACGAAATCGCCGCTTTTTTCGCTTCGGAAAATATCCGCGCCGGCGCGCCGAAGGCCCTCTCGCGCAAAAAAAACGCGGAAAAGCGCTTCCTCTCGGCCTTCCCCGAAGCCGCCTGGGTCAACGTAACCCTTAAAGGCACCACCGCCCTAATCCGCGTGGCCGAAAAACTGCCGGAGCCGCCCGCCGCTGATAAATCCGCCCCTTGCGATATTATCGCCGCCAAGGACGGCGTTATCGTAAGTATGGTCACGAGCGCCGGCGCGCCGCTCAAACAGGAGCGGGACGCGGTGCGGCGGGGGGAGCTTCTGGTCTCCGGCACTCTTAAAACCCCTCTTGAGAACGGCGGCGAGCTTAAGACGACCACCCGCGCCCAGGCGGCCGTCACCGCGCGGACATATTATGATTTTAATTTTTTCGCCCCGGCCGCGGCCCGGCGCAAAGTTTTTACCGGAAAGGCCAAAAAACGCCGCGACGTGTCCGTCCTGGGCAAAAAACTAAATCCTTTCAGCGTAAAAATCCCCTTCGCGGGTTATGATAAAATTACTGTGCGCAGGCAGCTCCGGCTTTCGGAATATTATCCCCTGCCGGTAATTTTATTTTCGGAGGAATACCGCGAATTCATTTATAATGAAGAAACTCTTTCTCCCGCCGAAAATATTCTGCTTGCCCACAGAATGCTGAATAATATTATACTCCAAAACTTCGGCTTTGAAACGGATATTATCAACAAGCGGCTCGAGTTTTCGCAAACGCCCGGCGGCCTGTCCGTGACCGCGAGGGTGACGGCTCTGGAGCGGATAGACATGGAATCCCCGTTAAATAACGGGCTTCCGGAATATTAAATAATTTGTAACAGTTCTGTCATTGATTTTTTTCGGAAATTGGTGTAAGATGTATTTATATTAAACTAAGCAAGGCGGAAAAGCCGATGTCGAGCCGATGAAAAGGTCTTTCACAGGGGGCGGGGCTTTTCTGAATCACACTGAAAAGCGTGTCGCCTTTTCAAAAAACATAATTCGGAGGGATTATTAAAATGAAACAATCAAAAAGAATCGCAGCGATAATGGCCGGGCTTACAATCGCCCTTACAATGTCTGTATCGGCGTTCGCCGCAGATGAGACGGCGGCGGCCGACGCGGCTAAAAAAGATTTCGGAAGCCTTAAGGTTTCTTACACCGACTTTGTAGATGGCAGCCAGACTTTTGGCTCCTACCCCAGCGTAGAGGGTCTGGACTCGCTCAACTCAAAAATAAAGTCCGACATCTCGGACTTCTTCGCGAGCTACTCTTCGGTCGCTATAGATGACGACGACAGCGCCGCCGGCGCTTCTGTGTCCTCTTCCGTTACGGATGATTCCGGCGCTTTCTCTAAAATAGAAGTTACCGCCGTGACCCGCCCGAACGCTCCCGACCGGGACGAGCGTGTTTTTACCTACTATGTGGATAAAAGCTCCAACTCGGAAATAACCGAGGACGCCTATACGGCCGGCCTCGCCAGCGCCGCGGAAGAAAAGGACGACGAGACCGCCGACGACCAGACGGGCGACGAAAAAAAGGACGACGAGACCGGGCTTACGGACGCGCAAATCAAGGAAATTCTTTCCACGATGGTGCCGCTCCGGGCCAACGTCGAAAAGGCCGGCCTCTCCGTAACCTGGGAACCCGACATATCTGCGGTTAAGGTTTACGACGGCGCTGCCCTTACGGCGGTTGTGTTCGTAGGCGACTCAAACTATATTTCCAGCACGGGGGACGGCTTTGACCTGGGCATAGCCCCGGAAAACCGGAACGGCTCCATATACGTTCCCGCCTCGTTCTTTAACTCCATTCTCGGGCTTGACGTAAACGTGGACGACGACGGCAAAATCACCTCTTTCTCGGCCCCTGAGGCGGCCGACGACAAGACGACGAGCGACGACAAGACGGACGTTCCGGCAGCCGACAGCGCCGACAAGCAGGACGTTCCGGCAGCCGACGCCGCCGATTCGTCCAAGTAAATAACCGAACCAATCTCTTACCCTTTGAAAACCGCGCCCCGCGCGGTTTTCTTTTTTGAGCTTCCGCTTGACTCCCGCTTTGGGTTATGTTATAATACAAGGGTAAAAAATCCGCACATACCCCATCTTTGGTGAAACGAAGTCAGGAAAACCGGGTATGGAGGCAAAAACCAAAGGAGGCAATACTTATGAGCGTTATTTCAATGAAACAACTGCTTGAGGCCGGTGTGCATTTCGGGCACCAGACCCGAAGGTGGAACCCGAAAATGGCGGAATACATTTTCGCCGAGCGCAACGGCATTTACATCATCGACCTGCAAAAAACCGTGAGAAAGGTTGACGAGGCTTATAACGCCGTTTCGGATATAGTAAAGGGCGGCGGCTCCGTGCTTTTCGTCGGCACGAAAAAACAAGCGCGGGAATCTATCCGCGACGAAGCCACGCGAAGCGGCATGTACTACATCAACGAGCGCTGGCTGGGCGGTATGCTCACTAATTTCAAAACGATTCAGCAGCGCATCCGGCGGCTCAAGGAGCTTGAAAAAATGGAGGAAACCGGCACTTTCGACCTCCTGCCCAAAAAAGAAGTGGCGAAGCTCCTGAACGAAAAAGGCAAACTTACCCGCAATCTCGGCGGAATCAAGGATATGAAGCGTATTCCCGACGCCGTGTTTATAGTTGACCCGCGCAAGGAGCATATCGCGATTCTGGAGGCGCGCAGCCTCGGAATCGCCGTTATCGCTATTGTCGATACCAACTGCGACCCGGACGAGGTGGACTACGTAATCCCCGGGAACGACGACGCTATCCGCGCCGTAAAGCTCATTTCGGGCAAAATCGCCGACGCGATTATCGAGGCGCGCCAAGGCTTGCAGTTTGAGACGGGCAAAGAGGGCGAGCCTTCTCCCGAAGAGGTCTTTTTAAAAAGCGGAACCGAGGAGGGTAAATAATGGCTGTGACGGCGGCTTTAGTTAAGGAATTGAGGGAGCTTTCCGGAGCCGGTATGGTGGACTGCAAGAACGCCCTGACCGAAGCGGACGGGAACATCGAAAAAGCTATAGAGCTTCTGCGGGAAAAGGGTATGGCGGCGGCGGTCAAAAAGGCCGGGCGCATCGCCAGCGAGGGCCTCTGCCAGGCTTATATAGACGAAAGCGGCAAAACCGCCGTCGTAGTCGAAGTGAACAGCGAAACGGACTTCGTGGCGAAAAACGCGGAATTCCGGAGTTTTGTTGACGCCGTGGCGCGGCAGGCGGCGGCAAGCTCCTCCAAGGATATGGAGGGGCTGTACGCCGAGAAATACCTGGAGGACCCGTCCCTGACCCTGCGGGAGGCGCTTAACGGCAAAATCCTGACAATCGGCGAAAACCTCAACGCGCGCCGCTTCGAGCGCTTTTCGGGCGACGGCTCTACGACTTTCGTTTCATATATCCACGCCGGCGGGAAAGTGGCGGTTATTCTGGAGCTTGCCGGCCCGGCGGGCGAAGCCCTCACGGAGGCGGGCAAAAACCTCGCGATGCAAATCGCGGCGATGAATCCGCTGTTCGTTGACCGGGAGAGCGTGCCGGAGGAGTTTATCCAGAAAGAGCGCGAAATTTTGACGCAGGCGGCGCTCAACGAAAACGCCCAGTCCGACAAGCCGAAGCCGGAAAAGGTCGTCCGAGAGAATATCGTCGAAGGGCGGCTCTCCAAGGAGCTTAAGAATTTCTGCCTGCTGGAGCAGGAGTATGTCAAGGACGGAGCTATGACCGTGGCGGCGTACTTGAAATCCGTGGACGGCACGGCGAAGGCGCTTCGCTTCGCCCGTTTTGAGACTGGCGAGGGCCTTGAGAAAAAAGGCGAGAATTTCGCCGAGGAAGTAAGCAAATTAACTTCGTAAGCCCTTATAGAGCAAAGCGGCCCCGGAGAGTTTCGGGCCGCTTTTTTTGTTGCTCTTGACACTTACCCCGCTTTTGTGGTATATTAATAATGTATTTGTTTCATTTGGCTTGAGCTTTGCGGGAGGCGCTTATGCAGTTCGTCGTTGTTACCGGTATGTCGGGCGCGGGCAAGTCAACAGCCCTGCGCGTCCTGGAGGATTACGGCTTTTTCTGCGTTGATAACCTCCCTCCGCCGCTCCTGCCTAAATTTACGGAAGTCTGCGCGCTGACCTCTTCGGAGATTACAAAAGCGGCTTTCGGCATAGATATTCGCGGCGGCCATATGTTCGGGAACCTGCCGGAGATAGTGGACGAGCTTAAAAAAAGCGGCGGCGCCGTCACCGTGCTTTTCCTTGAGTGCGAGGACGAAACCCTCGTGAAGCGCTTCAAGGAAACCCGGCGCAGCCACCCGCTCTCAAAAAACGACCGCATAGAAACCGGCATAGAAAAAGAGCGGGAGCTTCTTTACGCGATTAAAAAAAAATCCGACTATATAATGGATACGACTCATTTCCTCACCCGCCAGCTCCGGGAGCAGATTACGGATATTTTCCTCAGCGGGGGGGATTTTAAGAGTATCACCATAACGGCTCTTTCTTTCGGCTTCAAATACGGGATTCCCAGCGATGCCGACCTTGTTTTCGACGTCCGCTTCATACCGAACCCGTTTTATACGAAGCTGCGCCCGCTGACGGGGCTTTCCCCGGAGGTGCGGGATTTTGTGCTCTCCGCGGAGGGCGCGGCCGAATTTTTGGAAAAGCTTAACTCAATGCTTGACTTCCTGCTCCCGCGATATGTTAAAGAGGGCAAAAACGCCCTTGTCGTGGCCATAGGCTGCACCGGCGGGAAGCACCGGAGCGTTTGCCTGGCCCAGGCGGTTTACGAGCACCTTAAAGACTCCGGCCAGAGCGTCATCGTAAGCCACCGGGATATGGACAAAGACTCTTAGCCCGGCACAAATACAACAGGACAGGCGGTGGACGGCCGTGTCTTTCGCAAGCGACGTAAAAACCGAGCTTATCTCCGCCCCCGTTTCCGCGAGGCACTGTTCGCTCGCGGAAATCTCCGCCCTGCTGAAATTCGCGGGAATCACGCCGGGCGAAGACGGCGGCGTGACAATCCGCTTCGACGGCGTCTTTCCGGCGCGCCGGCTGGAAATCCTCCTGCCGGCGGCGTTCGGCTCGGATTTCGCTTTCTCCGTAAACGGCGGGAAAAGGCGCGGCCTGACCCTGCCGGCCGGAAACGCGGCGAAGCTCCTTGCCGCCGCCCGCCCGGAGGCCCCCGCCGCGCCGCCGCTGCTCGTATCCTCCGACTGCTGCAAAAAAGCGTATCTGCGGGGGGCGTTTCTGGCGGCGGGTCAGGTCAGCCTGCCCCTGCGGTTTTATCACGCGGAAATAGGCGCGCCGGACACAGCCCTGGCGGAGACTTTCACGCGGCTGGCGGGGGCGTTCGGCATAGCGCCGAAGCTGGCCGTCCGCGGCAAGAAATACTCCGTCTATCTGAAAGAAAGCGAGCAAATCGCCGATTTCCTGAAGCTGGCCGGAGCCGTCTCCTCGCTTATGGAGTTTGAAAACGCCCGCGCTCAGAAAGACGTGAACAATCTTATCAACCGCCAGGCCAACTACGCGGCGGCTAATATGGATAAAACAATAAGCGCGGCGGCAAAACAGGTTATCGACATAGAATATATAAAGAGCGCGGGCCGGCTGTCCGTCCTGCCGCCGCACCTTCGCCGGGCGGCGGAGCTTCGCCTTTCGCATAACCATTTGAACCTTAAGGAGCTTGGCGAACTGTTTTCCCCGGTCGTGTCAAAGTCGGGCATGAATCACCGTATGCGCAAAATAAGCCAAATCGCGGAGGAACTCCGCAAAGAGAGGCAGCCCTTATGAGCGGAGCCAAAAAAATTTTATATATCGAGTGTCAAATGGGCGCGGCGGGAGATATGCTCCTGGCGGCGCTTTCAGAGCTTCTGCCGGATTCGGCGGCGTTTTACGAGCGGCTTAACGCAATGGGCCTGCCGGGGGTGTCTTTCGCGCCGAAACCCGCCGTCAAATCGGGCATTCGGGGTACTCGCGCGGAAATCCTTATAAACGGCGAGGAAGAGGGTCAAGAAGGCGGCTTTGAGTTTCCGAAAGAGACTCAAAACGCCGAGCAAGAAGGCGGCTTTGAACCGGAGGCTCGGGAACGCCATAACTATGAACCCGAGCGTGAGCACCGGCACAACGCCCACGAGCACGAACACAACGAACACGAGCGCACCACCCACGAACACTCCCACGCACACCGCTCCCTCAAGGACGTGCTGGAGCGGATAAACGCGCTCAGCCTCCCCGGCCCGGTCAGGGCCGCCGCCTCCGAAGTCTACGGGATTATCGCTGAGGCGGAGTCCGCCGTCCACGGCAGGCCGGTGGCGGATATTCATTTTCACGAGGTAGGCCGGCTCGACGCGATTGCCGACGTGGCGGGAGTGTGCCTGGCCCTAGCGGAGCTTGCGCCGGAGCAAATCCTCGTTTCGCCGGTAAACACCGGCGGGGGGACCGTGCGCTGCGCCCACGGCGTTCTGCCCGTGCCCGCGCCCGCCGCGGCGCGGATTTTATCCGGCGTCCCCGTCTATTCCGACGGCATAAAGGGGGAGCTTTGCACGCCCACCGGCGCGGCGCTCCTGAAATATTTCGCCTCGGAGTTTACCTCGCGGGACGCTTTCCCGGAAATGATAATCGAAAAAACCGGTTATGGTATGGGCGCGAAGGATTTTGACCGGCCCAACTGCGTCCGCGCTTTTCTGGGCCGGCGCGCGGGGAAAGCGGATTTGCGGCCGATTACGGAGCTTTCGTGCGACATAGACGACCAGACCCCGGAGGAGCTGGCCTTCGCCCAGAAAATATTGCTTGAGGCCGGGGCGCTCGACGCGCTTACGCGGCCGGTTTATATGAAGAAAAACCGCGCCGGTGTTACTCTTTCCTGCCTTTGCGAACGGGAAAAAGCGGACGCGGTTGCGCGGCTTATGCTCCTGCATACGACTACGCTGGGCGTCCGCCGCCTCGACCTTTCCCGTTATGAGCTTGAGCGGAGCGTAAGCGAAATCTCCACACCTTACGGCCCGGCGCGCCTCAAGACCGCGTCCGGCTTCGGAATCACCAAAGTCAAACCGGAATACGACGATATGGAAAAAATCGCCTCAGAGCGCGGCCTCACGCTTTCCGAAGTCAGAAAGGCCGTCCTGGGTGGCTTATTATGAAACACACGATTACGGCCTGCTCCATAACTCTCGTCTTTTTCACCCTTGTGACGATTTGGGGCCTGTCCCGCGACGCGGACGCAAACCTAGATTTTTACGGGCTTATCGTCTACGACATAATAATGCCCGCGGTATCCTTCCTGGCGGGCGTTGTCCTGGGCGTTAAAAAAGAACGGATTTGGTGGGTTTACCCGGTTTATTCCTACGCTTTAGGGGTTATAACGGTTTTCGCGATCTCGAAAACTTTCAACCTCGCGTTCTATAACTCGGGCGCGCCGCCGGTTCTCGGCTGGCTCGTGGCTAAAATTTATCTGTCCTTAAAAAAAGAAAAAGGACGGAAGCAAGACTGACGTCCCTCCCCCAAAAGGGGATTAGATCAATTTTACAAAACGTCGACTGGCGCGGAGCGGAAAATCGGCGGCAAGAAGGCGGCTTTTTCGGCAGGCCAACTTGCTCGGTGTTTTGGATTGTCTAAAAAGATTTAGACAATCCAAAGCCTCCTTCTTGCCCGGTGTTTTTTCGGCACTAATGCCCTCTCGCAAGCTCCGCTTGCTGGCCGGGCGGGCCAAGTTGGCCTGCCGAAAAAGCCCCCTTCTTGGCCGCCCGGTTTTAACCAGAAGGTGCGTTTAGGTTTTGCGCGGGCACGAGCATTTGCGGCAGCTTTTTCGCAAAGCGAAAATAGCGAGAGCAAGAAGGTGGCTTTTTGGCGCGGCACCAAGCGCCAAAAAACGCTGAGCAAATGTGGGGAGGCGCGAACACTGCGCCGGAGGGTTTTTAACCCAGAGACGCGTTTAGGTTTTGTGCGGCTTCAAGCACAAAACCTGCGTCGAAGGGCCGGCAAGCGGAGCTTGCGAGAGGGTCACGAGCGTTTGCAACAGCTTTTTGGCGGAGCCAAAATAGCGAACGCAAACGCGGGGAGGCCCGAAAAAACACTGATAAGAAGGTGGCTTTTTCGGTAGGCATTAGTGCCGAAAAAACGCCGATTTTAAGCCGTTTTTCGCGAAGGAGGAGGCTTTCATTTGTCTAAACTTGCTTTAGACAAATGAAAACACCGAGCAACGTCGGCTCCACGATTTTGAAAATTGCTATAAAGAGTGTTCACACAAACGGGCCGAGCGGCTTTGTGTGAACACCGCAAATAAAAAAACAGAAAGAGGGTAATTTTATGATACGCTCAATAACGGCATACACAACCGAAATCGACGACGCCGAGCAGGCCGCGGCGGACATTACCTCCGCCCTGGACCTATCTAAGCTGCTTAAGAACACCGTCGGCATAATCGTCTGCCATAACGACTTCGTGGACAGCGGGGCCGCGGAGGCGGTGTGCGCCGCCCTGCCCTTCCCCACGGTGGGCGTGGCCGCTCTGGCCGGGCTGATTTCCTCCAGCGCGGACAATCTTGAAAACTTCCTGCTGTCCGTGCTTGTCCTCACGAGCGACGACGCGGACTTCTCCGTCGGGCTGACCGAACCCATAGAGAGCGCTGAAACCTTCGGCAATATTGACAAAATATACAAGGAGACCGCGGGAAAGCTCTCCGGCCCGCCGAAACTCGTGCTGTCTTACCTGCCGCTCGGGATTCTTACGGTAAGCTCGGACGAAGTCGTGCGAAAAATGGACACCCTGACGGGGCGCGCGACGCCGAATTTCGGCTCCTATTCCTCCAGCGCTAATTTGGAATTCACAAACGCTTTCATTATCGTGAACGGCAAACACTACCGGGACCGTTACGCGTTCGTGCTTATCTCCGGGGAGGTCAACCCGCGCTTTTTCTGCGCCGCCGCGTTTTTCAGCAAGAATATGCCCAAAAAAGGCCTCGTCACCCGCGCGGTGAGCAATATGATCCAAGAAATCAACAACAAGCCGCCCATTGAATACCTCAAGGAAGCCGGGGTCTGCTCAAACGCGGAGGAGTTCAACGCCAGCGCGGTTAATTTCCCGATTCTCGTGGATTATAACGACGGGTCGAATCCCGTAATGCGCGGCGCGTTTCACATAACTGAGGAGGGGCATATCTTCTGCGCCGCGGAGGTGCCCCAAGATTCCACAATATCTATAAGCATCGCCGATACGGAGGGAATCCTGCGCTCTTTTGACGAAGTTATAGACTTCGCCAACTCCGCCGGGGAGGCCTCCGCCGTGCTGATTTATTCCTGCATCGGCCGCTATTGGATGCTCCAGACGGATTATCAGAAAGAAATGAGCGCCGCGCTCGAGCGGATAAAGCCCTCTTTTCAGCTCGCCTACTCCGGCACGGAGATTTGCCCCGTCGCTTTCGAGGGTTCGGATAAAACCGCCAACAGAAGTCATAACATCACTTGCGTGGTCTGCGCGCTGTAATTTAGTTTATTAAGGAAAAAACCGAATGGCTGAAGCTATCGAAAACTTAAATAATGTCGAGACCAAGCCCGAGACCCTCAAAGCGGAGCTTGAGGCCGCGCGCGCGGAAATTAAGGCTTTAACAATCCAGAATAAGAAAACCGCGCGCGAACTCCGGCTTCAGGCCGACCTGGCCGACCGCCTGCAGCGGCAGGCGGCGCTTCTGGCAAATTTCAGAGACTCCATGCTTGAGGAAAACGCGAACCTTCAGCAGTATATGGACCTTATGCTGCGGAATTTCAGCGATATTATTATTATTCTTGACAAAACCGGCAACGTTGTTTTCGTCAGCCGTTCTTATTTACGCGCTTGCGGCAAGCAGGAGGGCTATGAGATCAAAGGCGCGCCGTACAGCCAGCTTTTGGACGAGATGCTCTCCGACTCTGTGGATAAACTGCGGGATTATTTGGAGAAAACTTTCTCAAACCGCGCCGCAATGCACGGCACGGTTCTTATAGACTTCGCGGGGGACGGCCTTTTCTCTGATTATTCTTTCCAGATGACCCCGATGCTTGACTACGCCACGAGGGAACTCAGCGGCGTCCTCCTTGTTTTTCACGACATAACCGACCTTGTGGCCGCGCGCAACCTCGCCGAGGAAAGCCGCAACGAAGCCCTGCTCCTGTCTAAGGCGAAGTCGGATTTCCTCTCTCAGATGAGCCACGAAATCCGCACGCCGATGAACGCCATAATCGGCATGACCACAATCGGCCAGTCCGCCGAATCCGCCGAGCGCAAGGAATACTGCCTCGTTAAAATCAAGCAGGCTTCTCACCACCTGCTCGGCATTATTAACGACATCCTCGATATGAGCAAAATCGAGGCCAACAAATTCGAGCTTGCGCGCGAGGAGTTCGACTTTGAGGATATGCTGCAAAAAGTCGTGGATATCGTCTCTTTCCGCACCCTTGAGAAGGAGCAGCACCTTTTCGTAAAAATCGACAAGCGCATACCCCGGCGGATCGTCACGGACGAACAGCGCCTGGCGCAGGTAATCACGAACCTGCTCGGCAACGCGATTAAATTCACCCCGCAAAACGGGAGGATTTCCCTCTCCGCGGACCTTGTCGGCACAGATGAGCGAAGCGGCTCCTGCGCTATAAAAATGTCCGTCACGGACACGGGCATAGGAATCGCCAAGGAGAACCTGGGCAAGCTTTTCCAGTCCTTTAATCAGGCGGACAACAGCGTCTCCCGAAAATTCGGCGGCACGGGCCTGGGCCTGGCCATCTCCAAAAACATTATCGAGCTTATGAACGGCTCTATTTGGATAGAATCTGAGCTGGGGCGGGGTTCATCGTTTATTTTCGAGATTTACGTCCAGTTCGGAAAGCCGGTCGAACCGTCGTCTTTTGCCGGGTGGGAGGCGCTGAAGCTGGCCGCCGTGGAGGAAAACCGGGAGGCCCTGGCCGCTTTCCGCTCTCTCGTTTATGATACGGTGGAGGAGTTCTATACCTTCACCAGCTTTGAGGACGCCCTGACGCAAATAAAACAGAAAAAATTCGACATAATCTTTATTAACCATAAGGAGGAGGCTCCGGCTTTTATAAGGCAAGCGTCGGCTCTTTCGCCCGATTCAAAGTTCATCATAATGAATTACGGGGATTCCTCCGAGCTTGAGAAAGCGCACCCTCAGGAGGTCCCTTTGGTGGCGGGGTTTCTGCAAAAGCCGGTTCTGCCGAAACAGCTCTTCTCGTGCATAAATAACTGCATAGGCCGCGTGGAGCAGCGCGAGGACGAGGAAATCGGCGTGTTTGACGATTTCTCCGCCTGCCGCGTACTCATTGCGGAGGACGTTGACATAAACCGAGAGATTATGTCAAGTTTGCTTGAGGAAACCGGAATTAAGATTGACTTCGCCTACGACGGCCTGCGCGCGCTTGAAATGTTTACCGCCGCCGCCTATGACATGGTGCTTATGGATATAAATATGCCGAATATGGACGGACATACCGCCACGCAAAAAATCCGCGCCTTAGGCTCGGACGCGGCTCGCGACACCCCTATCGTGGCTATGACCGCCAACGTGTTTAAAGAGGATATTGACAAGTGCCTTGAATCCGGTATGAACGCGCACATTGGCAAGCCGATTGACATAGAGGAGCTGTTTGAAGTTATGCGGCGGTATCTGACGCCGTAAAAATAAAGGGCCCGCCTTCTTACCTTGGCTTACTCCACGGTTATCATATCTTTCATACCCTCGAAGGTCTTTTCGCCGATTCGCCGGACGTTCATAATGTCCTCGGCGCGTTTGAAGGCTCCGTTTGCCTCCCGGTAAGAGACAATCGAGCCGGCTATGGATTCCCCCACTCCGGGCAAGGCGGTCAGCTCCCCGGCGCTGGCGGTGTTGATATTGATTTTCCCGGAGGTTTTGGTAGAAGCGGTTTGCGTGGGCGCGGGCTTAGACTTGGTTGTTTCTTTGGCGGGTTCCGGAGCGAAGGTTTCGTCTCCGACTTTTGGTATAATTATTTTTTGTTCATCGGATACATATTCCGCAAGGTTCACTTTGGCGAGGTCGGCTTGATCCGTGGCTCCCCCCGCGAGGGAAAGCACGTCCTCCACCCGGTCGCGTTCATTTGCCAGATATACGCCGGGATTCGCCACCTCTCCCAAGATATAAACCTTGATTTCAGCGGCGGGTTCCACCTGTTCTTCAGGCGGCGCGGGCGGCTCTTGCTGAACGGCAGGGGCTTGAGCGTCCTCAAAAACAGGCTCCGCCGCGCCGTCCGAAACTTCGGCCTCGGCCCCGGCTTTGCTCGGTGTTTTGGATAGTCTAAATTCTTTTAGACTATCCAAAGCCCCCTCCTTTATCGCCGCCGCGCTCATCTCCTTGTGGTAAAAATAAAGGCAGCCCGCGAAAACCGCCGCGCAAAGGAGGGCGATGTAAAAGTTTTTATCCCTCATAAAACCGCCTCTTTTCCAGAATATTATTTATTATACCCCGACCGCGCGGTTTTTGCAAGTACAGCCGTTCTTACTTGAAAAAGGCTGACTCTGAATTTTCGCTTCGCGAAAACGCGCTTCGCGCGCCGGACACTTCATCCGGTTCCTAGCGAGAATGAAACGCGCGGCAAGAAGGCGGCTTTTTCGGCGGGCATTAGCGCCGAAAAAACGCCGGGCAAGAAGGCGGCTCTTTGGCGCGGGCACGAGCGTTTGCAACAGCTTTTTCGCAAAGCGAAAATAGCGAACGCAAACGCGGGGAGGCGCCAAAAAACACCGGGCAAGAAGGCGGCTTTGGATTGTATAAATCTTTTTTAGACAATCCAAAACACCGAGCAAGTTGAACGGCTATAACGCAGAAAAAAGGAGCTTATATGAATTTTTTGACGACTGAAAGAATCTTGAGTTTATTAGTGCGGCTGCCCGTGCTGCTGTTCGCTTTGTCGTTCCACGAAATGTTTCACGGGCTGGCGGCGTATTTCTGCGGAGATTCCACGGCGAAAAAAGACGGGCGGCTTTCGATGAACCCGCTGGCCCATATCGACCCGCTTGGCTTTCTATGTATGATTCTTTTCCGCTTCGGCTGGGCGAAGCCGGTTATCGTCAACCCCTGGCAATTCCGCAAGCCGAAAATCGGAATGGCGCTGACCGCACTGGCCGGACCCGCCGCCAACCTGCTGCTGTCCTTCGTTTCGCTGCTCCTGTTGGCCCCGGTCAATTTATATACGGAAAACTGGAGCGCCGGCGCGCGCGCTCTGCTGCTTCAGCTGTTTTTAGAATCGGCCTACTTGAACTCCGCGCTTTTCGTGTTCAATCTCCTGCCGTTTCCTCCGCTTGACGGCAGCAAAGTATTCTCGGCGTTTCTGCCCTCCGACGAATATTTCAGGTTTATAAATTATCGCGGCGTGTGGACGATAGTGGCTTTCGCCTTGCTCATCGGAACGGACCTCGCGTCTGTAATTTTAGGCCCGATTGTGTCCGCGCTGCTGATCGGAATGGGGAAAGCCGCAGGATGGATATTAGGGTAAACGTCCGCTCATTAAACAAAAACCGAGGGCTTAGCAAACGCCGCCAAGCCCTCAAACATAACGGAGGCAGGATTTGAACCTGCGGCCTTTGGGTTATGAGCCCAACGAGCTACCAGACTGCTCCACTCCGCGATATTAAATTAGCAAACCCGCAATTTCCCATAAATCCCGGAAAAACGCGAATGGTGGGGGAAGGATTCGAACCTTCGAAGTCAGAGACGGCAGATTTACAGTCTGCTCCCTTTGGCCGCTCGGGAACCCCACCTCAAATATTTCAACAAGCTGACAATCGGACTTGAACCGATAACCTGCTGATTACAAGTCAGCTGCTCTGCCAATTGAGCTACGTCAGCAAAAGGAACGGCCCGTCAACCGCCCTCTTACCGCATTGTCTCGATTTTAACATAATATTTTGCGGTTGTCAAGCCCAAGCCCTCGGCCCAACGCAGCTAAAAAACCGAACAGCAGCTTCCAACAACATCTCCACATTTCCATAACCTTATCCGAAATCAGACTAACCAAGCGGACAAGCCTTCGGTCTATTAGTAGCGTT
>JAITSQ010000017.1 GCA_031287685.1 Clostridiales bacterium | reverse complement strand
TGTGGAAATAGGTGAGGGAGTAATACAAGCCCTCACCTATTCTCCGTTTTACGGCGGTGAATGGACTGTACCTTGAAAATTTAATAGTCATTCATCAGGCACATTCCCATTGCTATTGTGATGAGCATAAGCCACGTTAGCGGTCGCGCCAAGACCCGCAGGGACAAGCCCTGCGACGAGCGATAAACCTCCGGCTATAAATACCGAATTGCAATCGGTACGGCGATAATCAGCGAATGGGGAGATACTCCTGTCCGGCCATAAAGTCGAGCGTTGAAGCGGTGCAAGCCGTGAGCCGTCGCAACAAGTGGGGGCAGTTCGGAGAGAACCTCGGAAGGGTGAAATTCCCGTGGAGCGGTTTAGCAAGCCGCCGCCTGATGACTTCCCAAACGTCTTGGGGTGTTGAGAACAAATAAAGACGCTTTCTATATATGCCAAGCGCAAGCCCGGCGAAACAAGAGGACAGCGAAGCTATGTCAATATGCTGTTTTTAACGACAAAAGCCGGGCTTGTTCTTGGACTACATAGCCTTTGGAAAATCCATTGGCAATTTAATATGTACAAAGGAGTTGAGGTTACTATGGAGCGAAAAATCTGGCGCGGTGATATATACTACGCCGACCTGACGACGGGCGTCGGCTCGGAGCAAAGCGGCTACCGCCCGATACTTATAATTCAAAACGACGCCGGAAACAAGCACAGCCAAACGGTTATCGCGGCGGTTATCACAAGCCGCACAAAGCACAAGGCTGATTTGCCCACACATTGCCCGGTCAAGCGTCAGCAGGGGCTTGACCGGGATTCGCTTGTCCTGTTGGAACAGATACGCACGATAGACAAAACCCGGCTGAAAGAGTACATCGGAACGCTGGAGGCCGAAGCGATGAGCAGGGTTGACAGAGCGCTGGCTATAAGCGTCGGACTGAAAGGAGGTCAAACGCAATGAATAAGGAAAAGAAAAAAATCGCCGTGCTGGACGATTACGGCGCGGTGCTTACCGTCCAAGAGGTGGCGGCGATATTGAGGATAGGCAAAAACGCGGCCTACGCGCTGGTTCACGAGGGAGCCGTGCCAAGCGTCCGCGTCGGGCGAAAATATCTCGTGCCTAAGAATTGCATATTTGATTTTCTGAAAGCCGCGCCTTATAATAACCGTGTTGATTAACAGGCTTAATCCACGGGCATAGAAAGGAGCCTCATTATGTCGAAGTCTGTTACAGGCAATATTCAGAAGAAGCAAACAAAGGCAGGGGTCAGATACTACCCCTACATTAACGCTAAAATCGGCGACAAGAACAAGCCGGAGTATCTCGGTTGCAGTTTCACGACCAAAAAGGAAGCCCTGCGGAAACTGAGCGAGGAAATCACGCTCCGCAACAGCCAGCCCGACAACATGGAACACAGCGGTAACGTGCTTTTCTCCGATTGGGTCGCCCGGTGGCTTGAGGACAAGGCGGCGCAGAACAAGATAAAAACGACCTCACTAAAAAGCTACCGCGAAACCGCTAAGACCCACGTTATCCCGTACTTTGCGGATAAGAAGCTGAAATTGTCCGCAGTCGGGTGGTCGGAGATTGAGAAGTAATGCAGACGAAAGCGAAAACGCTCTGCACCGGGACGCTGAAATACCACAGGGTCGTGCTAAGTCAGGCGCTCAAAGCCGCGAGGAAACACAATTCAGAGCGCGTAAAAAAGACGCCCCGCCGGATATCCAGCAGGACGTCTTGAAAGAGTTCTTAAAGAGGGATTGCGGACCTGCCGGCGGGAGAGGGAGGCGCAAACGGCGGAGCGGGCGAAGTTGGTGTTACTGGCGAAGCAGATAGGATTGCACCAGGATTAAACATCGGCGAACTGCCCGACGAGGAAATCGCCGTGCTGATGAAGGCTTTGCGGAAATCGCAAGTGTTCAAAAAGTATCGCGGGCGGAAGCGAGGGCGGCGAGGGAACCGCCGCAAATTTTCGTTGAAGAACCGGGTGAGGTATGATATAATCATTGTGAAAGGATGAGTGATAACTACGAAACCGAAAATATATTTTGATAACTGTATTTTGTGTTAGAGACGGAGGCGGATTATGAGAACGGATAACGCGCTTAGGTATGAAGTTATGGGAACTATCGCTCGGGAGTTTGGCGACATTGACGCGGAGCGCTTTATTTCTATGATTAAGCGCGGCACCTTTGATTATACCGAGTGGCGGCGCAGGCTGTGGAACGATATGACTATCGAGGAAGTTTACGCCGAAGCGGCCGCCCATTATGACGAGAAGAAACGCAAAGGGAAGCGCGGCGTTTTAGAAAAGTAGCGTAAATCCGCAAAACTTGCGCTAAAGTTTTCGGTAATATTTGCCGACATATCTTGGGAATACGCGGAGGCTATGAAGGGCGGCTCCGCGTTTCCGAACGCGCTATAGTCCGGTCAAACTTAAAAATTGGTCAAACACAGGAGGGTTTCACATGGGCAGAGGCGGTGGCGGTGGCGGAGGACACAGCGGCGGCGGGGGGCGCTCGTCGTCGCACAGAGGCAGCGGCGGACGTTCCTCCGGCGGTTTTCGAGGCGGAAGACACTCGAGGGGCAGGTTTTACGGCGGCGGTTCATGGAACGGTTCCTTTTTCTGGCGCGGCTCCGGAGGCGGATGGGGCGGTTTTTTTAGAAGCCCGGGGTTCTTCATCATCATATTATTTCTTTTTAGTGCGTGGGGCGGCGTGTCGAAAAGCGGTTCGGTTTCGGTCAATGGCATACACCTCTCGACGGTAAAGCGTGAAAAACTCGACGCGTCGAACTATATCGAAACCGAATGGCTCGCGCAGGATTTCCGCTTCGACAGAGACGGAAACTGGGTCGGAAACCCCTCCGCGCTGAAATTCGGTCTTGTGGATTTTTATAAAGAAACCGGCGTCCAGCCCGTAGTTCTTTTGTGCGACAACATAAACGGCGACGCGCACCCCTCGGAGTCGGCGGTGACGGATTACGCCGTGAATTGGTATGACAGCAACGTCAAGGACGAAAAGCACTTGGTCTTTATCTTTTGGGAGGACTGTTCCTCGGGCACGGGTTCCGGAAAGTATTTCATGGACGCGGTGCGCGGCCACGAAACGAACAGCGTTCTGGACGCCGAGGCTCTCGAAATAATTTATGACTACGTACAGTCCTACTACAACTCGGACATGTCCACCGAGCAATGGATTTCAACGTCCTTCTCGAAGGCGGGCAAGCGGATTATGACAGTAAGTACGAATCCGCTCGTCTACGTGGCGCTTATCACGGGCGGCGTGATAGCTTTGGCTGTGGTCGCTTCGCTGATAAAGGCTTCGATGAAGCATAAAGCGGACGAAGCCGCCCGGCGCGAGCGTATCCTGAACACACCCTTGGAGGAAATCGGCGGCGCCCCCGACTATTCGGACGGGCTGGCGGACAAATATAACAAAGAAAACGACAAAGAATAAGGGGGTTTTAAAATGGCAAAGAAGGAAGGAATTTTGTCACGTTTCGGAACAATAATCTCGGCCAATGTCAACGCTTTGCTGGACAAATGCGAGGATCCCGCGAAAATGACGGACCAGTACCTGATTGAGGCCAAAAATGACCTTGCCGACGTAAAAGAGGCGGCGGCGGGGGTTATGGCGGACGAAAAGGACGCGAAGCGGCTGCTTGACCAAGCTCAAGCGGAGGCGGACAAGTACGATTCCGCCGCCCGAGCGGCGCTGAAAGCGGGCAACGAAGCCGACGCCCGCGCACTTCTTGAAGCGCGGGGCAAAGCCGAGGCTCATCTCGCGCCGGCTCGCCAAACTTATGACGCGGCCAAGGCCAACGCCGACAAGATGCGACAGCTTCATGACAAGCTCGTGGCGGACATAAACGACCTTGAGGCGCGTAAAAATATGGTCAAGGCGAACGCCGCCGTGGCCAAGGCTCAGTCCACCGTCAATGACTTCGCCAACAAAGGCGCGAGGGGCATGGCGGGCTTTGACCGAATGGAGCGGAAGGCGCAAAACGCGCTTGACCGCAGCAGCGCGGAAATGGAACTTAACGAACCCCGGCCCGGCGAGGCTGAAGACCTGGCGTCTAAATACGCTTCCGGCGGGACCGATACGGACGAAGCTCTAGCCAAAATGAAGGCGGAAATGGGCTTATAGTAAGTTAGCGCACCACGCGTGCCGTTTTATAGCCGTTCAACTTGAAAATAGGCGAAACAAAAAGCCTTTTTCAACAGCTATTCGCGGGGTTAAACGAGAAATAAATACTTTTCTCGGAGGTTGAGGTTATGAGGATAACCGGTTGCAGTCTGCTCTATCAGTACGCGACGCTTCAAAACAGGGGTCTTGCCAAACTGAACACGCAGGCTAAAGCGGCGCGGCTGAGCAAGAGCGCGGATTCCGAACCTCTCTTTTGCGCCTATTGAAAATTCCGGCTCCTTGCGCTTATACAAGGAGGCGGAATTCGGCAAAGCAAAAACCTTCAATGAAATTTTCAAAAGAGGCTGACAAAACTCTCAAATTGGTATATACTATGTTTATACTAACTGATTTGGAGGGTATATTATGCTAGCAAAGATAACCTCGTGGGGCGACAGTCAAGGCTTGCGCATACCCAAGGCATTTCTTGATTTGGCGCAAATGAAAGAAAACGATGAGGTGGAACTTATCCCGCAAGACAACGCGATATTGATAAGGCGGTGCGTCCGAAATAAGCCGACTCTTGAACAGCTGCTTGATGATTGGGACGGCGAATATTCCGTCAGCGACGAGCTTCGCGAGTGGGAACAAATGCCGCCTGCCGGGAGAGAACTGCTGTGATGTTCGACCAAGGCGACATAATCAAATTTAACTTTGACCCAACTCTCCGACACGAGCAAGCGGGATATCGCCCCGCGTTGGTGGTAAGCAAGACGATTCTTAATCAACGCACGGGGCAAGTCATAGCCTGACCCATAACGACCAAAGACAAGCCGTACGCTACAAGGATAAAGCTTGACGGCGGCACGGAAACGCAAGGCTTTGTTATCTGCGAACACATAAGAACTATAGATATTGCAGCGCGAAGCCTCCGATTTATAGAGAAATTGCCGGATGAAACGCTTGAAGCCGTTCTTGATATGCTAAGAGCGTTCTTCTAATAAACCCAGCCAACGCGCAGAGCCGTCCCAATCGGGGCGGCTTTTACTTTACCCCAAAAAGCTGCGCTTTTCGGGGACCCCGAATATGCCCGAAAGGAGGACGGCAGACAATAAGCGGAGCAAACAGGGTTCCCTACGAAACGAAGTTTCGTAGGGTGGGAAAGACATTCGCCCAGATACGCAAGCGCGAACCGCGCAAGTTTACAATTATGAAATCCGACGACGACAAGCGGCTCGTGTTCGGTTGGGCGAGCGTAGCCGTCCGAGTAGGCGGCGACATTATCGAGGACTGGCAGGAGGACGTAATCGACATAGCCGACCTTGAGGAGGCCGCCTACGGTTTCGCCGCGGACTTCGGCACGGCGGGAGAAATGCACCAGAGGGGCGGCGTGGGGCGGCTAGTTGAAAGCGTGGTGTTTACCAAGGCGAAAGCGGCGGCAATGGGCATACCGCCCGACGTTCTGCCGGAGGCGTGGTGGGTAGGCTTCAAAATCACCGACGACGAGGTGTGGCAGAAAGTCAAGGACGGCGTTTATTCAATGTTCAGTATCGAGGGTAACGGAACCCGCGAAACCATAAAGGAGGCCGATTAACAAATGGCAGAACCAAACGAAGTGATAGCAACTCTGCTTAGCCCGACCGTGGCGAAGGAGATAGCGGATTATATTGATCGCGGTACGCGGCTGAGCGGGAGGGACGGCGAAGCCGGCGCGGCGGTTTTACGGATTCGCAATCTCTACTCGACGCGCCGCCCCGCCCGTCCTGCGGCGAGCTGGCAAGGAAGCGCAGGCGGTCAGACTGTACAATCCGGCGCAAAACGCTTGTTGCTTTGCCCGGTGTTTTGGTTTGTCTAAAGCAAATTCAGACAACCTCAAGCACCCCTTATTGATAAACCGCGAAAACCCCGGTCACTCCACCCCTCTCCTCGCCTATTCATATCTCAGCGCGTCAATCGGGTTCATTTTTGACGCTTTCCGCGCGGGATACACCCCGAACACAATCCCGATAAAGCTAGACACGGCGCAGGAAATTATTACCATTTTCATCGAAACCACGGCGTTTATTTTTACAAGGACGCCTATGGACGAAGCGCTCCAATACCCTAACATAACCCCTAAAAGTCCGCCTATAAGCGTCATTATGACCGCTTCGGCCAAAAACTGCTTGGAAATGCTGCCGTCCGTCGCGCCAAGGGATTTTCGTATGCCGATTTCCCGCGTGCGCTCCGTCACGGTCACGAGCATTATGTTCATTACGCCTATCCCGCCCACTATAAGGGAAATCGCCGCCACAAGCGCGATAAACGCCGTTATCCCATCCAGAACCATCGTGATACTGCCTATTTGATCTCTCAGCGCCGAAACGTTATACTTGCCGCTGTTATTATGCGTAATCTCCAGAAAACGCTTCAAAGTAGTCACTTTGTCCCGCAGGTTTTCGTCGCTTTTGAAAGTGACGGCGACGCTCGTCACTGTGTCCAAATCAGCGATTTTCATATACGTCGTCACCGGCATATAAACGGTCGGTATATCCGAGCCGATAAGCGCGCTCACTGTGCTATCCTTCGTTTTTAAGACTCCGGCGACGACCGGCCTTATAGTCTTGCCGCCCGTGGTCAGCTCAATTCTTTCGCCGACGGCGTTTTCACGCCCGAAAACCTTCCGGGCCAGCTTATCCTCAATTACGGCCGCCTCAGATTCCCGCTCTACGTCCCCCGCGCTTATGAACCGCCCGTAAATCAGGTCCATTTTAACCACGTCGGAGTACCCCTCCGACACGCCGGCAATGTAACCCTGCGAAAACGAATCCTCCCGAGGGTCTTTCAGCTTAATGTCGCACAAGCTCTGGCAAATCCCCGAGGCGGAGCTTACCTCGCTTATTTCCTCTATTTGACGCACGTCCCGCATTGTCAGCATATCCGAAAAGGAAACGCCGTGCGAGCTGTCCACCCTTACTTGTACGGCGGAGGTAGAGTACGCGGACAGCTCCTCCTCAATCTGCGCCTTGAAGCCGTTGCCGAGAGACGTTATAAGTATTACCGACGAAATGCCTATAATTATGCCGAGCATTGTCAGAATACTTCTCATTCTGTTGCTGATAATGCTTGAAACCCCGGAGCGGAATATGTCCTTAATTCTCATTTTACCGCTCCTTTACTCTGTTTTTTGCGCGATAACCGGGCGCACGTAGGAGCCGTCCGTTATCCGCGGCGAAATCGTGGTGATGACCTTCTGGCCAGGCTCTATGCCGTTCACGCCGATGTACAGGCCGTTATAGCCCAGAAGCTCAACTTCTTTCTTGGACACGGTATAGTCGTCGTTCATTATGTTTACGCAATCCTTGCCGCCGCTGTCCGAAAAAGTGGCCATAATTGGCACAACGACGACGTTTTCATATACTTTCGTCACAATGTCAATATCCACCGTGTTGCCGGAGCGGAGGGCGCTCGCGGAGGACTCCAGCGCGATTTCGGCGGTGACGGTCGTTTCCGTGTTCCCGGCGGCGGTCCTCGTTTCGGCGGCGGTCGGCATTATCCGGGTGATTTTACCTTTAATCCGCTCCTTGCCCAGAACGCCCGAATAAATATCGGCGGTAGCGCCCGCCTCCAAGCCGTTCGCGTCCCCCTCCGGGATACGCGCCTCGATTTTCAGGTTGTTACCCGTTGTGTCGGCTATTTCGGCTATTTCGGAACCGCGGGTCAGAAAGGCCCCCTCCCGCGCGTTCAGAGTCAGAATAACGCCGTTCGCCGGGGCCGTTTCCTCGCGCTTGAAGTCCGCTATTTGCCGGTTTAACTCCGCTATTTGGTTCTCCGCCTGTTTCACGGAGATTTCCGCGCGCTCCCGCTGGGTTTCTTTTAAGGGGCCGCCGCCGCTTTTAAGCTCGCCGTACCTCCGCTCGGCCAGGGAGAGCGCGTCTTTGGCCGTTTCCATATTTAAAAGAAGGCTTTCCTTTGACGTCCTCGCGGTTTCAAGGCGGGATTTAGCCGAGCTTTCCGCGTCTTTATACCCGTCAAGCTCGTTTTTTGAAATCACCCCGCCGTCAAACAGCTCCCGCATATCCGCGTATTTTTTCGACGCGTCGGCCAAATCCTCCTCAAGGGACGATATGTCCTTGTCTGAAAGCGATAGCTTCGCGCTTAAATCCTCAATGTCCTTATTCGCGGCCTTAACGGCGTTTTCCGCCGCCAGCAGGTCGGTTTCGGAGGCCGGCTCGCCCGCCTCGCGAAGCGCCAGCCGCGCTCCGGAAAGAGAAAGCTCCAAATCCGAAAGACGCGCGTTTAAATCTTCAAGAGGCTTCTCGTCATAGGCCAGCAAAACGTCCCCGGCCTTCACCTCGTCCCCCTCTTTGACGAAAAGGCGCGCCGCCGTCCCGTCCTGGGCGGCGAAGGCGTGTTCGGATTCCTTCATGGCGACGAAGCCTTTGACGGTGATTTTGCTTGTTATGGTGTCCGTTTTGGCTTCCTCAATATTTACGGGGAAGGCGTTTTTGGGTATGCCGCTTGTTTCCCCCGCTTTTTTGGCGTTCACCGCGCCGATGCCTATTAAAACTATAAGCGCGGCGGCGGCCAAGCCGATTATTATCCGTTTCTTCATAATCCGGCCCCCCCTAAATTATGGGTTATGTCAATCATAGTCTTAGTTACGACGGCGCCGCCCGCCGCGCTGATTATGATTAAAACGAAAATCACCGCCGCCGCCACCGCCGCTTTAACCGGCTTGAAGCCGTTTATTTCCTTCATTCCGAAATAAATCAGCCCGCACTGCCACAAATTCGTTATGGAAACCGCCTGCAGAACCGCATGGGGAACGGAGGCCGTCCCGCCCGTCGGGTCGAGCAGGCCAAGCGAAAGAATGTCCGTCAGCGAATCGGTCATTATAAACCCTGCGGTGCTTATCAGCCCGACAAGCATTGTCAGCGCGTAGGCGTGGAGCGACAGGGAATAATAGTGAGACAGCTTCGCCTTGCCGCCCGCGATTTTCCCGATAATCAAAAGAGGAAGGGCCAGAACGAATCCCATTACATAGGGGATCGCGGCGACGCCGATAAACTGCGACACAATCAGTATAACCCTGGCCGGACCCTCCGCTTGAAACTGGGTTTCCGCCATAACGCTCGCGCCGTAAATACGCATCGTTTCTTCGCTTAACATCCGGGCTTGCAATTCGGAAAGTTTCCCCATGAAAAAAACGGAGCTTATTACCGCGACTAAAATAAACACCAGCGCCGGCGGCCCGAAAACCGGGTGAACCTTAAGGTTTTTCATCAGCCGCGCCGGGTCGGTGAACAGGCATTTAAGCCGCTTGGCGAGCTTAAACGGCTTCGCGTGCTCCGTATCCGCCATAGCGTCGGTTTTGCCGAGCGCCGACGCGGGCTGGCTTTGGTCGAACGAGTTGGCGTTGTTTTTCTTATTTTCCATAGTTAGACATTCCCCTCTTAGTTTTTTATTTAAGTACACCTTAAGTATAGCTTGCCTGGCAAAAAATGTCAAGCCGGCTTTCCCCGCTTATTTAACCGCCCTTTGCAATAATCAGCGCGCCCGCCGCTATAAGAAGGCACCCGGCGGCCGTTTTGGCGGAAACAGGCTCCTTCAAAATGATAAACGAAAGCGCGACGGTTAGGACGACGCTTAATTTGTCCACCGGGGCGACTTTAGACGCCTGGCCGATTTGCAGGGCTTTATAATAGAAAAGCCAGGAAAGCCCCGTCGCCGCCCCCGATAAAACCAGAAACGCGAGGCTTCTGCGCGAAAGCCCCGCCGCGCCTTTCGCCGCCCCGCTTAGGAAAACAATCCCCCACGCCAGCAGAAACGCCACGGAAGTCCGGACAGCCACGGCAAGGTTTGAGTCCACTCCCTCAATCCCTATTTTCGCCAGAATAGAAACCGCGGCCGCGAAAACAGCCGACAGCAACGCGAATATTATCCACATATTAGCAGCTCCTTTTTATTGAACTTACGGCTCCGGCGGTTATTTGTCTGCTTTATTTCACAGATAGAGCAATTCCATGTTTGATTGGCGCTGTTCAAGGAGGGGGCTTTTTCGCGGGGCGGCAACCGCGAAAAAACACCGAGCAGCGCCAATATCAAACGGAATTGCTATAAAGCGGAGGCGCGTCCTTTTCCATATTTTCCCTTTTTATCCCGAAGTGCCTGTAGCACAAATCCGTGGCCACGCGCCCGCGCGGAGTGCGCTTGACATAACCCAGCTGAATCAGGTATGGCTCGTACACGTCCTCGATTGTTTCGGCTTCTTCATTGACTGAGACGGCCAGCGTGTCAAGCCCCACGGGGCCGCCGCCGAATTTTTCCATTACGGCGAGCAGCATCTTTCTGTCCACGCCGTCAAGCCCGGCCTTATCCACCTCAAGAAGGTCAAGCGCGTAATCGGCTATTTCTTTGTCCACGCTCCCGTCCCGCCTGACCTGCGCGAAGTCCCGCACGCGGCGCAGAAGGCGGTTGGCGATGCGCGGCGTGCCCCGGCTCCGCCGGGCGATTTCCTCCGCGCCGCCCTTTTCGGTCATAATGCCCATAATTTCCGCGCTCCGGAGGACGATACAAGTCAGCTCCTCCACCGTATACGGCTCCAAGCGGCTGACCACGCCGAACCGGTCCCTAAGCGGGGCTGTCAGAAGCCCTATCCGCGTCGTGGCGCCGATAAGCGTAAACCGCGGCAGGTCAAGGCGTATGCTCTTGGCGCCCGCGCCCTTGCCTATAACTATGTCTATAGTGAAATCCTCCATCGCGGGATAGAGTATTTCCTCAATTACGCGGCTCAGCCGGTGAATCTCGTCTATAAAAAGGAGGTCCCCCTGATTCAGGTCGTTCAGGAGCGCGGCCATATCCCCCGGACGCTCTATGGCCGGGCCGGACGTAGTTTTAATCGCCGCGCCCATCTCCGCCGCGATAATGTTTGAAAGCGTGGTCTTGCCAAGGCCCGGCGGCCCGTAGAGCAGCACGTGGTCAAGGCACTCTCCGCGCATTCTCGCCGCCTCCATATACACCGCCATGTTGTTTTTGACCTTTTCCTGCCCAATATAGGCGTTAAGGCGCTTGGGGCGGAGGCTGCCGTCGGAGGCCGAGTCCTCCGGCGCCGCGTCCGTCGTTATGATGCGTCTTTTTTTTTGTTCAGCCATTAAAATCAGTCCTTGCTTTTTAGTGGACTTTATTATATAATATCGTCACGTCTTTTGCAACGGGCCGGCAAGAATCCCCGCTAACTGGTGGTCGTTTTTATGATACGTTACTCAAAAATACCTCGCGGCCTTCCGCGGGAAATATTGCTCCTGAAAGGGCGGGGGTGCAAATACCGCTCCTGTTCTTTCTGCGACTATTACCTTGACGCGGGGAGCGAGGAGGAGGCCGCCGAGGCGAACACCCCGAACATAGCCCGCCTGACCGGGGAATACGGGGCGGCGGAGGTCGTTTGCTCCGGCTCCTTCACGGATATTTACGGCGCGGATCTGGCCGCTTTGCGGGAGCGCCTCTCGCGGGTCAAAATAAAAACGCTGATTCTTGAGGGGCACTGGGAGGACCGTATATTTATCCCGCGTTTCAGGGAATATTTCGCGCAGCTTAACGTAATTTTCAAGGCCGGGGTTGAAACTTTCGACCCGGAAATGGGAACGCTCCTGGGCAAGCGGCTCGGAGCCGGCGCGGCCGAAATCGCGGCGTATTTCAATCACTGCAACCTGCTTATGGGTTTCCGGGGGCAGACTTATCAAAGCGCCGAAACCGACCTTCGGGACGCGCTTAGCCGCTTTGAGCGCGTCTGCGTCAACCTTTTCACCGAAAACTCGTCTCCGATGAGGCGGGACGAAAGGCTCGTCCGGGAGCTTGAGGAAAGGCTTTTCCCTCGTTTCCTTGACGACCCGCGCGTCGATATTCTGCGGGAAAATACTGATTTTGGAGTGGGGCGGTATGATGAATAACGAAATCCTGCTGGTTTTATCGGTTATAATAATTTACGGCGGCGTAATCGCCGGTTTTCGCTTTTTCGGGGAGGCCGGGCTGTGCTGTTTCACCGTCCTTGCCGTGGTTCTGGCGAACATCGAGGTTTTGATACTCATAAACGCTTTCGGTATGGAGATGACCCTCGGCAACGTTATGTTCGCGTCGTCATTTTTATGCACGGACATTTTGTCCGAAAATTTTGGAAAAAAAGCGGCGGACAGGGCCGTGAGGATTGGCGTCGCCGCTTCGCTTTTTTTCATAGCCGCGTCTCAATTATGGCTCCTTTACGCGCCCTCCCCGAACGACTGGGCGCTTGGGCCTGTCCGGGACATATTCTCCGCCTCGCCCCGCCTTGTCGGCTCAAGCCTCGTCGTTTACGCGGTATGTCAGTTCGCGGACGTGCGCCTGTATCATTTTATCTGGAAGCTCACCGGGGACGACGAAAAGTATCTGTGGCTGCGCAACAACGGCTCGACGCTCGTATCCCAAGCGCTGAACACAGTCCTTTTCGCGCTGCTGGCCTTCGGCGGCGTTTACGGCGCGGACACCCTTGTTTCCATAATAAAATCAAGTTACGTAATATTTATATTCACCTCGCTTCTGGATACGCCCGCCGTGTACATAGCCAGGCGAATTTATATAAAAAACCAAAATGAAAAAATCGTTTGAGCGCCCAGCGAGAGGGGCTTGTTTTCGCCGCCGGCAGAACCGGCAAGTCCTTTGGCTTGAGAATACGCGCGTTTACGAACCGCAACGCAAAACCGCGGCGGCGTTATGCAAATTAACCCTCCAGGCGCGAGCGTAAAGGACGTTTGCAATACGACGGAAAGAAAAGGCGCGAGTTTCTTCATAAGTCGGACGGGACAGTCGTGACACTTGTGGCAGATGTTTTCGGTCGGCTCTGAAAAACGCGGGGAATGAGATTGTTACTCTTTTTTAGTGTGTTTTTATACGAGGTGCGTAAATATGGAGCCGAAATTCAAAGCAGGTACTATTTTCGTCGGACAACAGATGAGGCTGTTGTGGGTATGGCGTCAAATGGAGGAACGCGTCTTTGGCAGAGGTATCTGAAAAGAAAGGCAAGCGGCTACTACGATAAGCCGAAAAAAGAGCCGACAAGAGCGGAGAGAAAAACCGCCGTCCTGCCGATGGCGGCGAACCAGTAACACAAAGCGGATACTTCACTTGAGGTATCCGTTTTGCTGTTGCCCTTGTTGGGCTAAGGGAACGATTGTTAATTAGCTTCTATTAATTTTCCATGTAGCAATTTCAATCAGATTACCCTCCGGGTCAGCAACATAGCAGCTGCGCAGTCCCCACGGATAAGTTTTTGGCTCAATGATTGGGGATGCTCCCATAGTTACCATACGGTTATATTCTTTGTCTACTTCCTCTGGAGAATCTGCATCCAATGCCAATTCAAAAGTACCATTATTCCCGCTTGGATAGGTGTATTTTTGATTTGTTAGCTCTTCAAAATCTTTGCGGCCGAACATTAAAAACCGTAAGCCATCGTGTTCAAGAATTACACTCGGGTCAGCCCCATCCCACTCCAAAGGAAAGCCAACAACATCACGATAAAATGCAACCATAGTCGCCATATCTTTTACAAACAATCCAACCGCCTTAAATCTAAGAGCCATTTTTTTATTCTCCTTAATTCTAATAAAACATATCAATCCACTTCGTAATTTTACCATGAAACGCGCCGAGATTCCAGCGGCCAAAACATGGAGTGTATATACAAACACGCTCCACTTTTTGTGGAGCGGCTTGCCACGATATGCAAGCCCCCGGCAGGACCCCGCGGGAGCGCCCGCGGCGGTTATGGCGTAGCCTAACCGTCAGAGTGGGTCACACGCTTCAAGGAAGCGGGTGCAGACCCAATCAAGAAAAGGAGCAGACCCAATGAACGAAAACACAAATCAGCCCGCGCCGAAAACCTTTGACATCATCGACGGCAACACGCTCATGGCGCAGGAGTACGAGCCGTTACGGTTCGCCGTGGAAAAGATACTGCCCCACGGTCTATTCATTCTCGCGGGGAGCGGCAAAACCAGGGACGGCTCTGCGCGTCTTGTCTGCTATTCTTGCGGTTGAGGTTGTTGGTACGCGCCCATTTGCGCGTTTCATCGTTGTTGCTCCAACCCATACTCTCTTATCAACGAATTCTGTAACACTTGCGAGAAGTTAATGCCCTTTTCGATAGCCGCGTAATTCAGCCAAGCGGGAAGCGTGACCGTACGGTTGACCGAGCGGGTTTCCTGCGCGTGACGAACAGCGGGCATATATACCTCAATGAGCACCGCTCTCTCGTCTTTTTCTAACTCAACTGATTTTAACGGAGTTGGTATTGGGATTGTTTCGTCGTCTGTTTCCATCCTATTAAGGTGAAACCCTAAAACCTCAACCGCGTTTGTAAGTGCTTTTTTCTCGTCGAAGTTAGATACTTGACTGGTACAGTCGGGCAAGTCCGGGAATGTTATAGCAATATCCCCGTCGTCGTAGTAGGTAAAAATTGCGGGGAATATATACTTGTTTGGTTTCCTCATTTCGCACCTCCAAATTTTAATCCAGTTTGCTTTTCTATAGCTTTTAAGGGTTTTGATTTTGATGTCTTTAACAGGGCGCGACACCGTAACCCTCTGCTTTTTAACTGGGCGCTTAAACTGGTGGTGGTCGCCCTTGCAATCAGCTTCATACCACCCGTCAGCTATAAGAAGCGCGACTTCTCGTGATGAATAACTTTTCATTTTTGCCCTCCTTAATCGGCTAAGACTATTATAAATAACAAATAGAAAAGTATTTGTCAAGTCTTTTTGAAAAAATCCCTCATATTTCACGCGGAAAATTGCGAACCCTTGTAATTGCTGGGTTTGCGGGGCTTTTCAGGAGAGCGTTGCGCTCTCCGTTCCAAGCGGTATTCCAAGATTTCTGGTGATTTTTTCGGTAAGCTCCAACTTGTGTCCTAAGCCCAAGAAAGCGTAGTGATTGTAGAACACCGTCACGTTAGAGTGGCCGACATATTTTGCGACTTCGGCGGAACTCACGCTGTCGTTCATCAGCGCGGAACATGTGAACTTTCTCAGCGCGTGGAACGTCATTTTCGGAAACCCCGCCTTGACTACCATTTTCGGGAACTCGGTCGTCAGGTAGTTAAGGCCGTATGGCTCCCCATTCGCCCGCGCGAATATGAAACCGTCGTCCTTGTAGGCCGCGCCCAGAAGCCGCTTGTTCGCGTCCTGTTTCGCCCGGACTTCCATAAGTATGCCGTGGAGTATCTCGTCGAGTTTGCATCGCCTGCGGCTGCTGCCGGATTTCGTCACGTTCTCGCGAAACTCTCCGTCCGCTATCGTGTGCTTGATTTCAAGCATCCACTCCTTATCGTCGTACACTTCCCATTTAAGCGCGGCGACTTCCGAACGCCTTAATCCCAGCGCGGCAGTCAGGAAAATCAGCGGGTACAGTTATTCATGTTCGAGCGTGGAGAGTATTTCGCCCCACTGCTCCATATTCGGCACGAATTTTGCGACCGTGCTTTTCTTCTTGGATTCGGGCAGTTCCACGTCCTCCATCGGCGACGCGAGTATCAGCTTGTTGGTCGTCGGATAGCCGTTAATATAGAACACGTCGGGCCGCTCGCCGAATTCGTACTCGACTATGGGGGAGCTGGGGATTACGTCGTAAGCGGCGGAAAAGGCGGGAATCTCGCCGGAGATTTCGTAGGAGGAGAAGCGGTCCCCGGGCGGGGCGGAGACAAGGGCCACGCATTTGTCGATGGTGATTTGTTCGCCGGGGCCGGGGCCGGATTCTCTCTCGTAAAGGCCCCGATACTGGCCGGCAAGGCTCTCCTCCCTGTTTGGCGCGCCGAAGCGCCACTGGCATATTTCAAGGCTGATTTTCATAGTATCCAGCAAATTGCGGGTTACGGACAGTATCCGCAAATTCTCCTCGCCGCCAAGCCCTAATTTTTCATCGGGAATCGTCACGCGGTCTCCTATGGATAAATCGGAAAATTCGTTTATATCAGCGGCTTTGGCGGTATAGGCCGTCGTGTTGTTGCGTTTGTCAATATTTTTCGTGAAAACGAACGC
>JAITSQ010000034.1 GCA_031287685.1 Clostridiales bacterium | reverse complement strand
GATTACAGTAGTCTGATTTCCGCTGAACAAGGCGTTTGCGGACGCGACGACCACGCAAAGAAGCACGATTACAAGCGCCCCGACCATTACGGCGGGCGCCGCCGCCGCTGATTTGGCGGCAAGGGCTATTTTGCGTATTGTTTCCGCAGCTTTTGCGGCGGCGTACTTAGCCTTTTCCGCCGCTTTTTGCGTTTTTGCGACGTATTGGCGGGTTTGATATGACTTTTTGACATTGACAGTCTTGACTGTTCTTACCTTCCTTTTTGTCAATGAGCGATTTACGCGGGTTTTAAGTCCTAAATCCGTTCTCTTGAACAACTTTTGGCTGAAATCATTGACTTTTTGCGCGGCGTTTTTCGCGTCAATTGAGGTTTGTTTAACGTCCCCATAAACAACCTTGGTCACGTCAATTTTGCTCTGCGCGTTGTTATAAAATTCTTTCGCCGAACGCAGAGTTTGCATACTTCCCGTGCCGTCGTCGTGCGATTCCGGCATATCGTTAAAATTTTTGCCCGTTTGAGCGAAAAGCCCGCTCGCGCCCGCTTGGACGGCCTCCCGCGCGGCTATTTTTGTTAAATCCCGCTTGCGTTTTTTATTGACAAATTTTTCAATCGTTCTTCGCCGTTGAAATTTTCGCCGCTGAAATCGCGTTGTCAAACTCCGCCACAGTATATGCCTTTTGCCGGCGTATTTTTTGCCATTTTTAAGCCGCTTGCTATACCTTGTTATTTTCAGTTTCCGCACAAATCCGCCGTTTGTCCGCAGAGATTTATCGCGCTTCGCGATGGTTGTTTTGACTATGTTAAGCGAGATTCCCCTTTTTAGGCTTTTCAATCGGAATCTTTTTCGCGAAAGCTCCCGCGATAATTGCCGATTCAACCGCGCTTTCGGCTTAATTTTTGCGGGTTTAGCAGGTTTCTTGGGCGTTATTCTGATGTTTGTCACCGTTGTTTTCAGAACCTCGAAGCCGTCCGAACCAAGTGACGCGTTGCCTGTTTTGCGTTCGTCTCGCAAAAGGTCTAATTTTTGTTTGCCGCCGCTCCCGCCGCCCTCTCCGAGGGCTCGACGGGCGTATTTGTCGGCGTTTTCCCGAACATCCCCCGCCGTCCGGTAAAGCTGTATCAATTTGCGTTTGGCAGCTTTTCCTCGTTGCTCCTGCTCAGATAAGGTGCCTTGCGCGGCTCGGTTTTCGGGCTGTAACGCTGTTTCAAGTCTTTTCCGCGAAAATGAGTAACTTAAATGTTTCGCGGCTTCCGGCGACAACATTTTTTGGAGCGTCGGTGAGCCTGTGCTTGTTATTTTTAGGCTGTTTGCGTTAAAACGCGGCTTTGACATTCCATCACCTCTGTAAATAAAAAGGAACGCGGTAAGCGCGTTCCTCGCGGTTAATTTAAGGTTATATAACTTTTCAATCACCGCCTCGCAAAAGCGACGGCTGATCGCGGCGTTTCAACTTTGATTCCATACTTGTCAACTGTTTCTTTCGTGGATTCAATGAAATACGCTGTACGCTCCTCTGGCGACATGTCTTTAATTTTTTCGTAGATTTCCACGCGTATTGAGTGAATTTCTCTCATTGCTTTCGGTTCATTCAACATCTTCAATCACCTCCGTTGGAGAAAGTATTCCTATTTTTTTGTAATGTTCCCGCAAGTTAACTATTTCAGTCATAGCGATAGTTTTCAGCTTAACTATGTGCCTAAAATTGTAACTTACAACATAATCTAAATAGCTTACCGTTGCCGCCGCGATATGGAGCGCGTCTGTAAGATACTTCAAAGGTATAATGCCTTCGGTGACGTAGATATCCGCTAATAGCTGCGTTTCATCATTGCCGAGCAGTGTGGCAACACCATATCGCGTAACGAGGTCAAGCATTTGGCTCCGCTTAGGTTCTTCGGCGTCTTGCAATTCTTTAATAGCAAAAAGAGATGTATACGGCTCATACTTCCCTTGCCGTATCTCCTCGAACAATTTTATTGTATCCTCTCGCTTGTCCGGCGCGTCGTCGGCGAAGTAAAAATTGAAAACCGACGTTTCAATGTAAATTTTTGGCGTTCTCATGGCAAATTCCTCGCTTTCAAACACATTATACCACACTCGCCGCGTTTTATCAAGGAGGGGGCTTGGGTTTGTCTAAATTTTTTTAGACAAACCCAAACACCGAGCAAGCTCAAATTATTCCCCGAACTTTGTCGTCATCAGCTTATATAACTCGGTATTTTTCGGGAAATAATCCCGAAACGGTATACAACCGTACCCGCCCGCGTACAGCAAACCGCTTCCCGCCGGGCTTCCCACCACAAATTCCATAATCGCCTCGGGGATTTTGAGCAGCCGCGCCAACTCCTCCCGGTCGCTGGCGGCTTGTCGAAGCATAACGACAAACTCGGTATTTGACAACATTGCCCGCGCGGTTTCGCTCCGCAATAAATCCTCGACATTCTGCGTAATTCCGGTCGGTACGCCGCCCCATTTCCGCGCCCGTTTGTATAATTCATACAAAAAGTTGGCGTTTTCCTCGCTTCGGAAAAGCAAATAAATTTCGTCAATGTAAATCCACGTGTTTTTGCCGCGCTGACGATTTTTGACAATTTTGCCCCACAAATTTTCAAGGACAATCATCATTCCAAGCGGCTTTAACTGCTTGCCCAAATCCTTTATGTCATAAATGACAATTCTGTTGTCCGCGTTCACATTTGAAGCGTGGCTGAACACGTTCATCGAACCGTGAACATAGAGGTCAAGCGAGGTATAGAGCGTTTTCGCGCCGGGGTCGGGGTGTTCCGTCAGCACGTTATAGTAATCTTCAAGGGTCGGCATCGGAGCCGTCCCCGCCATAAATTCGGCGTAAACTTTGTGCAAACAGTTGTCAATAATTGTCTTTTGCTCCGGCGAAACCTCGCCGCCCATAATTGTTTCAAAAAACGACAAGAAAAAATTGTATTTTGAGCGTATCGGGTCGTCCGTGTCGTCGTCGGTGACGACAATTTCAAGCGGATTAAAATGAGTGAGCGCGTTTTCGGAAATGTAAATAACCTCGCCGCCAAGGGCTTTGCCGAGCTTTGTATACTCGCGTTCGGGGTCAATAATCAGAATTTCGTCGTCAGTTGACAAAAACACATTGACTATTTCTCGCTTCGCGAAAAATGACTTGCCGCCGCCCGGACTGCCCAATATAAAGCCGTTTGGGTTAATCAAACTTTTTCTGTTGAACAAAATTAAATTGCCCGTCGTTTGATTCAGCCCGTAATAAACACCTTTGTCCTGCGACATTTCCGTAGCGTTAAACGGCATAAACGCAATGGTTGACTCGGTCGTCAGCGTCCTCCGGACGGACAGGCGGCAATTGCCCAAGGGCAGAGCCGAAGCCATACATTCCTCTTGATTGAGGAACGCCGCGCCCGCCGTGCACATATATTTTCGGAAAACGCCATACACTTTTTCGCTGTTTAATTCCAATTCCTCGTAATTCTCGGCGACGACCATAACGACAATATTGACAAGCAGCATTTTTTGGTCTTTTGATTGCAAATCGCTCAAAAGCTCCTCCGCTTCGGACAAGCTGCGCTTCAATTCGTCACTTAAAACATCGCTGAAAATGCCGCGTTCGGACGCTTTTTTCTCTTTTGCCAATCGCTCCTGTTTAATTGACGTTATTTGCCGTCCCACTTTTTTAATAGCTTCCTCCGGCTCCACAGGCGCGATATTCAGCGATAACACAAGTTCCAAATTTGTGCTTTGAATTTCCGTCAAAATTAAATCGCTCATAGACGCGGGCAGCTGCCGAACAAAAATAGCGCGGGCATATTTGTCGTCATACATAAAATAGTCATTCCGAAACTCAAAATAATCGGGACAGCACAAATTTTTTTCAGCCCTGCGCAAAAATTCGCTCTCGGAAATCTCAAAAATTTCCTTGTCAGCGCCGCGAAAAATATCCGCCAAAATCCGGACGCGCTCGTTGGCGTTCAGCGTCTCGACGCGAGTTCCGATTTTCTGAAACGCCATTCTTATATGCGTTTCAGCGGACTTGAATTTTTGCCGCGCCGTTTCGACGCTGATTGCGTTTGCCGTGATTGTCAGATATTTCCGGCAGATTATGCCCTTGCCGCCGTTTTGCTCGTCAACCACTTGACTTTTGAGCATACCATTGTACTCGTTGCGGTATTTGTCATAGCCGTCGTTTGACGGCTTGATAAACACGCGCTCACGAAAACTTTTCTCGTTAATTCGGTTATTGTGAATTGTTATTTGTATGTCAAAAGTGCTGTCAAATCCTTTGAGCAAAGCCCCGTAAGCAAGCATTATACGCTCCTCCTCGTCCGTGTCGGCGGAGGTATAATTTATATCGTCAAAAATGTAAGTCTTACTGTATTTTTCTTTGTCAACTTGAAAAATAAAATTGTCGCAAACCTTGATGTAAGGCATAGTTTCCTGCACCGTTTTTGCCACTTTGCGCTTGCCGCCGCTGAATTTCTTTTGCAGCTTACTCTTGGGCTTGGCGGCTTTTTTGACGATGCGCTCGCGGTCTTTCTGCGCCTGCACACGCTTTTTGTCGTCAATTTTGGCAAGGCGTTTACGGTCTTTTTCCGTCGCGGTTGATACTTTGGTTTTCTCGGTTACAACTTCAATTTCTTCTTTTTTCAAGTTAAATTCCCCCGTTCTTATTTTTTTGTCTTTTGAGTTTTCTTTGACTTTTTAACGTTCTTTTTAGCGAGTTTGGCTGATTTTTTGTCAATCCTCGCTTGCACTCGCTGAATGTTCAAATCGTCTTCTATAATCTCGGCGCGGGCAAGCCAAAACACCGAAATCTCGCCGTATCTGCGCCTTTGCGGGTTCCAATTCATGTTCCACCAGTTTTTCAAAAGGCTTTCGAGCTTGATCCCGTTCCACTTCGGAAAGAAGCCCAACGCCGCGATGGGCGCGACAATGAGCATTATAATCCATTGCAGTTCGTCAGCGCTCAAGTATTGTCTGCCAAAAACATACAAAGGAATCGCTGTAATCGCAATCACCGCGACGGAAATGATGTTTTTCGTCGTCAGCCCCCAAGCGAGTTTCGGTTCGTAATCCTCTATTTCTTTCGGTATTTTTATTTCAAGCAAAGCTATCACTCCTTTCTTGAATTTTTCGCAAACAAAAACCGCCCTGGCGGACGGCTTAATCTCATTTCCTCGCGAGTCTGTAAAGACAATATTGATTTAGGCTTATGCCCTCGCGTTTTGCTTCGTCAGCCAATTCGCTGTGGAGGGATTTCGGGAGCCTAAGAACTATTTTCCCGCTTTTCTCGGTTTTGTCTTGTAGCTTTGCCATTTTAAGCAATGTAAAATCATATTCATCAGGCTCGGCTTCCGGCGTTTCTTCCATTTTTTTCAGAAATTCAGTTTGCGTCATACGTCATTTCCTCTCGGCATTTTTATAAAATTCTCCGCGCGGCAATACTATTTCTACGGATATTATGCCATTTTGCGCGTCAACCTTGAATCCTATTCGATAATGGCCAATTTTTAGTCTAAACATATCAGTACCTTTTATCTTGACAATATCCCCTCTCCATTCCAAAAGCCCGTCAATCGCTTTGTTGAGTTTGACGCGGGTGTTTTTGTCTGCCGCCTTGAGGTATTTTATGGGTTGTTTCCGCTTGCTTATTTTCATAGGAACACCTCTATCTCATATGATAGCATATACGATAGCGAAATGTCAAGAGTTTTTATATGCTTTGTAAAAAAGACAGCCCAATAAATGACTGCTTTTCTGAAAATAAAGTTACATCGCGCCGCAGACTTTTTTAGCCCAATCGTCCGATTTTTTGACCGCGCCGAACAGAGCAAACGAAGCAAGCACTACTCCCAACCCGTCTTGAAGCGTTAACTTGGACTCAGTGCCTGTCCCCATCATAAATTCAATAAGCGTTTGATATGATAGAAACATTACCGCAATAACGAATGCCTGTAGTATAACCGCTACGTAATTTTTCAAAAAACTTTTGCCTATTTCCGCAGTATGAGACGAGGCGAACGTGGCAAGCGGAATCGGCGCAAGCATTGTGTATACTATAAGTTCCAAAAATCTGCTTACAATCATAAGCACAACGCCGAGAAGCGCTAAATAAATGATAAAAAATGATGGCAATAGATACAAATACCTAAGCAATATGTTTCCGTTAAGTATGCCGGGGTCGAATTCTAAGATGTGCGCCGCCACTTCACCGCCTAAAAATGCGTAGGTCAAATTATCACCCTCATTTGCGAACACGGTAGCGTTGCCGCCCGAAACGCTTGCCGCAAATTGCCCGAACGCACCCGACATAAGCTCCATAAAATAGTTCGTGTGACCAACAATCCACTTGACAAAAACGCATTTCATACATAAAACCAAGACATTTTCCCATTTTACCCACTCAAAGTCAAGGGTTTTTTGGAAAAAATCCATAAGGAAAAGCGTGGCGGCAAGCGACATAGCAACAATTCCTATCCCGTCTGTAACACCTTCTAAATGAAGGTCGGAGGGGCTTTTTGATAAAAGCCCGCTTGCGAAAATATAAATTTGCTGCATTAAGTCAATGTTCCCATGGATTGTTTCGAAAAGCCCGTCATAATTCACTTGAACACCTTCTTTTTATGCTGAAAAATAAGTTGTGTACGCTTGAGCTAAGGCAAATGTGATGAACCCTGCCGCCAAGGTCAACAATCCGCGCTGTTTGGCGTCCGCGTCGTCGTTTTTTATGGCAAGAGCGAACATAACCCCGCCGCAGAAACCGACGGCGAGACCGACTTTTTGAATTCCGGCGGCAAAGAATCCCATCAGCTCGTCAAATTTGCTCATATCCGGGCCGTCCGCGTAGGCTATGGAATAGCCCATAAGGCTCATAAAAACGGTAATTCCCGCTTGCAAAATCTTTTGGTCAACGCTCTGTTTCGACAAAACAAATTTCTTGACGACTTCCTTGAATTTACGCACAAAAATCTCTCCCTTATATAATTTTTGTATTTGTTGTTATTTTTTCGTCGCCACGCCATACGCGGCAGCTTTTTACTCAATAAGAACCTCGTCGCGCCGCATTACAAGCGGCTCCGTCGTGTCGAGCAACGCGCCGCTTAAAACGTCGTTCAAATTTTCTGAGGTCAGCGGCTGTGTCGCCCATTCCTCGTCCGTTGGAACGTGACCGTCCCAAAGCAAATCTGTTTCCGCAAACGTTGGAAATACAGCTTCCTCACCAAGCAAATTTTTCATAAGCACCACCTTCATTTTTGTTAAATATATTGGCTTTCAAGGTCGTCATCGGCTTCTGCCGGACTTTCAGTTGACACATATGACAACTTTTCATCTTCGGCAGGTTCCTCCTCTCTGTCAAATTCATTGACTAACCCGCCCTCCGAGCCGTCAAAACCGCTTTCGTCAACTTCGACAATATCGTCGGCTTCGTCCGGCAATTCGGTTGTAAATTCCGCGCCCGTATTCTTTTTCAGCTCGGCAAGGTTTTCAATCACGGCTTTAATATCCGGGTCAACTACCGGCAATTCCGCCTCGACTTTATTCGCGCCGTCCTCCTCCGGCGGCGTTTTGGCGGTCGCTATTTCCTCTACGCTGTAAATATTTGACTTGTCAAAATCGCCTGAAAGTTCATAACTCTCGTGCTTGAAAGTGTCAAACTTCTTGCCGTAAAACGGGTGATACGCGCGGATGAATAACAAGCAATCGCTCATTGGCATCGTTGAAATTTCGTCAATTGTCATAAGCTCACGCCCGGAAATACTATTGTTTTCGGAGGAGGAATTGTTTTTCATGCCTCTTGTCCGATTACGGCTTTTTATGTCAATTGTTTCCTTGCCGAGTTTCTCGGACAGCAGTTTTAACGTGCTTTCCTCCTGTCCGCCGAGAAACAACAAGCTGTCGCAATTGCCGACAATTGACTCCCAAGTGTCCTTGTACATCGCCTTTAATTGCGCCAAATTTTGTATAATGACATTCGCGGAAATTTCCATACTTCGCATTGTCGTTATAAGGCTGTCAAAATCCGGAATTTGACCGATATTGGCGAACTCGTCAAGTATGCACCGGGCGTGGACTTTAAGCCGTCCGCCGTGGACGAAATTAGCGCGGTTATACAAGCAGTCAAACATCTGCGTGTACATCATCGCCGCGAGAAAGTTAAAAGTTCTGTCGCTTGCGGGAATTATGACAAATAAAGCGTTTTTCGTGTCGCCTAATTTGTCAAGTTCCAAATTGTCAGTATGTGTCAAATCCTTAACTTCGGGCAAATTGAAAAATTGAAGCCGCGCCGCGCAAGAAATCAAAATGGATTTCATGGTGTCGCCCGCCGCCATTTTGAAATCTTTGTAATACGAGACTGCCAGCGACGACTTGTCATTTTCCTCCAACTCGTCAAAAAGTTCGTCAAGCTCGGACTTCACTTCCGCGTCCTCGCTTACTTTGGCAAGTTTCAAAAGCTCCGTCACCTTGCCGAAATTTGCCCTTTCCGGCTCGGTTTCGAGCAAATAAAATGACAACGCGGACAAAAGGCTCCTCGTCGCGTCGTCCCAAAACTGGTCGCCGCCCGTCGCGTTTTTGTCTTTTGTGTTTTTCATAAACACATTGACCATTTTAATTACGCTTGCGGGGTTTAGCGTTTTCACGATTTCCTCATCTGCCATTTTTTCATCATAAACATAATTAAACGGGTTATAATTATGACTGTGCTTCATATCGATAAGGTTGAAAACCCGCACTTTATAGCCGTTTTTTTCGAGCATTTTCCCCGTCGAGGACAGCAGTTCGCCTTTCGGGTCGGTCGCGACAACTGATGTGTTCATCTGCATAATATTGGGTTTGGCAAAAAACAGTGATTTACCGCTTCCCGCGCCGCCTATGACAAGAATATTCAAGTTTTCCCGGTGCATCCGGGTGTTCAGCGACATTTTCACATCATTTGTCAAAATTATATTGCAAGATTTATCTTTGTCAAGCAGTTTTTTCGCTTCGCCTTTTGTCCCCCACCTCGCCGAGCCGTGCTCCTCGAATCTGCGGTGACAGGCTTTTTTATCCGTGATTTTGACAAGAGCGTAAATGCCAATGCCAAACGCGGTAAAAAACGCGAATTGCCCGGCGGTGCTTTTCTTGCGAGTCCACTCTGAAAACACCAGTTTAGGCTCTTTCAAGGCGGCTTCAATGTCAATTTTATCAAAATCAATTTTTCCCTCCTCGCCTTTTGACAAATCAGCGGCGGTTCCGAGCGCCGCCGCGAAATAAAGCGCGGCGACAATCAGTAAACCATAGACTACATACCCCGCCGCGCCCGTTTTTTTCTTCATCTTTGCCAACAAATCACGCCTTTCATATCGCGCCTTTTTTCGCCTTTTTGTCTTTAATCGGCGTCGCGGCGTTTTTGACTTTTTCGACGGCAAGTTTAATTTTATTTGCCAAAACGCTTTGTTTCTCGGCGGCTTTGAAAACCGCTTGCGCGTCTTTCAGCGGTATACCGAAGGCTTTTGAAATACGCCGTATTGAGTTTAATTTGTCGCTCGGCGCGAGTGAAAACGTAAGTTTTTTGCCGTCGACAACTGCGGTCGCCTTGTCTTTTGAAATTTTGTCAACTTCAACAAATCCGCGCTGTTTTTGTTCGCTCATCATTTTTGACAAGGCTTCCGTTTTGTCGCAGATATGCTTGACGACTTCGGGGTCGGTCACTCCGAAGTGCTGTTTGACTAAATCTTCCATTTGCATTCTTGTCATTTGTGACGGCGCGAGTGTCACAGCCTTATCCCCGTCGTTCATCACGTTAAATCTGTCAACGTCGTCGTCGCTGAACCTCAGCCGCGTAAAGCTGTAATCACGCAGAGTTATCGGGTCGCCCGGCAATTTTATATCACGGTCAAGGTTTTTTATAAGCTCGACTTGCCGTGTGTCCTGCCCGAAATAACGCCGTTGTTCATCTGACAAACTTTTGGCGAATTTGTCAGCCGCCAGTTTTGACGACACACTGTCATAGCCAAATCTATCTTGCAAAATTTGCTCGAGCTTGGCGCGTGTCGGAAGCCGTTTCGTCGTAAATTCGGGCGCGTCCTTTGATAACGAATTGCCTTGTCTGAAAGAAAATTTGCCATTCGGCTTATGCTCAAAAGCAAACTCTTTTGACACATTTTCGGCGGCTTTTTTGAAATCATTTTTGATGATGTCAAGGGTGGCTTGGTCTTTTATTTTATAAACAACGGCCACTTTGTCACTGCTCGTTTGAACAAAATTGACTTCTATTCCGTTTTGTTCGCACAAGCCTTTAAGCCCGGAAACCGCGCCCGGCTTGACATTAAAAAAAGCGAAATCCTGCGGTTTCGCTTTGAGTCTGTCGGTCGTCAGTTCCGTCAGCGTGTCCTTGAAAATATCTTTGTCGCCGCCCGCGAACATCGCCGTTACAAATTTTGAGTTTTTGGCAGTCTTGAACGCCACGGGAATATTGCGCTCCGCGCACATTTGCTTTAATTTGTCCATAGCGTCAATTGGCATCGCTTTTTGTTCAATTATCGGCTGTCCCGTGCGCCGCGATTCGGCTAAAACGCGCCCCGTCGGCGAAGCGTGGTCGTAAATCGCCTTGCCCGCCGCGACGCCCAACCCGACAACGCCAACGCCGATTTGCGCGGTCCCTTTGGTTATCGCCGCCGCTATTTGCCCTGTTTTCAGCAGAAGCTCCAGCAATTCACGGGCAAGCTGAATACTGCGCACAGCCGCGCTTGCCAAGTCGTCAACGCCGTTCATATCACTCATAAAATAATCACCAACTTTCTTTGTTTTTATTGGCATAGTCGCGTTCCGGGTCTATGACAATTACGGATTCATCTTGCTCGGACAATTCTAAAAACTTTTTGCAAATTTCGAGCTTCGCGCTGAATGACATTCCGCTCCCCGGCGTTATTTCACGTGGTTCAGTTCCTCCGGCAGACATTTTTACACCTCTCGTTTTTCATTCAAAAGCATTTTTGCGCGTTCTTGCAAATCCGGCGAATGCGGCTTAGATTCGTCAGATAATCCTAAAAGATAATCCGATGAAACATTGAAGTAGGCGCATAACCGTATAAGTGTGTCAATATCGGGTTTCCGTGCCCCAGTTTCATATCGGTAATACGCAACGCTTGAAATGCCGACCGCTTCCGCGACATCTTTTTTGAGAAAGCCTCGTTCCGTCTGCAATGATTTCAGCCTGCATTTTATCGTATTGAACACCTCTGATTCTCTCGAAAAGGCAGTATATAGTCGGGATTATTTATAGTTGGGATTATATAGTATTGAATAAAAATGATTGTCACGCTAATGCATATGGCGGTTACATAAAACGCTGTGAGAATGGCGGCAAACCCCGCCATAATTCTGACGGTTTTGTCCATGCAATCAACCACATACAAGAACTTTGGATATTCTTGCGGTTTTTGCGGAACTCCGCCGATGTCGTTGCAAATATCGTTTTCATTTTCAATATTCAGAATAACACACCTCCCCGCCGAAGCATTTTTTATCATCAAAAACCGCACTCCCAATAGGACGGCTTCAACAAGCGTTTTCGCCGCTCTATTCCAACAAAACCTTAACTCGTTCCGAAACCCGCGCTTTGCTTTTTTCGTCCAACCGTTTGTATTCGGCAAGCAGTTCGCGTTCGTCGGATTTCAGCACAAGCCGCTCATTTTTGTCAATTTCGCCGCCTTCCCCGACAAGCCAGTCGATTGATACGTCAAAAAAGTCAGCAAGCAGGATTAAGGTTTCAAAACTTGGCGCGTTTACGCCCTTTTCCAAAAGGCTTACCGACTGAGGTTTTATTCCTAATTCTCGTCCTAACTGAGATAATGTTACGTTGTGTTTTTTACGCAATTCAGCAATTTTCAGCGAAAGATTTCGTCCGCAACGCTCAACCGACGGTTTATTTTCAGCGGTTTTTTGCCGGGTTTGCACCGTTTCATTATCTTCCGACAAAATCCATTCAAGCGATACTCCCGTAAATTCGCAAATAGGCATTATTGCTGTGGCGGCTGGAACGCTGCCGCATTTAATCCAGTTTTCCACCGTACTGGACCGTGTCGCTAAATAACGGGCTAAATCCGCCTTGCTTTTGCCGGAACGTTCAAGCGCAAGGGCAATTCGTTCTCCGATAGACATATTTGCCACGGCCTCTTTCTTTGTCATAATTGCTCGGCTTGCGGATTTTGCGCGTAATACTTGCTTTCTTTGTACGTTTTCGCGGCTTCCTCGAAAGATTGTTCGCGGAAAAACTCCTTAAAAAAATACAAAAAATCCTCGGTTTGCTGAAATGAAAGGTTTAACGATTCGCAAGACTGCACCGCGTAGCCGAGCCACGCGGACAAGGTTTCGTGTCTCTCGTCGTCGTGCGCGGAGGGCGAGATGTCGGCTTTATCTGTGTCGTCAGATTCGGTGTTGCCCGCGTCGTCAGTTTCCGTTGCTTCGCCAGTTGTTGTTTCGCTTGGCGTTTTCGTTTCGCCCTCCGCCGTTTCCTTGGCTTTGTCCGGGGCTTCGGAATCCTCTGCGGAGGACATATACCGCCCCTCGTCAATCAGCTTGCCAATCCGCCGCGCCGCTTCGCTCCAAGTCAGCGTAACCAAAATTTTGTCAGCTCTGCCATGGTTTTTTGATAGCTCTATCCCTTTTCCGGGAATAAAGTTGTAGTAGCCCTCGGGAAAATCCTCATAAATGCCGCCGCTGTATCCTTTTTCTTTTTTAAGAAATTCAGCGCGTTTGGAGTTGCTCAATTCGCCCGAAAAGTAGGACACAACGTTGGATTTAACGTCGTAAAGTTTGTATTGCCGCGTGAGGAAGTTGTCAATCTCGGCGGCGGTTATGGCGGCGTTCTCGCTGTCAGCTTCGTTGGAATCCTCGCCGGAGTTTTGTGACACATGTGTCACATTTTTTTCTTTGGCTCCGGAGACCTTTGCCTTGGCTTCCTTATAGCTTATTTCTCGCGCAGGCTTACTTTCAAGGATTTCTCGCTGTTCTTCCGCGCCAAGTTTCGCTATTTCATTTGCGGTCGATATTGAAAGGCTTCCCGCGTTAATGGCTTCCTTAACTTCCTCCACGGCGTTATTCTCAATATGTTCTATTTTTGATATTTGGCCGATAGAAACATTCAGCGTTTCCGCTATTTTATCCCTTATACGCCCGAATTTTTCACCGTCCGCTTTCCGCGCTTCCAGTATCCTTTTCAAATGTTCATACTGCTTCACGCGCTCCGCGTCCGTCAGCTCCCGCCCGGTGGCGTTCATCATTATGAGGTCGAACATTTCTTCGTCGTCTGTTTTCATAGTCCCCACGGAGCAGGGGACAAGGGCGGAAAGGTACCGCCCCTGCTCCCGCAAAAAAATAACCGCCCTGTATCTGCGGTGTCCAGAAATAATTTTGTACTTGTCGCCTTCGAGCGGAGTTACAACGAGATTATGCCTTAATCCCTGTCGTTCAATATCCTCCGCGAGAAGCTCTATATCGTTCATACTGTAAAAATTTTCCTCGTGCGGGACAAGTTTGTCAATTTCAATCATCTGAACGCGCCCCGCCGCGTCGGATTGCTGTGTTTTTTTGAAGCTGTTAAAGGCGTTGCCGCCCACTTGAAACGCGCCCATATCAACCGACCGCCTTTCCGAGTTCGTCAAACTTGTCTAATTTGTCTAATTTCTCAACATTTTGAAGGATTTCCTCGACCAATCCGCCGAGCGAATACAGCACGGGCGAAAACCGCCAATATTCCGCGACGGTCTTGTCTGCGGTTATGCTGTTAATTATCGCGGGAGAGTAGGGAAGCGGCGTATTCAGCAGAATATCGCCCAAATTTTCGCGGGCGAGGGTAAACATAGCTTCGTGCGCCTTTACGCTTTTGTTGTATTTATTTACAAAGCAACAGAACGGCTTGCCGACCGCGCTCAGAGTTTCGGACACGTTCGACAAGCCTTGTATGGAAAAACTTTCAAGTTCAATCGGCACGAGTACGAAGTCGCAAAGGCGTAATATATCGCTCGTGTATTCGTTCATCGCGGGCGGCAGGTCGAGCACGGCGAAGTCATAAAGCTCGCGAACGGTTTTCTCCTCGAGAATATGAACATCGTCAAGTAACATCACGTCAATGTTCGGGTATCGCGTTCGTGATATGGGGCTCCCGTCCGAAAATTTATCCGCTATGCGGTCAATTATCCCCTCAATCACGCCCGCCGCTTCGCCGCCGCCGAAAAACCGTGAAGTATTGCGCTGACTGTCGCAGTCGATAACTAAAATGTGCTTGCCAATTTCGGCAAGCGCGTATGCGATGTTGATTGTTGCCGTGGTCTTGCCCACGCCGCCTTTGTTGTTGTAAAACGCTAATGTTGTCATAGATACCATTCCTTTCGGATTTTTATTTTTCCATTCCTTTCCTACTTTATATATAGGCGCGAAAAAGGCGGGGGAGGAATGGATAAACCCCGCCTTGCATAGTGTACAGCTATGTCGTGCCGTTAAAAGCCCGTAGGCGTTTTAACCTTTGTTAATCGATAACCTATCGGTTCTAATTCCTCGGTGCCTATATCGTTCAGCGTGGCCTTGGCCTCCGGCGTTATCATCGTGAACCGCTGCGAAAGGTAGCGGAGCGCCGCGCCGAGTTCCCCGTCCGGCCCTCCGTACTGCGTAATAATCACCTTAGCCAGCTTCGGGTCGCACCGCTTGATTTTCACGGGATACTCCAGCTTTTTCTCATAAACCCACATTAAAAGCCCTCCTTTGGCGGCTTTTCAGTCAGTCCGCAGTTAAATTCCTTTTCCCACGGGAAATAGCAGTCCCCCTCGAAAATTTCTTTATTCACGGGACACCGCCAAGACGTCAGCGGACCCGCGGCCGCCTCATACTCGCGCCGCGCCGCTTTGGCTTCCTCGACAATCGCGTTGTACTTTTGCACGGACGCGTAGTCGTCCGGGTGCGTGTTAAGATAAAGCCCTATGTCAGTCGCCATAAAGTCAAGAATTGTCAGTTTTTTCAACAACACCTGCCGTCTGTCCATACGAATACCCCCTAATTCCCCGGCGCGTACGGGCGCGCAAGCTCCGGGTAAACGGTCCCCTCGGCCAGCGACCGCTCCGGGCAGTAATATTCCCGCGCCTGCTGAAGCGGCACATACGCCCGCGCAAGCTCATACCCCGCGTGACGCTCGGGGCGTCGGTCCGCGCGCTCCGTATGGCGCGCCGCCGAAAAAGCGGCCGTCCCGCCCGAAAAGCCCTCGTTGTACGGCTTTTGTGATAATTGTTCCATTTCGCACCTCTTGACAAATTTTGTGTTTCGTGTTATAATTATAAGTTATGCTCACGGAGCCGGAAGGGTGTATCCCTATTTTAATATATCTTAAGCTTAGCTTTCAATTTTTGTTTCGTTTGTGTTATAATAACATTAACTATAAACGGATACAGACGAAAACGAAGAGGTGATTTAATGCTGTGCGAAAAATGCAACCTTCAGCCCGCCTCCGTCCACCTGACTCAGCTGGTGAACGGCGAAAAAACCGACATATACCTGTGCAACGACTGCGCCTCGGAAAATAATATATCCCTTACTTTCAACAACCTCCTGCACGGGTTTCTGAACTCCTTATACGGCGCGCCCCCCTCCGGCGATTCAGCCTCCCCCCGGCGGGAGGCGCTGGCCGGGCTTGCCTGCGGGGAATGCGGTCTGCGCTTCGAGAGCTTCAAAAAAACCGGCAAGCTCGGCTGCGCCAAGTGTTACAGCCATTTCAGGAGCGAGCTTGCGCAGGTCATAAAAAACATTCAGGGCGGCAATATCCACGAAGGGAAATTCCCTTCGCGCTGCGCGAAAAGCGCCCTTGCCGTGCGAGAGGCCGAGAAGCTCAAGCTCCGTCTTAAACGAGCCGTCGAGCGGGAGGAGTTTGAAGAAGCCGCCCGCCTGCGCGACGAAATAAAAAAATTAGGCGACTAGAGCAATTCCATATTTGATTGGCGTTGTTCAAGAAGGCGGCTTTTTCGGGCGGCAGACACGGCCGCCCGGTTTTTAACCCGGAGACGCGTTTAGGTTTTGCGCGGCTTTAGGCGCGAAACTTGCGTCGGAGGGCCGGCAAGCGAAGCTTGCGAGAGGGCTATTAGCGCCAATATCAAACGAAATTGCTATGGCGAATATTAATGAAGGAGCGCAGAGTTATGAACAACGCCAGAAAATGGTACGACGAAATCGACGACTCGGGAATCTATATGTCAAGCCGCGTGCGTTTGGCCCGCAACCTGCGGAAATATCCTTTTACGCTTATGCAGACGGACCAGACCGCCCAGTCCGTCATAACTGAAGCGGAAAACGCCCTTATGCGCGGCGGGGAGGATTTCTGGAATAACTTTATAAAAATCAATATTGACGAAAAAAAGGACATCGAAAAATATTCCTATGTCAACAAACACGCCATAAGCCCCGAATTTTTCAAGCGGCGCGGGCCAAAGGGCCTCTTTCTGACGCTAGACGAGCAGCTCAGCGTTATGGTCAACGAGGAGGACCACCTGCGTCTGCAAGCCATCTTTCCTGGGAATAATATGGAAAAGGCCTGGGAGCGGATAAGCCGGCTCGACGACCTCATAGAGGAAAGCATCGACTACGCTTTCGACAAAGATTTCGGCTTCCTGACCTCCTGCCCGACAAACACCGGCACGGGCCTGCGGGCGTCGTATATGGCGCACCTGCCTATGCTTGAGTTCGTCGGGGAAATCGGCAGCGTGGCCCAGGCCGTCGGCAAGCTCGGTATGACCATACGCGGCATTTACGGCGAGGGTACGGAGCCTATGGGCAGTATTTACCAGATTTCCAATCAAGTGACCATCGGCAAGTCCGAGGAGGATATAATACTCGCGCTGAACACCGTGACCGCGCAAATCATCGAAAAAGAGCGCGCCATCGCCCAGAAAGCCGTCACTAATATAGAAACCGCCGACAAGGTTTACCGCGCCTACGGTATTCTGACCCACTGCCGCAAAATCAGCCTCAAGGAAGCGGTGGCGCTGCTTTCGGAAGTGCGCTTCGGCTACGTTTCCGGCGCGCTTAAAGAAAAGCGCCCGAAAAACAATATTTACGCCATAATGATGAATATCCAGAACGCGCTTATGCAGCATAACTGCGGCCGCTCCTTGCGGGAGGCGGAGGCCGACGCCCTGCGCGCGGAGTTCATAAGAAACAGTTTCTCAATATAAGAAGGAGGACTCATATGAACGCTAAATTTACCGAACGCGCCCGCCAGGCGCTTTCCGGCGCGCAGAACGAAGCCCTGCGCTTCGGGCACGACTATATCGGCACGGAGCACCTGCTGCTGGGGCTCGCGCTCGTGTCGGACTGCGTGGCGGCCAAGGCGCTGTCCCTTTCCGGCGTTTACGAAAACAACATCCGTGAGCGCCTGGCGGAGCTTATTTCGGGAGACGGCGGCGGCTCCCCCCAGATTCTGGACTATACGCCGCGCACCAAACGCGTTTTGGAGCTTAGCTATCAGGAAGCGCTGAAAATGGGCAGCGGCTATATCGGCACGGAGCACCTGCTCCTTGGCATAATCCGAGACGGGGAGAGCGTCGCCGTCAGTATTCTGGCTAGCCTTGGCGTGTCCATAGGCAAGCTCTACAGCGATATGATGGAAATGCTCGGGGACGCGTCCGGCGGAAGCGGCGGCGGTCAAGCCCCGCAAAGCCCCCCTCCGCCTTTTGGTCTGGCGGCGGGCGCGCCTTTCTCTCATTCCCATAATAAAAAAAATAATTACGATAAGACCTCCGGCGCGTTCCCCACTCTGCAGAATTTCGGGCGGGACTTTACGCGAATGGCGGCGGAGGGCAAATTTGACCCGATAACCGGGCGGGACGAGGAAATCGCCCGCATAATACAAATCCTCTGCCGCCGGACAAAAAACAACCCCTGCCTTGTCGGAGACCCCGGCGTGGGCAAAACCGCCATAGTGGAGGGCCTGGCCGCAAAAATAGCCGAGGGGGACGTGCCCGAAATACTTAAAAACAAGCGCGTCATAGCGCTTGACCTCTCGCTCTTGGTCGCGGGGACGAAATACCGCGGGGAGTTTGAGGAACGCATTAAAAAAGTCGTCGCGGAGGTCAAAAACTCAAACGGAGCGGTTATCCTCTTTATTGACGAGCTTCACACGATTATCGGCGCGGGCGGCGCGGAGGGTTCCCTCGACGCGTCGAATATCCTGAAGCCCTCCCTGGCGCGCGGGGAAATGCAGGTCGTGGGGGCCACGACGCTCTCCGAATACCGCAAATATATCGAAAAAGACGCGGCCCTCGAGCGGCGCTTTCAGCCCGTGACGGTGCGGGAGCCGGACGAGGAGGCCGCCGCGGAGATGCTGCGCGGCCTGCGCGACAAATACGAGGCTCACCATAACGTCAAAATCACCGACAAGGCCATCGAAGCGGCCGTTAAGCTCTCCGCGCGGTATATAAACGACCGATTTCTGCCGGATAAGGCCGTGGACCTGCTCGACGAGGCCGCGTCGAAAGTGCGCCTGCTGACTCACACAGCGCCGGACTGCGTAAAAAAACTTGAAGACGAGCTGAAGCGGCTCGACCAGGAAAAGGAGGAAGCCGTCAAAACCCAGGCCTACGAGGAAGCGGCGCGTATCAACAAACTCCACAAGCAGCTCACGGAGGAGCTGAAAACGGCTAAAGCCGAATGGACCAGCAGCGCGGCTTCCTCAACGCACATAGTTGACGAGGATTCCGTCGCGGAGGCCGCCGCCATTTGGACGGGCATACCCGTCAAAAAGCTCCGGCAGCAGGAGAGCGAGCGCCTCATAAATCTTGAGCGAATCCTGCACGAGCGCGTCATAGGCCAGGACGAGGCCGTGTCCTCCGTAGCGCGGGCCATCCGGCGCGGGCGCGTGGGCTTCAAGAACCCTAAGCGCCCCATAGGCTCTTTCCTGTTCCTCGGGCCGACCGGCGTGGGCAAGACGGAGCTTTCAAAGGCGCTGGCGGGCGCGCTTTTCGGGCGCGACGACATGATTATCCGCGTGGATATGTCCGAATATATGGAAAAGCACAGCCTGTCGAAGCTGATAGGCTCCCCCCCCGGATACGTCGGCTTTGAGGAGGGCGGCCAGCTGACGGAGAAAATCCGGCGCAAGCCCTATTCCGTCGTGCTTTTCGACGAAATAGAAAAGGCGCATCCCGACATTTTCAACCTGCTCCTGCAGATGATGGACGACGGCCACATAACCGACGCGCAGGGCCGCAGAATAGATTTTAAAAACACGGTTATCATAATGACTTCAAACGCGGGCGCGCAAAGGATTATATCTCCCAAAAAGCTTGGCTTCACCGGCTCCGCCGACGAAAGCCGCAACTACGACGATATGAAAAAAGCCGTTATGGAAGAGGTGAAGCACGTTTTCCGCCCGGAATTCATAAACCGGATTGACGATATAATCGTGTTCCACGCCCTCTCAAGGGAGCACGTAAAGCAAATCATATCTATAATGACCGACGAGATGACCGGGCGGATAAAAGCGGCTATGAACATAACCGTGAACGTAACCGACGAGGTGACGGACTTGATTTGCGCCAATGACTTCGACGCTTCCTTCGGCGCGCGGCCGCTCCGCCGGGCCATACAAACGAAAATCGAGGACGCTCTGGCGGAAATGGCGCTGAAAGGCGAGATTACGGAGGGCGATACGGTCGAGGCGCGTTCGGAGGGCGCTCTGATTACGTTTCATAAGCGGTAACTGGAAAAACATTTGAACTTTGTTGAGGCCGGCGGGAAATATATGGTATAATTATAAAAATCCATTTTGCCGGGAGAAAAGCGTTGAAATTTCACTCAACCCGCGTCGTTTTCACGTTTACGGTTTTCTTTGTTTTCGGAGTCGTTACCGGGGCCGCGCCGCCCGGCGCCGCGCTGTTTTTCGCTTTCGCGGCGCTCGTTTTCAACCTGGCCGGCTGTTTTTCGAGCGGGCTTCGCGGAAAAGGCTTCGCCGCGTTTTTTCTAATCTACGCTTTGGCGGCCGTTCTGGGCTTTTGCGATACCCGCGCTTGGGAAAACCCCTCCGGACCCTTGGCGGAAGCCGCGAAAACCGGACAGCCCGTCTCTTTTTCAGGCGTGGTTCGCGACTTGTCAGAGGACTCCTTCGGCCGGAAGCTGCTCCTTATGCGGACGGACCACGGCAAGCTGCTTGTCCGCGCCCGGCCGCGCTTCAAAGTCCGAATCGGGGACGAGCTTACCGCGCGCGGGCAGGTTTCGGAACTCGCGCCGCCCTCAGAGGCGTTCGGCTTCAACGAAAAAATTTATTACGGCTCGCGCGGTATGCGTTACAAAATGAATTGTAAAACTATATACTTTGTATCTCACAAAGGCGGCTTGTTCTCGTCTATGGCGGAGCTTCGCGGCCGCGTCTCCTCTCTTTACGACAGCCTGCTCCCGCCGGACCGCGCCGCCGCGCTCAAGGCCATGCTCCTGGGCGACCGCGCCGATTTGCCCGGCTACCTGGCCGACCTTTACAAGACCGGCGGAATTTACCACGTTCTGGCTGTTTCCGGCCTGCACGTGACAATAATGGCGTTCGCGGCGAACTGGCTCCTGACGGCGGTTCTGAGCGCGGCCTTCGGAAAGCCGCCCGAAAAGTCCAAACGGGCGAAGCGCGTAAAAGCCGTGGTTTACGCCGCGACAATAGCGTTCCTGCTGTCGTATTGGGTTTTCACCGGATTTCAGAAAAGCTGCGCCCGCGCGGTCGTCTTTTTCGGCGTGACTGGCCTGGCGCCGCTCGTCGGCGCGAAGCGCGACCACTTGACGACCTGCTCCGCGGCCGCGCTGATTTTGCTGGCCGCCCGGCCTTATTCCTTGTGGGACTTAGGCTTTTTACTGTCTTTTTCGGCCGTCCTCGGCCTGATACTTATGACCGGCCCTATTGAGGACGCGCTTGCTTTCTGCGCGGCGCGGGCGGCCCGGCGGAGCCTGCCGAAGGGGCTTCGCGTCTCCGCGGGGGCGGCTTTCGCCGCGTTCTGGGCCACCTTGCCCATCGGCGGCGAAGCCCTGCCGTACCTTCCGCTTTATTCCGTGCCGGTGAACGTCCTGCTTTCGCCCACATTTGCCGCGACAATCATCTGCGGGGCGCTTATGGGCGTCCTGGGGCTGTTCTCGCCGGCGCTGGCCGTGCCGTTCGCGGCCGGCGCGAACGCCCTGCTCGCGCTCTACGAAAACGCTCTCCGGCTCGTCTCCCGTCTGCCTTTCGCGCTTGTTTACAGGGGATATTGGCCTGTTTACGTAATCGCTGCGTATTACGCGATGTGGGCGGCGCTCTGCCGGTGGTTCGCGGGGCTAAGGGCGGAGGGCGCGGTCGGTTGGCTTGAGGAAACCGGGGAATACAGCAATTTTACAAAACGTTGACTGGCGCGGAGCGGAAAATCAGCGGCGAGAAGGCGGCTTTTTCGGCAGGCCAACTTGCTCGGTGTTTTGGATTGTCTAAAAAGATTCAGACAATCCAAAGCCCCCTTCTTGCCCGCCCGGGTTTAACCCGGAGACGCGTTTAGGTTTTTTGCGGGCGCGAGCATTTGCGGCGGCTTTTTCGCAAAGCGAAAATAGCGAGAGCAAGAAGGTGGCTTTTTGGCGCGGCACCAAGCGCCAAAAAACGCCGAGCAAATGTGGGGAGGCGCGAACACTGTGCCGGAGGGTTTTTAACCCGGAGACGCGTTTAGGTTTTGTGCGGCCTCAAGCACAAAACCTGCGTCGAAGGGCCAGCAAGCGAAGCTTGCGAGAGGGTCACGAGCGTTTGCAACAGCTTTTTGGCGGAGCCAAAATAGCGAACGCAAACGCGGGGAGGCCCGAAAAAACACCGAGCAACGCCGGCAGTCTACGATTTTGAAAATCGCGATAAGGAGCCTTCTATCGTTTTTCCGAACTCATAGCCCGCCGTCCGCATATAATACGCCGCCGAGTCCGCCAGAGCCTTCGCGGGAAGCAGGCCCACAACCTCGCTTTCCAGGACGGCCGCGCCGTACCGCGCGGCCTCGAAGCGGATTGTCTCAAAAACGCGGTAAAGCGGCGTTTTTTCATAATCCGTAATATTCATCGAAACCTGAACTTTATCGCCGAGCCGGACGCCTATCGCCTTGCAGCCCGCCCAGCCTCCGCCGGAGGCGCGGATAATTTTCGCGATTTTCTCCGCGACGGACACGTCCCTCGTGTCCAGGTTGACGTTAAAAGCGATAAGCGGCGCGCGCGCGCCGACGGCCACGGCTCCCGCGCTCGGGTGCGGCGCGTCTCCGAAATCCGGTTTCCCTTCCGGCAGGCGCATTTTCTCGGCCAAACCCTCGAAGCCGCCCCGCCGAATGTCCGCAAGGTTAGCCCGCTCCGGCCCGGCGGCGGCGCGCTCGTAAAGATAAACGGGGATTTTAAGCTCCTCCCATATCCTTTGGCCGACGCTCCTGGCTATGTCGGCGCAGTCCTCCATAGCCGCGCCGGACAGCGGCACGAACGGAATCACGTCGCACGCGCCCATACGCGGGTGCTCCCCTGTATGCTTTCTTAAATCAATAAGCTCGGCGGCCCGGCGGCACAGCAAAAACGCCGCCTCCGCCACGGCTCTTTCGTCCCCGGCGAGGGTCAGCACGCTCCGGTTGTGGTGCGCGTCCGCGGTAGCGTCAAGCAGGAGCAAACCCGGCACGCGCCCGGCCTGCTCCGCCAGAGCGTCCGCCACGCGCCCGTCCCTTCCCTCGCTGAAATTCGGCACGCACTCGATAAGCTGGTTCATAATTCTATCCCCTCCCCTTAAATTTAACTTGACACTCCGGCGCAAGTCTGTTAGAATATTATAGCATAACCGCCGCGCAAGCGATAGGGGTATAGTGAAATGGCATCACGCCGGTCTCCAAAACCGTCTTTGGGGGTTCGAATCCCTCTACCCCTGTATCTTCAAAAAAGCCGCCGGGTCCACCGCCTCCCCGTTTTTGTACACGCCGAAGTGCAGGTGCGCTCCGGTCGCTAAGCCCGTCCTGCCCGAAAGGGCGACTGCCTGCCCTTTTTTTACCTCCTCCCCCGCTCCGACCAGAACCTTGTTCAGGTGGGCGTACATAACTTCGTACTCGCCCTCGCGGCCCGCCGCGCGGAATTTAAGCAGTTTTCCCCACGTGGCGCTTTCCCGCGCCTCAGTCACGACGCCGTCCGCCGCCGCCCGCACCTCCGTGTTTTCCGGCACGGCTATGTCCACGCCGTCGTGAAATTCCCACAACCCCGTTACGGGGCTTTCGCGCCAGCCGAAAGGCGAAGTCTCCTCCCCGGAAACCGGCGGAGCAAATCCCTCGAAAGTTTCAGTGATACCGCGGGTATTTTCACTGAAACTTTTTATTTTTTTGAGCTGTCCGAAAACTCTTCTTTCACCGCCGGGTCAACGTCAAAATCCTCCGAACCCGTTTGCGTAAATACAGAAATCCACGCCGAGAAATCGTCCCGCTCGGTTATGGCGCGCTTAACGCTTGTACGCAAATTCTCCGTGAAATCCGTTCTGATTAAGCAAATAATAAATAAGACCAAAAGTATTAGCGCCGTCGCCGCGCACCTCGCGCAAAAAGCCCCGAAAAAAGACGGCTCCAGATTCGGCTCAGCCTTTGCTCTCGGTAAGCTCCGCCGCGCCCCGTAATATCTCCTTCGCCTGTAATTTCCATAATTTTCCATAGACAATACCCCCCTCGCTTCTTTAATGTATGTACCCAAAACCCCGAATATGCTTGCACGCAAGCCGAGGCGAACTCATAAAATAAACTATGATTACAGAAGGGGGGAGCGGCAAATGAGCGGCGCTGTCAGCCTTATAATTGAGTGTACGGCGGCTTCAGACCGCGAATACATGGAAAAAATAGGAAAAATAAAATATATCTTGCCTATAATAAAAAGCGTCGTCCTTGAAATCGCGGAAAGCGACCTGGCGAAGCTCGACGGGCTTTCGGGGGTGCGGACGGTTCACCGGACGGCGCGCATAACCGCGCAGATGAACTCCGCGCGTCAGACCGTAAACGCCGACTGCGCCGCGAACGCGGGCTATACGGGCAGGGGGGTCTGCGTCGCCTTTCTTGACACCGGCGTTGACCCGGCGGATGATTTGGTCACGCCGCGCAACCGCATAGTCGCGTTTAAAGACTTCGTGAGCGGCGCTTCCCGCCCCTTCGACGACAACGGCCACGGAACGCACGTCGCGGGGATAGCGGCGGGAAACGGGGTTTCGTCCTTAGGGCGATATATGGGCATCGCTCCGGAAGCGGAAATCGCCGCCGTGAAAATCCTGGATAAAAAAGGGCGCGGCTCGTCGGCGGAGGTTCTGGCCGGCCTGCAGTGGGTTGCGGATAACCATGCGAAATATAATATCCGCGTGTGCAACTTGTCTATCGGCACGGCGGACTGCGGAGAGGGCGACCCGCTCATAGCGGCGGTGTCCGCCCTGTGGGATATGGGCATTGTGGTGGTGACGGCGGCCGGCAACAACGGTCCGCGCGGCGGCAGCGTCACCGCGCCCGGCGTCAGCCGCAAGGTAATAACCGTGGGCGCGAGCGACGACGCTAACCCCGTGCGTATCTGGGGCAGCCCTTTGGTAAACTTCTCCGGGCGCGGGCCGACTTCGTCCTGCGTGGTCAAGCCGGACTTGGTGGCCCCCGGCTCGAATATAGTGTCGTGCCTGTCCTCCTCCTGCAGGAATAGCGGCAGGCACGGCGAATTTCAGGCGGCCGCCGCGGGCTTGCCCGAAAATTATACGCGCATGAGCGGCACCTCTATGTCTACCCCTATCGTCACGGGTGCGGCGGCCCTGCTTCTTCAGCAGCGCCCGAGGCTAACCCCGAACGAGGTCAAGCGGCGGCTTAAAAGCTGCGCGCGGGATATGAAATACCCCAAAAATCAACAGGGGTGGGGGCTTATCGATATATCTAAATTGCTGTCGGAGGGTTAAAACGATGAGTAATATTTACGAAATAGCGCGGATTATGAGCAACCGCGCCGCGCTTTTAAGCGATATGGAGGAGGCGGCCGGTATGGTGTGCGGCTTTTTTCACGATAAATATCTATCGCGGCTGCGCGGCGTTATCGACGAACATAACAGGAAAATTATGGAACGCCCGCCGAAAGAGGTCGGCCTTATATCGGCGTTTAAGGCCTTCACGCCGCCGGAGCGCCACGCGGCGCTAGACAAAATGATTGACGCTTTCCTCCTGGCGGGGACGCTGAGCAGCATAAAAGGCGAATACGGCGAACGCGTAAAAATCGAAAGCGAGAAAGACGCCTCCGCGCGTAAAGACAATTCCGTGCATAACGACGGCGTTTACGATATGGACGACGATTGCCTCAAACAGCGCAAACAGGCGGCTGGCGGCGCTCAAGCGGACAAAATGGTGAATCTGCTCATATTGTCGGAGCTTATGAGCGGTAAAAACAAGGGCAATAATGAACAAGGCGCGTATTAAGAAGGGGGCTTTGGTTTGTCTGAATCTTTTTAGACAACCTCAAAGAAGGGGGCTTTGGTTTGTCTGAATCTTTTCAGGCAAACCAAAATAAGGGTGCTTTCATTTGTCTAAATCCTCTTAGACAAATGAAAGCACCTAGCAACACCGAATAAAAGCTGTCCGCGCCTTGTTTTTTCGCATTACCTCCGCCGCTCTCATACCGTTATGGCGATTCCGTTTGACATAGGTTTCGCTCGGTGTTTTTTCGCGGTTACTGCCCCGCCGAAAAAGCCCCCTTCTTGCCCGGTGTTTTTTCGCGGTTACCGCCCCGCGAAAAAGCCCCCTTCTTGCCCGCGCTTTCCGGCTCGAAACAAGCCCGTCAAACCTGGAATTACTCTAAGTCATACGCTTGCAAAAATTTCCATACTAACTCCGTCCTGCCGTTTTCCTCAACAGGAACCTGCGTGTACACCCAGCCGCCCTTGACCTTTTCCGGGTCGGCCCCAGCGCTTATGAGCGGTTCCGGGTTTAGAACGAACACCACGTCCTTGTCGTTCCCAGCCATATCCCGCGCCCACTCGAACATATTGCCGCCGCCGAGTTTCACGCCGTAATGGTCAAGGGCGGCGTGGTAATTTATGGAATCCGGAGAGGTTTTCACGATGTTTGAATAATCGGCAAGGGGGTCTTTTTTTATGTTTATTTTCTGTTTTATTCCCTGCCCTTTGCTGAAATCCCGCCCGAATACAATCACGCCGCCATAAACTTCAAACTTCTCCGGGTCAAGCCCAGCTTCGAGGAACGGCTCGGCGCTTACCTGAACGTATGCCGCCCCGCCGTTCCAGAGGAAGCGCGCGGAACCGCCGAGAGCCTCCGAGCCGCCTATTCCCCAGCAGGTGGCGGTTTCATAAGGAGCGGCGGCGCCCAAAACCTCTCCGAACGCCCGCGCCGAGTCCGCGCCCACCACGTCAAGCTCCCCGCCCGCCGCCGCGAGTATTGACGAAAAGAGCGCGGCAGCTATAATGAATCCCGTTATTACGGCCTTTTTCATAATTACGCCCTCCTTTCCGTCAGCTTAAACCGCCGCAGCCGAAGCGCGTTCGTCAGCACCGAAACCGAGCTTAAACTCATCGCCGCCGCCGCGAAAATCGGGTTTAGAAGCGGCCCGCCGAACAGGCGCAGCGCCCCCGCCGCAATGGGTATCCCGATTACGTTATAGCCAAACGCCCAGAATAAATTTTGTTTTATATTGCGGATTGTGGCCCGGCTTAAGGTTATGGCGTCGGGCACGCCCCGAAGCTCGCTCCGCATAAGCACTATGTCCGCGCTCTCCATAGCCACGTCCGTGCCGCTCCCTATGGCGATGCCCACGTCCGCCTGCGCCAGCGCCGGCGCGTCGTTTATGCCGTCGCCCACCATGGCTACTTTCCGCCCCTCCGCTTGTAATTTCTTAACCTCGCCCGCTTTGTCCCGCGGCAATACCTCCGCCAGCACCTGGTCGATGCCGACCCGCGCGGCCACGGCGGCGGCGGTTTTTCGGTTGTCCCCGGTAATCATAACCACCTCGACGCCCATCTCGCGCAGGGTCTCTATCGCGGCGCGGCTTCCCGGCTTCACCTCGTCGGCCACGGCGATAATCCCCGAATATACGCCGTCTATTGATACAAACAGCGGCGTTTTGCCCTGCTCGGCGAAGCGTCCGCCCTCCTCCGCCTCCGCGCCCGCGAACTCCGCTCGGCCCACCCTGACGAGCTTCCCGTCCACGAGCGCCTGCACTCCCCTTCCCGTCACGGACTGAAAATCCTCCGCCGGGAAAACCTCGCCCGCGGCGGCCGCCACCGCCTGCCCCAGCGGATGCTCGGACAATTTCTCGACCGAAGCGGCGTATTTCAGAATCGCGCCGTCGCCCGAAACATCGGTGACTGTCGGCTTGCCTTCCGTTATCGTGCCGGTTTTGTCGAACACGACAGTGTTGATTTTGTGCGCCGTTTCAAGCGCTTCGCCGCTTTTAATCAAAATACCGTTTTCCGCGCCTTTGCCCGTGCCGGCCATTATCGCGGCGGGCGTGGCCAAACCCAAGGCGCACGGGCAGGCTATTACGAGTACGGAAATAAATATGGTCAGCGCGAATTTCAAATCCCCCCCCGTGCCGGCAAACCACGCGACGCCCGCCAGAAGCGCGACCGCGCATACCGCCGGGACAAAATATCCCGACACGACGTCGGCCGTTTTCGCTATCGGGGCCTTGGAACCCTGCGCGTCCTCAACGAGTTTAATAATCTGCGCCAGCGCCGTATCCGCGCCGATTTTCTCCGCGCGGAAGCGCGCCGCCCCGGTCGTGTTAATGGTGGCGGCAAAGACCGGGTCGCCCGCTTTCTTGTCCGCCGGCAAGCTCTCCCCCGTCAGCATAGACTCGTCAACCGCCGTGCGCCCTTCCGTAACAACGCCGTCCACGGGGATTTTCGCGCCGGGCTTTATTACGATAATATCGCCGATTTCAACCTCGTCTATGGGGATTTCCCTCTCCTCGCCGTTTTGTATGATAACCGCCGTTTTCGGAGCCAGCCCCATAAGTTTTTTAATCGCCTCGCCCGTTTTGCCTTTTGACACGGCCTCAAGCGTCTTGCCCAGCATAATCAGCGTGATTATAACGCCCGCCGTCTCGAAATACAGCGCTTCAACCGCCTGAAAATGGCCGGCCGCAATCTGAAACGCGTTATAAACGCTGTACGCGACGGCGGCGGACGTGCCTATGGCTATGAGGCTGTCCATATTCGGGCTTCGCTGAAAGAGCGCTTTGAAGCCCGCCGTGTAAAACCTGTACCCCACGACGATTACCGGCAATACGAGCGCAAGCTCGGCCAACGCGTAAACCAGCGGCCAGCGCATAGGGTCAAGCCCCGCCGGGAAGGGAAGCCGCGCGGCCCCGGTCTTAATCATAGGAACCATAGCGATATAAAGCAACGGCACGGCGAAGGCCGCCGCGACAATCAGCCTGCTCCACATACCTTTGATTTCGCGCCGTTTGCGCTCCCCCTCCTCGTCCTGCGCGCGGGTCCGCCTGTCGTCAAGGGCCTTGTAGCCCAATTTTTCAACAGCCGCCTTAACGGCGGAAAAGCGCACCGTCCCCGGGTCAAATGACACGGAGGCTTTCTCCGCCGCGAAATTCACGGAAGCGGTTTCCACGCCGTCCATTTTATTAAGCGCCCGCTCAATCCGCGCCGCGCAGGCCGCGCAGGTCATACCGCGTATATCAAGAACCTGATTTGCCATTTACGAATCACCTCTTGCTATGATTTTAACCCGTAAGTTTTACTGTTGCAAGTACGCACTTTATTGTGATATACTATCCAAAAAGACACTGCAGCCGTCTCAATTACGAAGGGAAGCAGCTAATGAACAGCGATTTTTCCGAAATAAACTGCCCTGTTGACGCTACCCTGCGCCTGATTGGCGGTAAATACAAGGCCTTGCTCCTATGGCACCTGAAAAGCGGCGCTCTCCGCCATGGGGAGCTTCACCGGCTTGTCCCCCGGGCCACGCCCAAAATGCTGACTCAGCAGCTCCGGGAGCTTGAGGCGGATAAGCTGATAAAACGCGAGGTTTTTCCCGTCGTGCCGCCGAAAGTCGAGTATTCCCTGACGGAACTGGGCGGAAGCCTCGAGCCGCTCCTGGCGGCGATGTATGATTGGGGCGCGGGCTATATGAAGGACAGGGGCCTCAAAATATCCTGCTCCATGAACAAATAAAAAAGCGCGGCCCCTCCTTGCCCCGCGCTTTTTTAATCAGGCGTTTCGAGCCGCCTGAAAAGATTCAGACAAACCAAAGCCCCCTTCTTAATCCGCCCCGTTCAATCCGAAATCATATATACCACAGTCATATGTTCTTTCTCGCTTTCGGTGGGGTTTTTCACGATTTTAAGAAGCTCCGCGTCAAAGCGGCTTTTGCCCCAGCGGCGGCGCGTGGCGCGCGCGCCCTCTCCGATTTGATCCCAACCCCAAGTACCGCTGTGCCAACCGACGGCCACATATCCGGCGATGTCCATAAACCCAATTTCATTAAAGTCATTTTCCTGGGGCAAAGCTTCCATTAAATCAGTCATAATGAATCCTCCTTTTTATGCTAACCGAACACTTCATTGTTTGTTATCGTATTGTAATTATACTGTAACTCTTGCCCCTTGTAAATATGTAATGTTTCACAAATTTTATGTATATTTTTTAGTGATTTCTTACAACTTCCTTCTGCCGGCCCCATTTCCAAATGGAGCCGGCGCGGTCCGCTTCCCGCTAATCGGGCCTTAGGGAAGTTCTTTGAAGGAACGTGTCGCTGCCGTGTTTCAGAACTTCGCTTTTGTTTTTAGTTTGTAATTCTTTTGTTCTTCAGGGCGTCGCTTCTTATGTTAATTTATATATAAATCTCCCGCGAGATGGGAGGAGATTACGTCGGTGGGTATTATAAACTCCGGGAGGCCCGCCGAGCCGGGAGCGATCTCGTACTTGTCGAACACAATCACCAGCTTATTGCCGGAGTTTATATAGAACTTAGCGTCCGGCGAAATTGTCTCAAAGAACTCGCCGAAGTATCCGTCGTCGTGGAAGTACGTTTTTTCGCCGCTTGCCTCCTGCTCCGCCATTTGGCGCGATATTTCCGCGTTTATCGCGCCGATATAGCCGTCGTCCTTAAACAGCGCCGGCAGAGACAGAATAACGCCGTTTTCAACGTCTATATTGTCAAAGCGCCGGGTTTCGAGCGAAGAACCGGCTGTTTCGAGCGTCCAGTGCTTGATTACGAGCAGGCCGCCGTCGTTTTTCACGACCTCCGCGCCGGCGCTAAGCGAGCGGTTTATAATCTCGTCGGAATCCGGCTTGTCAAGCCCCGCGTCGGCGATAAATTTCTCATACGCCTCCCGCTGTTCCTTAAGATATTTCGCGTTGAGAGAGCTTACTATCGCCTCCGGCGCGGCTCCCTCGGCTATTTGCGGCGTTTCTAAGGAAACCTCCGCCCGTCGCTTTCCGTCCGTAAGGTTAAACCGGTTGAACGTCAGGGCGTTCACGACCCCGCGAAGCCCGGGGGCTTCCGCCGCGGCCATAGCCACGGACGGCGCGGCGTTAAGGGTTATAATAAGGCCGGAGGCCGCCGCGGCTCCCCTTGCCGCCCATACCGGCGCCGCTTTGGCCCGTATGGCCCGCGCCTTTTTAATCGCGCCGCGCACCCGCGCTTCAAGCTCCTCCTTTGGAATCTCAATGGATTTATATTCGTTTATGGCTTTCTCAAGACTGTCCATAATATTTCCTCCTTGAATTTTTCACATCGTCGCCGTATTCTTCGCGTATTCCGCAAGCTGGCTGAAGCCCCTCATTTTTTTGAGGGCGGCGTAAAGCCGCGTTTTCGTCGTGCTCACGCGCAGATTCGTCGCCTTCGCCACGTCCTCTATCTTCAAATCCTCGAAAAACCTCAGCATAATTATCGTCCTGTCGGGTTCGGGCAGGCGGTTTACAGCCTCCATCAGGTCTTCGTCCGGCGCGTTATCGCCGCTGGCCGGTATATTCATAAGCGCGTCGCCTCCTTCAATATTCGCGCGGTCTTTTCGTTTCCTTAGAAAATCAAGCGCGGCGCTGACAACAATGCCGTAAAACCAAGGCTTCAGCTCCTCCCCGCGCGGGGCGCTTTTTGTCGTCAGAGCGCGCAAAACGGCGTCCGATACGACGTCAAGAGCGTCGTCACGATTTTTCGTGTATCCGTATGCCAACCTGTACATAACCGTTCGGTTCTCCACGCAATACTTTTCAATCCGGTTGAGCATACCTTTTTCTCTCCTTCCCGGCGTTTTACTGTTCTGTTTATATAGACGTTATATTTTTCAAAAAAGTTTGGATTATTTGAAAAAATTTGAAAAGTTTGATATACTCTATATAGCCGTTTAACTTAAAATACTTTCAAATTCAAGTTTTCTAAGTAGAACCGGCTGCAGTAACTATAATATATCGGAGTGATAGCAGTTGGATTTTATCGGTCTTAACGAAATACGCGAGAGATTTCTTTCCTTTTTCGAGAGCAGGGGGCACCTGCGGCTTGAGAGCTTTCCGCTCGTACCGAAAAACGACGTCAGCCTGCTTCTTATAAATTCGGGCATGGCGCCGCTCAAGCCGTATTTTACGGGGCGGGAGGCTCCGCCGCGAAAGCGCGTCACAACCTGCCAGAAATGCGTACGCACCATAGACATAGCCAATGTGGGCCAGACCGCCCGCCACGGTACTTTTTTCGAGATGCTGGGCAATTTTTCTTTCGGCGACTATTTTAAGGAAGAGATTATCCCGTGGGCGTGGGAATTTATGACGGCGACGATGGGCATCCCGGAGGAGAGGCTGTACGTCTCCGTTTATGAAGAGGACGACGAAGCCCTCGCCATATGGCGGGATAAAGCGGGCCTGCCGGAATCCAAAATACGCAAATTAGGGCGGGAGGACAACTTTTGGGAAGTGGGCGCGGGCCCGTGCGGCCCGTGCTCGGAGATTTACTTCGACCGCGGGGCGGAGAACGGCTGCGGCCGCCCGGACTGCGCCGTCGGGTGCGACTGCGACAGGTTCGTCGAAATTTGGAATCTTGTGTTCACTCAGTTTGACCGGCAGGAGGACGGCTCGTACCCGCGCCTTAAAAACCCAAATATAGACACGGGAATGGGCCTTGAGCGCATTGCCGCCATAATGCAGGGCGCGTCCTCTATTTTTGACGTGGACACGATTAAGGCCATACGCGACGCGGTCTGCCGGGAATGCGGCGCGACCTATAACTCCGACCCCAAAAAAGACGTTTCCATACGCATAATCACCGACCATAGCCGCTCCGTTACTTTTTTAACGGGGGACGGCGTTATCCCCGGCAACGAAGGGCGCGGCTACGTCCTGCGCCGTCTGCTGCGCCGCGCCGCGATGCACGGCAGGCTTCTGGGTATGAACGAGCTGTTCCTTAGCAAAATCGCCGAGACCGCCATAGAGCAGTCTAAGGGCGCGTACCCTGAGCTTGAGGAAAAGCGCGAGTACATCCTGAAGCTGATTTCCGTAGAGGAGGAGCGGTTTTATCAAACGCTCGACGCGGGCCTGGCCCTGCTGAACGAAACCGCCGGCCGGCTCAAGGAGCGCGGAGAGGCCCTTATGAGCGGCGCGGACGCTTTCAGGCTTTACGACACCTTCGGCTTCCCTCCGGACTTGCTTAAGGAGATTTTGGACGAGCGCGGCCTTTCGGTGGACGAGGAGGGCTTCGAGCGGGAGATGACCCGCCAGAAAGAGCGCTCCCGCGCGTCGCGCGAGGCTTCGACATATATGGGGAGCAAGGAAACCGTCTACGACTCTCTTCCGCCCGATATGACGAGCGTTTTCGCGGGATACGCTCAAAAAAGCGCCTCCGCGCGGGTTCTGGCTCTTACGGAGGGGGATTCGGTCGTGGGCGAGCTTTCCCCCGCCTCCGGCGAAGGCTCCGTAATCCTTGACGTTACGCCGTTTTACGCCGAAAGCGGCGGCCAAAAGGGCGATATAGGCGTTATTGAATGGGACGGCGGAAAATTCGAGGCGGCGGACTGCGTGAAGGCGGGCGGCGGCGGAAAATTCGCCCATATCGGCAGGGTTCTTCAGGGCACGCTTAAAACCGGGCAGGAAGTCACGGCAAATATCGACATAAAGAACCGCCTTGCCGCCTCGCGCAACCATACCGCCACGCACCTGCTCCAGGCGGCCCTGCGCCTTGTCTGCGGCAGCCATATCGAACAGGCCGGCTCCCAGGTGTCGGCGGGGCGCTTAAGGTTTGACTTTACCCATTTCGCGCCGCTTTCGGCGGAGGAGGCGGCAAGGGCGGAGGCGCTGGTAAATGAGAAAATCCTTGAGGGCCTGCGGGTTTCCGTCGAAAACCTTCCGATTGAGGAAGCGCGGAAAAAAGGCGCTATGGCCCTCTTTGGCGAAAAATACGGCGACATAGTGCGCGTCGTGGAAATCGCGGGCTTCAGTACGGAGCTTTGCGGCGGGACACATCTTGATAACACGTCGCAGGCCGGGCTTTTCAAGATTATTTCGGAAACGGGCGTTTCGGCGGGCACGCGCCGCATAGAAGCCCTGACGGGCGCCGCGGCCCTTGATTATTACCGGGAGCGGGAGGCGCGCCTGCGCGAGGTCTGCGCGGCGCTGAAAGCCGAACCCGCCGCCGCCCCGCAAAAGGCGAAGGCCCTGGCGGACGAGGCGAAGGCCCTAAAAGCCGAGCTTGCGAAAATCAAGAGCGCGTCGGCGCAAAACGTAATCGACGATATTATAAGGGAGGCGAAAAACGAGGGCGGCGTAAAAATAGCCAGCGGGAACGCGGGCGAGGGGCTTTCGGCGAATCAGCTGCGCGAGCTGTCCGACAAAATCGCGGCTAAAATCGGCGGGGGGTGCGTCGTGATACTCGCGGCGGTCTGCGACGGCAAGGGCACGCTGCTCGTCTCCGCGGACAAAACCGCGGTGGAGCGCGGCCTGAACGCCGGCGCGCTGGTCCGCGAGGGCGCGCGGGCGGCCGGAGGAAGCGGCGGCGGCAAGCCGAATATGGCGCAGGCCGGAATTAAGGACGCCGGCAGGCTCGGCGAAGCGGTTGACGCGGCGGTAAACGCGGCGGCGAAGGCGCTTGGCTGAAACGCGCGTATAACCCCGGCGGCGTGAGCAACGCTCTGCCGAACGCTTGAATTTCGCCGAAACCCTGCATCTATCGCAAGGCGGCAAAATAGGGAACTGGCGGCCGCGGGTTATTCCGGGAGCATACGGAACGCCCGGCGCGCCGTTTGAATAATATGCTAATAGCAATTCCGTTTGACATAGGCTTCTTTCGGCTCGAAACAAGCCAGTCAAACATAGAATCGCTCTATGAAAAGGTGAATTATGGACTATCTTGAGGAATCGTTAAAACTCCATAAGGAGTGGCGCGGAAAGCTCTCCATAACCCCGAAGGCCCCGGTGGCGGACAAACGTTCGCTGGCCCTCGCGTACACGCCGGGGGTGGCGCGGCCTTGCGCGGAAATCGCCAAAAACCCCGAAATGTCTTGGGAGCTTACGGGCCGGGGCAACACCGTCGCGGTCGTGACGGACGGGACGGCGGTTCTGGGCCTGGGCGATATAGGCCCGCTTGCCGCGATGCCCGTTATGGAGGGGAAGTGCGTTCTTTTTAAGGCCTTCGGCGGCATAGACGCGGTGCCGATTTGTCTTAATACTAAAAGCGCGGACGAAATCGTGCGGACTGTCACGCTGCTCGCGCCGTCGTTCGGCGGGATAAATTTGGAAGATATTTCCGCTCCGCGCTGTTTTGAAATTGAGCGGCGGCTCAAACAAACCTGCGACATTCCGATTTTTCACGACGACCAGCACGGAACGGCGGTCGTCGTCCTGGCGGCGCTGCTTAACGCCCGCCTTCTGCTTCCCAAAGACGCGGGGCGCGGCGAGCTTAAAATCGTAATTTCCGGCGCGGGCGCGGCGGGGACGGCCATTGCCAAACTGCTGATAAAAGCCGGGTTCACGCGTATAATTATGTGTGATAAATCCGGCGTAATCCGGCGCGGCGATAATTTGAGCGAAGCGCACGAGGAACTGGCGAAAATCACCAACCCCGATAACCTATCCGGGGATTTGGCGGCGGCCCTGCGCGGCGCGAATGTTTTTATCGGCGTGTCGGCGGGGGGGCTTGTTTCGCCGGAAATGGCGCGGAGTATGGCTTCTAACCCGATTCTGTTCCCGATGGCGAACCCCGTCCCGGAGATTATGCCGGACGCGGCGGCTGCGGCCGGGGCGTTCATCGTCGGCACGGGCCGGAGCGACTTCCCGAACCAGATTAACAACGTCCTGGCGTTTCCGGGAATTATGCGCGGCGCGCTCGACTGCCGCGCGCTCGACATAAACGAAGAAATGAAAATGGCGGCGGCGCTGGCCATATCGGAACTTGTAAGCGGGGAAGCGCGGCCCGATTATATCCTGCCGCCGCCGTTTGACCCGCGCGTGGGCGAAGCGGTGGCGCGGGCGGTGGCGGCGGCGGCGCGGGAAAGCGGGGTGGCTCGGATTGGCTGATACTCAAGAAATAATCGATATAGCCATAATCGGCGGGGGGCCGGCGGGAGTTTCTGCGGCGATTTACGCGGCGCGCGCGGGCTTCGTTCCCGTGATTTTCGAGAAAACTTTCGTCGGCGGGCAAATCGCCCAAACCTCCGAGGTTGAGAACTACCCCGGCCTTGGCAAAATCGGCGCGTTCGAGCTGATTCAGGCCTTCTCGGCTCACTTGAAGCTTTTCCCGCACCGAGTCGTTAACGCCGAAATTATAAGTGTTGAATTAAACGGCGACTTAAAGCTTCTCAGGACGAAAGACAAAGAGCACGCGGCGCGGCGGGTAATCCTGGCCGCCGGCGCGAAGCCGAGGAAGCTCGGCGTTCCCGGCGAAGCGGAGTTTGCCGGACGCGGCGTATCCTCCTGCGCGGTTTGCGACGGCGCGTTTTACCGAGGGAAAACCGTCGCGGTCGTGGGCGGCGGCGAAACCGCCCTGCACGACGCCGCGTACTTATCCCGGCTGTGCGAAAAAGTATACCTAATCCACCGCCGGCGGGAATTTCGCGGAAACTCCGTATGCGGCGCGCCGAATATAGCGATAACCACGCCCTTTCTGCCGCTTGAAATTTCGGGCGGGGAGGCGGTCGAGTCCATAAAACTGAAACACGCCGAAACCGGCGAAACGGCGGAGCTGCCCGTGTCGTGCGTCTTCGTCGCGGTAGGGACGGAGCCGGCCACGCGATTCCTGCGCGGCTCCCTGGCGATGACGGAAAACGGCCAGCTTCTCACTAACGAGCGTATGGAGACCGAAGTTTCAGGGGTTTACGCGGCGGGAGACGCGCGGAAAACCCCGCTTCGCCAGATTGTGACGGCGGCGGCGGACGGAGCGGCGGCGGGAAGCTTCGCGGCTTCTTCGCTTAAATAAGGAGGGATTATGTGTCAAACGAATATCTGACCAACCTTGGCGTCCGCGCCAAGGCCGCCGCGCGGGAGCTTCGCGCGCTTGGGCCCGGAGAGCGGAACGCGATTCTCGAAGCCTCGGCTGAGGCGCTTCTTTCGGCGGCTGCCGACATAACGCGGGAAAACGCGCGGGATATGGAAAAAGCGGAGGCTTCCGGCGTTAAACCCGCGTTTTTAGACCGCCTCCGGCTGACCGAAGCCAGAATCCGGGATATGGCCGAAGGCCTGCGCGGGCTGTCCGCCCTGCCCGACCCGCTCGGCGAAACGGAGGGCCGCACGCTCCCCAACGGCTTGATTATCTCCAAAAAGCGCGTGCCTATCGGGGTGGCGGCGGTTATCTATGAAGCCCGGCCTAACGTCACGAGCGACGTTTTCGGCATATGCCTCAAAACCGGCAACGCGTGCGTCCTGCGCGGCGGCGGCGACGCCTTTTTAACCTCGAAAATAATCGTTGAACTATTCCGCGCCGTTATTGAAAAACACGGCAAAAACCCCGACGCCGTTCAGGTCGTTACGGATTTAAGCCGGGAAAGCGCGGTCGCGCTGACCCGCCTTAACGGCCTGATTGACGTGGTGATTCCGCGCGGGGGCGCGGGGCTTATAAACGCGGTCCTTCAGAACGCCACCGTCCCCGTAATTGAGACGGGCGCGGGCAACTGCCACGTTTATGTTGACGAATCCGCCGATTTTACTATGGCGCGGGACATTATTATAAACGCCAAAACTCAGCGGCCAAGCGTCTGCAACGCGGCGGAAACCCTCATAATCCACAAAGGAATCCTCGAAAAATTTATGCCGTTCATCGCGGGCGCGCTTATGGAACGCGGCGTTGAAATCCGCGCGGACGAAGCGGCGCGCGCCGCCTGCGGGGGCCTCCTCCCCGCGTCGGAGGAGGATTTTTACAAGGAATACAACGACCTCATAATCGCCGTGAAAACCGCCGCCGGACTCGACGACGCGATCGCGCACATAGAAAAATACTCCACGCGCCATTCGGAGGCGATTATAACGGAAAACTACGCGGCGGCCCAAAAGTTTCTTAACGAAGTGGACTCGGCGGCGGTTTACGTAAACGCCAGCACGCGCTTTACGGACGGCGGCTGCTTCGGCCTTGGCGCGGAAATCGGGATAAGCACGCAGAAACTCCACGCCAGGGGCCCCATGGGCCTGCGCGAGATGACCACGACAAAGTACGTTATCTATGGCGGCGGCCAGATTCGGGAATAAGAAACGTACAGGTTCTATGCCGGAGGCCGTCTGAATAAGATATAGCAATTCCGTTTTATATACGGAAAAACCTGGAATTGCCGTATCACAAAACCTTAGCGAATCGGGTGAACGCCTTGTTAAAGAAACGAATATCCGCCGCCCTGTGCGTCGTCTTTATAATCGCGCTCGCCGCGTACAGCAGAACAAACGGCGCCTTCGACGACCCGGCGGTCTTCGCCGGGGCGCGGGAAGCCGCCGCGCCCCCTCTGGGCGACGACCTGCCCGTTTCCCGCGCGCTCACGGCGAAAATGCTCGCCCTGGCTTTCGCCGACATAAACGAGATAAACAATATGCCCTCCGTTATATCTTTTACCGACACGCCGCCCGACAAATGGTATTATAAGTTCATAAACGCGGCGGTCAGCCTTAAAATCCTGAGCGGTTACGGCGACGAGTTCCGCCCGGAAAAACCGCTTTCTCTCGCCGAGGCGCAATCCATCCTGGAAAAAATCGGGAGCCGCGCCGATTTCCTCGTAGACGGCGGGAACGGCGATAAGGCCGTGTCCTACGCTCTCTGGCTTGAGGCGTACAAAAACTTTCTGAAGGAAAAAGGCGACGCCAATATCCTCGAAAAGCGGCTCGTCGTACTGGCCGGGAAGGCGCAGAATCCCGAGCTTCCCTCCTTTTTCGCCGTGACGGATAAGGGCGGCGTTATGTTTTCGGGCTTCGTCACCGACCCGTACATAGACAGGGAAATAAGCGTCCTGATGAAAAACGACGAGGTGGCGGCGGTCTGCGCGGTAACCTCCGACGAGCCCTCGCTGAAAAACTGCTACATAACCAAATGCTCCGGCGGCAGCGTGACGCTTTTCTCCGGCGGCGCGTTTCGTCAATACAAAACGAGACTCGCGCTCACGCCCGGCTCAGTCTCCGACGTCAAAATCAAAAACGGGGAGGCCGTCTCCGCCGACGCTTACGCGGAGCCGTTCCGCGATGAAATAATCTCGTTCAACGGCGAGTTTTCTTTCAAAAACCACGGCGTATATAAAACTTCGGAAAATTTCGCGGTTTACGCCGAAAAAGACGGGTCAGCCTCAATAGCGCCAAGACAGGCCCTGCTCGTGGGGACGGACGTGGCCCGGTTTTACGAGCGAAACGGGGAAGTTTTCGCCGCCGTCGTTGACAAAGCTCCGGAGCTCGGCAATATCCGCGTGCTCATAAGCGGCTCCGGCGGCGCGTACCTCCACGACTCGGTGAAAATCCAGGGGGACGGCGATTTCCTTGTGGAATCTGGCGAAGGCAAGGCGGCGTATTCCCAGACCTACAAAAAAGGCGAGATTTTCTCCCCTTTGGGCGGCGACGCCTTTTTCCGGCTTTCCCCGGCGGACGGGGTCCGGTTCAAGCTTCTGAGCGCCGGTAAGGCCGAAGAAATAGCCTATCGCGGGAAAATTGAGGTTTCCCGGCGCGGCGGTAAGTTCGTCCTTGTAAATGAGCTGCCAATGGAGGACTATCTGCGCGGGGTTCTGCCTTCGGAGATGCCCGCGGGCTACGGCGCCGAGGCGCTGAAAGCTCAGGCGGTCGCGGCGCGGAGCTTCGCCTACAGTCAATATTACGCCAATAGATACCACGAGTATGGCGCTAATGTAGACGACACGACGCAATGCCAGGTATACAACAACGCGCCGGAAACCGCGCAAACGGACGCGGCGGTGGCCGCGACGCGGGGCCTGTGCCTTTTCCGCCAGGGCGGGGTTATACCGGCGTATTTTTTTTCAACGTCGGCGGGCTATACGGCGGCTTCAGGCGAAGTCTGGGCCGACGGGGCGGTTTTTCCCGCCTCCGGCGGCACGACCGCCTCCAAACAGTACGCGGGCGGCGATTTCGGCGATTTATCCGCCGAGGAAAACGCGCGGAAATTTTTCAAGGACTGGGACGTGAACAGCTTCGAGCGAGATTTCCCGTGGTTCCGCTGGCGCGCCGCGATGAGCGCGGCGGAGGTCACTCGGTCGGTCAACGCCTCTATAGCGGCGCGGAGCGCGGTTAACCCCGCGCTCATAAAAACTCTCGCCTCTGACGGGTCATACCGGAGCCTGCCGGCGGACAGCGTCGGCGACGTGCTTAATTTAGAAGTTCTGCGGCGCGGGCAGGGCGGAAACATTATGGAGCTTAAAATCACCGGCACTAAGCGCACCGTGATTGTGTACACCGAGTACAATGTCCGCGCGCTCCTGCGCCCCGGGCAGATTGAGCGGCGGGACGGCAGTTTCGTGGAAAATTTCGCCTTGATGCCGAGCGCGTTTTTCGCGGTTGATAAGACGGCTGACGGCTTCGCCTTCTACGGCGGCGGCTACGGGCACGGCGCTGGCTTGAGCCAGAACGGGGCCAAGGCCCTTGCCGACAAAGGGCTTAACGCGCTGGATATTCTTAAGCAGTATTACGACGGCGCGGAAATAAAGGAATTACGATACAGCGCTTTTACTTTTCATAAACCCTGAAGACGGGAGCCTTGATTTGTCTGGACAAAAGTAAAAACGCGCTGTAAAAGCCCCGCTTCTCCTTGGAAAAGCGGGGCTTTCTTTACAGGCTCTGGAGCCTTATTGTTATACTGTCGCCCGTAACATAGGTTTTTATTATCGCGGGGACCTCTCCAATATTTACCATTTTCAGGTCCACCCCGCCGAAAGAGACGGCCGCGTCCCGCCCCGCGCCGACGTAGGACACGTCTTTGGAATGGGCGTGGCGCTCGATTATGTCAAAACCGGCGGAAAGCGCGGCGTTGTAAAGCGTCGTGGCCACTTGACACACGCCGCCGCCATACCCGCGCGATTCCTCTCCTTTAATAAAAATCCGCGCCATACGGTATCCCTGCGCCCGGCCCGTCTCGCCAAGCGCGGCGTTGCAGGAAAATGTTTCAAACGGCGGCAAGACAAGATTATCGAGCTTCGCGGCCGCAAGTTTGATATTATGCGCCCGGTTTTTGAGCGCGGGATTGAATTTTGTGGTAAATTCCCCCAGAATTACGGGCGCGGCGGCGGTTTCGCCAGCCGGCGGAACGGTCTGCGCGACGTAAACCAAATTCGCCGCGTCGTCTATCGGATAAGCGGCAAAGCCCTCCGCGCACCCCGCGAAAAGAAACGCCGCCAGAAAAATCGGAATATTTTTCAAGTGCGATACCCCCAAATATAAATATACGCTTATTATTCCTCAAAGCGGCGGGGGCATTACAGGAAAAATATGGAAATTATTACTTTTTTACCGCTTCAGGCGATATGTCAAGGCCGTCGCGGACGCTTTTAATCGCGTTCTGGACGGGCGGCAGGGAAAGCACGATTATCGTCATAACCATTTCTATCCCGACGTAAGTGGCGTTATATACGGCGGAGTAGAGCACCGCGCTCTGGCCCTCCGGGGCGTAATCGGAATAAAAGATAACGCCGGAGGCGAAATTGGCGGCGAACCGACCCAGGCAGCCGACCACATAGCCTATTTGCAGTCCGTGTTTTTTGCCGGCGAACAGGCCGCCAAGCCCGAACGCCGCGTAAGAAAGCGGATAATCCAGCAGTATCTGAATGGGGTGCACCAGCGAGGCCGAAAAAATCATCTGCAGCAGCCCGAACACGAAGCCGCAGAGCACCCCCGTGCTCACGCCGAACCAGTAGCTTACGACGACAAGAAACATCGTGGAGCAGAGCGTGACCGTCCCGCCCTGAGGCAGGTGAAAAAGCGGAATCGCCGAAAGCGCCGTCCCGACCGCCAAGCACATCGCGGAATACACCAAAACTTTAGTTTCTCTGTTCAAACAAATAACCCCCTAAATAATTTTATAAATTAGGAGGAGGCGCCTAAGTAAAATCTGGCAAGTCTCCCTACGCCGGTATTAACCGAATCAGGTTCAAAGGGTATCCTCTCAGCCGCTGTCCGCGGCGCCCCCGACCGTTGCGGTTTCACGCAACATCTATATTATAACCCGGCTCGTCCGGGAAGTCAAGCGTTTTTTGGAATTTTCCGGTCATAAGTTATCCGTTTTATTGTCATAATACTCCGCGGTCTTAAAACAATTCCCGCCCGCCTTAACGGCCTTTTCCAAAACCTCGCCGGTATATTTGAGAATCGGCTCAATGTCGAACTTACGGTCGAAAAACTCGCAGCTCACGACGCCCGCGCTCACCGTAATGCTGTTGGCTACATGGCTCGATTCGTGCGGGATCTTCATAGACCTCACGTTGTCCATTATTCGGTTGGCCACTTTTACCGCCCCGGCCATATTCGTGGAGGGCATATAAAGGAAAAACTGCCCCGTGGCGTAACGAAAAAGCTCGTCTGAATCCCGGTTCATCGAGTCAAAGAGGCCCTTTGATACTGAAATGACGCACGCCTCCCCCTTGCCCGCGCCGTAAAAGTCAATATATTCGGAGAAGCAGTCTATCTCCACCTGAATCATAGAGATATACAGCTTCTGGTGCCTGTCGATCAGGACCTCAACCTCGCTCTCGATATTGTCGGTTATGTCGTTGTTCAGGGAGCGCTTATTGATTATCCACGCGATGTTGTTCCGGTGCATAAGCTCGTTGATTTTCTGGTTCGCCATAGACACGCGCTGCTCCCGCTCGTCCGACAGGGCGATTTTTATAAAGTTGCGTATCCGGTAATTATGCGACAATATGGCCACGGGCGTAAATATGCAGGTGATTATAAGCAGGGAGAGTATGCAGTTGACGACTTCGGCGCTTATCACCGCCGTCGGCGCGCCGAAAAGCGTGACCAAAAACGCCCCCCAGATGCAGGTTAAGATAAAGACGAAGTGCATATCCACGCTTGTTGACAGATAGCCTACGAGCAGCACGTACATCAGGAGCATATTAAAATCGCCGTTACGGAGGTCGATTATGGCGTTGAGCGCCGCGAGGCAGAGGACGGTGATTATAAAAGCCTGCTGAATCCGCATTTTGGCGAGGTTTGAAATCCTCTCCGACTGTCGTATATAAAGAAACGCGCCGAAAAACGCCGCCGAGAGCGCCAGCGAAATCTCGTAGGAATAAAAGCGGCCGCTCCGGGCAAGGGCCGCCCCGCCGTATTGCCCCCAGAAAGCGGTTATTATCATAAACACTTCCATAATCACCATAGCGAGCGAGCCGAAAAATAGGAAGTCAAAATTATGCTTCACGGAATCCTCAAGATATTTTTCCTTAAAACGGGCGGGCGGGTTTATAATTATGTTGGCCAATTCGGACACCTCTCCACAACTGAATTTCCGGGCTTGTCACCGCCTCGGGTGATTGCGCATATGTTGTACTAAATATTGATAAAGGAGGTTATCGCTTATGTTTTATCCGTTTTACAGGTTTCCGTTTTATGGCGGATACGGCTTCCGCGGCTTCGGTTATCCGTGGGGATACGGCTACAACCGCTGGTACTGGTAAGGAGAGGCTTTGAGGCCCCCCCAGCGTCTCAAAACGCCGGGCGGGCAGCGGGCTTATACTAATTCCATTTTCACAACGCTCAGCGTTTTTTGGCGCTTCCCCGCGTTTGCGTTCGGCTGTTTTAGCTCCGCCAAAAAGCTGTTGCAAACGCTCGTGACCGCGCCAAACAGCGGGTTCGAATTGGAATTAGTATTAACCCTTAAAATCTCCGTACAGCGGGTATTTTTCCGCAAGCGCGGCGGCGCGTTCCCTGGACGTTTTTTCCGAATTGGGGAAGTCTTTTATTACGGAGGCGATAATGTCCGCCACTTCGCGCATATCGTCCTCCGTAAAGCCGCGCGTCGTTACCGCCGCGCTGCCCAGGCGGATTCCGCTTGTGACAAACGGGCTTTGCGGGTCGAACGGCACGGCGTTTTTATTGCAGGTCAGGCCCGCGGAGTCAAGCCGCGCCTCCGCCTCCTTGCCGGTGATATTCATATTCTGCAGGTCAATAAGGATAAGGTGATTATCCGTGCCGCCGGAAACAAGGTTAAACCCATGGGAGAGCAGCGCGTCCGCCAAGGCTTTCGCGTTTTTAACGACGTTTTCAATATACGTCTTAAAGGACGGTTCAAGCGCCTCCTTGAAAGAAACGGCTTTCGCGGCGATAACGTGCATAAGCGGGCCGCCCTGTATGCCGGGGAATATCGCCTTGTCGATTTTCTGCGCCCATTCCTGTTCGCAAAGAATCATTCCGCCGCGCGGTCCGCGCAGGGTCTTATGCGTCGTCGTGGTGACAAAATCCGCGTAAGGCACGGGGTTCTGGTGAAAACCCGTGGCCGCGAGGCCCGCGATATGCGCCATATCCACCATTAAAAACGCGCCGCATTCCCGCGCGATACAGCCGAATTTCTCAAAATCAATGGCGCGGGGGTAGGCGGACGCGCCCGCCACAATCATTTTCGGCTTATGCTCCGCCGCCAGGCGGCGCACTTCGTCATAATCAATATACCCCGTTTCCCGCGAAACTCCGTAGGGGATTATGTTAAAATATTTGCCCGAAATGTTGACGGGGCTGCCGTGCGTCAGGTGCCCCCCGTGGGCCAGGCTCATTCCGAGAATGGAGTCTCCCGGGTTAAGCGCGGCGAAATAAACGGCGGTGTTGGCCTGCGCGCCGGAATGAGGCTGGACATTGGCGTGAGCCGCGCCGAAAAGAGCCTTAGCGCGGTCGCGCGCCAGGTTTTCGGCAATATCCACGGCTTCGCACCCGCCGTAATAGCGTTTGCCTGGATAACCCTCCGCGTATTTATTCGTAAGGACGCTGCCCATAGCCGCCATAACGGCCGGGGTAACGAAATTTTCGGAGGCTATAAGCTCAATCCCGCCGCGCTGACGGGCAAGCTCCTTTGAAATTGCGGAGGCAAGCTCCGGGTCGCGCTTTTTAACATCATCAAAAGAAAACACACAAATTTCTCCTCAGTAAAAAATAGTTTCTTTAATTATACCTCATCAGGGTCCTCCGTTTCAACCCCTAACCCGCTAAAAAAATCCCTTATATATTCGTCCCACTTTTCGTCAAGCTCTTTGCTAAGCTCGAAGGCTTTCTGGGCGGTCGCCGTGGTGAAACGCGTTTCGCCGTTTTCATAATACATATTCAGAAAAAGGGCCTTGGCGTTTTTATGAAAATCCGCCGTGAAAGCGGCGCCGGCGCAGAAAACAAACTTCATAAGCTCCGGCTTGACCTTGCCCTTAACCGCGGCGTAGACGTGCCGCTTAAGCTCGCTCCAGAGGGCGTATTTCCGAGGAGCGGGCAGGGCGCTGACCGCGGCCCGCGAAAGCAGGCCCGAAAACTCAAACCCGGCGAACGAAAAAACCGACGCGCTCCGAAGCTCGAAGCCGTCGAACGCGCCGCCCGCGAAAATCAGGTTCATTAAAGACTTGACGTTTTCGTCCGCCACGCGCAAGGACACCATACAAATCACCCCTTACATTATACACTAATCCTTGACTTTTGCGCAATTATAAGTTAAGGTATATAGCAATTTTACAAAACGTTGACTATTACGCGGCGCGCTTTTTGCCGCTCACCTCTTTATAATCAAATAGTATAAAACCGGGACAAAAACCGCCGGGAGCAGGTTCCCCGCCTTAATCCGCGTAATCCCGAGGGTATTCAGCCCAAGAGCGGCTATAAGCGCCCCGCCGGCAATCGACACCTCCCGGAGGAGGTCCGGAGTGGCGTACGGGGCGGCGAACCGCGCCAGAAGCGTTATCCCGCCTTGGTAAACGAACACGGGCACAGCCGCGAAAACCACGCCCGGGCCCATTGACGACGCGAATATCACCGCGCTCACGCCATCCAGCGCGGATTTGGCGAAAAGCACGGTATCGTCGCTTTTCGCGCCGCTTTGAATTGAACCGATAATCGCCATTGTGCCAACGCAAAAAAGCATACTCGCCGACACAAACCCCCGAGCGAAGCCTTCGTCGTTCTTGCTGAATTTTCGCCGCAGAAGCTCCCCAAGCCGCTCCAGGGCCGCTTCTATGCCCAGAAGCTCGCCGGCCGCGCCTCCGAGCACAAGGCTTATTATGAATAAAACAGGCTCCGCCGCCGGGTCGAGCAGGTTTTTAACCGCGGTGGAAAGGCCTATGAGCAGCACGGACAGCCCCACCGCCTGCGTAACGATAACGCGGAAGCGCTCCGGCAGGCCGCCTTTAATCAGCGAGCCGGCTATGCCGCCGGCCGCCACGGCCAGCGCGTTTACAACAGTCCCAAGCATACTTCACCGCTTTCCGCCGATTCGCAGGCTCCTCGCGTAATAAAACAGATACTGCTGGGCATATCCGCCCAGAGAACCGAAACGCTCCGCCGCCCACCGCTCTATGTACGCCTCCGGCTTTGATTCCCCGCCGAAATACAGCGTTTCCACAACGCGCCTCACCCAAACGTCCACCGGGAAGCTCTCGCGCCGGCCGAACGAAAAAAGCAGGACGCAGCCTGACACTTTCGGCCCAACTCCCTTTATGCTTGTGAGCCGCTCCCGTATCAGTTCCGCCGGCGCCTCCGGCCCGTAGTCCAGCCGGACCTCCCCGGAGGCGGCCCTGGCTATCGCGTCGGCAAGATACCGCGCGCGGAAGCCGGTCCTGAGCGCGGCAAAATCCTCCACCGTAAGCGCGCGGAGTGCGTCCAGAGAGGGGAACGCGTGCGCCCCTCCGATTTCCCGCCCGTATTTTGCGGATAAATCGCTTATGATTTTCTTAATGCCCGGAATCTGCTTATTCTGCGATATTATGAACGAAACGAGCGTCTCAAGCCTGTCCTGGTTGAGTATGCGTATCCCCCCGCCGAATTCCGCCGCGCGGCGCATAACCTCGTCGTCGGCGCTTAAGGCCCTCTTGATTTCTGCGTAATCCCTCGAAAGGTCAAAATAATCCGCCCAGACTTCCGAAAATTCGGCCCTCGAGCACGGAAAAAGCCGGATTTCCCCGTCCGTCTGGGTCAGGCGGAGCCGCCGCCCCATAGCCACGATTTCATAATCCTTAGGCTCAAGCCGCGTAAAGCGGAAGCACTGCCCGCATTCTAAGGTCTGCTCAACGTCGAAGCTGTCGAAATTACTCAAAATAACGCCGCCGTCTTTTTCTGTTATGTCAATATTTTCCATTTAATTTAATAATCCTTTCCGGCCGCTTCGAGGAAGGGCGTAAAGCGCTCCCGCTCCTCTTTTGGGGTATTCCCCGCCTACAGCCCGCACCGCTCCAGAAGCTCCCCGTCGCGCAGAAGCTCCGCGCCGCCGGACGCGACGGCCCTCCCCTCCCGGATAAAAATGACCGAGCCGCAGAGGGCCGCCGCCATATCCAAATCGTGCGTGGCGACGAGCATTGTTTCCGAAAGCTCCGACAGGGTTTTAACGAGCGTCCGCCGGGCGCGGGGGTCAAGGCCGCTTGTCGGCTCGTCGAGCAGCAGGAGGCTCGGCCGCCGCACAAGCACGCCCGCGAGCGCCACGAGCCGCTTCTCCCCGCCGGAGAGCTTGTGCGTCCTCCGCTCGGCGAGCCGCTCCGCGCCGAACCGCCGGAGGATCTCCCCCACTTTTTCCTCAACTTCTGATTCCGGCATATTTTCGGCGCGGAGCGAAAAAGCTATGTCGTCGTAAACAACGGGCATAAACAGCTGGTCGTCCGGGTTCTGGAAAAGAATCCCGATTTTTTTGCGCGCGGCCCGCAGGGTTTTCGGCGTGACGGTCAGGCCGTCAATCGCGACGGAGCCGGAGCTTGCCGGCGCCACTCCCGCGATTGCCTTGAACAGTGTGGATTTCCCCGCGCCGTTCGGCCCTATTATGGCGGTCTTGGCTCCGGAGGGGATTTTCGCGCGGAATCCGTCGAGCGCGGCTATAGCCTCATATTTTACGCGTAAGTCCAAAATCTCAAGCAAGCCAAGCCCCCCAGGGAAATAACCGTATAACACGAATCCATAAATTTCCAGTTTTCCCTGCCGTTTACGGGGAGGCTCCCGTCGAACCCGCGGGAGAGCATAGCGTCGTACACGCGCTCGGCGCGGTCGAAAGAGCGCAGGAGGAGCTGGCCCAGAAATATGCCCATATGCCGCGCGCGCACGCCGCCGCTCGGCGTTTTTGGCCGCCTGAACGGATTAAGGAGGCCAAACGCCCTCCCCTCCCCCGAAGCCGCGCGGAGTATGTAAGAATGAAACATCGCGGCGGCTTCGTCAGCCAGAACCCACAGATACCGATAGGTCAAGAGGAAAACGGCGCAGACCTCATTCGGAGCGCCCCAAGACCCGAGCCGGGCTATTAGGAGCGGATATGGGGTGGACGCCGCCAGGACAAGGGCCGCCGACGCGGTGACGGCGGATTTCAGCATAAGGGAGGCGCACAGCGCGCCCCCGCCCTCCCCGACGGAGACGAGAGAACCCGCCGCGACCGCCCCCGCGAACGGCAGCACGGCCAGAAGCCGCGAAAGAATGGCGGCTGGCGGGAGCTTCCCCAAAAACATATTGACGGCGGGGAATATAAACAGCGCCGCCAAGCGCCGCGGCTCATTTGGAAATGAAGCGGCGCACGCCAAAAACGCCAGCGTTACGCCGATTTTCGCGCCCGAATGGAGCCGGTGCAGCCAAGAAGTTCCAAGCGACAGCCCGTCGATTTCGGAAAGCTCCAGTATAGACTTAAAAATTTTACTTTTCGGCATGGAATTTTGAAAGCGCCCACTCCAGACCGTCAGGGTTTTTCGACGCGAAAACGGACAAGCCGCCGACAAACACGGCGCACGCCGCCAAAGCCGCTATGAACCGCGCGGTGACGGCGCGGCGCGGAGCCTCCGCCTCCTTCTTAAACTCCAGAATTTCCGGGCGGGAGGCGCTTACATAATTCAGGGCGAGCGCGGTCAGCGCGCCCTCCGCCAAGCCTATGCACAGGTGTATGGGCAGCATAAGCGCGGCGAACATCCCGAACGGCAGGCCGGTCACGCCGGAAGCCACGGTTTCTATGACCACCCCTAACGCGCCGATTTGAAGTCCCAGGACGCACGAGGCGACGGCGGCGGCGGTAATCCTCCCTCTGGAAGCCCTTCGCGCGAGAGGCCGGAAAATAAGCGGATACGCCAGGAAACACGGAATGACGCCCATATTAAGGATATTACAGCCTAGGGCGAGCAGCCCCCCGTCCGCGAAAAACAAGCATTGTATAGTCAGCACAGCCGCTATGGTCACGAGCGCGGCGCACGGCCCGAGAACCGCGCAGAGCAGAACGGAACCGATTATATGGCCGCTGGCCCCCGTCCCGGGGATTGCGAAATTGACCATCTGCCCCGCGAATACGAACGCGCCCGAAGCGGCCATCAGCGGGATTTTTTTGTCGGGCGGCGCGGAATTGACGCGAGAGGCGGCGCGGAGCTTGTTTACGGCGAAGCCGAGGCACGAGGCCGAAACGAGCGCCCCGGCCAAAGCCGCCGGCGGGGAGATAAGAGCGTCTGACATATGCATAAAAAATTCTCCTTTGGTAAATAATGTACATTAGCGGCGGTTTCACACGCGGCCGCGAACAGGGCTTTACGCCGTCTGGCGCTTTTTATGTAATACAGCGATTTTACAAAACGTTAACCGGCACGGAGCGGAAAACCACCGAGCCGCGATTTTGAAAATTGCTACAAAAGCGAACCCTCAATCCGACGGTTCAATGCCATAAAATAATAAGGGGACGATTTTAATGAAAAATACAGCTATCGCGGCGGCCTCCATAGCCATAAGCCTCGCGTTCGCCTCGGGCGCGGCGTTTTTTTACGCGGACGCGGCTCAAAAGCGGCTCGCGGGGGAGGTCCTTCGGTTTCACATAATAGCCAACAGCGACGGCGCCTTCGACCAGCGCCTTAAAATGAAAGCGCGGGACGCTATTCTGGAAAAATACGGCAAGCGCCTTTCCGGTATGGATTTAGCGGAAGCGCGCACCTTTCTGGCGGATAATCTCGACGGCATAAGCCGGACGGCGGCGCGGGTCCTGCTTGAGTCCGGCGCTGATTACGGCGCGTCCGCAACCTTGTCGGAAAGCGCGTTCCCGACGAAATTTTACGGCGATACGGCCCTGCCCGCCGGACGCTACGAAGCCCTCCGCGTGGAGCTTGGCGCGGCGCGGGGCGAAAACTTTTGGTGCGTTATGTTCCCGCCGATGTGCGTCGCGGATATAGCCAAAGGGCCGGCGGAGCGCGGCGCGGCGGAGAAGGAGACTGAAAAAAAACTGAAATCCGCCTTGCTCGCCGAAAATTACGAGCTTATAACCCGGCCGGCCGCCGTGCGGTTTAAGGTCGTCGAACTCGCGGAAAATATTAAGCTAAAACTGAGAACCTGTGTTCAATAAGCTGCCACCCGTCTTTGCGGCGGATTCTTCCGCGTTTTTGCGTTGCGCGTCCTTGACTTGCTTTTCAAGTAAGCCTGCGGACACGCGCCCTAAACCGCGAAAAATCCGGCTCGCAAATCCGGGCGGCCCATTATTAAACACAGGTTCTCAGAAAACCGCCTATCGCGGCGGGATAAGCGGCGCGGAGGCGGCCAGCAGTTTTTCGACCGTCGCCAGTTTGACGCATACGCAGAATACCTCGAGCGCCCGGCGAAGCTCCTCAATTCCCGGGAAGCTCGGCGCTATGCGGATATTGCTGTCGTCGTAATCTTTCCCGTAGGGGTACGTCGAGCCGGGGGCGGTCAGCGTAAGGCCGCACTCCCCGCAATATCCGACAATTTTCACAGCGCAGCCCCGTATAGAATAAAACGAAATAAAATAGCCGCCGCGCGGACGCGTCCAGCGGCAGCCAACGCCGTCAAGCTCCCTTCCGAAGGTCTCAAGCGCCAGCTCAAACTTCGGGCGCAGAATAGCGGCGTGTCTGTCCATTTGCGCCCTGACCCCGGCGGCGTCCTTGAAAAAGCGGACGTGGCGCAGCTGATTGATTTTATCCGGGCCTATCATCTGCACCGAAAGACGCTTTTTTATATAGCCTACATTTCCGTCTGACGAACACATACAGGACACCGCCGCCCCGCCGAAGCTCACCTTTGACAGGGAAGCGAATATGTAGCACATATCCGGGTTGCCGGCTTTTTCACATTCTTCAAGGATATTGGGAATTTTCGCCAAATCGCCGTAAAGGTGATGTATGGTATACGCGTCGTCCCAATACACGCGGAAATCCCGGGCTTTCGGACGCAGGGCGGCAATCCGCCGCACCACCTCGTCCGAATAAACAATGCCCTCCGGGTTGGAATACTTCGGAACGCACCACATACCCTTAATCATATGGTCCCGGGAGACAAGGCTCTCAACAATATCCATATTCGGGCCGTTTTCATCCATAGGGACGGGTATCATCTCAATATGAAAATATTCGCATATTGAGAAATGACGGTCATAGCCTGGGACGGGGCAGAGAAACTTGACGCGCCCCTGGGCGGCCCAAGGCTCTCCGTTGCGCACTCCGTGGGTCATATTGGCCGCCACGCTGTCGAACATCATCGCCAGGCTGGAGTTGCCGCCGACTATGACCTGTCCGGGCAAAACGCCAAGAATATCGGCGAAAATCCGCTTCATACCGGCTATGCCGTCCAGCCCGCCGTAGTTCCGGCAATCGACCTCTCCGGCCATATAGTCGCCGGCGGTAAGGTCGTCTATAAGGCTGTTCGACAAATCGAGCTGCCCGGCGGAGGGCTTCCCTCGGGACATATCAAGCGAAAGCCTCAAGCCGCGCAGCTCCTCATACCTGGCGCGCAGTTCGCTCTGAAGCCGCTGAAGCTCACTTTTGCTTAAAGACGCGTATTCTCGCATATAATCACCCTGCTTTTACATTGATGAAAAAATTACAGGTCTTTCCCCTTCAGCGCGACCATTACCGCCTTCGCGGTGTGCACGCGGTTTTCGGCTTCGTCAAACACAAGGGAATACGGGGCCTCAAAGACCTCCTCCGTGACCTCCTTGCCCTTGACGGCGGGCAGGCAGTGCAGGAAAACAGCCGCCTCCCCCGCGAGCCTCATCAAATCCGCGTTCACCTGATAGGGCGAAAGGAGCGTAAGGCGCTCGGCGGCCTTGGCTTCCTCCCCCATTGAGGCCCAAACGTCGGTATACACCACATCCGCGCCTTTCACGGCTTCCCGCGGGAAGCGCTCAACCCGGACAGAGCCGCCGGATTCCCCAGCGTATTTCACGCATTCCGCCGTAAGCGCCGAATCGGGCGAAAGCTCCGGTGGCGCGGCGCACACGTAATCCATGCCCATTTTCGCGCAGCCGAGCATAAGGCTGTTGGCCATGTTGTTGCGCCCGTCCCCCGCGTAGACGAGCTTCAGGCCAAGAAGCCGCCCGAACCGCTCCTGAATCGTCATAAAGTCAGCCAGAATCTGAATCGGGTGCTCGTCGTCGGTCAGGCCGTTAATCACCGGGACGCTTGAATATTCGGCCAGTTCCTCAATAGTCCTGTGGGCGAAGCCGCGAAACTCTATAATATCGAACATTCGGGAGAGCACGCGCGCCGTGTCCGCCACGGACTCCTTGCCGCCCAGCTGAATATCGCCGCGGTTAAGATACTCCGGGTGCGCGCCTTCGTCCGCGCAAGCCACGGTGAAAGAGCAGCGCGTGCGCGTGGAGGGTTTCTCAAAAATAAGCGCGGCGTTCATTCGCTTGAGCCGCTCCCTGTAAACGCCGTCCTTTTTTTCTTTCTTCAAGCGGATTGACAGGTCGATAAGATACTGCAGCTCCTCCCGCGAAAAATCTCTCAGGGTCAGAAAATCACGGTCCTTCAAGCTGTTCACTTTTGTTCTTCCTCCTTTTTTTCGTTAAGAATGGTCTCGGCGGGAATCTCTTTTTTCGGGAGCTTCCCCTCCGGGAAAAGGCTCCGGAAATCATCCCCGCTTATTTTTTCCTTTTCTATCAAAAGGGCGGCGGCGGCGTGGAGCGTGTCTAAATTATCCCGCAATATCTCGATTGAGCGCTGATAGCCCTCCTCTACGATACGCTTGATTTCCGCGTCGATAGCCGCGGCCACCTCCTCGCCATAGTTGCGGGTATGCGCCAGGTCCCGCCCGATGAAAATCTCCTCGTTGTCCGCGCCGAACTGTATCGGGCCGAGCCTGTCGCTCATGCCGTATTTCGTGACCATTTTCCGGGCTATGGCCGTGGCCCGCTCGATGTCGTTCGACGCTCCGGTCGTAATGTCCTGTAAAACAATATATTCGGCGGCGCGCCCGCCAAGCAGCGACACCACCTCCTGTTCCATATATTTTTTTGAAATCGACATTTTGTCGTCCGTCGGGAGGGGCATAGCGTAACCCAGAGCCATACCCGTAGGGATAATCGACACGATATGCACGTGGTCCAGCAGTTCCTGGGTTTCAAAAATTATGGCGTGGCCGGCTTCGTGATAAGCGGTCACTCTCTTTTCGCTGGGCTTGATTACGCGGCTTTTTTTCTCCGTCCCCACGCCGAGCTTTACGAAAGCCCTCCGGAGGTGCTCCGGGCTGATTTCCTTGCTTTCCTCGCGCACGGCGAGGAGCGCCGCCTCGTTCAGCAGGTTCTCCAAATCCGCGCCGGTAAAGCCGGAGGTCGTCTGCGCCACAATGCGCAAATCCGCGTCCCCGCTCATTTTCTTGTTCTGCGCGTGGACCTTGAGTATTTGCTCCCGCTCGTTGATGTCGGGCTTGCCCACCACGACCTGGCGGTCGAAGCGGCCCGGCCGGAGCAGGGCCGGGTCAAGAATGTCCGGGCGGTTTGTCGCCGCCATTATTATAACGCCCTCGTTCACGCCGAAACCGTCCATTTCCACAAGGAGCTGATTGAGCGTCTGCTCCCGCTCGTCGTGCCCGCCGCCAAGGCCCGCGCCGCGCCGCCGCCCCACCGCGTCTATCTCGTCGATAAAGACGATTGAGGGGAGGTTCCGCTTGGCCTGCTCAAACAAATCGCGCACTCGGCTCGCGCCCACGCCGACGAACATCTCAACAAAATCCGAGCCGGAAATGGAGAAAAAGGGCACGCCCGCCTCACCCGCCACGGCTTTGGCCAGCATCGTCTTGCCAGTGCCCGGAGGGCCGACAAGGAGCACGCCCTTCGGGATACGCGCGCCGATTTCCGTAAACTTTTTCGGGTTTTTCAAGAAATCAACGATTTCCGTAAGTTCGCGCTTTTCCTCCTCAAGCCCCGCCACGGAAGCGAAATTTATGTTTTGTTTGCCGCTCACGCCCTGCTTCACGCGGATTCTGCCGAAGGACATAACCCGGCCGCCGCCCTGGGACTGCTGCGTGATTATAAAAATCAGCACAATGAACACGCCCGCCATTATTATTATCGGCAGAAGCTGCGTAAGCAGGCCGGTTTTGGGCGCGCGTTTCATATCAATGGGGACGCCCGCCTTCTGGGCCTCCGCCACGACGGAGCTTATGTCGAGCGCGTCGAGCGCCCGGGGGGAGTCCTCCTCCTTGAGCCAGACGCGGACGCGCCCGGCGTTCGGCGCCTCCGAATCTCCCGTTATCTCAATCTGTCGCACGTTCCCGGCCTTCACGTCGTCAATAAGCCCGCTGTAGATATACGGCTGCTTGGGGGCGTTCTTATCGCCCTCGTAAAGGGCGGTAAAAACCACAAGCAGAAACGCCACCATTAAAACGTAAATCCCGAAGCCTTTGGCGAAATTTTTCATTGGTTTTCCTCTCTTTCCACTTTAACCCGCGTATCCGAAAAACCCGGAAAATCGGAATATATGGCCGTTCCGCCATAATAAATCATAAAAACCTCGCTCCCGCTGGCGATGATGAGAACCCCGCCCCGCTCACGCTCCGGGATTTTTTTTTCGATAAGGAGCTTTTTGACGCTCTTGTGGCCGTTTATACTTCTGAAAAAAATCCTGTCGCCGCGCCGCGGGTTCCGCGCGACGAGCCCCCTCGGCGGACGGGCCGCCGCCGTCAGGTTAAGCTCTTTTATAAAGACGGGGCCGCCGCTCAAGTCATACGCGAAATCAAGGCTTCCCCTCGCGGACGGGGTCTTTTCCAAAAGGAGCCTGCCGAATTCCCGCCGCGCCGTCACGGAATACGGCAGGGAGACTCGCCCGCCCGAATTGCCGTAAAGAAGCCCCAGCGCGGAATCAACGTGGTTCGCGGCTATATCCTTCGCCGTCCCGGCGAAATTCTGAATAAATTTCAAAACGGCGCGCCGCCTTAAGACATTATGATACGTCTTTAGGCGGTCAATGTCAAGCGCGTTTTCGCCAAAAACGCAATTCTCCAGAGCCTCCTCCGCCAGAGCGTCCAGAAACCCGTTTTCCTCCCGCATCCCGGCGGCGAGCCGCGAAATGTGCGAAACGGCCCGCGGGTTAAGCTCCCCCGAAATCAGCGGAAGTATAAGGTTGCGTATTTTGTTCCGCGTGTAATCGTTTTGTAGGTTGGTCGAATCCGTAACGTAATCATAATTGCGCTCCGCCAGATACTCCTCTATCTCCGCGCGGGAAACGCCGAGCAAAGGGCGGATTACGCCGTCTTTTTCCGGAGAAATCCCGCAAAGGCCGGCCATACCGCAGCCGCGCGCCATATTAAACAGGACTGTTTCCGCGACGTCGTTCATATTGTGCGCCAGCGCCACGAGCGCTCCTTTTTCCCGCGCGGCGGCGCGCAGGGCCTTAAGCCGGAGAATCCGCGCCGCTTCCTCTACTGAGAGTTTGCTCTCTTTGACGAAATTCAAAACGTCGAGCTTCGCCGTTTCAAGCGGCACGCCCAGCTCCGCGCAAAGCCGCGCGCAAAAGGCCGCGTCCCGCCCGGATTCCGCCCCGCGCAGGCCGTGGTCGCAATGCAGCGCGGAAAGCGGACGCGTTTCAGCGGATTCTAAAAAAAGCCGCAGGAGACACACGGAGTCCGCGCCGCCCGAAAGCCCGACAAGAACAGGGCGGCCCGGCTCCAGCCCCCGCGACGCGAGCAGCGCGCGCGAAAATTTTAAGAAAATAGGCGTATGCTTAGGCTTAGGCTCCATAATTTTTTTATTATAGCACAATATCCGTGGAAAGTCAAAAAATGCCCCCGAAGTTTCCGGAGGCATTTTTTAATGTAAGGAAGGAATATAGCTTTATCAGCCCGCTTTCAGCTCAATCCGCAGGTTGTCGGCAATAAGCGCGATAAACTCGCTGTTGGTGGGCTTGCCCTTGTCGTTGTTGATGGTGTAGCCGAAAAGGTCGTTTATAACGTCAACCTTGCCCCGGCTCCAGGCCACCTCTATGGCGTGGCGTATGGCCCGCTCGACGCGACTCGGCGTAGTGTTGCACTTTTTGGCGATGGACGGGTAAAGCTCTTTCGTGATGTAATTCAGAACGTCCATATTCAGCACCGCCATCATTATGGCCTCCCGCATATAATGATAGCCGCGAATGTGCGCGGGGACGCCGATTTCGTGCAGGATTTTCGTTACCTTGCTTTCGAGCGAGAGGGCTTCGTCAGCGAGGGCTTGTTTGCCCGTTCCGGCTTCTTTTATATTACGTATGCGTTTCAGAAGGATTTCCGGTTCGAACGGCTTGGCGATATAATATTTCGCGCCAAGTTCTATGGCTCGTTTTGTAATCACGTCTTGCGTTATGGAGGACATAATTATGCAGGCGGGGAAATATTCAGAGGCGTTTTCGCTGAATTTTTCCAAAACTCCGAGCGCGTCGAGCTTGGGCAAAATCCCGTCTAATATGGCTATGTCGGGGCGGAGCGACAAAATGGCCTCATACGCGGAAAGCCCGTCGTGAACCACCGCCGCCACCTCTATATCGCCGCGCGACGATAAGAAGCCTGAGAGCGTTTGACAGAACTTGTCGCTGTCGTTCGCTAAAACCACGCTCAGGGTTGTTTTTGGAAAATTTTCTTTAACGGTACTCAATTTTAAGCCCTCCTGTAAATTTTTGTAATTTAAGTATAGTACAATAATTGTACTGTTGCAACAGTTTTTTTAATGACGAAATGTAAAATACGCCGTCGAATATCGGGGCTAAGCCGCAATTATTCTTTGCTAAATCCCGAATATTTTTTATTTTTACGGATTTTTCGGTTAAAGATATTTCCCGGATATTTTCCAGAAACTTCAAGAGTAGGTAATCTTAAAGAAGGGGCTTTGGTTTGCCCGGAGCTTTTCAGGCAATCTCAAACACCGAACGAAACTCCCGGCGCGTGTTGCCTTTTTTCGCGGTCTATGCTAAAATAAGCTAAAAAACACTATAGCAATTTTCAAAATCGTGGCTCGGTGTTTTGAGCTTCCAAGAGAAGCTCAAAGCCCCCTCCTTGACTGCCGACGTTCGCGAAAAACGGCTTAAAATCGGTGTTTTTTCGGGCTTAATGCCGCCCGAAAAAGCCACCTTCTTATCGGTGTTTTTTGACGCCTACTACCGCGTCAAAAAGCCCC
>JAITSQ010000026.1 GCA_031287685.1 Clostridiales bacterium | reverse complement strand
GTGCTCGTCAGATGGAGCACCGCCGAGCAGGTCACGTTGCCGACTATCTTGCCGGAGACAAGCGCGCTTTCGGTGAAAACGTCCCCGGTGACGACGCCGGTTTCGCCGATTACAAGTTCGCCGTGCATATCTATTTTCGCGGTCACGGTGCCGTCTATGCGCACGCTGCCCGTGCCGGAGAGGACGCCCCCCTCGAAAATTATGCCGGCGCTTATAAACGTTACGTCGTCAACCGTCGAATCGCTCTTTTTGTTGTTAAACATTCGGTTCCTCCATTTTATGTTGTTATAAATACCGGCGCGGGTTGGTAATAGCGCCGTTCACGCGCACCTCGTAATGAACGTGCGGGCCGGTGCTCCGGCCGGTGCTGCCGGATTTGGCGATAATATCGCCCTTGTCAACGCGCTGCCCGGCGGAGACCTTCACCTCCGAGTTGTGGCCGTACATAGTTACTATGCCGTAGCCATGGTCGATTATGACAAGATTGCCGTAGCCGTTATTCGCGAAACCCGCGAAAGTCACCACGCCGGAGCCGGCCGCCTTAACGGGCGTTCCGGTGGGGCAGGATATGTCAAGCCCGCTGTGGTTCTCCGTGCCGCTGCCGCCGAAGGGGTTTGGCCGGGAGCCGACCTCCGACGTGACTATGCCGCGCACGGGCCATATTGAGGGCTTGCTGTCAACGTACCGCTTGACCTCCGCCGCTTTCTGATAGAGGCTGGCGTATTCGTCCGCCTCCGTCCGCACCCTGTTTTCGATTAAGGAATACGCCGAGTCCAGAGTTACGGAGTCAAGCGAGGACTCGCCCGGCCCGCCCATCGACATAAGGGAGGCCCCGCCCCCGAGTAAATCTCCCGTTGAGACGTTCAGGTTGCCGTCGGTCTTTTGGGAGAGCAGGTTGTATATGTCGTCCTTGGTCCGCTCAAGGTCTTGGATTTTGCCCTCAAGCTCCCCGGCTTTCCGCTCGTAAAACTTGAGGTCCTCATTATATTCTTTTTGAGCCTTTTTGAGGCGTTTTTCGTAGTCTTTCTCCCGCTCGTTCAGGCTTTTGTTTTTTTCCGATACGTCCTCAAGGGAACGGCTGGCCTCCCCGAGGCGCTCCCGCAGGTAATACGCGCGCCCGTTGGCGAAACACGCCGCCGCCACAAGCAGGAGAGTCGCCGCGGCAATCGCCTTCAGGCCTAACCGGGGCACCCGCAGGCAGTACGGTTTGCCGGAGTTATGAGGCACAAAGGTTACCGAGAACCACGTATTCTGCTCGTGGTTCGCGGAGTCCTTCTTTATAGCGCGGTTGAAAAGCGCGGTGGCCTTGGTCTTAATGCGTTTCTGGCTCGGCGTCAGGTCGCTCGTGGAGATGCGGCCCTTGCTCCGCCTGCGCGCGTTTATAAAGCTGGAAACGCGAACGCGGGCTTTCGCGACCGCGCGGTCGATTTTTATGCTGGGTTCGTGTTCGTTCATCGGAAATCACCTTTAATTTATGATTTTATCAGGAGGTTTCTTTACGCCTTGCAAATACTTTACCATTTTTATTTAGATTTGTCAATAATTTTGTAATATTTTTTTAACTTTTTTATAAATTTAAGAGGCTGTATAATTATTTCCATAAAAGTTTTAAGGATATAGCAATTTTACAAAACGTTGACTGGCGCGGAGCGGAAAATCGGCGGCAAGAAGGGGGTTTTTTCGGCAGGCCAACCCGGCCGCCCGGCCAGCAAGCGGAGCTTGCGAGAGGGCATTAGTGCCGAAAAAACACCGATTTTAAGCCGTTTTTCGCGAACGTCGGCAGTCCACGATTTTGAAAATTGCTATAAAACCTTGCTGAAAGCTATTGCGCCGGCCGGCGTTGTGTGGTAAAATATATGTACGTAGTGTCGCTTCGGCGCGGGTTGGCGGGAAAAAGCACGTAAATTAGGGAGGTTTTTACGATGAAGCAGGACGACCTGATGGACTTAATACATTCATTTACCCAGTCGATTTTTTTTGAGTACGAGGGCCGGAGAGGTATGATAATGCCTCTTATCGCCGGCAAGAATATAGCCCTTTGCTGGGGAGAGGAGGCCATGACGCTCAAAAACCCGGCGGAGGTTATGGCTTGCCCTATTTTCGAGGGCAGGAGCTTTAACGAGCTTTCGGAACGGGTGGAGTTTTACAACAATTTTAACGACCCTGCGTAAATCGTGTATAATTTTCCTGGCGGAGGCAATAATATCAGCGTATCCTTAATTTATTTTAAGGAAATATATCCCCCCCAATTAACGGCGGCTTCTCCCCCTGGAGCCGCCGTTTTCCGTTTGCGGGACAATAAATGCCGAAAAAATATTGACAAAGCGCGAGAAGATAGTATATAATGTATATGTCGCATAAAATCTCACGAAAGGGTGTTGCTTTATGAAAAAGTTTCTGGGCGGCAGTTTTGGGGGACGGGCTTAAGTCCGTTTCGGAGGGGGTCCCCGAAGGGCGCTTGTTATGCATTCGCTGAATCTTGGCACGAGGGAGGAGTCCGATTACTACTTTGACCCCGAAACGAGGGAAAAGGTGTTTCTGGACTACAACGCTTTCGCGATGTTCAGCCAGCCCGTGCCGGAGGAGTCCGGCAAGCCGGGCATAGAGCCGAGGAACATCGTCGACGGAGACCAGCGGACGCAGGTGCCGGCTGCCCAGCTTAATCAGCTTCCTTAATAAAGCTATCGTTTATATGGAGTCGAGCTGGCCGGGAGTGGGCCTTAGCGGCGGCACCGGGTTTTTCATAAGCCCGAAAACGGTCGTTACTGCCGCGCACTGCATCTATGACCCGGATAGGAAAGATAAGAACGGCAATATTACAAAGGGCAGAGGCCTGACTATGGATTTATTAAGGAGGGGGCTTTCATTTGTCTAAACTTGTTTTAGACAAATGAAAACACCGAGCAATACGCCTGCCGGACGGGACGAGCGTTTCGGGCAGCAAAGCGACTTTGACTGTGGGCAGGTGGGCGCAGGAGACAATAAAAAGTGGAGTAGGAAATTACAGCGCAATGGGGTGGGATTGCGGAATTATAGACTTTCCCGGCCCGGTCGGCGATATGACCGACGCGGACGTATTGCGTCCGGTATTCATCGAAAAACCGGGCGATATGGGCGTGACCGTGGCGGGTTATCCGGGCGATAAAGCCAAGTATACTATGTGGAAGAGCGAAGGCACAATCCTGCAGGTCGGGGCGGGCGGGGAAGTCTTGGAACATACCTGCGACACAAAAAACGGACAGAGCGGAGCGCCAATATACGACAAAAATAACCAAGTCGTGGGTATTCATAACAACTCACCAAACGGCGGCGACGATAGTATATCCGTTCGTTGTAATTACGGAGCAAGAATGACCGACGACCTTGTATGGATGTTGGAGCATTATTAAGAAGCGCCGATTATAAACGGAAAGGGTTGAGCTTTATGATTAAAAAACTTGCCTTCGCGTTGATTTTCGCGGTCGCGCTTCATCTGGGGGCGGCGGCGGTCTTCGCCGGCGCAGTTATTCCCGCGAATACTTTCTTTCCGCGCGGCACCAAGAAGGGGGCTTTGGTTTGTCTAAATATTTTTAGACAAACCAAAACACCGGGCAGCTTTTTCTACGAGAAAGACCCCGCGACCGGGCGGGACACGGCGCGCCTGTATTACCGCTTGCCAAACAACAGGACCGGCTATGTGGCGACTTGGCAGGGAAACCCGGATTCGCCGTTTGAAGGAAATGTGGATAGGCTAAAAACGCTTGTGAATTATACTATGATGTATTGGGAGCGGCCAAACGCGCGCATTCACCCTGAATAGAAAACGGTCTTTGCCGGCCCTTGCCTCGCCCTTCCCGGCGGGGCGTTTTATTTTTTAATTACAGAGCGATTTTTCGCTTGACGGCGGGCGGAGACAAGCGTATAATAAAAAAGAACGACGGCGTTCCGATTGCGGGGCGCTGTCCCGCTTGTACGGGCGCTCGAAATATTTTAATTTCGGAGGTTTTTGGTATGAGAAATTACAGCAGGGACGACATTATCAATATCGTAAAGGAGCAGGACGTCAAGTTTATCCGCCTGCAGTTTACGGACGTTTTCGGCCAGCTCAAGAATGTGGCCATTACGGATTCTCAGCTTGAAAAGGCGCTTGACAACAAAATAATGTTCGACGGTTCCTCCATTGAGGGGTTCGTGCGGATTGAAGAGTCGGATATGTACCTTTTTCCCGACGTCAACACCTTTGAAATCCTTCCCTGGCGCCAGCAGACGGGCAAGGTGGCCCGCTTCATCTGCGACGTTCATAAATCCACGGGAGAGCCTTACGAGGGCGACCCGCGCTATATCCTCAAGAGGACGATCAAGCGCGCCAATGATATGGGCTATGATTTCCTGGTCGGGCCGGAGCTGGAGTTCTTCCTTTTTAATACCGACGACAAGGGCCAGCCCACGACCGATACCCACGACGACGGGGGATACTTTGACCTTGGGCCGGTGGACCATGGCGAGGACGCCCGGCGGGACATCTGCCTCGTGCTGGAGCAGATGGGCTTTGAAATTGAGGCTTCGCACCACGAGGTGGCCGAGGGTCAGCACGAGATTGACTTCAAGTACGGGCCGGGCCTGCGGACCGCCGACAACATAATGACTTTCAAGCTGGCCGTGAAGACCGTCGCCAAGCGGCACGGGCTTCACGCTACGTTTATGCCCAAGCCGGTTTTCGGAATCAACGGCTCCGGTATGCACACCAATATGTCCCTGTCGAAAAACGGAGAGAACGCTTTTTATGACCCGAACGACAAGCAGGGCCTGAGCGCCGTGGCGTATAACTATATCGCGGGGCTTCTGGCGCACGTCAAGGCCATAGCCAGCGTGACCAACCCGCTCGTGAATTCCTACAAGCGGCTTGTGCCGGGCTATGAGGCTCCTTGCTACATTGCCTGGAGCGCGTCCAACCGCTCGTCGCTTATCCGCATCCCCGGCACGCGCGGCGCGGGCACCCGCGTGGAGCTGCGCTGCCCGGACCCGGCCAGCAACCCGTACCTTTCTCTGGCGGTCTGCTTGGCCGCCGGACTGGACGGCATAGAAAAGAATATGCAGGCGCCCGCGCCCACCGACCGCAATATTTTCAGCCTGTCGGAGGAGGAGCGCGCCGACCTTGGCATAGAGAGCCTGCCCAGCAACCTCAAGGCGGCCATTGCCGCCACGGAGGCCGACCCCTTCGTGCGGGAGGTTCTGGGCAACCATGTTTACGAGACCTACATCAAGGCGAAGAAACACGAGTACGACCAATACAGGATTCGCGTGACCCAATGGGAACTAGATAGCTATATGAAGAAATATTAAGACTGAAATTATAGCGATTTTACAAAACGCCGGCGGTCCGCGGTTTTGAAAATTGCGATATTCATAGCGGAAGGGCTGTCGCGCGCAGCCCTTTTCGCGCCGTAAAGGTTGATTAACTTGATTAAGGTAATTTTAGCTTTTTCGTCTAAAGACGCTTCCGTTAAAATAGCAAAGGCGCTTGAGGCGTCGGGCATACACGTTTTCCGCGCGTGCGGGCGCAAGAGCGAGCTGCTCTCTCTCCTCGCGGACGAGGGCGGCCCCGTGGTGGTGGCGGGTTTTAAGGTCTGGGGACAGACGATTACTCAGCTTTACCAGGATTTTCCGAAAGGCGTGGCCGTAGCCGCGATAGTCACCCCGGAGCAGAAATGCCTTATGGAGGACTGCCCGGACATTTTCACCCTGACCACGCCGGTGCTTCACGGGGAGCTGGCGCGGGCGGTGGAGGCTTTGGCCCGGCCGGGGCGGTGCCTTATCCGGGACGCGAAAAAAATACTGATGGAGCGCTTTTATATGAGCGAGTCGCAGGCCCACAGATACATACAGAAACGAAGTATGGACGCCGGCAGGAAAATTGAGGAAGTGGCCAAAAGCATAATTGAGGGCGAGGGCGCGCGGTAGAAAATTAAGATTGAAAGGGCGCATACATAGAGTATGAAGATAAACGAAAATTTTAACAATCTAAAGCAGAACTATCTTTTTGCGGAAATAGCGAACCGCGTGCGCGCGTACGCCGAAAAGAACCCGGAGCGGGAGCTTATCCGCCTCGGGATAGGCGACGTGACCCTGCCGCTGGCCCCCGCCGTGACGGACGCGCTCCGGGCGGCGGCGGAGGAAATGGGCCGCAAGGAAACTTTCAGGGGCTACGCCGACTATGAGGGCTATGAGTTTCTCCGCGCGGCTATTGCCGCGAACGACTATAAGGCGCGGGGGATAGACGTCGGCGAGACGGAAATCTACGTAAGCGACGGCGCGAAAAGCGACACGGCGAACTTTACGGATTTGCTCTCCGCGGACAACCTGGCCGCGATTTGCGACCCGGTCTACCCCGTGTATAACGACGCGAACCTCCTTGACGGGCGGCCAATCCGTCTTATGCCCTGCGTCGCGGAGAAAGGCTTCCTTCCGGAAATCCCGGACTGGCGGGCGGACGTCGTGTATCTCTGCTTTCCCAACAACCCGACGGGCGTGGCCGCCACCGCCGATTATCTGCGCGGGTGGGTGGATTACGCCGTCCGCAACGGGAGCCTGATTCTGTACGACTCCGCCTATGAGGCGTTCGTGCGGGAGCCGGGCTGTGTCCGCTCAATATACGAGGTTGAGGGCGCGAAGGAATGCGCCGTCGAATTCCGGAGTTTCTCCAAAACGGCGGGGTTTACGGGCTTACGCTGCGCCTATACCGTGATTCCCAAAGACCTTTCTTTCGACGGGCAGAACATAGGCAGGCTGTGGCTGCGCCGCCAAGCCACGAAATTCAACGGCGTGGCGTATATCGTGCAAAAAGCCGCCGAGGCGGTCTATTCGGAGGCGGGGCGCGCGCAAATCAAGGAAAACATAGACTATTACGCCGGAAACGCCGACGAGCTTAAAGCGGCGCTCTCCGGGCTGGGCCTGCCCGTCTGGGGCGGGGTGAACGCGCCTTATATATGGTTTAAGTCGCCGCTCCCGTCTTGGGATACGTTCGACAAGCTGCTGAACGAGGCGGGCCTTGTGGTGACGCCCGGCGCGGGCTTCGGCTCCTGCGGGGAGGGGTACGCGCGGCTCACCGCGTTTGGCGATAAGGAAATGACCGCGAAGGCGGCGAGCCGGCTTTCGGCGGTAAAATTGTGAGGTGAGGCTAAGTTAAGCCAAGCCCGGGCTAAAACCGCGCGGTCTTAATATATTTACTTCGAGGTGTACTATGTCATTTAACGACTACCCACAGAAACAAGGTCTTTACGACCCGGCGTTCGAGAAGGACTCCTGCGGAATCGGCTTTGTCGCCCGGATAAACGGCGAAAAATCCCACGCGATAATTGAGGACGCGCTGACCCTCCTGCGAAATATGACGCACCGCGGCGGCGTGGGCAGCGAGAGCGACTCCGGGGACGGCGCGGGGATACTGCTTCAGATTCCGCACAAATTTTTTGAGCGCGTCTGCCTTGTGGATAAAATAAAACTGCCCGCGCCGGGGGACTATGCCGTGGGCATGCTATTTTTATCGCCGGACGAGTCCGCGCGGGAGGACGACTGCCGCCGGTTAAAGGAAATCCTGGAGCGGGAGGGCCTGGGCTTCCTGGGGCTGCGCCGCGTGCCGGTTCATAAGGAAAGCGCCGGCAAAACCCCGAGGGAAACTATGCCGCATATCGCGCAGGTCTTTATATCAAAACCGCCGGAAATCAAGGACGAAACGGAGTTCGAGCGCGCCCTTTATATAGTCCAGAAGCGCGCCGAGCGCCTTATCCGGAGCGTTGACAAATATTTCTACTTCGCGAGCCTGTCGTGCAGGACGCTCGTATATAAAGGTATGCTTACGCCCAAACAGCTCGACGAGTTTTACGTCGACCTCAAGGACCTTTCGATGGAAACGGCCATAGCTATGGTGCACTCGCGCTTTTCCACGAACACTTTCCCAAGCTGGGAAAGGGCGCACCCCAACCGCTACATTATCCACAACGGTGAAATCAACACAATCCGGAGCAACATAAACTGGCTCGCCGCTAAGGAAACGGATATGGAAAGCCCCCTTTTCGGGGAGAAAATCCGCGACGCCGCCCCAGTACTGGCTCCTTTCGGCACGGACTCGGCAATGCTTGACAACTTCGTGCAGTTGCTTTGCCTTTCTGGGTTCTCTCTGCCGGAGGCGCTTTGCGCGGCTATCCCCGAACCGTGGGAGAACGACGTTAATATGGACGCGGCCCGCCGCGCCTTTTACGAATATAACAGCTGCGTAAACGAAGGCTGGGACGGGCCGGCCGCCGTCTGCTTCACGGACGGAGCCGTCGTCGGCGCGACGCTCGACCGCAACGGCCTGCGCCCCGCGAGGTACTGCGTCACGGAGGACGGCCGCGTGATTCTTTCCTCCGAAACCGGCAGCCTGTTCCTGCCGCAGGAAAACGTCAAGACGACGCACGTGCTCTCGGGCGGGAAAATGCTCGTTATAGACACCGCCGCCGGCGAAGTCGTCGAGGACGGCGAAATCAAGAGGCGGATTGCCGCCGCGAAGCCGTATCGGGAGTGGACCGCGAAGATATCCCGCCTGGCGGACTTCGCGGAGCATAAAGAGGCCGCCCCGGAGGCCCTGCCTTTTTCCGAGCGCCAGCGCCTTTTCGGCTATACTTGGGAGGACCTTAACTTTGTAATTAAAAAAATAATTGAGCAGGGGGAGGATCCGATTACGGCAATGGGCGCGGACGCGCCGCTCGCCGTGTGTTCGGAGCGGCCGCAGCTGCTGTACAACTATTTCAAGCAGATGTTCGCGCAGGTGACGAATCCGCCCATTGACGCCATTCGGGAGAAGGTGGTTACTTCTTCGATTATGTATCTGGGCAGCTCGTTCAACATTCTGGAGCGCGCCGAGAGGCACTGCCGGAAAATCCGGCTGGATTCCCCGGTATTATCAAACGGGGATATGGCGCGGATTAAGGCGCTTAATACGGAGGATTTCAAAACCGTCGTCCTGCCGATTTTATTTGAGCGGCGCAAAAACGGCCTGGAGGACGCGCTTTCCGCGCTGTTCGCCGAAGCCCTGCAAGCCGTGGAGGGCGGGGCGAATATTATCGTGCTGACCGACAGGGGCGCGTCGCGCTCTTTGGCGCCGATTCCGGCTTTGCTCGCCGTGTCGGGGCTGCACCATTTCTTAATCCGCCGGGGCGCGCGCATGAGGGCGAAAATCCTCCTGGAGTCCGGCGAACCTCGGGAAGTGCACCATTTCGCCTTGCTCATCGGCTACGGCGCTTCCGCCGTCAACCCGTATATGGCCTATGAGAACATTTCATATATGGCCGGGGAGAAGCTTATCGAAAAGTCTCCCGAAGAAGCGGTTGAAGTGTATATGGATTCGATGACCAAAGGCATTGTGAAAATTATGTCCAAAATGGGCATTTCCACCGCCCAGAGTTATCACGGGGCGCAGATATTTGAAATTCTGGGGCTTAACGAGGAAGTTACCGAAAAATATTTTACAAACACCGTCACCCGCATCGGCGGCCTTGGAATCCGCGAGATTCAGGAGGAGGCCGAAAAGCGCTGCGAGGAGGCTTTCTCCGGCGCGGAGGGGGAGGCGCTCCCGTCGTCGGGTAATTTCAAATGGCGGCGCGGAGGCGAGTATCACATATTTAACCCGGAGTCAATAACCCTGCTTCAGCAGGCCTGCCGCGAGGGGGACTACGAAAAGTATAAAAAATTCGCGGCCCTGGTGAACAGTCAGGGAGGAGAGGGGCGCGCGGCGAATATCCGCGGTATGCTCGACGTCCGTGAAATTGAGAAACCCCTGCCGCTTTCGGAAATCGAGCCGGTTTCGGAGATTGTCCGGCGCTTCAAGACCGGGGCGATGAGCTACGGCTCGATAAGCCAGGAGGCGCACGAATGTATGGCGCTGGCGATGAACCGGCTGGGCGGCAAGAGCAACAGCGGCGAAGGCGGCGAAATCGTGGAGCGCCTTCACCCCAAAGAAGGGGAGCCGAGCCGTTGCAGCGCCATTAAGCAGGTGGCCAGCGGGCGTTTCGGCGTGACGCTTGAGTATCTGCAAAGCGCGCGGGAAATTCAGATAAAAATGGCGCAGGGGGCCAAGCCCGGCGAGGGCGGGCACCTGCCCGGCGGCAAGGTCTATCCGTGGATTGCCAAGGCGCGCTTTTCGACGCCCGGCGTGGGGCTGATTTCCCCGCCGCCGCACCACGACATTTACTCAATTGAGGACCTGGCCCAGCTTATACACGACCTCAAGAACGGAAACCCCGGCGCGAGAATCAGCGTAAAGCTTGTTTCGGAAGCGGGCGTGGGGACCATTGCGGTGGGCGTGGCCAAGGGCCTGGCCGACGTTATCCTCATTTCGGGCTATGACGGCGGCACGGGCGCGGCGCCGCACACAAGCATACGGCACACGGGCCTTCCGTGGGAGCTTGGCGTGGCCGAAACCCACCAGACCCTCCTGCTGAACAACCTGCGCAGCCGCGTGGTTATAGAAACGGACGGCAAGCTCCTCACCGGGCGGGACGTGCTCGTGGCGGCGCTGCTCGGCGCGGAGGAGTACGGCTTCTCGACCGGGCCGCTGATCGCTATGGGCTGCGTAATGATGCGCGTCTGCAACCTGAATACCTGCCCGGTGGGCGTGGCCACGCAGGATCCGCGTCTGCGCGCCCACTTTACCGCCAAGCCGGAGCACGTGGAGAACTTCATGCGCTTTATCGCGATGGATTTGCGCGAGCATATGGCCCGAATCGGCGCGCGCACGGTCAACGAGCTTATCGGCCATACGGAGAAGCTTTCGCCGAAACGTTTCGGCGACGGCGCGAAGGCCCGCACGGTCAACCTCCACGGCCTGCTTTATCAGCCGAAAATCTCCGCGCACGAGGAGGAGCGCTACTGCTCCGAGAAACAGAACCACAGGCTTGAGGAAACGATGGACGTAAACACGCTCGTGCCGCTCTGCCGCAATACTTTGGCGGAGAAAGCGCCGGTTTACGCGCGCCTGCGGATAAACAACACAAACCGCGCCGTCGGGGCGATTCTCTCCGGAGAGGTGTACAAGCGCTTCGGCGCGGCGGGCCTGCCGGAGGATACAATCAAAATCCAGTTCGAGGGGTACGCGGGCCAGAGCTTCGGCGCGTTCCTCATAAACGGCGCGACCCTGCGGCTTGACGGCCAGGCCAACGATTATGTGGGCAAATCCCTGTCGGGCGGCAAAATCATTATCTCGCCGGAAAACCTGCGCTCCGTCCAGAACATCGTGGCGGGCAACGTCTGTCTCTACGGCGCGACCTCCGGGAAGGCGTTCATCAACGGCCTGGCGGGGGAGCGGTTCGCAATCCGCAACAGCGGGGCGAAGGCCGTCGTGGAGGGGATAGGCGCGCACGGGTGCGAATATATGACGGGCGGCGTGGTGGTGGTGCTCGGTTCCGTAGGCAAAAACTTCGGCGCGGGTATGAGCGGCGGCGTCGCGTATGTGCCGCGCTCGCAGGAGCTGTCGTCGGCGGAAATCAAAAACGGCGCGCTCCTGACTGAGGAGATAACCAGCCGCGCGGACATTGACGAGCTATGCTCTTTAACGAGAGAGCATTATAAAGAAACCGGGAGCGTTCTTGCCGGGAAAATCCTTGAAAACCCGGAGTTCTGGAAGGATTTCATAAAGGTGATTCCGAAACGGTATAAAGAAATCATAGAATTGTACGAAAAATACAAGGCTCTTGGCCAGTCCGAGGACGAGGCTAAGCTGGCGGCGTTTAACGACTTAAAGTAGGGGTGGCGGGAAAATGGGAAAACCTACCGGATTTTTAGAATATGAGCGGCGCGTGCCGGCGGACAGCCCCGTGCCGGAAAGAGTATCCAGTTTTGAGGAGTTTCACGGCTCTATGAGCGAGGAGGAGCTGCGCCGGCAATGTGCCCGGTGTATGGACTGCGGCGTGCCTTTTTGTCATTCGGGCGCGGAGCCGGGCGCTTCCGTGGCGGGCTGCCCACTGAACAATCTGATTCCTGAATGGAACGACTTGGTGTATCGCGGGAATATGCCGGAGGCGTACAGGCGGCTGGCCCTCACGAACAGCTTCCCGGAGTTTACGGGGCGGGTCTGCCCCGCGCTGTGCGAGGCCTCCTGCGTTGAGGGGCTGATTCTGGAGCCGGTGGCCATAAAAAACGCCGAGGCGCATATAATCGACTATATGTGGGAGCGAGGGTTGATGAAGCCCTCCCCGCCGCCGTTCCGCACGGGTTCGCGCGCGGCGGTTGTGGGGAGCGGGCCGGCGGGCTTGGCCTGCGCCGACGTGCTGAACAAGCTGGGGCACGAGGTTACGGTTTTCGAGCGGGACGACCGCTTGGGCGGCCTGCTTATGTACGGGATTCCGAATATGAAGCTCGACAAGGGCGTCATAAACCGGCGCGTTGAGCTGATGAGGGCCGAGGGCGTAAATTTTGTCGCCGGGCGGGAAATAAAGTCCGCCGCCGAGCTTAAAGGGGATTTTGACGCGGTCGTCCTATGCACGGGCGCACGGAAAGCGCGGGCGCTGGCCGTGCCGGGGGCGGAGCTTTCGGGGGTGTACCCGGCGCTTGATTTCCTTAAGGCGGCGACGAAAAGCTATCTGGATTCAAACCTTTCGGACGGCGCGTTTATTGATTGTTCCGGGAAGAACGTCGTCGTGGTCGGCGGCGGGGACACGGGGACGGACTGCGTGGCCACGTCAATCCGCCTGGGCGCGGCGAGCGTCGCGCAAATTGAGATTATGCCGAGGCCGGCCGGGCGGCGGACGGAGGCTAACCCGTGGCCGGCGTTTCCGAGAATCCTCAAGACGGATTACGGCCAAGAGGAGGCCATTGCGAAATTCGGCGGGGATCCGCGCGTTTTTTCGACGACAGTTGTAGAGATTATCGGGAAGGACGGGGCCGCGGCCGCCGTCCGGACGAGCGGCGTTTCGTGGAAAAGCGGCAGGCCGGAGCCGGAGGGAGAAATCACCGAGCGGCCGGCCGACCTTGTGCTCATAGCTATGGGCTTTCTGGGCGCGGACGACGCGGTTGCGGACGTGGCGAAAACGCCGCGCGGAGCCTACGCCGCCGACGGCTTTGTCGTGTCGGACGGGGTTTTCGCCGCTGGCGACGCGCGCAGAGGCCAGAGCTTGGTCGTCTGGGCGATTAAAGAGGGCAGGGAGGCCGCGAGGGAGTGCGATAAGCGGCTCAGGCGCGGGGAGTAACGAATAGGGAAGGGGCTTCGGGTTCGTCTGAAAGGTTTAGACGGCCCGAAGCCCCTTTTTGGTTTTAAGCTTAGCTTAGCGAATGAATTTTGCTTATTTACAGCCGTTCTTACTTGAAAAAGGCTGAAAGCGAGAATGAAACGCGCGGCAAAAAACGCCGGGCAAGAAGGTGGCTTTTTGGCGGGGCCGACATGGCCGCCCGGTTTTAACCCGAAGGCGTGTTTAGTGCTCGCGCGGCTTTAGGCGCGAACACTGCGCCGGAGGGCCAGCAAGCGGAGCTTGCGAGAGGGCCGCGAGCATTTGCGGCAGCTTTTTCGCAGAGAGAAAATAGCGAACGCAAACGCGGGGAACCGCCCAAAAACGCCGATCATTAGGCGCGTTTCAGGCGGCGCTTAAAGCCTATTTTCAAGAAGGAGGCTTTGGTTTGTCTAAATCTTTTAAGACAATCTCAAACACCGGGCAAGTTTACACCCTTAGGTTGACATTTCCGGATATTAGGGCTACAATAGACGAAGCGCCGCAAAAATTAACTATCTTATTAAAAGGGGAAATGAATTATGAAATTAAGAAAACTGCTCGCGGGATTTTCGCTCGGCTGCCTGCTGCTGTCGGCCGCGCCGGCGACGGCTTTCGCGGAGGACGCCAAGCCCATAACCGTCGAGATACAAATCGGACAGAAGCGGGAACAGGTGGATTTCGCCGACCAGAAGCCGGTGCTCCAGGACGGGAGCACGTTCGTGCCTATACGCGGAGTGTTCGAGCAGCTGGGCTATGAAATCAGCTGGGACCAAGGGACGCAGACGGCCACGCTTAAAAGCGTTATGAACACCCTCGTTATAAAGCTCGGAGAAAAGACCTTTAAGGCCAACGGCAGGACGTACTCTCTTGACAAGCCGGCGCGGATAATCGGCGGGCGGACAATGCTTCCGCTCCGGGCGGTGCTTGAGGCCGCGAGCTATAACCTGGAATGGGACGGGGCGAGCGGCAAAATCACCATAACGGACAGAAGCTGGAGCAAGAACCTGCCGAAGCCGAAGGACGGCGACACCGCGCCGCCGACGAAGGAAAACCTTCAGGGCGACTGGGTATACACCGACGAGAAAAACGGGGACTATCTGGCGGTGAGCTTCGACGGCGGCGACATGGCCGTGGGGGTTTCGTCCGGCTTCGGTAATTTCGTGAGCGTCTCCGGGACGTATACTCTGAGCGGGAACAAGGTTACAATGGACAGGAAGGAAGTCATTATCGCCGACGCGGAGGACCCGAACGACCTGAGAGGCGGGAGCATAAAGCCCGGCGAGGAGGATACGCAGGAATACTCGTTCAGGCTGTCGAAAGACCTTAAAACGCTTTATTACTCGGACGAGACCGAGACGGACATACCCCTTTCGCGCGAAGATTTTTCCGCGTCGCGGGCAAACTGGGAAAAAGAGCAGAAACAGATGATGGGCGAAGGCGCGGAGGATTTTATAAGCGCGATTCGCGGCACGCTGTCAAGCCCGAAGTTTAAGGCGCTTTCCGCCGCCGAGAAAAATCAGGTCTGCGACCAGATCGCGAAGGATATGGCCGAGATGAAAAGCGAACTGGACGAGGGCTTCGCCGAGGCGAGGACGGACGCGCTGTATATATCAAGCTCGGACGATTTTAAGAAATATATCGCCGATACGGAAAGATTCTGGCAGATGGCCACGGGAGACGCGGCGGACAAGCTCCGCGCGCACGACGCGGACGGCGCGCTGAAAACGCTTGACGCGGCGAAAGATTTTTATGAAAAGAACATTAAAGGGAAAGACGCGTAAAGAAACGCGTTTTCTCTTGCCCGGTGTTTTCATTTGTCTGAACTTGCTTTAGACAAATGAAAACACCCTTCTTAATACTCGTCAAGGAACGAAACCTCCCGCCCCTTGCGCTTATACCCTGGCAGTGTGTCGAGCTTCACGTTATGAATACTTCGGAAAATCCGCTCCTCGACCTCCGGGTTGGTCTTTTTAAGCTCCCGGAGCAGGCGCTTGGTTTCCTGCCGCTTGCCGCCGCCGTTTTCTAACTCGTCCGCGGAGCAATACTCCGTAAAGCGGCAGGCGCACCGGATAAACTCCAGCCCGTTATAGTCCCGCCAGGCGCGCACGGCGTCCTCTTTCACCATATACAGCGGGCGGATAAGCTCCATTCCCGCGAAATTCGCGCTGCGGAGCTTCGGCAGCATCGCCTGAAGCTGCGCGCCGTAAAAAACGCCCATAAGCGTCGTCTCCACTACGTCGTTTAAATGGTGCGCCAGGGCGATTTTGTTGCACCCCATATCCCGCGCTTTGGCGTAAAGGTTCCCCCGCCTCATTCTGGCGCACATATAACACGGAGAGCCGCCCATAGCCGCCACCGCGTCAAAAATATCCGTTTTGAAAATTTCTAAAGGAATCCCCAGTTTTCCCGCGTTTTCTTCTACTTTCGCGCGGTTTTCCGCGTTATAGCCCGGGTCCATCGTCAGAAACCTAAGCGTAAACGGAACCTCCGTCCGCCGCGCCAGCTGCTGCGCCAGCTTCGCCAGCAGGAACGAGTCCTTCCCGCCGGACACGCACACCGCCACCGCGTCCCCCTCCCGAATCAGCTCGTACCGCTTAATAGCGGTTATAAACGGCTTCCAAAGCGCCGCGCGGAATTTTTTGTCAATGCTTCTCTCGATTTGCTCAACCGCCGTAAATTCGCGCATCTCGCGCCCTCCCGTTTTCAAATTCGCTCGGTGTTTTTTCGGGCCTAACGCTGCCCGAAAAAGCCCCTTCCTTCTTAAATATATCATAACATATACTTGCTCTTTTTGCAAAAACATGCTATACTGAAGTTTAAGGAGTTGATTTGGTATGAAACACATTCAGACCGTAAGCAAAAAGACCCTGCAGAGCACGGTCCGGACAGGCGGCTGCGGGGAATGCGCCTCGTCCTGCCAGTCCGCCTGCAAGACCTCCTGCACCGTGGCCAACCAACCCTGCAAAAAAACGGATGCCCCCAGCTGAGGGGTATCCGTTCAAATTGGAGATTCTTTGATGATACACAAATTCAAGGCCGCCGGCCATTTTTTTGTTCTCGACGTAAACAGCTCCTCCTTGCATATTGTCGATGAGCTTGCGAATGATTTGCTGGATTTTTATCCGGACGGCGCCGGCGGCGTTTCCGAATTATCCGCCAAATATCCGGAAGCGGACTTGCGTGAGGCCGCCGGGGAGATTGACGCGCTCGTCTCGAACGGGCTTTTGTTTTCGAGCGACCCTTTTGAGGGCGCCGAGGGTTCCGCTTTTGCCGAGCCAGTCGTCAAGGCGCTCTGCCTGCACCTCGCCCACGACTGCAACCTGCGCTGCCGCTACTGCTTCGCGGGGACGGGCGGTTTCGGCGGCGGGCGTTCGCTTATGCCGGCCGAAACCGGCCGCGCGGCTGTTGATTTTCTGCTCACAAATTCCGGTTCGCGCCGGAATTTAGAAGTTGATTTTTTCGGCGGGGAGCCGCTGATGAATTTTGAGGCTATGAAGGCGATCGTCGCCCACGCCCGTGAAAATGAGGGACGTTTCGGCAAAAAAATAAGTTTCACCGTGACGACGAACGGCCTGCTCCTCGACGACGAAAAAACCGCCTATATCAACGAACACACGCAAAACGCCGTGCTGAGCCTGGACGGGCGGCCCGCCGTCAACGACGCTATGCGCCCGGCGGCCTCCGGCGGCGGGAGCTACGTCCTTGTCGCGCCGAAATTTCAGAAACTGATAGAACGCCGCGCCGCCGATTATTACGCCCGGGGCACGTACACCCGCGAAAACCTTGACTTTACCGCGGATATTCTGCATTTGCGCGATTTGGGTTTCCGCTGCATATCGATGGAGCCGGTGGTGCTCCCGCCTGAAAGCCCGCTCTCCATACGGACCGAGGATTTACCCGCGATATACTCTGAGTATGATAAACTGTTAGACATAATGCTCCTCGACGACAGTTTCAGTTTCTTCCATTATAATGTAGACCTGACCGGCGGACCGTGCGTCTACAAGAGGCTCTCCGGCTGCGGCGCGGGCAGTCAGTACCTGGCGGTCGTCCCAAATGGGGATTTTTACGCCTGCCACCAGCTCGCGGGCGACCCCTCATACCTTTGCGGAAACGTGAAAACCGGCTTAACCAGCCGTTTTGAGACGCCCTCCGTCAATTCCCGGCCGAAATGCCGCGCTTGCTTCGCCAAGTTTTTCTGCGGGGGGGGGTGCCCTGCGGCCGCTATCACCCTTAACGGCGGCGTTTCGGAGCCGTATGAAATCGGCTGCGCCCTCCAGAAAAAGCGGACGGAGTGCGCTCTTGCCCTAAACGCGCTGAAAGCCCGATGAGGCGCGAAACGCCGGGCCAGAAGGCGGCTTTTTGCCAGGGCCAACACGGCCGCCCGGCCAGCAATCGCCCAAAAGCGCCGATTATAGCCGTCCTTGCGATACTCGCCGGCGCGTGCGTTTTATTCGCGCTTAAAACGCCGCCCCGGAAAGTTTCAAAACAATGGCTCGCGCTAGACACCATAGTCTCCGTGACGATTTATGACTATAAGCGTTTTAACGACATATCCTCAGTTGATATTTTGGCGGACTGCGCTGACATTGTTTCGCGCTATGAAAATCTTTTCAGCGCGACAATACCCGGCAGCGATATATATAAACTGAACCGCAGACAGGCGGAAACCGTTGACCCGCGCACCTATAAACTGATTGAAAAATCCCTTTATTACAGCGAAAAAACCGGCGGGCTGTACGACGTGACAATCGCGCCCGTTTCCGCTTTGTGGGATTTTGAGGCGGCAAGCCCGGCCTTGCCCGACGAAACAACCCTGCAAACCGCGCTTCTCCGCGTGTCCAGCAAAAATATCGAGCTTTTGCCGGGAAACCGCGTCCGCCTGAAAAACGGAGCGCAAATCGAGCTTGGGAGTATCGCCAAGGGCTTTATTTCGGACGAATTGGCCGCTTTTTTGGAAAGCCGCGGCGTTACGGGCGCGATTATAAATTTGGGCGGAAACGTCCGCGCCGTGGGCGGCAAACGCGGGGGCGCGCCGTTCAGGATAGGCGTTTTGAATCCGTTTTCGGCGGATATCGCGGGCTACGTCGAGGCCGCCGGCGTCTCTGTCGTGACCTCCGGAGTGTACGAACGGTCCTTTTATATCGATAACAAATTATATCATCACATACTTAGTCCCTATACCGGGTACCCAATCGAAAGCGACTTGTCGTCCGCTACTATTGTCGCCAAGTCTGGAACCGACGCGGACGCTCTGTCAACCTGCTGTATCCTGCTCGGCCGGAAAAAGGCCCTGGAATTGGCGGAGGGCGCGGGCGTACAGGCGGTGTTCATAACCTCCGACGGAGAAATTGTGACGACGCGAAAAAATCCCCTCCATTAAGCGGGAGGGGATTCGCTCTGTGTTTAAGCCGTCTAAAAGTATTCAGACGGTCCGCTTTCTTGCCGATTAGATAGCGTTATGCGTGAAACTTACGATATTCTTAATCGGAATTTCCGTCACGGAGCCGAGCCAGTTGTTGCCGCAGCCCGCGCCAAGGCCGTAGCCATAACCGCCGTAGCCGCCGTAGCCCCAGCCGCCGTAGCCATAACCGCCAAGGCCGTAGCCGTAACCGCCAAGGCCATAGCCGCCAAGGCCGTAACCGCCGTAACCATAGTTATTAGCGTAGCCGTAAGGCGTGCCGTATCCGGTGCAGCTTGAGCCGACGGGGCAGGCCGGAGCCGCGCCGATGTCGGTTATGAGCTTAACCGTGCCGTCGCAGATGCCCGCGAGCACTCCGGTAAAGCCGGAGCCGCTGATTCCTCCCGACGTAGTGAAAATCGTGACCGTTTGACCAAGATAGCGGAAAAGACCGTCTACCAAGAAGTCTCCGATGCAGCCGTCACCCATTGTTATTTCCCCCTTTCCTGAACCGATAGGTTCTTAGGACTTGTTTGCGTTGTCCTAATACATACTATGCCCGGCATAAAAAAGCGTTACACCAAACAGGAAAAAGAGGCCAAGCCAAGCCCGAGCCAAGCCGCCCAGAGCAATTCCATGTTTGAATTGCCGGTTTCGAGCCGAAAATCGCGAGGGTTTAACGCGTTTTCGGCGAAGAAAGCAGCTTATTTCAAACGGAATTGCTATAATCAGTCATAGGTCTTTCCGTTCCATTTAAGCCAGCCGCCGGCGTGGTTTCCGTCCGGGTCGCGGTGCGTCCAGTGGATAACGCCGCCCTCCTGGTTGTACACGTATTCGCCGGAAAATTCCACTTCGTCGCCGGCTTTCAAGCCGTCGAGCCGCGGGGCTATGTCTATGTTATGCGCGGCGAGCAGAGTCTGCCCGCTCTCGAGTTTTATAATAAAACGCTGGTGCCTCGCGCCGTCGTCGTCGTCCGGGAGCACGCGCGCCACCGTGCCCTTGCCCCGCGCCGGAACGTCGCTTATTTTCGCGTCGAACAGCTTTTTAAGCTCTCCGTCGGTATCCTCCGAAGTGTCGATAAGAACGGTTTTTGAGGCCGCGTCCCAGGAAACCCGCGCCCCGCACGCCGCCGCGACGAAACGCAGCGGCACGAAAGCCCGGCCGCCGATAATCTCCGGAGGCGCTTCCACCTCAACCGCCGCGCCGTTTACGTAAGCGTTTTTATCGCCAATGGCGACTTTAACCGTCCCCCCGTCTTTTGAAACGGCGGCGGCGGTTTTCGTCGCGTCGTCCCACAGGAGCGTCGCGCCCAAGGCCTCGAAAATATCGCGCATAGGGACGAGCGTCCGCCCGTCTTTAATGACTGGAGCCGCGGAGACCGTGAGCGGCTGCCCGTCGATTTTCACGCTCACGGCGGCGTCCGCGAAGGCCGGACAGCCCCGGGAAAGCGCTAAAAACAGCGCCAATCCCCCCGCCGCGGCGCTTCCAAGCACGGCGTTTTTTGGCGCTTGATGCCGCGCCAAAAAGCCACCTTCTTGCACGGCGTTTTTTGGCGCTTGACGCCGCGCCAAAAAGCCACCTTCTTGCTTCCGCTGTTTCCGCTTTGCGAAAAAGCTGCCACAAATGCTCGTGCCCGCGAAAAACCTAAACGCGTCTCCGGGTTGAGAACCGGGCGGCTGGGTTGCTCGGTGTTTTGCGCCGTCTGAAAAGATTAAGACGGCGCAAAGCCCCCTTCCTGGCCTGCCGAAAAAGCCGCCTCCCTGTTTTATTGTTCTCATCAATTAACTCCTCCTAATTTGGCTTAATTTGTCGATTAAAATAGCTTTCCCCTCAAACGGATTCGTGCTATAATTAAATAGGGTGAAGGGAATGAAAACCATCGGACAGAAAGGCCAGCGCAGCAAGCGCGCCAACAGCTTCATTGAGGATAATTTTAATCTCGACGAGTTTCGCCGCGATTTTTTCGAGCGGACGCAAAAGAAGCACCGCGTCAAGCGGACAGTCCTTTCCCGCCTGTTCGCCGCGGGGGTCAACGCGGCGCTTTTCGCGCTGTCCGTAGCCGCGTCCTATTTCGCCTATTGCGGGATTATCGCGCTGCTCCGGAAAGGCCTTTGAATTATATCTCCGCTTTCCCGCCCATATACATACGCAGCGGCTCCGGAATTTTCACCCGGCCCTCTTTCGTCAGATTATTCTCAAGGAAGCAAATCAACATTCTCGGCGGCGCGACGACGGTATTATTCAGCGTATGCGCGAAATAATTCCCCCCCGAACCCGTCCCGCGAATCCGTATGGCCAGGCGGCGCGCCTGGGCGTCCCCGAGGTTCGAGCAGCTGCCCACCTCAAAATATTTTTTCTGGCGCGGGCTCCAAGCCTCCACGTCCACGCTTTTTACTTTCAAATCGGCCAAGTCCCCGGAGCAGCACTCCAAAGCCCGCACCGGTATATCCAGCGAGCGGAAAAACTCCACCGTGTTCATATAGAGCTTTTTAAACCACGCCGCGCTGTCCTCCGGCTCGCAGACCACGATCATCTCCTGCTTCTCGAACTGGTGTATGCGATACACGCCGCGCTCCTCTATGCCGTGCGCGCCGACTTCCTTTCGGAAACACGGGGAGTAGCTCGTGAAAAGCCGCGGGAGCGCCGTTTTTTCCGTTATCGTGTCTATGAATTTTCCAATCATCGAGTGTTCGCTCGTGCCGATAAGGAATAAATCCTCGCCCTCGATTTTATACATCATATTGTCCATCTCGGCGAAGCTCATCACCCCGGCGACCACCCCCGCGCGAATCATATACGGCGGCACGCAGTACGTGAAGCCCCTGTCAATCATAAAATCCCGCGCGTAGCTCAAAATGGCCGAATGAAGCCGCGCCACGTCCCCCATAAGGTAATAGAAGCCGTTGCCGCTTGTTTTCCGCGCCGCGTCCAGGTCTATTCCCTCCAGACTTTCCATAATGTCCACGTGATAAGGAATCTCATAGTCCGGCACGACCGGTTCGCCGAAGCGCTCAAGCTCGACATTTTCGGAGTCGTCCTTTCCAAGGGGCACGCTCTCGTCGATGAGCTGGGGCAGGTTCATCATTATTTCACGGATTTCCCCGGAAAGGCGTTCGGAGGCGGCCTCAAGCTCCGCTAACCGCGCTTCGTTCTGTTTGACTGTTTTTTTGGCCTCCTCGGCCTCGGCCTTTTTCCCCTGAGACATCAGCGCGCCGATTTGCTTGCTGACTTTATTCCGCTCCGCGCGGAGATTGTCCGTTTCGGCAATGGCCGCGCGAAGCTCCTCGTCCAGGCCGGCCGCCTTATCCACAAGCGGCAGCTTGTCCTCCTGAAATTTTTTGCGGAGATTTTCCCTGATAAGTTCAGGGTTTTGGCGCACAAGTTTAATGTCGAGCATTACAAAGTCCTCCTTATTTGATAACAAGACCTTGAGGCTGGCCCCAAGGTCTTAATCTTTTTCACGCGGACAATCAGTCCTCTTTTTTCGGGCGCAGACAAGCCGGGAGATTGTGCGGAGCCTCCATAGCGCGGTGGTTCGCCACACAGTCGCAGCATTTCCCGTAGTTGCCGCACGAAACGTTCGGGCAGATACATTCCTTGACGTTGGAGCATTTCGGTGTGTTCATATTAAGTCCCCTTATATATTGTATTTTTGACGCCAAGCTGAACCTATAGCCCCTCTTAGCCTGTTCCTGCTTACTTAATAACCTCGCGCCCCGTGCCGTCCTTGCGGATCCGCACCTGCAGATATTTATTCTCGGGCATGGCGTCGTAATAAACCCAATCCCCGGCGACGTTGATACTATTATTCACAACAAAACCGTCGTCTAATTTGGTCAAGCCGGAACCGTCAACGCGGATTTTGTACAAATCATTATTACTGACGTATAGGGGACCGCCCGTAAAATATACCCAATCCCCGTCGGCATTTAATGAGCTAACCTCAAAAGAACCAAGAATTTCAGTCCGTTCTGTGCCGTCAAGCCGGATTTTGAAAAGATGCGAAGATTCGCTATAATATGTGATATAATATATCCAATCGCCGGAGACGACGGGTTTCAATCTGCCGAAGTCGTCAGAAAATTTGGTTTTTTCAGTTCCGTCTGTCCGAATTTTGAAAATCGTCCCGAGACCGGATTTGTCTGGATCGCTCCAGTTTAAATAGTACACCCAATCCCCCGCGACGTTGACAAAGCCGCTTTTGTTGTCGTTCAGTTTCGTCCTTTTTGTACCGTCAGTCCTGATTTTATACAGCTTACCCTCGTCGCTGAGGTTGCTATAGTATATCCAATCGCCGACGACGTTCATAGAACTCCCCTCATCGTCAGTTACTTTGACCGGCGTTTTTGAACCTTTCAGTTTGATTTTATAAATATGGAAAGCGCGATCTTCTTTTGTGATCCCGACGTAATATATCCAATCTTTGACAATATTTATATTAAAGCCGATTTGACCTCTTTCGATCAGCTTGGTTTCGCGCCCTTTCTCGTCTATTTTGTAAAAGCCCGCGTTTTCACGCGCGCCCAGCCATCTATAGTAATAGGCCGTCCCGTTTTTTTCGACCGCTAAACCCCCGTTTATAATATTTCCCGAGCTGTTCCCGCGCTCCGGTTTCTTCGCCGCGCACCCCGCGAAAATCACGAACCCCAAGATAACAATAACCAAAATTTTCCTTAATTTCATAAACGAACCCTTCTGGTATACTCTTTTAATATGCCCGTTTCCTCCGTATTCAGCAGCGGCGCGAGCTTTTCATACACCAGCTCGTGATACCCGTTGAGCCACTCTTTTTCCGCTTCGGTGAGCATACCGGCGTCCACCGCGCTCAAATCCATCGGACAGAGCGACAGCGGCTCCCACCGCAGAAACTGGCCGTTTTCGTTCTCCTCCGCCAGGTAACACAAAAAGACGTTTTCCGTGCGTATGCCGAGCTTTCCCTCTCGGTAAACGCCCGGCTCGATTGTCGTCACCATACCCGGCTCAAGCGGCGCGGCGCTGTCATATTTGAGGCGCTGCGGGCCTTCGTGGACGCTCAGGAACGCGCCCACGCCATGCCCTGTGCCGCACTTATAGTCAAGCCCCTCGTCCCACAGGGGCTTGCGGGCGTATCCGTCTATGACCGCGCCGGAGGCCCCCCGGAGCCATTTCGCCGCCGCCGCCGCGATGTGAGCCTTCAGCACGAGCGTAAAATCCCGCTTCATAGCGGGGGTAACTTCGCCCAGGGCGATTGTGCGGGTTATGTCCGTCGTGCCGCCGAGATACTGCCCGCCCGTGTCGATAAGCAGGAATCCGCCCGCGGCGAGGCGGCGGGGCGGATTGTTCCTCGGGTTATAGTGCATAAGAGCGGCGTTCTCCGCGAAAGCGGCTATTGTGTCAAACGACGGCCCCCGGTAGTCGGGGCGCTCCGCGCGGAGCTTATCGATAATCCCGTCGATATCGCCCTCGTAAATTTCCGTATTCCCAAACGCTTCCTTAATATGCTTAATCAGCCGGAACATACAGGCGCCGTCGAAAACGTGCGTCTCCCGCAGGTTTCTGATTTCGGTTTCGTTTTTTACGGCCTTAAGGCGGGTTATGACGTCGTCCTTCAGCGGAAGCCCGTTTTTCAGCAGCCCCGCCATATACGCGCTCGTTTTGTCCGGATTATATAAAATCTTTCCGTCAAAATTTTTCAGCGCGTCCTCAACGGCGTTATACTCGCCGCCGTAAAATAAACGCTCCTTGCTCAGCGTTTTTTCGGCGCTGCTGCCCTCCAAAAAAGCCGCTTCCTCCTCCTGAAAAATAAGCGCGTACGCGAAAAACACCGGCACTCCCGGGAGGTCGCTCCCGCGCAGGTTATACAGCCACGCGACGGACTCCAGCTCCGACGCCAGATACCCCTGCGCTCGCCATTTCCTCAGCTCCCGGCGCACGGCGGCGAGCTTTTCCTCCCGCGTCAGCCCGGCGTACTTCAGGTCAAGCTCGTAAACCGGTCCCTCCGGCAGGGCCGGCCGGCCCGCCCAGAAATCCTCGTGAACCCATTTAAGCCGCACGCCCCGCGCGGTCAAGCGTCTATGCGCGCTTTCCGACAGGTAACGCGGGTTAACCCCGACGACAGCCCCCTCCGGCAGCGCCGCCAAATATCCGGTGAAATCAAGCGCGCCGGGCGCGCCGCTTTTATACAGCGTAAAACCCGGCGCAAGCTCCTTCTCCGCCTGAAGAAAATAGCGCCCGTCCGTCCAAAGCGCGGCCTCGTCCTCCGTCACGACGACGACCCCCGCGCTCCCCGTAAAGCCCGAAATATATTCGCGCTCCCGGAAACGCGGGCAGGCGTACTCGCTTCCGTGCGGGTCGGCCCCCGTTATGAGGAACGCGGAAACGCCCCGCGCCCGCATAAACGCCCGCAAACCGGCAAGAGCTTTCACATTCTTATCATAAAGAGACAATATCCGCGCCTCCACCAAACCTTATATTTTTTTGAAACCTTTTAAAACCCCGGCGGCGGCCATCGCGTTAATAAGCTCCTTGGCCCTCTCGAGCGCGGCTTCCTGGCTGTCAAAAAGCTTAATCATCGCGTGAAGCTCCCGGTAAGCCGGCAGGACGAATTTATCCAGGGCCTCGCCGTAAATCCGCGCTTTCGCGATAAGCTCGTCGTAAACCGGCGTTTCCTCGCAATACCGCCACCATTTTTCAATCCAGGGCAGGTGCCTCGGCCGGACCAAAAAGCGCTTGCTGCGCTTGACGTCCGCCGGAAAAGGAAAGCCCTCCAGCCACCCCTCGGGGGGCCGGACGTCCCACGGTTTGAAAATCCCGGAGAGCAAATGCACTATCTTCGGCTCATACGGCGGCTCATAGTCATGCTCCAGATAATACGACAACATGAAATTATAGGGCATGTTCCAATTGTCCGCGCTTTCCGGATAGCCGAAAAACTTAATATCCCCCAGGAAAACATACGAAAGCAGCCCCTGGTCGCCATAATAAGCCTTTTTGGATTCGTCCGGGAAACGCTCCCGGCATTGCTCGCGCGCGCGGAGATACCGCTCCATATTCACGTTTTCGGCGCGAAGCCTGTCCAAATTCAGCACATACGAGCCTGAGTTAAAATACCCTTGGTCTCGTATTATCTCCCACGCCTTTTCGCCCAGTTTTTCCATAAAATCCGCCCCCGGCGCGCTCCGGTCCGGCAGAAAGCTCCCGCACATGCCCAGTAACGAGCGGCCCTCAAAATCGGCGAAATAATACTCGGCGATGTCGCCCTCAATAATCATATCCCCAGCGTCGATATAAAGAATCCGGTCGGCCTCCGCGGGCAGCAGTTCGTGCGCCAGCAGGCTGTAATACGCCTCCCCGGGCCACCTTCCGCCGTGCTTCGCCAGCTCCTCATACGGCGCCGCGTCGGTCACGGCTATTTCTATAAACCCCAGGCCCAGGCCGCGCGCGAAATCCCGCAGGAGCGCTATGTTCCCCGCGCTGACCCGGCTGTGAAACAGGTAAAACTCCACGTCGTAGCCCGCCAGATTCTTCGCGATAGATACTAACTGCGGCGCGACATATTTGGCGTACCCGTCGTCGCAGGAGGTCATTATCCTTATTTTCCGCTTTTCGGGGGGGGGGGGGGGGTTGGGCACAAAAAAAGAAACATTAATATAAAATACATTTTTTTAATGGATTTTTACAGCCCAAAAAAGCGGGCCATAAGGG
>JAITSQ010000023.1 GCA_031287685.1 Clostridiales bacterium | reverse complement strand
TAGAGCCAAGCCGCTTTACGGTCAGGTTGTGAGTAATCGCCTTGAAATCAAGGCTTTGAACACTATGCAGAGTGTTCTTCTTGCCAACCTCGCCCGATAAATTATCATTTAGCTCCCTTGTTAAGCCGTATGCGGCATAGCCGCCAAAATTGACAAGGAGGGCAAATGAGATGAAAGAGCAACTTATCCGTAATATCCTGCACGGTATGGCAGGAATCATTGACAGCAGACAGGCGGACGCGCTGAAAAACGTACTCTGCCGCAGTTTACAGGAGGTATCGGTTACGGAACAAACCGACTCAAAAATGAACTACGCGGACGAAAACGCCCACTTCCTGAACAGCTTCGTTGCGGCGAAGCAGGTGGAGGGGTGTTCAGCCAAAACGATTGGCTATTACACCGCGACGATTGAGAAACTGCTGACCTCGCTCGGCAAGTGGGTCAAGGACATCACGACCGACGACCTGCGCGGGTACTTGGCGAAGTATCAGCAGGACAACAGTTCGAGTAAGGTGACGATTGACAACATTCGCCGGATTTTTTCGAGCTTCTTCTCGTGGCTCGAATATGAGGACTATATCGTGAAAAGCCCCGTCCGGCGTATTCATAAGGTAAAAACCGCAAAGGTCATCAAGGAAGCCTTTACGGACGAGGATTTGGAGGTTCTGCGCGACACCTGCGATAATATCAGGGACTTGTCTATCGTGGAAATGCTGTCGTCAACGGGTATGCGCGTGGGGGAACTGGTTGGGCTGAACCGCGCCGACATAGACTTTAACGAAAGGTCGTGCATTGTGTTGGGAAAAGGCGACTGCGAGCGGGAAGTATATTTCGACGCGAGGACGAAGCTCCACTTGTCGGAGTATCTTGACGGCAGAACAGACGACGACCTCGCCCTATTCGTTTCCGGCAAGTCGCCTCACGGCAGATTGACCATCAGCGGCGTGGAGAAAGTTCTGCGGCAGCTCGGCAAGGAATATGTAATTAATAAGTGAGGAGTGTATTATGCACAGATATGATCTCAAAACGATAACCCGGACAACCACTGCCTGCTTTTTAAGTGGAGCCAAATCTTGCCTCAAGCCGTTCATCCGCTTGCTTGCGGCCTCTCTTTGTTTGTCACTATTCTTTTCGTTCTTTTTAAGCGTCGCTTTCCCCGCGCGGGTTTACGCGGCGGAGACCCGCGTCTATAACATTCACGCCCCTCTTGACCCCGCCAGCTCGAATTACTGGTATTTAGAAATAGGTACGGCGAAGCTGGAAAATTCAGATCCGGAAATTAAGGTGGAGTCGCCTTTTCTTGAAGCGCAAATTGAGGATATGGGATTTGAGCCGGAATTGCTCCATACCACGTTTGTTTATACGATTGACGACGGCAATATTGACGATTTTACGATATCCGTGACGGCGGGCAATCCCGAGGTTTTTGATTATATAGAGCGCGGAAATTTAGTCAAGTATTATTCAAAACCCTTGAAATTGGAGCCTTCGCGGCAGCCCTCCGCCGAAAAGAAACCAAGAGACGATAACAAGATGAACATTGTTTATCTTATTTTTGACGAGTATAAAGGAGAATATCCCGTGGAATCGGGCGGGGCCTTAATCAATGGTTACGACTACAAAGCCTCCCTTGATGACAAAGCGGCTGTTGACGCGAGTATTGAGGGGTTCAAGAACAGACCCGCCGTATTCAAGACCGCGACCCATGGACAGCTGGAATTGGGGGAGGTTGATTCGGTTTGGATTCCGTCGGGAGACAAACGGAGCGTAGCTTCTCTGTCCAAGTCTTACGGGAAAAAGTATGATTTGGTTATATTTTGCTATCCCATCAGAGTTGACGACCACGGCAAGATTAACGGGGAAACCGCTTACTTGGGCTATTTCGGAGGGTTCAACCATATAGTTATTGATTATGACGCCGGTTGGACCTCCGGAATTATGGCAGATGTTACACTCCACGAGATGTTTCACGGGTTTGAGGCAAGCGACGCCAAAGGCCTGCACGATTCGCTTAGTGATTGGGATTGGGGCAGAATAGACACAGTAGCTCCCACGTTCACGGATTTTACGAACCAAGACGGCATAAAGAAAAAAATTGCGGATTATTTAGCCGGACGTGAGCGGGATTAGAACCCGCACCACCAACGGAGCCTATCATTTTTGAAATAAAAACCAAAAAGGTAAATGCCTAAATTGCTAAACTTGCGACGAAAAAAGGCCTTGCGGCCTTTTTTCATTACTTGAAAAAATTGTTAAAGCGTGGCGTGGCTTGGTATAATACTTACCCCGCTTTATTCCGCCATACTTTTCCGTATTTCGGCGGCTTTTTCCTCCCCCTCAAGCTCCGCCAGCAGACGGAACCCAAACGGCAGCGCCGCGCCCGCGCCCCGGGCGGTGGTTATGTTTCCGTCGGTCACGACCGAGTCCGGCGAAAGCTGCGCGCCTTCAAGGTATTTTTCGTACCCCGGGTAACAAATGGCCTTTTTGCCTCTAAGCAGGCCCAGCCGCCCCAAAACCGACGGCGCGGCGCAAATAGCCCCGATTTTCGCCGCGCCCCGGCTTTTCAGCATTTCCGTAAAAGCCTCGTGGTCAAGGTAGCTTTCCGTCCCCGGCCCGCCCGGCAGGATATACAGGTCGTAATCAAAGCGGTTTACCTCGGCGTACAATTTGTCCATACGCGCCGTAATCCCATGGGAACCCTTAACCTCAATACTCCCCGTCAGGGAAATCAGGTCCACCTCCGCCCCGCCCCGCCGCAAGATATCCACCGGGGCTATCGCCTCGATTTCCTCAAAATTTTCAACGAAAAAAACTGCCGCTTTGCTCATCTCTCATTCTCCTTTTTCTGTTTTTTGAAAATTGTCATTCCCGGCTTAACCGCTTATGACCGCGGTTCTTTAACTCTCCCTTCCCGCGTCCTCCCGCCGCCGCCGCAGCACGGGCACGGCTTCGTCAGGGCGTCCCGGAGCGCCGCCCCGCGTTTCGGCCGCGTCAGGAGATACACGCCCCATTTGTCGGCAATATCGATGGAGGCCCGCTCGTCGTCAAGCGAGAGGGCCTCCGCGAAGGCCTCTCGGAGTTCGCTCGCTTCGGCGGCGCTCTCCGGGGTGATGAAATCCACGGCGATTCTGCCCGAAAGGTTGCGCAGGCGCGCTTGCCGGGCTGTTTCCCGCGCCGCCTCAATATTGACCTTAAAAGACGAGCGCCCGCCCGCCTTGCCCGAATTTACGTCGATAAACGCGCACGCCTCCCCCTGCTCAATCAGCAGGAAGCCCCCGCTCGGCAGCCAGACCTTGCGCCGGAGCGCCTCCTCAAGCGCTTTGTCCGCGCCGCAAAAAGAGAACAGCGGCGCGCCGCCGGCGTATTCCTCCAGAACGCCGCCAAACGGCGCAAGCTCCAAATCTCCCGCGATTTTCGCGAAGTCTTTCGACTCTATCAGGATTTTTTCGGTCTCCTTTTTCGCAAGGCGCAAAATTAAGCTTTTCGCCGGATGTTCACCGCCGCTCAGCAGCTTCGGCGCGCGCGCGCCCTTCGCGTCTTTCAAGACGCTTTCGCACCGCGCCAGAAGGCTCGCGATTTCCCCGCGGACGGCCTCGTCCGAAGCCGCCGCCGCCGCCGTCCGCGCTATCACGCCGAACCCCGCCGGCAGCAGCTCCGCGCAAACCCGCTTCAACCGTGCCCTTTCCCCCTCGTCCGAAATTTTTTTGGACACCATAACCTTCGGCGGCTCGTCCTTGTCCGCGCGTTTCAGGAGCGCGGCCAGAATCCCGTCAAACTCAAGCTCCGCCGTCACGCACGCGCCTTTTTCGGCCGTCTGCTCCCGCTCGACAAATACGGGCAGCTCCGCGCCCGCTCGGAGCTTCGCGCCCGCGTTTTTCGGGTCGTCCGTTTGGAGAAAAGCGTCCTTTCCAAGGCCGACGTCCAGAAAGGCGAACCTCTTCGACACGATGTTCCTGACGCGCCCAAGCCGGACGTCCCCCGCGTGGGTTTCCTCGGCGCAATGGGCGAAGCGGTGCACCTCGCCGTCCTTGAGGACCGCCGCTAACGCCCCGTTTTCTCCGTGTTCTATAAGTATCGCGTTTTTCAGTATCAAAAGATTTCCTCCGCCCCGCCGTCCGCCTCTTTATAAAGCGCGAGCCGCGCGCATTTGATTTTGTCAGGCTCCGCGCCCGCGTCTCGGCAAACCCGCGCGATAAGCGCGTCGAAACGCAGATTAACCGCGCTCCCTTGGGAAACCCTGGCAAACACCGAGCTCCCCTTGGCATATATGTCATAAATGTCTTGCCGCGCCTCAAAAGATAAAACGCCCTTCTTACTCTCCCGCTCCAGAAGCAGGCTGTTCGCCGCCAGAACGGCCCCGACCGCCCTCTCGACGCTTTCCAGAACGGAAAAGTCCGCGAAATCCGCACGGAAATCCGCAAAGCGCACGAGCGCCGCCGGTTCCTTCTCTTCGCGGGGCATTTCCCGCCCCGCCAAAACCCGCAGCCCCTCCGGGAGGCAGGCGTTCAGCGCGCCTGCGCACTCCCGCGGTTCCACAGGCTCCGCCATACGTAGCGCCGCTATCTCGCCCAGGCCGCTCATACCAACAGGCAGCGGCAGCGCGAAAGAGACGAGCCGGTGCGGGTTGAACCCCTCCGAATACGCTATGGGCAGGCCCGCGCGGCTCACCGCCCTGCCGAAAGCGCGGAGCAGGTCAAGATGCCCTATAAACCGGGCGTTTCCCGTTTTTTCATATTTGAACAAGTATTTATTCATATCCGCCGTCCTTGCTCGGTGTTTCTGCCTGCCTGAAAGGCTTCAGGCAACCCGAAGCCCCCTCCTTGCTCGGTGTTTTTTCGGCATTAATTCCTGCCGAAAAAGCCCCCTCCTTGCTCGGTGTTTTTTCGGGCTTAATGCCCTCTCGCAAGCTCCGCTTGCTGGCCCTCCGGCGTAGTGCTCGCGCCTAAAGCCGCGCGAACACTAAACACGCCTTCGGGTTAAAACCGGGTGGCCGGGTTGACCGCCCGAAAAAGCCGCCTTCTTAACTACGCAATTATCAATCCCGCACCCCGCGCACTTTTCGCGGCAGTTCGGCGTGAGGAGCCGGTTGTAGGCCCGCTCCCGCTCCCGAGACAAAAAGGCCGCCGAAACGCCCGTTTCGATATGCGCCCACGGCAGGATTTCCTCCGCCCGGCGCTCCCGCGCGGCGTAAAAGCCTATATCTAAGCCGTTTTCCTCAAATGCCGCCCGCCAGATTTCATAATTAAACATATCGTTCCAGCCGTCAAAACGCGCTCCGCGCCGCCAAGCGGCGACTATGGCGCGCCCGGCTCGGCGGTCTCCCCGCGCCAGAGCGCCCTCCACCTCGGCGGTTTTCCCGTCGTGATAGCTGTATTTCACGCGCCTGTCGCGGATTTTGGCCTTGACCAAACTATGCTTCCGGATAAACTCCGCCGGGCTGGCCTGCGCCTCCCACTGAAAGGGCGTGTGCGGCTTCGGCACGAAACACGCCGCGCTTATGCCGATACTTATGCCCCGAACCGGCGAAGCCGATAAGAGCTTCCGCGCAAGCTCCGCGATTTCCTCTAAATCCTCGTCCGTCTCCGTGGGCAGGCCCGCCATAAAATACAGCTTAAGCCTGGTCACTCCGGACTCGATGGCCATTTTCGCCCCGTTCAGTATATCGCTTTCAGTAATGCCTTTGTTAATCGCGTCGCGGAGCTTTTGGGAGCCGGCCTCCGGCGCGAAGGTCACGGAGGATTTGCGCGTGGCCTGAAGCCGCTCTAAAAGCTCCATATAAAAAGAATCCACCCGCAGCGACGGCAGGGAAAGGCTGACCTGCCTCGGCGCGCAAAACTCCAGCAGGCTCGCCGAAAGCCGCTCAAACTCAGTATAATCGCTGGTGGAGAGCGAAAGCAGGGAAACCTCCTCGTGCCCCGTGTTCGCGAGCTGCGCCCGCGCCTGCTCCAGAAGAAGGCCCGCGCCGCGCTCCCTGGCCGGGCGGTATATATAGCCCGCCTGACAAAACCGGCAGCCCCGTATGCACCCTCGGAATAATTCCAGGGATACCCGGTCGTGGACCGCCTCGACGATCGGCACAACCGGCCTTTCCGGGAAATAAGCCGCGTTCAGGTCCTCCGCGTAGACGCGCTTGATTTTTTCGGGCACGCCCGGCTCGTTCGGGGCAAACCGCTCTATTTCACCGTTTTCCTTGTACCGCGCGTCATAAAAACGCGGGACGTATATCCCGTCAATTTCCGCCAGCTCTCGCAGGACGTCGCGCTTCGGGCGGCCCTTCGTCTCCCTGTATGTTTCTATGACGCGCCCGAGGCTCACCTCGCCCTCGCCTATATAAAAAAAGTCGGCTATTTCCGCCAGCGGCTCCGGGTTGACCGCGCACGGCCCGCCCACGCAGACAAGGGGCGCGCCCTCTCCCCGCTCGGCGGCGAAAACAGGCAGGCCCGCCAGGTCAAGCATATTTATTAAATTCGTCGCGCCAAGCTCGTACTGGAGCGTGAAGCCCAAAATATCAAAAGCCCCAGCCGGGGCGGCGCTTTCAAGGCTCAGCAGCGGCAGGCCCGCCCGGCGCATCGCGCCCTCCATATCCGTCCACGGGGCGAAAAACCGCTCGCACAGCGTGTCCTCCCGCTCATTAAGCAGGCCGTAAATGATTTGCAGGCCCAAGTGGCTCATGCCGACCTCGTAAACGTCGGGAAAAGCTATGCCAAAGCGCAGAAGGCCCGCGTCCCAAGGTTTCCGCACGATATTGACCTCGCCGCCGACGTACCGCGCGGGTTTTTGGACCTGGCCCAGAATCCCGTCTAAAATGCCGGAATAATCCATTTAATCAACCTCTGCCAAATTTTCGTTGCCGCTGCCGGCGCGATAGCCCAAAATATCCGCGGCCGCGTAAGCGAAGCCTATTTCCTTGAATTTTTCCCCTATCTCCCGGCGCCCCTCTTCGTTTTGGAGCAGGGCGAAGCCGTCTTTGTCAAGCTCCAGGCGGGCGATAGGGTTCCTTCCGTCTTTTCCGGCGTGATAACGCACGCGCGCCTGTTTCACGCCTTTTTCGCGCAAAAAGGCCTCCGCCCGCGCTATTTGCGAAAGCGCCAGGTCGGTCATCTCCTCGCCGTACTGAAAGCGGCTCCCAAGGCAGGCATACGCGGGCTTATCCCACGTTTTCAGCCCAAGTTTCCTTGAAATCTCGCGGATTTCCGCTTTGGTCAGCCCCGCCGTCCGCAGCGGGCTTAAAACGCCGGCCTCCGCCCCGGCCGCGAGCCCCGGCCGATAGTCGCCCAAATCGTCCATATTAGAGCCTTCGGCTATTTTATAGCCCTCGCCGGCCGCCTCTTTAATCCGCCTGAAAAGCTCGCTTTTGCACAGGTAACATCGGTTGCGCGGGTTATGGCGAAACTCCGGGCTGTCGAACTCTCTCGTTTCGATGATAATATGCCGCGCGCCAAATTCCCGCGCCGTCTCGGCGGCCTCCGCCACCTCCGAATCCGGCACGGAGGGGGATTTTGCCGTCACCGCCAGCGCCCCCTCTCCCAGCGCCTCGACCGCCGCGTAAAGCAGAAGCGTCGAATCCGCTCCCGCCGAAAAGGCGACCGCCACCCGGCCCTGTTCTTTCAAACAGTCAATCAGCTTTCCGTACTTTGTTTCTGCTTCCATACGCTTATGTTCTCCCCGTCCGTTTCCATTATTATAGTTCCGTCCGTATCGGTGCGCATATATTCGACGCCGCGCGCCTGAAGTTTGTCCAGGGTCGCCTGGCGCGGGTGGCCGTAGACGTTGCCCGCGCCGCAGCTTATGACGGCGTATTTCGGCGAAACGGCGTCCAAAAACTCTTCCGTCGAGTTTAAGTCGCTCCCGTGATGGCCGACTTTAAGCACCTCGGCGGAAACGTCCTCCCCGGCGTCAAGCATTTCCCGCTCCGAAAGAGCCTCCGCGTCCCCCGTGAAAAGAAACGAGGTCTTTCCGTACGTCAGCTTGATTACCGCGCTGTAGTTATTCAAATTCTGATATCTATCGCTCACCGGGGCCAGAAGCTCCGCCGAAAGGCCCTCGCCGTCGTTAAAAAGCTCAACCCCCGCTTTCGCCGTCTTGATTTTCAAGTCCTTTCGTTTCAGAGCCTCAATGACCGCGCGGAAGGTCTTTGTATTCGCCGTCGCCCTCGGCATAATGACCTCGCCTATGTCAAAATTATCTATAACCGCGTCAAGACCGCCGATATGGTCCTCGTGCGGATGCGTGCCCACAAGATAATCCACTCTTTCCACGCCCCGCTCCCGAAGGAAGCCGCACACCAGGTCCGCGTCGGCGTTGTTCCCCGCGTCTATAAGCATATTCCCGCCGTCCGGCAGCTCCGCCAGCGCGCAGTCCCCCTGCCCCACGTCCAGAAAACACACGGTTAAAACGCCCGCCGCCGCGGGCTTGGCGGGCGGCTCCGGTTCCGGCAATATGAACTGACAGCTCGCCAAAACCAGCAGCGCCGCCGCCAGGACCGCGAGCGGCTTTAATTTAATTCCGCTTCTCACGGTATCAGCTCCTCGTTGCTTTCAATTTCTCGCGGTATCAGCTCCTCGTTGCTTTCAATTTCTCACGGTATCAGCTCCTCGTTTCTTTCAATCGGGTGGCTTAAATCAATCCCGCCCTTAAAATCCGAAACTCTCTGTGAATCTATGAGGAACTGTACTTTTTGTACGCCCTGGAGCTTAGTCAGCGAATTCACTATAGAATACACCGCGATATAATCCGCGTCCGTCTTCTTCAGGAAATCCGCGCTCAAATCCAGGTAACACACATAATCCGTGACGTTCGCCGCGTTTATCTTAAGCTCCGGCGGCAGGACCGGGCGGCGGCCGCTCCTCTCCGGGCCTTTGATAAGCTCCCTCACCACGGTGTGCTCTATGTTCGTCTCGACCTCCGCCGTTCGGGTTTCCGGGCGGAGGCGCGTTCCCTCCTCGTCCGTGAAATACAGCGTGAAAGTCATAGTGTTCACGCGGCTTGCCCCAAGCTGCGGAAACGCGGAGAAGTTCTCCCTCGTGAAAACGCCCGCCGGCCGCCCCAGCGCGCTCGCCAGCGGCTTTCCGTCAATGTAAAACTCCGCCCCGTCTATAAAGTCAAACTGCGTCAGGGTATACACAAGCGCCGCCCGGCAGAACATCTCGTCCCGAGGGTTCAGCTCGGCGTATTCCGGGGACATATCCATTTCAAGCGTTTTGTCTTTTTCTATAAGTTTCGCCGAATTTATGGAAATCCCCCTTGGGACGGCGCGGACAAGGCCGCCGCTTGCCGGCCCCGCGTTCAGCTCGTTCAGCACGGTTTTTATAAGCTCCGCGCCGCCGCCGGCTTTTTTTACCGAACGCTCCTCCCCCTCGAGGGAATTCGCGGCGGCGTTGAGAAAATACAGCGTGACTTTTTGGGAATTCGCCCCGCCGGCGGGCTTCGGCACGGAGGCCCACTCCATAACGATATAAATAAACAGCAGAAAAATAAGCCCCGCGCCGTACAGCAGGAAAGCTTGCTTCGTCTTAATCAAGGCCCCGCCTCCTTGGCACGTCCTGCCGGTATTTTAAGGGAATCCGCACTGTAAACGAACTTCCCTCGCCCAGCTTGCTCACGAGCCGCACGCTCCCGCCAAGCATAAGCACGGTGGAATGGGTTATGGCCAAGCCAAGGCCCGTCCCGCCTGTCTCCCGGTCGCGGGTTTTGTCCACGCGATAAAACCGGGTGAAAACCTTCGTCTGGTTCTCCTCGCTTATGCCGATGCCCGTGTCCGACACGGTTATAAAGGCGTTCTGGTGGTCCCCGTCCACAATAATCTTGACTTCCCCGCCCTCGCCGGTATATTTAACCGCGTTTTCGACGATATTTGAAATGGCGAGGCTCAGCTTGATTTCGTCCACCTCCGCCGAAACCCCGCCCCGTATCTCCTCGTAAAGCAGGTTTATGCTCTTGCGCCGGGCCAGCGGCAGAAGCCTGTTCAAGAGGTCAATCGCCATTTGGTTCAAATCCGCCGGGGCTATGTTTATCGGCGCGCCGCCGTCCATTTTAACAAGATTCAGCAGGTCGTTCACAATAAAGGTCATCCGGTCCACCTCGGAATTGATATCCCGCATAAACTCGACGTACATATCCATCGGCGCGCCGTCCATCGAAAGCACGCTCTCCGCCAGGACTTTAATGGCCGAAAGCGGCGTTTTCAGCTCGTGAGACACATTAGAGACGAACTCGTTGCGCGCGTCGTCCGCCAGCTCGAGTTTTTCCGCCATTATGTTAAACGCCCGGCCCATTTCAGAAAACTCGTCCCGCCCGTTTACGACGGTGCGGGCGTTCAGATTCCCGTCGGACATTTTCTGGACAGCCGAAAAAACATTGTTAAGCGGCTCTATTAAAAACCGGGATATAAACACAATCAATATGGAAATCGCGGCGAGAGTCACCACCATAAACGTAAGCAGGCTCCGCTCCGCGTCCCGTATAGGCTCGAGCACCTCTTTAATTGACGACACCAGCAGCGCCGCGCCTATGACGCCCGAGCTTTCGTCAACTATCGCGGCGGCGGCGTACACAATGCCGCTCTCCGGGTGATAAACGGCGGAATCCGAGCCGGACAAGGCGCTCAGCACCTCCGGCACAAGCAGGGTCTTGCCGCTTTCCTCGTGGTTTGTGTCGCTGACGCAAAAAGACGTGTCGTCAAAAATTAAAATACGGTAGAGGCCCTCCCGGCTCCTGTCGTCAAGGTCGGCGTTTATGACCGCGCGGACGGACTCCTCCTTCATATAGCTGACGGAATTAACCTGATCCGCCGCGGAGACCGCCGAGCGGGAAAGGTCCCTCACGCTGTTTCTTATAAAGGCGCTCGTCATCGAGCGCGTGGTCAGCGTCGAAAAAATAAGCAGGGGTATAAAGCTTACGCACATATACGAAAAAAATATTTTGAAACGTAAACTTTGATACCATTTAAGCGTCAAAGTAGTATCCTACTCCCCATTTTGTGATTATAAAACGCGGCTCCTTGGGGTTTTCCTCGATTTTCTCGCGCAGCCGGCGCACGTGCACGTCCACCACGCGCAGGTCCGCGGTGCGCTCCCCGTCCCAAAGCTCGCGGAGGAGGTCCTCCCGGCTGTAGACCTTGCCGGGATTCTTCATAAGATACTCCAGCATATCGTATTCCTTGCTCGTAAGGTGAATTTCCTTGCCTTCTATAAACGCCCGGCGCGAGCTTGCTATAATCTCCACGCCGCCCACGCTTCGCCGGCGTTTTTCGCCCGGTTCCTCCTTCGGGGCGGCGCGGCGGATAATGGCCTTAATCCGCGCCTTAAGCTCGACAATGTTGAACGGCTTCGTTATGTAGTCGTCCGCGCCCGTCTCAAAGCCCAGAATCTTGTCCATATCGTCGCCCTTGGCGGTCAGCATAACCACGGGAACCTTTGAAAACTCGCGGATTCTCCGGCAAAGCTCCATACCGTCGATTTTCGGGAGCATAAGATCCAGCAGTATCGCGGCGTATTGATTTTTTTCAGCTAAAGAAAGGCCCTCCTCGCCGTCGTAAGCCGCGTCCACGGTAAAATCGTCCTGCTCAAGGCTTGCCTTAATGCCTTTTACTATGAGCTTCTCGTCGTCCACAACTAAAATTTTCCGCGCCAAGATAAATCCCCTTCTTCATTCAATAGCAATTTTACAAAACGTTGACTGCCGCAAACGCGGGGAGGCGTCAAAAAACGCCGGTTTTAAGCCTTTTTTCGCGAACGCCGGCAGTCTGCGGATTCTGAAAACCGCGAATAACTCATTTGGTTATACTGAACATCTGGTCAAACCTCGTGAGCAGGACAAACTGCCCGCGCACTTTTATATGCCCTATCATAAACGCCTTCTGGGCGCTCATCTTCCCCGTGAGGACGCCGCGCCATACGCCGGCTCCGCATATTACGGTAAGGTCGGGGCTGTCGGCCTCTCCCTCCGCGTATTCGCACTCCGCGTTCAGGATTTTTATATGCGCGTCGAAATTTTCCTCCCCTGTTATGTTAAACTGGATAACGGCGGAAAGCCCGTTTGAAAGCTGCGGCTGAAAATGCCGCACAAGGCTTTGCGTCAGCTGTTTCGTTGTTTTCTCCCTCGGAGGAGGAGGGGACGCGTCCCTCTTGGGGCGTTTGGCGGCCGGAGCCTCCGTGAGGCTGTTCAGCTCGATATTGGCTGATTTGGCCACGCTCTCCTTATATTTCCCGGCGAAAAAGCGGGTGATTTGCTCGATGTCCTCCTCCTGCTTCCGGTCAAACTCCTCGAAGTTATATTTTTCGGCGAAATCAACGCCCTCTCCGGGCTTGCCGTAGCTAAGCACGGTTTTAACGTCCTCCTCAGTGAAGCCGCCGGCCGGCTCCGCTTCCTCCTCCGGAAGCAGGCAGGCGCGGTTCTGTCGGGTGATTCTGTAAAAATCCTCCGCGTATTTTTCAACGGTTTCCTTAATATCCTCGAAGCTGTCGAGCATTTTCCGGCTAAGCGCTATCCTTACGTCGTCAACCGCGCCCCAGGAAGCCAGCACATACCCGACGTAAGCCAGCGAACGTTCCGCGCCGGAGCGCTCGCAAGCGGCGGCGGTCATAACGTGCTTGCCCTTGAACGCGGCGGACTCTTTCCCCAGGCTGGCCAGAAACTCCTGAAAACGCGGGTTCGGCGCGCCAAGTTCCGCAGTGTACAGCAAGACGAATCCGTCCGCGCCGGCGGTCGAGGGCCGCCGCGCCCCCTCCGAAAGCTCCGCGGCCTCAACCTCGCAGCCAAGCTCCGAAAGCGTCTCCCCAATGGCCTCCGCCGCTTTGCGCAGTCCGTAATCCCTGCCGTTATACGCGCTGTAAATAATCGTAATCCTCATAAAAATCCCTCGTAAATCCCCGCCGCTCTATTTGTCATAAAGGCGGCAGCCCGTCCGCGAGCCAGCCCTCAAAAAAATCGTCCAGCGGCGCGCCGTAGGCTTCCTCCGCCGCCGCGCGCAGATTTGCCTCCGCCGCGGTCTTGTAGGCGTATTTTGAGTAATACAGCTTTATGAACGCGTCAAACTTATGCGCGCCCATTTTCCGCCGCAGGGCGTAAAACATCAGCTTACCCTTCACATACTGGATTTCGTAGTAATCGTTCCAGCTGTCATAGTAGGCCGTGCTCTGCCTCAGCGACGAATCTACGCCCGAAGCCTCGATAAATTCCGCGAGCGCGTCGTAAGCCCTCCGCATTTCGGCGTCTAAAGCCTCGGTGTCGTTAAAAAAACCTTCCTGAACGAAAGAAAGCAGCCCCTCGTCAAGCCACGCCTCCGCTATCTGATTATTGCCGATTATGTTGTAAAACCATTGATGCCCGATTTCGTGAACCAGGGTGCGCGCGGCGGCGTCTTTTTTAAGATACCCGGAGTCCATAAATATCATTTGCGGGTATTCCATACCGCAGGACATAAAAAGCTCCGTCTCCGCGATGTTCAGCTGTTTGTACGGGTATGTCCCGATGAGCGCGCCGAAATAGTCAAGCGCCTTTTGCGCCGTGTCTAAATATTTCTCCGCGTCCGCGTCCGAATAGGTGTATATATTTATCGTGACGCCCTGCGGGGTCGCGGCGCTTTTTTTTTGATATTTATCGCTCAGGGCGAAAGCGAAATCCCGCGATAAGTTGGCCGTGTAGGTGACGCTTTTAAGGGCCTGCCCGTCCGGGCCTAACACGTTCTCTTCTTTGCCGGCGCTGCCCGTCGCGGCGGCCGCGTAACCCGGCGGCGCGGCGAGCGTAACCGTAAAATTCGCCGTTTCGGTGTAAAACGGGTCCCCCGCGCGGGTATAATCCTCCGTGTGCCAGCCTTTATCGTCGTAAACCGAAAGCGTGGGCAGGAAATTGCCGCACCAGAGGGCGTTTTCGTTCGCGCCCGTTCTATGGCTTATTTTGGGGATTTTCGCGGAAAACTGAAGGGTCATGTCCGTATCCGCCCCCGCCGGCAGTTCCTCCGGCAGGTCGAGCCGCAGGCAGGAGCCGCTCACGAGAAAGGACGCCGGCTCCTTATTAACCGAGGCGGAAATAACCTTAATCTCGCCGTAGTCTCTGCCGTATTGAAAGACTTTGGCCTCCATCGAGTCGAAATAAGGCTTGCGCGGCGCGTCTTTCCCGAAAGCGTTCAGGTTCAGCTTAAAATAAACCGACGACAGGCCCGCGCCCGTCCTGTTATAGTATTTCACTTTTTCAAGACCCGAAACCTCCCGGTTCCTAGGGTTTACAACTAAGGAGACGTTGTAGGAGTTCACAGGCTCCTCGGCGTCCGTGGTTTTGGTTTCGTCCCCAGAGCCGCTTTTCCCCGCGTCCTCCGGGCCGGGCTTCGCCTCCGCCGCCTCCGCGGGCGGTTCCGTCGTTATGACGATATCCGTATCCGCCGGCGCGGCCTCCGCTCCCGGCTTGGCGCACGCCGAAAGAACCATTAAACACACAAGCGCTGCCGCTTTGAAAAAAATCCCGCCGGCTCTTATAATAACACCTCTCTTATCGCAATTTTCAAAACCGCAGACTGCGACCGCCAACGTTTTGAAAAATCGCTGTACTACGCGAAAAACACTTAATATCTTATTATATCACACGGCGCGGCATATGTAAAGATATGTCCACATAAATTAAGGTAAGGCCGTTCAACTTAAAAATAGGCTTTAAGCATCGCCCGAAACGCGCTTAAGCCCGGTGTTTTTGGCGCGCGAAGCGCGTTTTCGCGAAGCGAAAATTCAGAGTCAGCCTTTTTCAAGTAAGAACGGCTGCAAATAAGATTCGGGGGATTTTTATGAAAGTTTTCAGCGTAAGCAAGGAAAGAATCATCGCCGCCGCGTTCTGCGCGGTAATCGCGTTTTCGGCCGGTTCGCGCCTCCGCGCGGAGAGTCTGCCGGTCCACGCCTCTCCCGCCGCGAAAAAAGTCGTGGTCATAGACGCGGGGCACGGCGGCTTCGACCCAGGCAAAGTGGCCGGCTCCGGCGCGCCCGAAAAAGACTTAAACCTCAGCGTGGCGCTCAAGCTCCAGCGGTATCTGGAGCAGGGCGGCTCCACGGTAATAATGACGCGGGTGGCGGACGAAGCCCTTGACGGCCGGAAGGCCGGGGATATGCGCAAACGGCGGGAAATCGCCAACCTCTCCCACGCGGACATAATAGTGTCAGTACACCAGAACTCGTTTCCCTCCCCGAACGTGAGCGGCGCGCAGGTCTTTTACTTCAGCAAATCCGAAGCGAGCAAGCGGCTGGCGGTAATGATTCAGGCGGAGCTTGCCCCGCACGCCCCCAAAAACCGTCAGGCTGCCTCTAACAGCAATTATTACATACTGAAAAAGACGGACCTCCCGGCGGTTATAGTGGAGTGCGGGTTCCTCTCGAACCAAGAGGACGCGCGGAAGCTCGGCACGGACGAATATCAGGAAAAAATCGCCTGGGGGATATATAAGGGGATACTGAGGTATTTTGAGGAGGGATTAGTATAGCCGTTCAACTTGCTCAGCCGCGGCGAAAGTCCAAAAAACAGGCCGCCCCCGGGGAGCGGCCTATCGCTGATTTCACTCTTTCTTATCTGCCGCCGCCCCTGCCAAAAAGCCGGAGCAGGTACAGAAACACGTTAATAAAATCCAGATACAGGAACAGCGCGCCGATTATCGCAAGATTAGAGGCCACGCGCTCCGCGTCGCCCTCCGGCGCGGAAAGCGCCTGGGGATACAGGCTCGCCTTAATGCGCTGGGTATCCACCGCCGTCAAGCCGGTAAAAATGGCCACTCCCGCCAGGCAAATCACGAAATCAAGCGCCCCGTTGTGAAGGAACAGGTTCACGAGCATAAATATAATTATCGTCGCCGCGCCCGCCCACAGGATTTTAACCGTTTTCGACAGGTCCGCTTTTGTCAGGAAGCCGTAAACGCACATAATGCCGAAAAACACCGCCGCGAAACCGAACGCCTTCGTGATGTCCGCCTTGGCGTAAAATCTGAAAATAACGGAAAGCGTCAGGCCGTTCAGGACGGAATACGCCCCGAAAATTCCTATGGCCGCGCTTTTCGAGAGTTTTCCTATCCGGGATTTAAGCGCGATTACGAGCGCCACCTCCCCCAGACATAAAACAAGCATAAGCGGCAGGCTTGACGCTATGGCGTACCCCACGACGCTCCCGGAAACGAACGCGCTTGTCAGCATTGTCAGCGCCAGCCCCGCGAAAAGCCACCCGTAGACCCGCGTAAAAAACGCGGACAAACCCGCCTGATACATTTCATCGCTTAAATCGTATTCCGAGGAATTGTTTCTCCAGTTACCAAAATGCAACATAAAATCAACCTCCTTAAATAAATCCGTCATTCCCTGCTAGGGACGCAGGTTCTTGTCCGTTTATATTATACCCCCGAACGCCCGTTAAATCAAGCGGAAAAGTTTCCGCGCCGAGGCGTTTGTTTTCTCCAAAAGCTCGTCGGCCGAAACCCCGCGCAATTCCGCTATTTTCGCCGCGATATATTTCAGGTTGGCCGAATCGTTGCGCTCCCCCCTGCGCGGCTCCGGCGAAAGATACGGGCAGTCCGTCTCGAGCAGCAGGCTCTCAATCGGGATTTCCGCAGCGACTTTTTTAAGCGCCTCGGCCTTCTTAAAAGTCACCACCCCGCCTACGCCGATATGAAAGCCCATCGCGATATATTCCCGCGCCTGCGCCAGGTCCCCCGAAAAGCAGTGGATGACGCCGCCGGCCGGGAGGGTTTCTTCTTTCAATATATTCATAGTGTCCTCCCCCGCTTCGCGGGAGTGGATTATGACCGGCAGCTCAAGCTCCCGCGCGAGCGCCAGGTGCCGGCGGAACCAGCGCGCCTGGATTTCCGTGTTTTTGGAGTAATGGTAATCCAGCCCGGTTTCCCCTATGGCGACAAGTTTTTCTTTTTTTAATATCGCGCTTCTGGCAAGGGCGGCCATTTCAGCAAACTCCGCCTCCGTGATTTCCTCGGCGCAATTCGGGTGCAGGCCGGCCGCCGCCCAAATAAAGCCGTGCGCGCGGGCGAGGGCAAGCCCCTCCCGCACGGACCGCGGCGTCGAGCCGGCGTTTATGACAGCCGAGACCCCCTCCGCCTCAAGCCGGCGCAAAACCTCCTCCCGGTCGGGGTAATCCGCCAAATCGTCATAATGCGCGTGGGTGTCGATATATTCGCTCATCAGCTTATGACCGCCCCGCTCCCCGCGCCCCGGTCGGGCGTTAAGAGGCTCGGCCCGCCGTCCGCGCCCTCCGCCGCCAGAAGCATTCCCTGCGAAAGGATTCCCCTGAGCTTTACGGGCTTCAAGTTGGTCACAACCGTCACCTTTTTCCCGAGCATTTCCTCCGGCGAGTAGCTCTTGGCTATGCCGGAAACTATCGTCCGAACCTCGTCCCCTATTTTTATTTGAGATTTCAGGAGCTTATCCGTGCCCTCCACCTTTTCGCAGGCCAGGACCTCGCCGATTTTCAGCTCTATTTTGGAGAAATCGTCGAGGCTGATTTCAGGCTTGCCCGGCGTTTCGGGCGCTTCGGCGGGCGCGTCCTGATAACGCTTCAGCTCCTCCGCTATGTCAAGGCGCGGGAAAATAGGCTCGCCCTTCGCCGCGCGGACGTCCCTGGGAAGCGCGCCGAATTTTTCCACGCTGCCCCACTCCGCGAGCGCGGGGGCGGACGCGCCTATCTGCCGCCTTATTTCGGACGGGCAGCGCGTCATAAACGGCGAAACAAGCACGGCTATTATCCTCAGGGACTCCGCCAGGTTATACAAAACCCCCGCCAGCCGCGCCGATTTTTCCGGCGATTTCGCCAGAACCCACGGGCGCGTCTCGTCCACGTACTTATTGGCGCGGCGGATAAACGCCCAGATTTCCGTCAGCGCGTCCGAAAAAAGCAGGCGCCCCATAAAATCCTCAACCGCCGACACGGCGCCCTCGGCGGTTTTTATAAGCTCCCCATCAAACTCCCCGCTCTCCTGCTCCGAGGGCAATACGCCGCCGAAATATTTATCAATCATCCCGACGGCGCGGGAAAGCAGGTTGCCCAGGTCGTTGGCCAAATCGGCGTTAATGCGGTTAAGCAGGGCTTCGTGGGTAAAATTGCCGTCCTGCCCGAAGGGCACCTCCCGCATTAAAAAATATCGGACCGCGTCTATACCGTAGCGCTCGGCGAGCGGGCGCGGGTCGATTACGTTCCCCTTGGATTTCGACATTTTGCCGCCGTCTATAATGAGCCAGCCGTGGCCGAAAACCTGTTTCGGCAGGGGCAGGCCAAGGGCCATAAGGAGCGCCGGCCAGATTATCGCGTGGAAACGCACGATTTCCTTACCGACCAAGTGTATATCCGCCGGCCAGTACTTTTTGAACAGCGCGTCCTCCTCCGTCAGATAGTTCAGCGCCGTGACGTAGTTCGACAGCGCGTCAATCCACACGTAGACCACGTGTCCGGGGTCAAAATCCACCGGCACGCCCCATTTGAAGCTCGTCCGGGAGACGCACAAATCCTCAAGGCCGGGGCGGAGGAAATTATTGAGCATTTCGTTCTGGCGGCTTTGGGGCTGGATAAACTCCGGATTTTCCTCAATATGCTTAATAATCGCGCCCTGGTATTTTGAAAGGCGGAAAAAATACGCCTCCTCGGACACCGGCTCGACGGCGCGGCCGCAGTCCGGGCATTTGCCGTCTTTAAGCTGGCGCTCGGTGAAGAAGGTCTCGCACGGGGCGCAATAGAGGCCCTCGTATTTTCCTTTATAAATATCCCCCTGCTCGTAAAGCCGCCGGAAAATTTTCTGAACGCACTCCATGTGCTTCCGGTCGGTGGTGCGTATGAAGTCGTCATACTCTATGTCTAGCGCGCTCCAAAGCTCCTTAATCCATTCCACTATGCCGTCCACGTATTCCTTGGGCGGCTTGCCGTTTTCCGCCGCCACGCGCTCTATTTTCTGCCCGTGCTCGTCCGTTCCGGTCAGAAAGCGGCAGTCGTACCCGCGCAGCCTCATATACCGCGCGAGGGAGTCCGCCGCGACGGTCGTGTAGGAATGGCCTATGTGGAGCTTGTCGCTCGGGTAATATATCGGGGTGGTGATGTAAAAAGTTTTTTCCATTAAATGCCCGCCTTTTATAAAAATAACCCCCCTTATTTCAGGGGGGCAAACTTTATGCGCTCGACAGGACTTGAACCTGCACGGGAAAACTCCCATTAGATCCTTAGTCTAACGCGTATGCCAATTCCGCCACGAGCGCGTAAATTCAACGATGTCGCAATTTTCAAAATCGTGGACTGCCGACGTTCGCGAAAAACGGCTTAAAATCGGTGCTTTTTCGGGCCTAATACCGCCCGAAAAAGCCGCCTTCTTGCCGCCGATTTTCCGCTCCGCGCCAATCAACGTTTTGTAAAATTGCTATAAGCATTATATCACGGCGGCGGCGGGAAGTCAAGGGGTTTTTGAAAAGTTTTTCCCGGTTTTCGCATTGAATCATCCGCCTTTTGCCTTTTCCATAGCGCCCCCGATTAAGCCCAAGACTACGAACACTATTACAACCCGGCCCCAGGGGATTTTTCGTTTCTCGGAGCCTTCGTAGTCCAGCCGTATAAACTCGCAGTTGTCGAGAAAAATGGAGTCGCCCTTAAGTTCGCATTTATCCTCGAAGTCGTGGTTATCATACTTGAGGTAAATATATTTTTTCGTCGTCCAAAATAAAAACTTGCGCTCCGCCTTTATTTCATAGGTTCCATCGCCGTATACATTTGTTTCGGCCGACCCTCGGTAGATGGTGGGATAGATGTAGCCGTGGTTGAAATAGCCTTTTGAGCCAAACTCAATGTAGAGGCCGTCGGAAGTGACTTACATTCCGGACATCGACCCCGCGCAGCCGCTCAAAAGAAAAACCGCCGCGAGCGGCACGAGAACCACGCTCATTAATCGAAAAATTCTTGTCAGCATAAAAACCTCTCCTTTAGCAAAATAGAGTGTTCAGCCCCTTAGGCAACCTCAAACACCGAGCCCCAATCTTACGAAAGCCCTTTTGATCTTAAAAACTCCTTAAAATCCGCCAGCGCGTCCGCGAGCAGCTTCGGCGTGTCAAGCTCGTAGGGGCAGCGCGCCTTGCAAGCGCCGCACCCTGTGCAGCTCTCTATTTTCGCCATTTCGCCGCGCCAATGCTCATTTGTAAAATTCCGCCAGGGCGCGCGGCGCAAAAGCAGCGGCATCCTTGCGCACCAATCGATTATAATCTCCCGAGGGCAGGGCTTGCAATAGCCGCACCCACGGCAGAAATCCCCCGAAAGCTCCGCGCGGATCGCCGCTATTTCCGCCGACATAGCCTCGTCGAGCGGCGGCGGGTTCTTTTCAAGCGCGATTACCTCGTTAAGCTCGCTCGCCGCCTGAAAGCCCCATATCGGCACGACGTTCGGAAAGCGGCGCAAATACGCCATTGACGGCGCGGCGCTTTTCAGCAGGCCGCCGCACATAGCTTTCATAGCGATTATCCCCAAATCAGGAAATTTTCGGGCCAGGTCAAGCTCCCGCTCGTCGGACAGCGCCGACAGCGGATACTGCACCGTGTCGTAAAGCCCGCTTTCGGCGGCCTCCACGGCGTTCGTCAGCTTATGCGCGGTTATGCTTATAAAGCGGATTTTGCCGGCTTTTTTCGCGGCCCGCAGGGCCTCGTAAATCGGGGAGCCCTCCTTCGGAACCTCCGGCGGGTTGTGCAGCTGATAAATATCCACATAATCCGTTTTCAGCGAGCGCAGGCTCGTTTCCAAATCCTCCGTCAGCTTTTCGGGGCTTGCGCCCATGGTCTTGGTGGCTATTATGATTTGAGAGCGGATTTTCGGGACGACGCGCCCCATTTTTTCCTCGCTGTCCGTGTAGGCGCGGGCGGTGTCAAAAAAATTTATGCCCGCGTCGAACGCCGACAAAAGAAGGCGCTCCGCCTCGTCAAAGCTCACCCGCTGAATCGGCAGCGCGCCGAAGCCCGAGCGGGAAACTTTAAGGTTCGTCCGTCCCAAAACAGTATATTCCATACATATATCAGCACCCTTTTGAGCGTATATATTTCCCATAATTACAATACCGCCTCCAATTCATCAATAAGTTCTTCAATAGAATCCGCGACCTTAATGGATTTGTTTTCCAATACTTGAACAGCAAATACGCCGCAATCCCCGTTGTTCACATAAATTTGAAAGCTGTCGTCCGCGCCGGCACAAACATGACCCAGCCAAATATAAATCTGATTTTTGTCAAAGTGGCTTTTTCCGTGTTTCACAAAATTTTCAACATAGTATTCCGCCGAAACAACAGGCAGGATTGCGGGAAAATAATAAACATTCCCCTTGCGCTTTCCCTCCAAACCCATAAACCAATAAACCGAAATATAATCTTTGATTTGCGGGTTAATCTCAAAACCGAGACCGAGCTTCTTCTCAATCGGCTCAAAGTCAGTTTTTTCAGTTTGAAGTTTCGGGCGCCAAGCCGCGTATCCTTCATCATATTCATTAAGGGTATCCACTAAATATAAACCCGTGTCTTTCAGCCGCTCGACAAACGGAACCTGCGGACGGAATCCGGTTTTCTGAAGCCAAGCCTCGTTCAGCTTGTCAAAATAGCCGTCAAACGCTTCTTTCATACCCAATAAATACGAACTCCTTTCCGCCCTGATTTATTGGCGCGTTTCCGTCGTTTTATCGCGAAGCATCAAATCCAGCACCGCCCGCCGCGGCTCCTTCGCGTTAAACAAGACTTCGTTCACTTCCTTCGTGATGGGCATAGACACGCCGTGTTTTTCGGCGAGCAGGAGCGCCGCCCTGGCCGTGTCCACGCCCTCGACCACCATGCGCACCTCTCCCAGGGTCTCGTCAAGCGTCTTGCCCCGCCCGAGAAGGATGCCCGCGCGGCGGTTGCGGCTGTGCATACTCGTGCAGGTGACGATTAAGTCGCCTATTCCGGCCAAGCCGCCGAAGGTCTCGTGCTTCGCGCCCATCGCGCAGCCCAGCCGGGCGATTTCGGCAATCCCCCGCGTCATAAGCGCGGCCTTTGTGTTGTCGCCGTATCCCAAGCCGTCGGAAATCCCCGCCGCCACCGCGATTACGTTTTTAAGCGCGCCGCCAAGCTCCGCGCCGATTATGTCCCCCGTCGTGTATATGCGGAAATCCTGATTCATAAAAAGGTTCTGCGCGTCCCGCGCGGCCTCCGGATAAGCGGAGGCGGACACGCACGCCGTGGGAATCCGCCGGACCACTTCCTCCGCGTGGCTCGGCCCGGTGAGCGCCGCCACGCGGGCCTCCGGCGCGATTTCAGATATTACCTCCGAAAGCCGGGAAAGAGTCCGCTCCTCAAGCCCTTTCGACACGGTTATAACCGCGCGCGCGCCGGCCAGAAACGGCGCGAACCGCTCCAGCGCGCTCCGCGTAAATTTCGACGGGGCGGCGTTTACGAAAAACTCCGCGCCCTCGGCGGCCTCCGCCGCGTCCGTCGTCACGTAAAGCGCTCCGGGAAGCTCGGCCCCCGGCAGAAACTCGCTCTTGCGGTTTTTATTCATGTTTTCCGCCTCGGCGGGCGAATGAGACCACATTCGCACGCTGTGGCCGTTATTTATAAGCACGACGGCAAGCGCCGTGCCCCAGCTGCCGGAAGATATTACGGAGACCCTGCTCAATGGGTTTCCCTCCTTATATATTTTCTGCCCGGCGTTTTGAGCCGTCCGAAAAGATTCAGACAGGTCAAACGCCCTTTTCTTATTAAGCGGGGTTACGGGTTCAGCCATAAAGCGGGGCGGACGCCGCCGTCCTCTAAGTTAACAGGACAATTGTCTCGGAGGTTGGCGCCGATGTCCTTTAAGTTCACAGGGCAACTGAAGACGTTACCATGGCCGTCAAAGTAGGCGTAGATGGCGCCATGGCCAAAGTAGCAAGGGCACCGGAGCCACCACCAAGAAGCCGTGTCTCCGCGCGCCGCAATTTTGTAGAATTTATCAAGCAGCGTATATGCCTCGTCGATACTCAGCGGAAAAACATAGTCGCTTGTCACGTTTTTTTCACCGTTAACTCTTTTATTGACGTTTTCGGTAAGCGCGATACGCTGTCTGTCCTCGTCGCCGAAACTGTTGTAAAACTCGTTGTTCAAGTATCCTCGAAGGTCAGACTTTTCCCACGTTATAAGTTTATTCACAGCCACGGAGTGGTAGGGCAGCTGTCTGACGACAATGTCTTCCGTAATTATCAGCGTCTTTCCGTCTAGAACGTCCAGCGCCCGCCAATCGTATTTCCCGAATTTTATTGTGTCTCCAACTTTAACCATTTTTATCCCTCTTATCTTTTCTGAAATTAAATTTGCGTTCCTCGCCCTTGAGGAGCCGGGATATATTCCCTCTGTGCCGGAACCACGCCACGGCGGTTATAACCAGCGCCACGGCCGTACACTCCGCCGGGTATCCCCAAATTATCATCAGCGCCGGCACGGCAAGCGTCAGGCAGAGCGAACCCGCCGAAACGTACCGTGTGACGGCGATTACAAGAAGCGTCAGGGCGTAGGCCGTCAAAGCGACGCGCCAGTCCGTAAACATTATAACGCCGGCGCAGGCGGCAATGCCCTTCCCGCCGCGAAAGCCCATATAAAAAGGGAAGCAGTGCCCCAGGACCACGCCCGCCGCGGCGTACAGCCCCGGCAGGAGGCCAAGCCCGGAAATATCGGCGGTCACGGCGCTCCCCGACTTAAAAATAAACGACGCCAAAAGAAAGCCCGCGGCGCCTTTAAGCAGATCCAGAAAAAACACGGCCAGCCCAGCCCGGGCGCCCATCGTGCGGACGGCGTTCGTCGCGCCCGCGTTGCCGCTGCCGTGCTCCCGAATGTCGATTTTGTAAAAGGCCCTGCCCAGAATATACGCGAACTGAAAACAGCCCAGAGCATAGCCCAGACACAGGCAAATCAGTCGAAACATCGGCCTAATCCTTCCGGTTTCGCGCGATCAGGGTTATGGGAACCCCCGCGAAGCCAAAATTTTCCCTTATTTGGTTTTCGAGGAAACGCTTGTACGAATAATGCAGAAGCTCCGCGTCGTTGACAAAAAGCACGAAAGTCGGCGGCTTGACCCCCACCTGGGAGGCGTAATAGATTTTAAGCGCCTTGCCGCGCCGCGCGGGGGGCGGGGTGGTGGCCGTAGCCTCTATCAGGGCGTCGTTCAGCACGCCTGTGGACACGCGCATCGCCGAGTTTTCCCACACGGCGTCTATATAGTCGAATATTTTGTGCACCCTCTGACCGGTCAGCGCGGAAATAAACACTTTAGGCGCGTAGGGCATATAGGACAAATCGCCGTTGATTTCCTTCGAGAACGCGTCCATCGTCTTAGAATCTTTTTCCACTTTATCCCATTTATTTACGGCGATTATGCTGGCTTTGCCGCGGTTATGGGCGATTCCGGCGATTTTCGTGTCCTGCTCGCCCACGCCGTCCTCGGCGGAAATCATAATAACGCAGACGTCCGCGCGCTCCACCGCCGCTATGGCGCGCAAAACCGCGTAATGCTCTATGTTTTCCTTTATTCTGCTTTTTTTACGCATACCGGCCGTGTCGATAAAGCTGTACGTCCGGCCGCCCCGTTTTATGAAGGTGTCCACCGCGTCCCGCGTGGTGCCGGGGATGTCGCTGACAAGGAGGCGCTCCTGCCCCAGTATTTTATTTATTAAGGAGGACTTCCCGGCGTTGGGCTTGCCCACGACCGCCACGCGGATAAGGTCCCCCTCCTCCGGCGCCTCCGCCGCGTCGTCAAAATGCGCGAAAACCGCGTCCAGCAGGTCTCCTATGCAAAGCGCCTGCCCGGCAGAAACCGCAATCGGGTCGCCCAGGCCGAGGCTGTAAAATTCATACGCGTCCGCTTCCGCGTTTTTAATGTCGTCGGCCTTGTTGACCGCCAGGACGACAGGCTTGCCGGAGCGGCGCAGAACCTCCGCCACCGCCGCGTCCGCCGCCGTCACGCCCGTTTTTATGTCCGTCAGGAAAATAATTACGCTCGCGGTTTCTATGGCTATCTCCGCCTGCTCGTAGACCTGCCGCCCGATAATATCCTCCGCCGCCGGGTCAAGCCCGCCCGTATCGACAAGCGTAAAATCGCGCCCGCGCCAGTCGCAGTCCGCGTAAACGCGGTCCCTGGTCACGCCGGGCGCGTCGTCAACTATTGAAATTCTCTCCCCCGCTATCCTGTTGAAAAGCGTGGATTTGCCCACGTTGGGCCGGCCTACTATAGCTGCTATGGGTCTCATCAGCCGTCTCCTTAGTATTATCTGTAATCTTGCTGTTCGCGCAGAAAGCTTATAAGCCTCTTTTCCTCAACGGCGTAAACAGGCGCGTCGATTTCCCGGCTTATGTCCCTGGTCGTCAGGTCGTCGAGGAGGGTTCGCGTCCCCGCGCGGAGCGCGTTCGGCGGAAGAAGCGCGAAATCGGCCCCGTAAACGCCGAACGGGCTCTTGTCCCTCTTGGCCTCAGCTATTATGTCTCTTCCCGTAAGAAGCCCCGAAACGGTGATTTCACGCCCGAAAAACTCATTTTCCACAGGATACGTCTTGAAACGCAGCCCGCCCGGGTTATTTCCGCCGCTGAATTTTTCCCCGATGCGCCGAAACCACCCCGAGACCTTGTTGTACGCGCAAACGCCCGTAAAAACGGCTATGCGCTTTGTCTTCCTCCGGCCCTTTTTCCGTCGGGGGTTTTTCAAGGCGACGCGCCTCAACCCGGCTCTTATAACGCGGTCCGTTTCCGCCAGCATGCCCACTCCGTTCTCAAGCTGCGGAAAGTCCTCGTATTCGCTCGCCGGGGGGATTTTCACCCCGCCCTTAACGTAAAACTCGTCCGACGCGAAAACGAAGCGCGAACCGAATTTTTTCTTGTAACTATCCTGATACGCCGTCACGCGCTTAATCACCGCCTGACATTCCGCCCGCGCGAACGGCTCGAGCGGGTACAGCCCCTCCCGGAATTTTGTCAGCCCCGCCGGGACTACGGACAGCGACCGCCCGCGCGGCCAGAAGCCCGCCAGCGTTTCTATAGTTTCGTCCAGCGCGGCGCCGTCGTTTACGCCCTTGCAAAGCACCGCCTGAAAATTCATCGTTATGCCCGCGTCCGCGAGGCGTTTTATACGCTCGAGGATATTGCCCGCCGCCGGGTTTTTAAGCATCGACGCGCGCAAGCCCGGGCTTACCGTATGTACCGAAATATTCACCGGCGACAGGTGATAGTAAATAATCCGCGAAAACTCCTCGTCTCCCATATTCGTCAGGGTGACGTAATTCCCCGAAAGGAACGACAGCCGCGCGTCGTCGTCCTTAAAATAAAGGCTTTGCCGCAGTCCGCGCGGCAGCTGGTCGATAAAACAGAAAAGGCACTTGTTGCGGCACGACGCGGCGGCGTCCATAAGCCCCGTTTCAAAAATCAGGCCTAAATCCTCGTCATATTCTTTCTCGATTTCGTAAAGCGAGGCCTCTCCGTCCGCGTCTTTTATTAAAATTTCAACGTATTCGTCGTTTATTAAATACCGATAGTCGAAAACGTCCCGCACCGGGCGGCCGTTTACGGACAAAAGGGCGCTTCCCGCCCTTATCTCAAGCTCCTCGGCGATGCTTCCGGCGGCCACGCCCGTGATTATATTTTCCTTAAATCCGTTTTCCATTAAAACGCGTTTAATATATGCCCGACGGGAACGCCCGTCCCGCCCGAAAAGCGCACCTCAAGCACGTCGAAGCGGCAGTCGCACTCGCCTACGCCTCGGCTTTCAATATAATGCAGGGCCGCTTGCCGTATTTTCCGCTGTTTTGACGGGGTGACGGCTTCCGCGGGCGCGCCGCAGCTATAGCTTTTGCGCGATTTAACCTCGACAAATATAAGGTACCCGCCGTTTTGGGCGATAATGTCAATTTCCCCCTGGCGGCAGGAGTAGTTGCGCCCCAGAATCTCGTACCCGCCGAGGCGGAGGTATTCAGCGGCGGCGTTTTCGCCCGCGATTCCTTTTTCCCGGCTTCCGCCGGCGCTTTCCGTTCTCATAAAACCGCCTCCTTCTCTAAAGCATAACATATTCCCTCTTTAATTTCAAGGGCGCGTGAATATTTTTCCGCCGTTGCGCGGAAAATATTTCGTAATTCACAAATGCAGCAATTTTACAAAACGTTGACTGCCGACGTTCGCGAAAAACGGCTTGAAGCCGGTGTTTTTTCGGGCCTAATGCCGCCCGAAAAAGCCGCCTTCTTGCCGCCGGTTTTCCGCTCCGCGCCAGACCACGATTTTGAAAATTGCTATACTTAAGGAGCGTTTTGTATGCAAATGAGCAACGACGATTATCTCAAGAAAGCCCTGCTCGACACCCAGGAGCGCATACGCGACTATATGAACTACGCGGGGCAGGTGGAGGACGAGCGGCTCCGGGAGTGTTTCCGCGACTTCGCCGAGACGGAGGGCCTCCACGCCGGCAGGCTCCAGCAGTTTATCGACCAGTCCGAGACAAGCTCCGGGCCGTAAAGCAGCCGGAAATTTTTCAGGCGTTTTTCCGCAGCAGCGCGACGCTTTCTAAATGCGCCGCGCGGGGGAACATATCGCAGAAGGCGTATTTTACGCACTTGTAGCCGAACCCCGCCAATTTCTCCATATCCCGCGAGAGGGTGGCGGGGTTGCACGAAACGTACAGGATATGCCCCGCGCCGAAGCCCGCGATCTTCGGCAGGGCTTTGGGCGAAACCCCCTCTCGCGGCGGGTCGAGTATTATCAAATCCGGAGCTGAAGCCGGGGCTTCGGCAAGCTTTTTCACGACCTCCAGCACGTCCCCCGTAAGAAAACGGCAGTTTCCGACGCCGTTTTCCTCCGCCGCCCGCCTCGCGGAGGCCGCGGCCTCCGGCACAAGCTCCACCGCCGTCACCTCTTTTACGCCGCCCGCGATTATCTGCGCTATCGTCCCCGTGCCCGAATACAGGTCAAACACCTTTAACCCGCCGTTTCCGGGCGCGGGGATTTCCTCCGTAAGCCCACGGACGAGGCCGTAAAGAGCCTCCGCCCCCGCCGAGTTTGTCTGAAAGAACGAAAACGGCGTGACGCGGAATTTTAAGCCGAAAAGCTCCTCCGTGATAAAATCCCGCCCGAAAAGCGTCCTGACCTCCTCCGGCTTCACCGCGTCCGACAGGGAGTTGTTCAGCGTGTGCAAAACGCCCTCTACGCGGCCGTCCGTGTCAAGGCGGCTGATAACGCCGGCGTAGCCGCCCAAATCCGCCGTCAGCCCGCCCGCCGTCTCCAAATTCACCAGAATTTCCCCGGTGAACCGCGCCTTTCTTATTATCAGATGGCGCAAAACCCCCGTATGCCGCCGGGTATGATAAAACGCCTCCCCGCTCTCCCGGAAAAAGGACAGCGTCTCGGACACTATTTTCCGGAAATCGTTATCCACAAGGCTGCAGTCCCGCGCGGTGACGGTTTCGTAGAAGCCGCCCGTCCTGCGCATACCAAGCTCCAGCGCGGAGCCGGGGCCGCCGTCCCCGAAAGAATACTCCATTTTGTTTTTGTACCCGCGCAAGACGGGGGAGGGCGTAAGCCCCAGATATTCGGCCCCCGCCGAGAACGGCGCCAGGAGCGCGCGGGCAAGCCGCTCCTTCCGCGCGGTTTCGTCGGCGTAAGTCAGGCTCTGGTACATACAGCCCCCGCACGCGCCGAAATCCGGACAGGCCGGCTCGACCTCCCCCTCCGCGCGCTCCAGAACCCGCAGAAGCCGCCCCTCCAAAACCTCCCGCCCGCACAGGCGCGCGCGCGCCAGGACTTTCTGCCCCAAAAGAGCGCGTTTTACCACAATCCTTTTATCCCCGAAACGAGCCGACCCCCTGCCCAAAAACTCCTCCTCGTCTATAAAAAGCTCCAAATCCGCGTATTTTCTCCTGCCCATCCGCCCGACGCCCCTCTCCCCTATAAAGCAATTCTGCTCGATAATTTAACGGCCCTTTAAGAACCTGTACTGGCGCGGCGCAACGCAAAAGGGGCGCCGGCGGAGGCGTCCCTTTTTGTTTACGCAAACTTGCCTTACGCCTCCATTTGTTTCCCCAGAAACCCGGCCGCCGTCTGGGCCAGTTTGCCCTCAAGCTCCCCCATTTTTTTATCGGGGGAGAGCAGGACCACCGCGCCCAGAACGTCGCCCTCGGAAATAATGGGCGTTATCAGCTCGTGCGCGTAGGAGGCGTCGTTTTCGTCCTCAAGTATCGGCACGAAGCCGGTCTCTCCGTGCGCCGCGATAATGGTGGCCCGGCGGTTAATCGCGTCCTCAAGCTCGCTTGAAATGTGCTTCTCCAGAAAATCCTTCTTGGCCGCGCCCGCCGCCGCTATAATCTGGTCTTTATCCACAATGCAGGTCACGTGGCCGCTCGTCTGCGAAAGGCTTTCGGCGTATTCCTTGGCGAAGCTCCCAAGCTCCCCTATCGGGGAATATTTTTTCAGGATTATCTCGCCCTCGCGGTCGGTGAAAATCTCCAGCGGGTCTCCCTCCCGTATGCGGAGCGTGCGCCGGATTTCCTTAGGTATAACCACGCGTCCCAAATCATCTATCCTTCGTACTATTCCTGTTGCTTTCAAACATAATTCCTCCTAAAGTAAAGATATATATAGTCTGCGCATCTGTATAGCAATTTTCAAAATCGCGGCTCGGTGTTTTGAGCTTCCAAGAGAAGCTCAAAGCCCCCTCCTTGACTGCCGGCGTTGCTCGGTGTTTTAATTTGTCTAAAACAAATTTAGACAAATTAAAGCCCCCTCCTTCGCGAAAAACGGCTTAAAACCAGTGTTTTTTCGGGCGGTCAGCGTTTTGTAAAATTGCTATAGCCGCGGAATTTTTCTAAATGTAGTATTTGACAAAAACGCGATAAATATTCCGTTCGGCCGGACCCGTCAAGGCCGGCGAGAAAACTGTAACTTTATTGAAATATAATTATTGACATTACGCCGCCGGCTGTGTTATATTTTTCTATAAAGAATAACACAAAATACACATTAAGGCAATTCCCTTTTTGCAAAACCGGGGAATCGCGGCGAGGGGTGTTTCTTTGGATTTTTCAATAGGCGTGGATTTGGGAACAAGCGGCGTAAAATGCGTACTGCTTTCAGGGGACGGAAAGCTTGCCGGCCAGGCGGGCAAAAGCTACAAGCCCGATTTCGGGGAGCGCGGTTGCGTCGAGCAGAAGCCGGAGGTCTGGCGCGACGCGGCTTTTTCGTGCATAAAAGAGCTTTGCTCCGGCAGCCCGGAGGCCGCGAAAAACGTAGTCTCGCTGGCGGTCTCCGGCCAGATGCACAGCTCCGTGTTTCTGGATAAAAACGGCGGGCCGGTGCGCCCGGCTATCCTCTGGAACGACACGCGCACAACCCCGCAGACCAAGGAAATTTACGAAAAAGGCGGCGGGCGGGAGGGCGTGCTGAAGGAAGTCTGCAATCTGGCCCTGGAGGGGTTTACTCTGCCGAAAATCCTCTGGCTTAAGGAGAACGAGCCGGAGAACTACGCTCGCGTCGCCAAGGTTATAATGCCCAAGGATTACATCAATTACGCGCTCACCGGGCGGATCGCCACGGATTATTCGGACGCGGCGGGCACGCTCTGCTTCGACGTTAAAAACCGCCGCTTCAACGCGGATTTCGTCCGGCGCGTGGGCGTTTCGCCGGACCTGCTGCCCGACGCGATGGAATCCACCGCCGTCGTGGGCTTGGCGCGCCCGGACGTTGCGGCGGAGCTTGGCCTGCCGGACGGGGTTAAGGTAATCGCCGGCGGGGCGGACAATAGCTGCGCCGCAATCGGCAACGGAGTCGTGGCCAGCGGCCAGGCGGTCATAAGCGTCGGAACAAGCGGCACCGTCGTGGCTTTTCTGGACGGCATACGCGCCGAGGTGACGGGCGCGGTGCACCTGTTCAATTATTCCTATCCGGGGAGCCTCTACGCGATGGGCTGTATGCTCAGCGCCGGAGAGTGCCTCAACTGGCTGAAGCGGGAGCTTTTAACGGGAGAGTCTTTCGACGAACTCAACCGCCTGGCGGCGGAGGCGCCGATAGGCTCGAACAAGCTGATTTTCACGCCTTATCTTTTCGGCGAAAGGTGCCCGCACACCGACCCGAACGCCCGCGGCGTGTTCTTCGGCCTGTCCCCGCTTTCGGGCAAGGGGGCGCTGGCCCGCGCGGTTATGGAGGGCGTGGCGTTCGGCCTGAAGGATATGTTTAACCTTGTGTCCGGCTTCGCGGAGATGAACGAGGTATACATTACCGGGGGCGGCGGCAAAAGCCCGCTCTGGGGCCAAATTATCTGCGACGTTATCGGCGTGCCCCTGAAGCTCCTTAACGTGAGCGAAGGGCCGGCCTTCGGCGCTGCGCTGATTGCCGGGGTGGGCGCGGGCCTGTTTCCGGATTTCAAGAGCGCGAAGGAAAAGACAATGCGCGTCGAAAAAGAATACGCGCCCATACCCGAAAACGCGGCCGAATACGCCAAGTTTTACCCCGTTTTCCGGGAGGTTTACGCCAGCACGCGAGAGCTTTACGGGAAGCTGGCGGAGCTGTAGAGGGCTTTCTCGCTAAATAATCCGCCGTTTGCGCGTCTCCCCGGTTTATGTTATAATATGTTGTAAATTTAGGAAAACGCGCAACGGGAGGTATATTGTTAATGAAAAAACCGTTTATAACCCTTGAGGGGCTGAAGAAAATCCCGCACCCCACGCCCTACCATCTGTACGACGAGGCGGGCATCCGGCGGAACGCCCGGGCGGTGAACGCGGCTTTCGCCTGGAACTCCGGCTTTAAGGAATATTTCGCGGTCAAGGCTACGCCCAACCCCGTCCTCCTTAAAATCCTGCGGGAGGAGGGCTGCGGCGCGGACTGCTCAAGCCTGACGGAACTTATGATGGCGCGGGCGTGCGGCTTCTCGGGCGAGGAAATAATGTTCTCGTCGAACGCCACCCCCCGAGACGAATACGAATACGCCGCGAAAATCGGCGCGCTCATAAATCTCGACGATTTCTCTCACATAGAGTTCCTGCGGGAAATCTGCGGAATACCCGAAACTATTTGCTGCCGCTTCAACCCCGGCGGAGATTTCGCCATAAAAAACCGGATTATGGACACCCCGGCCGAAGCCAAGTACGGCTTTACGAAAGCGCAGCTCCGGGACGGCTTTATAAAGCTCCGGGAGCTGGGCGCGAAAAAATTTGGCCTGCACGCTTTTCTGGCCAGCAATACCTTAACAAACGACTATTACCCGGAGCTGGCGCGGGTTCTTTTTGAGACGGCCCTGTGGCTCCGCGGCGAGACGGGCGCGGAGGTCTCCTTTGTAAACCTTTCCGGCGGAATAGGCATACCCTACAAGCCGGACGAGGAGCCGAACGACATAGCGGAAATCGGCAGGAGGGTCGCCGCTGTGTATAACGAAACTTTCAGCGGCTCAGACACGCGCCCCGCCGTGTACAGCGAACTCGGCCGGTTTATGACCGGGCCGTACGGCTGCCTTGTGGCCACCGTCCTCCATAAAAAAGAAATTTACAAAAATTATGTCGGCCTGGACGCGAGCGCCGTCAACCTTATGCGCCCGGCTATGTACGGCGCGTACCACCACATAACCGTGGCGGGCAAGGAGGACGCGCCGGAGGATTTTATCTGCGACGTGACCGGCTCCCTGTGCGAAAACAACGACAAATTCGCGATTGACCGCCGGCTTCCGAAAATCGACATAGGGGACAAGCTCATTATCCACGATTCCGGCGCGCACGGCTTCTCAATGGGCTATAACTACAACGGCAAGCTCAAATCCGCCGAAATCCTCCTGAAAGAAGACGGCTCGACGGAGCTTATAAGACGCGCCGAGACCCCGGCGGATTATTTCGCCACGCTCGACGTCACGGGTATAAAGTTTGAATAGTTACGTAAAACCCCGCGCTTAGCCTACGCGCGGGGTTTTTATATTATTCCGTTTTTTACCTCGCCGCCGCGAAATAGGCTAAAACCGCAAGCCCCAGCGCAATCCTGTACCACCCGAACCCCTCGAAGCTCCCTTTCTTTATAAACCTCATCATAAACCGTATCGCCGCCACCGACACGCCAAACGCGGCGGCTCCGCCTGTTATCAGCATCGAAGCCTCCCCCGGGGAGAGCGCCGAGCCGAATTTTATCATCTTAAGCAGGCTCGCGCCGGCCATAGCCGGAATGGCCAGAAAAAACGAAAACTCCGCCGAAAGCGCCCGGCTCAGCCCCGACAATAAGCCGCCGACAATCGACGCGCCCGACCGGGACACTCCGGGAACCAGGGCGCACGCCTGAAACGCGCCGACGGCCAGCGCCGTCCGGACGCTTATCCCGCCGGTCTCCGTTATCTTTTCGGGAAGCTTCCCGGCCTTTTTTTTACGCTCGGCGATGATAAACACGAACCCGAACACAATAAGCGCCGCCGCCACGGCCCGCGGGTTGTAGAGCCGCTCCTGAACCGCGTCCCCGAAGGCGAAGCCCAGCGCGGCCACCGGCGCGGACGCTATGACAATCTTGCCCCACATAACCCAGATTTCTTTCTTCACGCGGAACGGACTTAGTTCAAACGGAAAAAGCCGCTCCCAGTACATTATGACGACGGCCAGAATCGCCCCCAGCTGAATCACCACAAGAAACAAGTCTGTAAACGCCTTGTCCGGCGACAGGCGCAAAAACTCGTTCACCAGAATCATGTGTCCCGTGCTGCTTATAGGAAGCCACTCGGTTATCCCCTCTATTACGCCAAGAACGACGGCTTTAATTAAGCCCATAAAAACGCCCCTATTCCGCGGTTATTCTGTGATACGCCTTCTTGCCTTTCTGAAGCAGCAGCTCCCCGTTTGAAAAATCCGCCGCCGTCACGACGCGCTCAAAATCCCCGGCCCGCTCGCCGCCTATTTTTACCCCGCCCTGCTCCAGCGCGCGGCGGGCCTCGCTTTTGGTTTTACACAAGCCCGTCCGGACGAGCAAGTCAATTACGCCTATCCCCGCGTCCAGCTCCGCCTTCGGGAGGGCCGTGCGGGGCGCGCCCTGCCCCCCGCCGCCGCCCGAAAAGAGAGAGCGCGCGGCCTCCCGCGCTTTTTCGGCCTCCTCCTCGCCGTGAACATTTTTCGTCACCTCATACGCCAGAAGTTCCTTGGCGGGGTTCAGCCCGCTGCCGGAGGCGGTTTCATATTCCGCGATTTGCTCAAGCGGCAGGAACGTAAGCAGCTTCATAAAGCGCAGGACGTCCGCGTCGTCCGTGTTGCGCCAGTACTGAAAGAAATCATACGGCGGGGTCTTCTCCCCGTCAAGCCAGACCGCGCCGCCCAGGCTCTTGCCCATTTTCTGCCCGTCCGAACGCGTCAGCAGCTTAAAAGTGACCCCTTGCGCGTCCGCGCCCTCCACGCGGCGGATAAGCTCCACCCCCGCTATTATGTTCGACCATTGGTCCCGCCCGCCCATTTGCAGCGCGCAGCCGTGCCTGCGGTATAACTCCAGGAAGTCGTAGGCCTGCAGCAGCTGATAATTAAACTCAAAAAACGACAGCCCCCGCTCAAAACGCGTGCGGTAAGAATCCGCCGTCAGCATTTTGTTTACGGAAAAATGCACGCCGTATTCCCGTATAAACGGCAGGTATTTAAGCTCCAGCAGCCAGTCCGCGTTATTGGCCAATATCGCCCGGCCCTCCGAAACGTCTATAAACCGCGAAAGCTGCCGCTTGAAACACTCCGCGTTGCGATTAATTTCCTCAACCGGCATAATCCGGCGCATTTCCGTTTTGTCCGTAGGGTCGCCCACCTGGCCGGTGCCGCCGCCCATAAGCATAATCGGGACGTGCCCCGCCCTCTGCATATGCGCCATAGCCACCGCCGTCAGGTAATGCCCCACGTGGAGGCTGTCCGCCGTCGGGTCAAAGCCTACGTAGAAAGTCGTCTTTTCCCGCCCGAGAAGCTCGCGGGCGCTCTCCTCGTGCGTGCATTGCTCCAAGAAGCCTCGCGCGGCCAGCGTGTCAAACACGTTTTCCATATAATCCATCCGTCCTCGTGATTTACGGCGGCTCCGGGCTTTACTCACGGAAGCCGGAATTGCCGTATTGTGGTTTGTTTCAATTATTATACATTAATAAACGGCCGTTTGCAAACCCCGGTTTTTTATGTTATAATTGAAGTAAGGTTTTCGCACGCACTGTCTTTAGGAGGACTGCTTAAATAATGCGCGAATTTTTCATTTCAACTCACGGGCGCGCGTTCGCTTTTTTCGCCGGGGCGGCCCTCTCGGCGGCGGCCGGCGCGCTTGACGCGAACGTCAAGCGCGACAAAACCACCGAGGCGAACCGCGCTCTTAAAATGGCCCGTTCCTTGGCTTGCTTCCTCTCCGGGGCGCTTCTTTTAGCGTCCTTTGAGTTCTGGGCGCTGCGGCTTTTCTCCCTCCTGCTCTTTTCCTACGGCTCGGTTTATTTCGCCCATTTCTGTAAGGCGCGCGGCTGGGGCGGCCCGTTCTCGGCGTTCTGCGCGGGGCTTTTCTCCCCGGCGGCGCGGCTTATGGAAAGCGGCGTCCGGCGCGAGAAGGAAAAAGCCAAGGGCGAGTTCGAGGAGGACGACCCGGCGGAGGAAATCCGCGAAATAGTGGACGCGGAGGCTCAGACCGGCGCGATTGACGAATCGGAAATAGAAATGATTACCAATATTTTCGACTTTGACGACAAAACCGCGGAGGATATAGCCACCCACCGCACGGACATAGTGGCCCTGCCCGCGGACGCGGGCGCGGAGGAAATCACCCGCGTGCTCGTGGAGGGGAAATTTTCCAGGGTGCCGGTTTATGAGGAAAGCATCGACAACATCAAGGGGATTTTATATGTGCGCGACCTTGTTAACCTCCTTCTTTCCGGCGGGGACGCGCGTGATATTAAACTTAACAAAATAATGCGCAAGCCGTATTTTGTGCCCGGGTCCAAAAAGACAGACGAGCTTTTCCGCCAGATGCAGGCCGACCGGCTTCATATAGCCGTAGTTATAGACGAATACGGCGGCACGACCGGCCTTGTCACCATGGAGGATTTGGTGGAGGAGGTTATGGGCAGTATTCTCGACGAGTTTGACGAAGAGGAGCGCCCGCAGATAGAGTCTATTGACGAGGAGCGCCGGCTTGTGGAGGGCACGACCCCCCTGCCGGAGGTTGAGGATTTTTTCGGCGTGGAGCTTAAAAGCGAGGAATACGACACCCTCGGCGGCTTCGTCATCGGCCAGCTCGGCCACATCCCGGAGGACGGGGAGCGCCCGGAAATAAAGTTCGCCGGCCTCTCCTTCACCGTCCAGGAAATGGAGGGCAAGCGCATAAAATTTATCGAGGTCCGGAAATCGGACGAAAAAAACGAAACGGAGTGATTTTTATGTTTAAGGACGGAAGCGTCATTCTTTTCACGGGAGACTCCGTGACGGACTGCGGCAGGGATCGGGAGGAGGGCGTGCACAGCCCGCTCGGCGCCGGCTATCCGTGTATGCTGGCCGGAAAGCTCGGCGCGGACAACCCTCAAAAGGGCTGGCGCTTTATAAACCGCGGTATTTGGGGAGACCGCGTGACCGACCTTTACGCGCGGCTCAAACGGGATTTAATCAACCTCAGTCCCGACGTTCTGAGCGTGCTTGTGGGCATAAACGACGTGTGGCACGATTTCCAGCGGGACGACGGCGTGTCCCCCAAACGCTTCGACACCGTGTACCGCCTTTTGCTCGACGCGACGCTTGAGGCTCTGCCCAAGGTCAGCCTGATTATAATGGAGCCGTTCGTGCTCAACGCCGGCGAAATCGCCGAAAACCGGGCCTACTGGAGTGAAAAGCTGCCCCCTCGGCGGGAAATCATCCGTAAAATAGCGAAGGATTACGGCGCGATTTTCGTCCCGCTTCAGGAGGTTTTTGACAAATTAAGCGAAACCGCCGACCCCGCGCGCTACGCGCTTGACGGCGTGCACCCAACCGCCGCCGGGCACTCGGTCATAGCGCGCGAATGGGAAAAGGCGGTTTTTAACAAATGACGGTTCATACGGCGTATTTCAGCTTCGGCGGTTTCCCTTTCGGCAAAATCGGCATAGGCGAGCTGGACGGGCAAATCAGCCGCCTGTTTTTCGCGGGAAACGCGGAATTTTCCGAAAACGCGCAAACGCCGCTCATAAAAGAGGCGGCGCGTCAGCTTGACGAATATTTCAAAGGAACCCGGCGGGAGTTTGCCCTGCCGCTTATAATATCAGACGGCTCGTCGGACGGAAGCCCTTTTTCCGCCTCCGTCCTGCGGGCGATGCGCGCAATCCCCTACGGGGAAACGACGAGCTACGCCGCGCTGGCCGAAGCGGCCGGAAGCCCGCGCGCCGCCCGCGCCGCCGGCGGAATCTGCCGGCGCAACCCAATAGCGATCATAGTCCCCTGTCACAGGGTCGTCGGTAAAAACGGCTCCCTGACCGGCTTCGCCGGCGGGCTTGACGCGAAAAAGCATCTGCTTGAGCTTGAGCGAAGAAACCTTCAGCTCCCGTAAGCCTCCAGGAACCGCCCAAGCTCCGCTTCCCCGACGGCCTTCACGCCCTCCCTCAGCCTCTCCTTTTCCTCCGGGGAAAGGGCCGCCGTGGAAATATCCGTAAGCTCCGCCAGGTTCCGGGCCTCGTCGTCGTAAAACACCGCTATGAAGCCGTCCCGCTCGCCTATTATATAACCCTGCGCCTCCGGGACGACCCTCCGCCGGAGGACGACGCTTTTCGGCGTGAACTCCCTGACTTCCCAGCGCGGGTAAACGGCGGCGAGCTGGCTCCGGTTTTTTCCTATTAAAAAATACGGCGCCTCGGTCTCCTCCCGAGAGAGCCTGCCGTCCGGCCAAGCGTATTCATAGCTTATGCGCGCGCCCGGCGAAAGCAGGGCCGGGGCTTCAAACGCCGGGGCGGCGGGCGGCGGGGCTTTCCGGGCGCGCTCCGGATAATACGCCGGCGGCGCGTCCGCCTCAAACCTCCCGATGAAATAATCGCACGCGGAGGCCGCCGCCGCGCTTAAAACGCCCGCCAGCGCCAGCGCGGCAAGTATTGTCTTTATATTTTTTTTCATTCGCGTTCACCAGAAGAAGGATTAACAAAAAGAATTTATTTTATACATCCATACATACATTAACTCATTTAGGAGGCCCGCATGTTCAAAACGCGCAAAGCCCCGTCCTCCGGCCCCTGCCGGGAAAATCTGACGAAAATCACCGTCTCCGCTATGTTCACCGCCCTGGCGCTTTCTATGAAGCTGGCTTTTTCAAACACGTTCCTGATAGCGGGCGTCCCCCTTCTGCGCGTAGGCTTGCCGACGGGCTTCTCTTACGTCCCGGCGCTGTTTTTCGGGCCGGTTTACGGCGCGGCGGCCCTCGCCGTCACGGACTTCGCGGGCTGGGCGCTCAAGCCCGTCGGCCCGTGGCTTCCCGCGCTCACTTTGACGGAGGCGCTTAAGGGCCTCGCGGTGGGCTGGGCCGCCCGCCGCCTCCGCGAGGCGGATTTCCCCGCGTTTCGCTCGGCCGGGGCTTTCGGGGCGCTTTACCTCAAAACCCTGATTGCCGTCGGGCCGGCCTCCCTTGCCGTCACGACGCTTAACACCGTCATTCTTAAATTCGCTTACGGCGTGGGCGGGAGCAAGAGCTTTCTGGTCTACTTCCTCCCCCGGATTATTGAGACGTCCGTCTCCGTCGCGCTTATGTGCTATCTTCTGACCCTTTATCAGGATATTTACCGGAAATTCGTCCAGCCCTACTTCCGGAAAATTTGACACTCCGCCGGTTATATGTTATAATATAAAAATCTGTATTCAAGCAGGCAGAGCAAGGAGGAGGCTTTGGATTTTCTAAATCCTTTTAGACAATCCAAAACACCGGGCAAGGAGGGGGCTTGAGGTTGTCTAAATCCTTTTAGACGACCTCAAACACCGAGCAACGCCGGGATTCGCGAAAGGATAAATTTCAAAAGAGGTGCGTAAATGAGTTTTTTAAGCAAGCTGTTCGGAAGCTACAGCGACAAGGAAATCAAGCGGATAGTAACCATAGCGGACAGAATCGAGGCGCTCGACGAGGAATACCGCGCGAAGACCGACGCGGAGCTGCGCGCGCTGACCGACCTTTTCAAGGAACGCTACGCAAACGGGGAGACGCTTGACTCCCTTCTGCCCGAAGCATACGCCGCCGTGCGGGAGGCGGCCTTCCGCGCCAATGGCGAGAAACCTTTCCGCGTTCAGCTCATCGGCGGCATTATTCTGCACCAGGGGCGCATAGCCGAGATGCGCACCGGCGAAGGCAAGACCCTGACCTCCACCCTGCCCGCGTACCTCAACGCCATAACCGGCGAGGGCGTGCACGTCGTTACGGTCAACGACTACCTGGCCCGGCGCGACTCGGAGTGGATGGGCCGTATTCACAATTTTCTGGGGCTTTCCGTCGGCGTTATCCTCCACGATATGGAGTCTCCCGAGCGCCGCGCGGCCTACGCCTGCGACATCACCTACGCCACGAACAACGAGCTTGGTTTCGACTACCTGCGCGACAATATGGTCGTCGCCAAGGAGCAGATGGTGCAGAGGGGCCTTTCCTTCGCCATAATCGACGAAATAGACTCCATCCTCATCGACGAGGCGCGCACCCCTCTCATAATCTCCGGCTCCTCCGGCAAATCCACCCAGCTTTATAAAATCGCCGACGCGTTTGTTAAAAAGCTCGAAAAAGGACGCATTATAAACGAGGAAACCGCCCTTTCCGCTATGACCCGCGAGGCCGTGCAGGAGGAGGGCGATTTTGTGGTGGACGAAAAGGCCAAAGCCTCCTCTCTGACCGAGCAGGGCGTGGACCGCGCGGAGAAATACTTCGGCGTGGAAAATTTAGCCGACCCGGACAGCCTTGAGATTCAGCACCATATAAACAACGCCCTCCGCGCCAACTATATTATGTTCCGCGACCAGGACTACGTAGTGTCAAACGACGGCGAGATAGTCATAGTGGACGAGTTCACAGGCCGCCTTATGCCCGGCCGGAGGTATTCCGACGGGCTTCACCAGGCCATAGAGGCCAAGGAAAACGTGACCGTAAACCGCGAGAGCAAGACCCTGGCCACCATAACCTTTCAGAATTTCTTCAACAAATACGTGAAAAAATCCGGCATGACCGGCACCGCCGTCACGGAGGAGGGCGAATTCCGGGAGATTTACGGAATGGACGTAGTGTCCGTGCCGACGAACCAGCCCGTGGTGCGCACCGACCACCCCGACGTTATTTATAAGACCGAAGCTGGTAAATTCCGCGCGGTCGTGGAGGATATCAAGGAGAGCTGCGCCAAGGGGCAGCCCGTCCTTGTGGGCACAATCACCATCGACAAGTCCGAGCGCATAAGCGAGCTGCTTAAAAAAGAGGGAATCCCCCATCAGGTGCTCAACGCCAAGTATCACGAGAAGGAAGCGGAAATCGTGGCTCTGGCCGGGCAGAAGGGCGCTATCACCATAGCCACGAATATGGCCGGCCGCGGCACGGACATCAAGCTGGGCGAGGGCGTGCCGGCGGCGGGCGGGCTGAAAATCGTCGGCACGGAGCGGCACGAATCCCGCCGTATTGATAATCAGCTGCGCGGGCGCTCCGGCCGGCAGGGGGACGTGGGCGAGTCGCGCTTCTATATCTCCCTTGAGGACGAGCTTATGCGCCTTTTCGGCGGCGACCGCGTGACAAAAATGATTGATATGCTGGGCGTCGACGAGGACACGCCGATTGAGCACGGTATGCTCACCAAGGCCATAGAAAACGCTCAGAAAAAAGTCGAGAACAATAACTTTGAAATCCGCAAGCACCTCCTGGAGTACGACCAGGTGATGAACGAACAGCGGGAGATTATCTACGGCGAGCGACTGAAAGTGCTGGACGGGGCGGATTTGCGCGAAAATATAATAAATATGATACGCGGCGTGGCTGAACGCGCCGTCGAGGTCTATACGGGCGGGGAGGAATTTCCCGACGATTGGGATATTGCCGGCCTGAACGAGTTTTTTCACCCGTTTTTCCACAAGGCGGCGCTTGTTCTGACCGACGAGGCGCGCGAGACCATGAGCCGCGACAAGCTCAAAGAAACGCTTGTCGAAACCGCCGTGGAGGTCTACGAGCAAAAAGAAGCGGAAATCACGCCGGAGCAGCTGCGCCACGTCGAGCGGATTATAACCCTGCGCGTGGTGGACGAGCGCTGGATGAACCATATCGACGATATGGACCAGATGCGCCAGGGCATATCCCTGCGCGCCTACGCCCAGCGGGACCCGCTCCTTGAGTATAAATTCGTCAGCCACGATATGTTTGAGGAGCTGTCCAACAATATTCAGGTGGACACGCTCAAAATCCTGTTCAACCTGCGCCTGGCCGTGGCGGAGCAGGAGGAGGCCAAGCCCGTGGCCAAGGAAATGTTCACCAACCGGGACGAATCCGCCTCTAAGGAGCCTATCCGCCGCAAGACCGCTAAAGTCGGCCGCAATGACCCCTGCCCCTGCGGCAGCGGCAAAAAGTATAAAAGCTGCTGCGGAGCGAACGAGTAAGAAGGGGGCTTCGGATTGTCTAAATGTTTTTTAGACAATCACAAACACCGAGCAAGAAGTGGGCTTCGGTTTGTCTAAACCCTTTTAGACAAACCAAAACACCGGGCAAGAAGGGGGCTTTCATTTGTCTAAGCTTGCTTTAGGCAAATGAAAACACCGAGCAAGCCGGTCAAACATGGAATCGCACTATACTCATAGAATGGGAAAATTTTATGCGAACGCTGCCTCTTAATCTCGGAAAAGAAATCATACTGCTTGACGGCGGAATGGGTTCGACGCTTATCCGGCGGGGGATCCCCGCCGGGACGGAGCCGGCCCTGCTTTCGCTGACGCGTCCGGACGCGATAGAGTCCATCCACCGCGCGTATGTTGACGCCGGCTCCCAGATAATCCTGACGAATACCTTCGGCGCCAACCGGCTGAAGCTGGCGGGCACGGGCGCGGAGGTGGCCAAGGCCGCGCGGCAGTCCGTGGCGATAGCTAAAAACGCCGCCCAGAGCCTGGCGCTGACCGCGCTTGACGTCGGCCCGATAGGGGAGCTTCTGCGCCCGGCGGGGCGGCTTTCTTTCGACGAAGCCGCGGATATTTATTCCGAGCTTATAAAAGCCGGCGCGGAAGCCGGCGCGGACCTTATTTTTATAGAAACCATATCTGATTTGTATGAGATGAAAGCCGCCGTAATCGCCGCCAAAGAAGCCTGTGATTTGCCCATTTTCGCCTCTATGACCTTTGAGGAGAGCGGGCGCACGTTTCTTGGCGCGCCGCCCGCCGCCTGCGCGGTTCTGCTGACGAGTCTGGGCGTGTCCGCGCTCGGCGTAAACTGTTCCCTCGGCCCGGCTTCCCTGGCCGGCGCGGTGCGGGAAATGGCGGCGGCCACGCGCCTGCCCATAATCGCCAAACCCAACGCGGGCTTGCCCTCCCCGGAGGGGGAGCACGAGTATACGCTGTCGGCGGAGGCTTTCGCGGCGGAAACGGAGGAGCTTTACCTGGCGGGCGCTTCTGTGCTCGGCGGCTGCTGCGGCTCCTCGCCGGAGTATATCGCCGCGCTGAAGGCCGGGTTTTCCGGTCGCGGGGCCGTCCCCAGGAGCGGCGCGCCGAAATCCGCCGTGTGCTCCGGCTCCGCCGCCGTGTTTATAGACACCGTGCGGGTAATCGGCGAACGCATAAACCCCACGGGCAAGGCCGCGCTGAAAGAGGCCATACGCCGCGGCGATATGGGCTATATCCAGAACCAGGCCGTTTCCCAGGTTGAGGCCGGCGCGGAGATTCTGGACGTGAACGTCAGCCTGCCCGGCACGAACGAAAGCAAGAATATGGAGGCGGCCATAGAAGCCATTCAGTCCGTCGTTTCCGCGCCGCTCCAGATAGACTCGACAAACCCGGCCTGTATAGAGCGCGCCCTGCGGATATGCAACGGCAAGCCGATTCTTAACTCCGTCAACGGAGACGCGGAGGCGCTCCGCCGAATCCTGCCGCTTGTCAAAAAATACGGCGCGGCGGTCGTGGGGCTGACTTTGGACGAAAACGGCATCCCGGACACGGCGGAGGGCCGGTTTGAGATAGCCGCGCGGATTCTCTCCGCCGCCGAGGCGCACGGCATACCCAAGGAGGACGTTTTTATCGACTGCCTGACCCTGACCGTCTCGGCGGAGCAGAAACAGGCGGACGCCACCCTCCGCGCGCTTGAGCTTGTGACGCGGCGGCTGGGGCTTCAGACGGTGCTCGGCGTGTCGAACATATCCTTCGGCCTCCCCGCGAGGGAGACGCTCAACCTCTCCTTTCTGACCTGCGCTATGTCAAGCGGGCTGACGCTGCCTATTGTAAACCCCGCCGCGCCCGGGCTTATGGGCGCGGTGCGGGCGTTCCGCGTGCTTACTTGCGCGGACCCCGGCGCCTCCGAGTATATAGCGGCCTTTGAGTCCGGCGCGGACAAACCGCCCGGCCCGGCCCTCGCCGCGGAGACCGACATAAAGTCCGCCGTTATGAAGGGGCTTGCCGCCGACGCGCGGAGGCTGTGCGCGGAGCTTATAAAAACGCTTGAGCCTGTGGAAATAGTCAACACCCGCCTTATCCCCGCGCTTGACGCGGTGGGCGAGGGGTTCGAGTCCGGGCGGCTTTTCCTGCCGCAGCTCCTGCAGTCGGCGGAGGCGGCCAAGGCGGCCTTTGAGGTCATTAAGGAAAGCCTGTCCGGGCGGCCAGCCGAAGTCCGCGGGCGGATTATTCTGGCCACCGTGCGCGGCGACATCCACGACATCGGCAAAAACATCGTCAAGGTAATACTTGAAAACTACGGCTATGAAATAATCGACCTGGGGCGCGACGTGCCTCCGGAAACGGTTGTGGAGGCCGCGAAAGCCGAAAACATTCGGCTTGTGGGGCTGTCCGCGCTTATGACGACGACCCTGCCGTCCATGGAGCGCACAATCCGCCTGCTCAAGGAGAAGCGGCCGGACTGCCTTGTGTTCGTGGGCGGCGCGGTGCTGACTAAGGATTACGCCGAAAAAATCGGCGCGGATTTTTACGCCAGAGACGCGAAGGCCTCGGTCGATTACGCGAAAAAGGTGTTTTCCGATGGGCTATGACGAAGCCGTCTCCTACCTGCTCAGCCTCCCGCCAAACAAGCATAGCTTTGACGAGCTTCGCGCCGTCCTTAAAAAATTCGGCTCCCCGGAGGAGAAGCTCCGCGTGATTCACGTCGCGGGGACGAACGGCAAGGGCACGGTCTGCCGCGTTCTTTCGGAAATACTGAAAACGGCGGGATATTCCGTCGGGGCGTTCACCTCGCCGCACCTGCGCCGCGTGAACGAGCGGCTGAGCTTAAACGGCGAGGAAATATCAGACGAGGCTTTCGCGGGCTTGCTGACGCGGGCCGCCGAAGCGTCGTCCTTTCTTGACAGCCCGCTGTCGTTTTTTGAGCTTCTGACGGTGGCGGCGTTCGCTTATTTTTATGAGTCCCGCGCGGATTTTGTCGCGCTCGAAACGGGCATAGGCGGCCGGCTCGACGCCACGAACGTCGTCCCGCGCCCGCTCCTTTCGGTCATAACCTCCGTTTCCCTGGACCATACGGACCTTTTGGGCGGCGCAATCGAAAAAATCGCCGCCGAAAAAGCCGGGATAATAAAAGAAAATTGCCCGATAGTATTGCACAGGAACCCCGAAAAGGTATATAATTTAATTAAGGAAACAGCGAGAGAGAAAAGCGCCCCTTTTTATTACGACCAAGCGGATTCCCGCGCTTCCTTTTACCCAAACCGGGAGCCGGGGTTTCTGATGAGCCTTGACGTTTCGGGGGAGGGATACGCTTACCGGGGCCTGCGGACGAATCTTTTCGGGCTTTATCAGGAGTGGAACCTGCGCGGGGCGCTGCTCGCGGCGGAGGTTCTGCGGCGGCTCGGCCTGAGGCTCACTGCGGAGGGCGCGCGCGAGGCGATAGCAAAGGCGGCCCACCCGGGGCGCTGCGAGTTTATAACGAAAAACGTCCTGCTGGACGGGGCGCATAACCCGGACGGCGCGCGCGCCCTGGCGGAAACCCTCGCCGCGCTTGGCCGGCCGGTCGTCGCCGTCGCGGGAATCCTGCGGGGCAAGGCGTATAAAGAAATCGCCCAAACCTTGGCCGGCGCGAGTGACGCCGTTATTTTCACCAAGGCGGACGAGGAGCGCGGCCTGCCTCCGGAGGAGCTTCGGGCCGCAGTGAGCAAGAAGGCGGCTTTTTTGGCGGGCAGTAGCGCCGAAAAAACGCCGAGCAAGAAGGCGGCTTTTTGCGAAGCCTCTCCGCGGGCCGCGTATGAGCGCGCGGAGGCGCTTCGGCCCGAAGACGGGGTTATCGTCGTCGCCGGCTCCCTGCGGCTTGTCGGAACCTTGCGCGCGTATATATTAAGTAAGGGATGATGAAATGTTGGACTTTAAGGAAGAAATAGCCAAATACAAACCGCTGCTGACCATCCCGGAAATAGAGAAATCCGTCTTGGACGACGACACGCGGGATATTTTAGACCTGCTTGTACAAATAGCCGGCCAGACCGAACAACGGTAAGGCTTCAAAAGGAGCGCGTTTATTGAATGAAAGAATACTTGCGCGACAGAACAAAGGCTCTTTCGGCGCATTTTTACAACGCCGGGCTTCAGCTTGCCGGGCGCCGGGCGCTTTCGGGCGCGGAGACGGCCCTGCGCCGCGCCCTGATGTACGATAAAAGCAACTCCGACGCGCGGAACCTCCTGGGCCTCGTTTATTTTGAGTGCGGGCGCGTTCCCGACGCCATTAAGCATTGGGTTATTTCCACGAATATCCGGCGGGAGGGCAACATCGCGGCCGAATACCTGGAGCGGGTCCAGCGAAACACGGAGGAGTTTGAAAACTACGGCGAAGCCATTATGAACTTTAACGACGCGCTCGTCTGCGTAAACCAGAAAAATGAGGACGTGGCGGTCGTCCGGCTGAAAAAGGCGCTTGAGCTGAACCCGTCCTTCGTAAACGCGCACAACCTGCTCTGCTTCTGCCTGCTGACGCTAAAAGACCGGGACCGCGCGTTGATTTCGGCGGAAAAAGCCCTGGCCCTGGACGCGGATAACCCGGTCGCGCTGAATTACGCGCGGGAGCTGACGGGCGGCTCCGTCCGCAAAAAGCCGCAGCCCCGCCCGCAGGAGGAGCCGGCGAAGGCTTTTTCCGCGCCGATTTACGCCAGGCGCGGCGGCGGCTCGAAGCTCGCCCAGGCCGTCGTGTTCATATCAGGCGTGGCGGTGACTTTTCTGTATTTTCTGATTCTTGTAATGCCGCGCGTGCTGTCCGAAAAAAACACGCGGATAAGCGAACTTTCCGCCAAAGCGGCCTCCATGGCCGCCGAGCGGGATCAAATCGCCAAAGAGCGGGACGAAACCGTGGGCAAGCTCTCCGCGGAGTCCGACAAACTTTCGGGTGAAGCCGCTTCTTTACGGGAGCGCCTCCTGCTTTCGGAGCGCGCCCAGAAAATCAATACCGCCCAAAGCCTTCAGCGGACCGGCAAAGCCAGCGACCTTGAGAACGCGGCCGACCTGCTCTACAGCGTGGACGGCAAAGACCTCCCGGAGGAGTCCAAACAGCTTTACGACGCGCTTACCGCCCAAATTTACCCGGCTGTGGCGCGGAACCTGTACAACTCCGGAGTGTCGCATTATAATGGAAAGGAATACGACGACGCGAAGGTAGACCTTGAAAAAACGCTTCAGTTCGCGGACGCGGATTCCTCTTACAGGAGCGGCGCGCTGTATTATTTCGGGCTGATTGCCGAAGCCCAGGACGACGCCAAAACGGCCCTTTCATACTACGACCGGCTGACGGCGGATTTCCCGCAATCGAATTTTTCGCGAAGCGCCGAGTCGCGCAGGAGCAGGCTCGCCGCGGCCGGGCGGTAAGCCGCCCGGAATTTGCCGGAGCCTAACGGAATCACAAAAGGAGATGTCAGCAATGGACTTGTTTCAAAGCACTAATGTCGCCGCTTATTATCTGTGGGAATACACCGAGCATCAGAACGCCCTTGACTTATGGTACTGCGCGGAGGATATGGCGGCGTTTTTAGAGCGCGGAGGGTACCTCTCGCCTCAAACCGCGCGCGCCGTTCTGGCCTCCGGAAAGCAAAGCCCCGAGTACATTGAGTTTATGCGATGCGTCGCTTTTTATATATACATCTACACCAACAACCCGGACGATTTCATAAACTGGCTCGCCGCCGAGCGGCTCATCGGCAACTCCGAGTTTCTCTCCTCCATATGCGATATGGCGACGATATACAACGAAAACAAAGGCGAGTTTTCAAAACTGACGGCGGTTAGGTCGGCCAAAGTGAAAAGCAGTTATATGTAATACGAATTCCAAATGAACGACGGAATGTGTGAAATGGGATTCGTATAAGGTACGCGAAAAACCGCGCTATGAGCTGGGCTGGCTTGGCGCGGTTTTTGCTTGTGTATGGCCGGTTTGGCTTTATTACTTAGCCGCCGTCTTTCTCGCGCTTGTTTTCCGCGCCGGTTTTTTCGCGGGCTCCTCGGACTCCGTCTCCGTTTTCGACATACTGGCGAAAATCGCCGCTTCTATCTCCATTTCCTCGTCCGGGTCAAGCTCCCCGTCGTCAGGCTCCTCCGGCTCGGCGTCCCGAGGCTTGGCTTGGGGGCTGCCGCCTGGCGTAATCTCGTCGTCGGGGTAGGCGTTATCGTCGTCGTCATCTTCCGCCGCCACGGCAGCGGAGGACAGTTTCGGGGCTTTCGCCTTAATTTTCTCCTGAGCGGCGTTTTTGGAGTGTTTTTCAAGGGCCGCGGCCACCTCCTCCTCCGTAAGTTCGGGAAGCGGCGGCATAGTGTACAGTTCGCGGACTTTGTTCTCAATTTCGCGCACGGCGCGCGGCGCGCCCCGCATCTCCCGGAGGAATTTCTCATATCCCTGAACGCGCGTCCCTTCGTAAGAAATCCAGGAGCCGCTTTTGGTCACGATTCCCGCTTCGATGGCTATATCAAGAATATTCGCCAGCGCGGAGATGCCCTCGCCGTAAATTATTTTGAGCGTGCACTGCTTAAACGGGGGAGCCAGCTTGTTTTTCGCGATTTTTATCTTGGTTATCGCGCCGACGATTTCGTCGCCCGTGCCCTCGACCGCGCCGATTCTCCGCACGTCGATTCGTATGGAGGAATAAAACTTCAGCGCGCGGCCGCCTGTCGTCGTTTCGGAGGGGCCGCGGCCCTGGCTTTGAATCATCGAGCGGATTTGGTTTATAAATATGAGCACGCAGCGGTTGTTGGCCACAAAAGCCGTCAGCTTGCGCAGCGCCTGGGACATCAGCCGCGCGTGCGCGCCGACCGTCACCTGGCCCATTTCCCCGGCGATTTCCGCCCGGGGCACGAGCGCCGCCACGGAATCCACCACCACCACGTCTATAACCGCCGACCGCACCATTGTTTCGCATATTTCAAGGGCCTGCTCCCCGTCGTCCGGCTGGGAGATATACAATTCGTCTATATTCACGCCGAGCTTTTCGGCGTAAACCGGGTCAAGCGCGTGCTCCGCGTCTATGTACGCCGCTATGCCCCCGGCGGCCTGGGCCTGCGCCACGATTTGCAGGGCGATGGTGGTCTTGCCGGAGGCCTCCGGCCCGTAAATCTCCACAATGCGCCCTTTCGGCACTCCTCCTATGCCTAAGCAGACGTCGATGCTCAAAACGCCCGTAGACACAACGGGCACGTCCATTTTCGGCCGGTCCCCAAGACGCATTATGGCGCCCTTGCCATGGTTTTTCTCTATTTCGGCCAGAGTCGTTGAAAGCGCCGCCACGCGCTCATCTTTTGAAAGCTCCCGCAGGGCCTGGACGTCCCTTTTTTCCTTTGGTTTTACGGTCTTTTTAGCCATAAAATTTCACCTGAATCCATATGTGTTTGTATATTCCTGCCGTTCGGGAAAATCAGCTTATAAGCGCGCAGACGCTGATATTTCGCGCGGGCCGCGCGGTTCGCGGAGGGATTGCCGTATTTCGGGTCTCCGATTATCGGGAAGCCCATATTCGCCAGCTGGACGCGGATTTGGTGGCTTTTTCCCGTGAGAAGCTCGATTTCCACAAGGGAGAAGCGCCCGTCCTCCGAGAGGGCGAGCGGGCTGAATCTGGCGCGGGCGGCCGTTTCCCCGTTTTGCGAAACATACGCCTTGTTGGCGGCGCGGTCTTTGAAATAGCCCTCGCTGACCTCCCGCTCCTTCGTGAACGCGCCGATAACCTGCGCCGCATAAAACTTCCGGATTTGCCCGGAGGCGAGCAAGAGGCAGGTTTCCCGAGCGGAGGCGAGGGTCTTGGCGCAGAGGACAAGGCCGCTGGTGTTGCGGTCAAGCCGGTTGCACAGCGCGGGCCGCGCCTCCGGCAGGTACGCCCGGACGCGCTCCAGCAGGCAGTCGTCCCCCGCGCGCGCCGCTTGAGAGAGCAGGCCGGCGGGTTTATCGCACACAAGGAGACCCTCGTCCTCATAAACGACGGAAATATCGGCGGGGAAGCGGTTTTCGCGCCGGCGTCCCTCAAATTTCCCGATAGTTTCGTCCGAGAGGAAGAGCTTTATTACGTCGCCCTCGCGGAGGGTTTCCCTGCCCTCGGCCCGCGCGCCGTTCAGCGTGATGTTTTTCTTGCGCAGCATTTTATATATAAAGCCGCGCCCGGACTCCGGCATAAGCCGCAGGAGGTATTTATCAAGCCGCCCGCCGGAATCCCCCTGGGTTATCCGCGCCTCACGCATTGTGAACCCACCCCAGATAGGCGTTCATAAACGGCTCCAGCTCGCCGTCCATAACGGCGGTGATGTTGCCCATTTCGCAGGAGGTGCGGTGGTCTTTTACGAGGGTGTAGGGGTGAAAGACATACGAGCGGATCTGGCTGCCCCAGGCTATGTCCTTGACTTCGCCCCGGATGTCCCGCAGTTTTTCGCGCTGTTCCTGCATTTTCATGTCGTAAAGTTTGGATTTGAGCATACGCATCGCGGTGTTTTTGTTCTGCAGCTGAGATCGTTCGCTCTGACAGGCGGCCACGGCCCCGGTAGGGATATGAGTGATGCGTATGGCGGAGTCGGTCTTGTTGACGTGCTGCCCGCCCTTGCCGCTGGAGCGGTAGGTGTCTACGCGCAGGTCGTCCTCGTCGATTTCAAACTCTACGCTGTCGTCTATTTCGGGCATAACCTCGCAAGAAGCGAAGGAAGTGTGCCTCCTGCCGGAGGAGTCAAACGGGGAAATGCGCACGAGCCGGTGCACTCCTTTTTCGCTCTTGAGGTAGCCGAAGGCGTTTTCGCCGTTTATCTGCATAGTGACGGATTTAACGCCCGCTTCGTCCCCGTCGAGCATATCTATTATTTGCGCGGAATAGCCGTTTTTCTCCGCCCAGCGGCTGTACATTCGGAAAAGCATAAGCGCCCAGTCGCACGATTCCGTGCCGCCGGCGCCGGAATGGAGCGTAAGTATGGCGTTGCTTCGGTCAAACTCCCCGTCCAGCAGCTTGGCGAGCTTAAACTTTTCAAAGTCCCGCTCGAAGTCCGCCGCCAGCGCCTTCGCCTCGGGATAGACGGACTCGTCGTTTTCCTCCAGGCCAAGCTCCGCAAGCACCATAAGGTCGTCGTACTCGTTCCTAAGCGCGCCGAAGGAATCCAGCTTGTTCTGCAGAGCCTTGATTTCCTGCAGCACGGACTGATTCCCGGCCGCCCCGTTCCAGAACTCCGGCGCGGCGGTGGCCTCCGTCAGTTCGTCTAATTTCTTTTTGACGGCGGGTAAGTCAAAGTGAATCCCTTAATTCGTCCAGCTTGCTTTCGTACTGCTTCAGGCTTTGTTTCAGCTGTTCAAGCTCAAGCATTGTAATCAGTCCTTTTGGGGTAGGCTTTCGCCGTTGTTAATTTTGCTCGGTGTTTTCATTTGCCTAAAGCAAGCTTAGACAAATGAAAGCCCCCTTCTTACTCGGTGTTTTGGTTTGTCTAAAAAGATTTAGACAAACCAAAGCCCCCTTATTGTTTCGAGCCGAAAAGCGCGGGCGGCCTCACGAGGGCTTCCCGCGGACAAGCTCGCGCCAGGCCGTTGTTTGGCCGCTATAATTCCTCCGTAATTTTCGCGGAGCAGGGCTTTGCGCACTCCGCGCAGCGGAATCCGCAGGCCGGCGCGCGGGCCCCTCCGGAAACGCCAAGCGCTATTACGCCGGTGAGAGTTTTCGACGGCAGGAGCATATGCGCCTCGTTTTCGTAAACCCCGCGCCTCCGGGCGTTAAGCAAACTCAGGATAGCGCTTTGCGCGGCCAGCGGCAGCTCCCCCCCGGGGAAAAAGACCGGGGAGGCCCCGCCGAGGCCGGCCGCCGCTTCTTCCTGGATTTGAGAGCAGGCGCGGCTTATCCGCAGGTTCAGCCGCGAGTCAAGCTCGACAGCCTCCGACGCGCTTTTGGCGAAAGCGGAGCGCAGGGCCGCGTCGGCGGCGTGCCCAAGCGTCGCGGCGAAAACGAGGGCTTTCGCGCAATCCGGCAGGGTCCGCGCCAGCTCGCCGGGCAGGGCGCTCTTTTCCATAACGCGCCGCAGAATCTTCACTGGGTATTCGTCTGACATTTTCCGTTGAGGGAATCAATTATCCCCCGGACGCTTCCCGCCACGCGCTCGGCCACGTCGGGCCGGTTCATCGTGTACAGGTGAATCCCCGGGGCGCCAGAGGTCAGGAGGTCGATAATCTGCTCCGTGGCGTAGGCGCAGCCCGCGTCAAAAAGCGCCCTCGGGTCCTCCCCGTATTTATCCACTATTTTTACGAATTTTTTCGGGAAGGACGCGCCGCACAGCTGCACCAAGCGGGTTACGCTTTTCTTATTGACGACCGGCATAATCCCGGCCTGGACGGGCGCGGTCACGCCGGACTCCCGCAGGCGGTACATATATTCATAAAAAATGTCGTTGTCAAAGAACAGCTGGGATATGAAGTGTTCCGCGCCCGCCTCCTCCTTCAGCCGGATATACGCGGCGTCGGAGGCCAAATCCGGGGACTGCGGGTGCCCCTCCGGGTAACAAGCGGCGGAAAGGCCCACGCCGCCGTATTTCGCCTTTATATGCCTGATAAGGTCGCTCGCGTGGTTTTGCGGAACGCTCCCGTCGGGAGAATCCCCCCGCAGGGCCAGGATATTTCCCACTCCGTCCGCCGCAAGCCGCTCCACGGCCCGGTCCGTATCCTCCTCCGAGGAATTTACGCAGGTCAGGTGCGCCAGGGTCTCAAGGCCGAACCTGTTTTTAGCGGCGGAGGCTATCTGGGCGGAGGCGGCGGAACCGCTCCCGCCCGCGCCGTATGTAACGCTTATAAAATCCGGGTTGAGCGCGCCGAGCCGCTCAATCGTGGAATATATGGACTCAAGGCTGCCCTCCTGGGCTTTTGGCGGGAAAATTTCAAAAGAAAGAACCGCTTTTTTCTGTTTGAATATTTCGGAAATTTTCATTGTCAAACCCCTTGAAATTGATAGTTTACTATATTATAGTGTATAAATGAGATTTGTACAAGGGGGTATTTTTACGGCTTCTTTCAAGGCAAGCGGCATAGTCCTGCGGCAGTTTGAAACCGGCGAGGGGGACCGGCGGCTGGCCGTCCTTCTCCGTGAGCGGGGAAAGCTCCTGCTCCACGCGCGGGGCGGGGCGCGGGCGTCGGGGAAATTTCTGGCGGCGCGGCCCTTTGTTTACGCGGAGTTTGTCATTTTCGACGGCGGCTCCTTTCACTCGCTCTCCTCCGCGTCGGAAATCCGCGCGTTTAAGGAAATCCAGGGGAGTTATGAGAAAATATGCCTCGGGCTGTATATGGCCGAGCTTGCCGATAAAACCGCGCCGCCCGGCGAAAACTGCGACGAAACGCTGGATTTGGTCATACGCGGCTGGCGCGCGGCCGGACTCGAGAAAACGAGCCTCCGCCTTATCCGCGCGGCGTTCGAGCTTAAGTTTACGCAAATCGCGGGCTATGAGCCGAATATCGGCTCGTGCCTGTCCTGCGGGGCGGAGAGGGCGGATTTTTTCGGCGCGCACGGCTTGAAATGCCGCTCCTGCCGGGACGAGGAGAGCGTCCGCCTTGGCTCCGCCGCGCGGTACGCCGCCGCGTATATCCTGAATAGCGGCGCGGAAAAGACGTTTTCCTTCACACTCGACGAAAAAGCGGAGCTGGAGCTTGTAAAGGCGGCGGGCCTGAGCGTTCTCTGCGTCGGCGCCGCCGCGAAAAGCGCGAGGTTTTTGTGACGAAGCCTGATCGGCGTTTTTTCGGGCCTAATGCCGCCCGAAAAAGCCGCCTTCTTGATCGGCGTTTTTTCGGGCCTAATGCCCTCTCGCAACCTCCGGTCGCTGGCCCTTCGACGCAGGTTTTGTGCCTAAAGCCGCACAAAACCTAAACGCGTCTCCGGGTTAAGAACCCTTCGACGCAGGTTTTGTGCCTAAAGCCGCACAAAACCTAAACGCGTCTCCGGGTTAAGAACCCTTCGACGCGGTGTTCGCGCCTAAAGCCGCCCGAAACCCCAAACGCGTCTCCGGGTTAAGAACCCTTCGACGCGGGTTTTGCGCCTCCCCGCATTTGCTCGCGCCCGCGCGAAACCCCAAACGCGTCTCCGGGTTAAAACCGGGCGGCCTTGTTCGGTGTTTTCATTTGTCTAAAACAAGTTTAGACAAATGAAAGCCCCCTTCTTGTCGGCCCTCTACAGAAAGCCGTTTCCTTCGGCTTTGAGCATATCCGCCGCGAAAATGCCGTAGCCTTTTTCCGGCTCGCGCACGAAAACGTGCGTCAGCGCGCCGGCCAGCCGCCCGTCTTGTATAATCGGGCTGCCGCTCATCCCCTGCACTATGCCGCCCGTCCGTTTCAGCAGGTCCGGGTCAGTCACCCGGACGACCATACTTTTCATTCTGTCGCCGGAAAAGCGGTTGACGGACTCGATGTACACGTCGTATTCCCGCGGAGAGTCGCCGTACACGCTGCTGAGTATCCTGGCCGGGCCGTCGTGAACCTCGTCCGGAGCGGCCACGGGAAGCGGCGCGCGGCCCGCGCTCACGCCGTATACCCGGCCAAAAACGCCGTATTCGCTGTTTTTTTCGACCGTGCCGATTATGCTCTGCTTCTTTATATTGCCGATAAGCTCGCCGGGGGCGCCTTTCCGGCCCATTTTCACGGAGGTGATTTCCGCGCGGTACACCTCCCCGTCTTTGACGGGCAGGAGCCGGCGCGTGTCAACGTCCGCTATGCCGTGGCCGAGCGCGCCGAAGCCGCCGCCCGCCGGGTTAAGGTATGTTATGGTGCCTATGCCCTGGGCCGCGTCGCGCACCCAGACGCCGATTTTCCGCCGGTTGTCCGCCCAGTCCACAGCGGGGGAGAGCCGCTCCGTAAGCTCCAGCCCGTCCCGCCGGACGGACAGCGTGATATCTCCGGAGCTGCCCTCCACCGCGCTTATAAGCTCGTCCTTCCGCGTTAACGGGCGGCCGTTGACGCTTAAAATCAAATCTCCCGACCGGAGGCAATCCCCGGCGGGGCGGACGGAGCCGGCGGCGGTTTGAACCTCCCCCGTGCCGAGAACCATAACCCCGGAGGTGTTCAGCCGCACGCCGAAGCACATCCCGCACGGGATGAGCATAGCCCGTTCGCTGACCTGTATCGGGACGGACTTGAGCGGACGCCCGAAAAGGTTTATGTCAAGCCGCGCCTGCCCTTCCCCCGCGGCTTCTATATCCGCGCCGTCGCGCAGGTTTATGGTGATGTTTTGAGTGACGGGGGAACCGTCAACCCTGATAACCTCCGCCGATTCCGGCGTGATTGTGGCGAAAATCGGCAGCGGCGAAGAAAAGCGGCTGACCCCGCCCGTTTTCATATGAAGCTCGTCCGGCAGCGCGAAAAGCGCCGCCGCGTAAGCCAGAAGCGCTAAAAAAGCCCCTGCCTTTAACGCTTTGAATATGTTTTTAAACATAAATAATCCCCTTATACAGCCGTTTCCGCTTAAATAGAGCAATTTCATGTTTGATTGGCGTTGTTCAAGGAGGGGGCTTTTTCGGGCGGAAGCAGGCCCGAAAAAACACCGGCTCCAACGCGTTTTCGGCGCGGAATAACGCCAATATCAAACGGAATTGCTATAAAAACTTGAAAACGAGCGCCAAGCCCAAGCCAAGCCAAGCTAGGCCGAGCGCGGTCACAAGCGTTTTCTGTAATAACTTTGCCCTTTTTACTCATTCCTATACTGGACTTGACGGGGCAAATATGGTAGAATATGATAAAATGGGGATAAAAGGAGCCGCGCAATGGACGAGCCGAAACCTAAAACCACGACCACGACCAAGCCCAAGCCCACGACCACTGTGAACGTACTTATAGACAACAGGAAATACACTCTTGACGGCGACGAGCCGGAGGAGCATTTTCACAGGCTGGCGGATTATGTAAACAAAAAAATAGCCGAAGCGAAACGGTGCCTGCCCGCCTCACGCGCGAATTTTGACACGGGCGCGCTGTACCTGGCGCTGAACATCGCCAATGATTTTTTTAAGGAAACCAAGCAAAAACGGCGCAACGAGCCGAAATTTGACGCGAACGCGCAGGAGAAGGCCGAGAGGGCCAACCCGACCAACATGGCCGCCCGGTTCTCAACCCGGAGGCGCGTCAAGGGGTTGTCGGCGGCTTTAAGCCGCAACCCAGGCGCCGGAGGGCCGGTAAGCGAAGCTTACGAGAGGGCCAACATGGCCGCCCGGCCGGTAAGCGAAGCTTACGAGAGGGAGGAAGCGCTTTCGCTGGAGCTTGAAGAGACCTCCCGCGCGCGGGACGAGCTTGCCGCCGCGAACGCCGAGTTAACCGCCGCGAACGCCGATTTGGCCGAAAGAATCGCCGAGCTTGAGCGGGAGAAGGCCGCTCTTGCCGAAAAAATCAGCGGGCTTGAGGCGGAAAGGGCCGCCCTCATTGCCGAGCGTGACTCCGCCGTCAGCGAGCTTTTGGATTATATAGAGACTTTCGGCGAGGCGGAGCCAAATAATGGAAATTGAGCTGCTCTGCCCGGCGGGGAGCGCGGAGGCGGCGCGGGCGGCTGTTTCGGGCGGGGCCTCCGCTGTTTACATCGGCGGCGCGGACTTCTCCGCGCGGCATTACGCCGAAAACGCGAGGGAGGCGGAGCTTTCCGAGGTTATCGATTACTGTCATTTGCGCGGAGTTTCCGTTTATATAACGCTCAACACGGTTTACCTTGACGAGGAGTTTCCGGAGCTTCTGCGCTTCGCGGCGGAGGTTTATAAGGCCGGGGCGGACGCGTTTATCATATGCGATATGGGGCTTTTCCGGGCGCTCCGAGCGGCGGGTTTCGCCCTCCCCCTTCACGGGAGCACGCAGCTCTGCACGCACTCCATAGGCGGCGCGCTGTACCTCCGGGAGCTGGGCTTTGCCCGCGTAAACCTCTCGCGGGAGCTGAGCCTGCAGGAAATCGCCGAAATCTCAAGCCGCGTCCCGGCGGAGGGTTTCGCGCACGGAGCGCTCTGCGCCTCGTACAGCGGGCGGTGTCTTATGAGCGCGTTTTTCGGCGCCGGCCGGCGCGGCTTCGGGGAGCGCAGCGGCAACCGGGGCCGGTGCGCCCAGCCCTGCCGCCTGCCGTATAAATTATACGACGGGAAAAACCTCGTCCGCGAGGGGCGGCTTTTAAGCCCCAAAGACCTCTGCGCCCTGCCGCTTCTGCCCGAGCTGGCCGCGAGCGGCCTATTGTCGCTTAAAATCGAGGGGCGTATGAAAAGCCCGGAATATTGCGCGGCGGCGGCGCGGGAATACTCCGAGGCTCTGTCGGATATAGAAAACGGAGCGGAGCCTGATAAAGAAAGGGAAGCCCGGCTTCTGGGCGCGTTTAACAGGAAAGCCGGTTTTACGCCGGGATATTTTGAGCGGCGGCGCGGACGCGAAATGATGACGGAATCCGGCGGGGGGCCGGCCGCGGGGACGCTGGAGTTTTACGACGGCAAGACCGGCGCGTGCGGGATTCGCGCCTCGGAGCGGCTTATCCCCGGCGACGGCTTGGGAATCCCCCTAAACCGCGGAGAGCCGGCGGGCTGCGGCGTAAACCGGGAGACGGAGCCGGGCGGCCTTTTCCGCGCGAACATCGGCAAGGGGCTGGAGCGTGATATCCGCGTCGGGGCGGCGGTTTATAAATCTTTCGACAAGGCGGCCATAGAGCGGGCGCGGCGCGTAATGGCGGAAAACAGGCGGATGCCGGCGCGGGCGCGCGTCCGCGCGAAAATCGGCCGGCCCGTCTCAATGGAAATTTACAAGGAAAACGTAAAATTTCAAGCGGAGGGCCCTTTCCCGCAAAAAGCCGAAAAATCCGCCGTCTCCCCGGAGGAAATAATCAAGCGGCTGGGCAGGACGGGCGGAACTCCCTTGAAACTTGAGTTTACGGACGCGGACGTCGAGGAAGGCCTTTTTATCCCCGCGGGAGAGCTGAACGCCCTGCGCAGGGCGGCGGCGGGCGGTTTTTGCCGGGAATGGGCGGCGAGCTTCAAGAGAGAAGCTCCGGGCATAACGGCGGCTCCGCCCGAAAACGACGGCCCGCCCGAGAAGCCCGCCGAGCCGCGCAAAACGGCTCTGGCGGCGAATTTTGCCCAATTTCAGACTCTCGCGGACTTCTCTCCGCACCTTATATATTTAGAGGCTGACGTTTTCCTCAAACACGGGCGGGAAGCGCGAAAAATGGCGGATTCCCGCGATTTTCTCCTGTTCGCGGCCCTGCCCCGGCTTGATTTCGCCGACCCCGCGCCGCTTATAAGCCGCCTGGCGAGCTTGGGCGCGGACGGCTTTCTGGCGCGGACAAACGGGCAGCTCCGCGCGCTGACGCTTGGCGCTCATAGCGCCGAAAAAACGCTGTGCAAGGAAGCGGCTTTTTTGGCGGGTCAACTTGGCCACCCGGCCAGCAAGCAGAGCTTGCGAGAGGGCAGTAGCGCCAAAAAAACGCTGTGCTTAGATTACAGCTTTAACGTGTTCAATTCCCGCGCCGTGGCCTTTTACCGGGAGAGCCTGCCGAATCTGAAATCCGCCGCGCTGTCGGTCGAGCTTTCGGGGCTTCCGCGGGAAATCGGCTCATTGAGCGGCCTGTGCGAGGTCGTCGTCTACGGCCATATCCCGCTTATGCTCACGCGGCAGTGTCCCGTCGGTAATTTCGCCGGGGAAGAAGCGCGGGCCGCCTGCGGCAAACCGGGGGATTTTCGATTGATAGACAGAAAAGGCTCGGAGCTGCGCGTAAAAAGGGATTGCGAGAATTGCGCGGCCGCGATTTACAGCGGCGGCCCGGTCAGCCTGCCGAAAATCCCGGCGCGGGCCGGCTTTGTCCGTCTTGAGTTTTCGTTTGAGACGGCGGGGGAAACGGCTCGCGCCGCCGAAAAATACTGGAAGTGAGGCTCTGCCATGGCGCTTGATTTTTTTATAATAATCAGCCGCTACATATTTTTGTTTCTGGCGGTCTTTTTCGCGGCGAACAGCGCGGCCTACGCGCTGGCGGAGCGGGGCGCGCTGCCGGCGTTTTTCAAGCGGCGGGCCGTGCTTAATCAGCGCTTGATTATAGCGTATACGCATATTTCGGGCTTTCTAATCCTTTGTGCCAAATCCGGGTGGGACGCGCGGCTTTGCGCGGTCGCCGGCGGAGGGCTGGCGTTCGTCGTGGCGGGCGGCGCGTTTTTCGGCGCGGCGGGCTCCTCCCGCCTTTTGGCGAACAATGTGTTTTTCCTGCTCGACATAGGGCTTATAATGCTCGCGCGGCTCAATCCGGCGCTTTGCCTTAAGCAGATGGTTTTCGCGGCGGCGGGGCTGGGCCTCGCGTTTTTTGCCCCGCTCTTAATAGCGGCGGCGCGGCGGATTCGGGTTCTGTTCGCGGCGGCGGGCGCGGGGTTGCTGGTTCTCCCGTTTATCGCGGGAGTGACGATTTTCGGCGCGACCAACTGGGTCCAAATCCCCGTCTCGCTGAAATTCGCGAAACTGTCGTTTTCCGTGTCGTTTCAGCCGTCGGAGTTCGCCAAGATTTGCTATATACTGTATTTGTCGTCGCTGTTTTCAAGCTCTGATTTTATCGAAAGGGATGAGTGGTCTCTCCGGGAGCGCGGCTTAATAAACCGCAACAAACACTTAATAATTCCCGCCGCCATAACCGCCTCGTTTATAATAATACTGGTTCTTCAGCGGGATTTAGGCGGCGCGCTGATGTTTTTCACGACGTTTATAATAATGCTTTACGCCGCCGCGGGGCGGACGCGGATAATCGGCGCGGCGCTTATTATGTTCGCGGCTGCGGGGCGCGCGGCCTACAGCCTTTTCGGACACGTGGCGGCGCGCTTCGATTCCTGGCGGGACCCTTGGGCGGACATGGCCGACGGCGGCTATCAGGTGACTCAGGCGCTTTTCGCCGTCTCGACCTGGGGAGCGTTCGGCAGCGGCCTGACGCGCGGAAACCCCGCGTTTATCCCCGTTCGCGAGAGCGACTTTATTTTCGCGGCTATTTGCGAGGAATTCGGGTTTTTTTTCGGGGTTTGCGTAATATTTCTATATATTACGATTCTTTACGCCGCGCTGTCGGCGGTCCGCGGCCGCAAAACCCCCGAAATCGCGCTCAGCCTGGGCGCGGCCGGCATAATCGCGTTTCAAGCGTTTCTGATTATCGGCGGGAATATCGGCTTGGTGCCGCTGACGGGCGTGACCCTGCCGTTCGTGAGCGCGGGCGGCTCGTCGGTCGCGGCCAGTTTCGTTATGGCCGGGCTTATAATGCGGAACACAAAAAATATCAAGCTCCGCGCCCTGGAGGCGGAAAAGGCCGAGGCGGAGGAGAACGGGGAGGAGGACGGCTATGAGCCTGAGTAAACTGCGCGTAATATTTATTTTCTTTTGCGTAATATTTTCGTTATGTGTTGTAAGAATTGTTAAATTCACCTTAATTGATTCGCGGGAATTAGTCAGCAGCCCGTATAACAAGCGGCTGGCGACGCGAGACGAGCGCGTGGTCCGCGGCGCGATTCTCGACCGGAACGGCGCCCCCTTGGCGCAAACGGACGAAGCGTCGGGCGCGCGGGAATATCCGCTGAAAAAGGCCGGGGCCGCCGTGACGGGCTTCGCGGGGGCGGCGGCTCAGGGCGCGGAGGGGCGGTACGCTTTTGAGCTGACGCGCGTGCATAACGAGCTTCTGGCGCGCGCGCGCAACCTAATCGACGGCTCCCCCATACGCGGGAACTCCGTGGAGCTGACCATAGACGCGGGTTTGCAGAAAAAGGCTTACGAGCTTATGGACGGGCGGCGCGGCGCGTTTATGGCTATGGAAACCGCGACCGGGCGCGTCCTGGCGATGGTCTCCAACCCGTCGTTTGACCCGTCGGAGGTCCCGGAAAACTGGGACCAGCTGTCGGGCGACACGGAGGGCAACCCCCTGCTTAACCGCGCGGCGCAGGGGCTTTACCCGCCCGGCTCGACCTTTAAGCTCGTGACGGCGCTTGCCGGATACGATTCCGGAAACGCCGGGCTTACCTATGTCTGCAAGGGCGAGGAGGATTTCGGCGGCAATAAAATCCACTGTATAAATAAGACCGCGCACGGCGAAGTGGATATGAAAAAGGCCTTTGCCGTCTCGTGCAATTGTTATTTCGCCGTCCTGGCGCGGGAAGCGGGCTACGAGGCTATGGACGCGGCGGCGGAGCGTTTTCTGTTCAACAAGCCGCTGCCGTTTGACCTACCGACGCTCAAAAGCGGTTTCGCGTTAGACGGCGGGACGAGCGCCATAGAAGCCGCCCAAACCGCCATCGGCCAGGGGCGCACGACGGCCTCCCCCGCACAGATGCTTTGCGTCGTTTCCGCCGCGGCCAACGACGGCCTGCTTATGCGTCCGTACCTGCTCGACAGCGTAGCTTCGGCGGAGGGCAAGCGGCTGAAAAAAATCCTCCCGAAGCAGGAGGGGCGGATTCTGACGAGCGAGGAAAGCCTGTTCCTGCGCGGGCTGTGCGAGGAAGTGACCGAAAACGGCACGGGCAAGAGCCTCAAGGGCACAAAAATCGCCGGCAAAACCGGCACCGCCGAGAACAAGGGCGCCGACCACGGCTGGTTCGTCTGCTACGCTCCCGCGGACGAGCCGAAAATCGCCGCGGTTGTCTTCCTTGAGAACGCCGGCGGAAGTAAGCCCTGCCTGCCCATAGCGGGGAAATGGCTTGAGTACGCGCTCGGGCGTGAGCGCGATAAAGAAGAATAAAGAATAAAGACGAAAAATTTTTTAATATTCCCTCCCGCCTGACCATAAATTTATACAAGCGACTATTTGTACGAGGGATAAAAATGTCAAAAACAAGCATCGCCCAGAGCGCGGCGATCCTCACCTTCGCGGGGGTGCTGACCCGCGTTATGGGCTTCGCCTACCGGATATATCTTGTGGGCAGGATAGGCGCGCGGGGAATGGGGCTGTATCAGCTGATTATGCCGCTTTACGCGCTGGCGTGGAGCGTTTCCTGCGCCGGCTTCACCACGACTATCTCAAAACTGGCCGCGGAGGAGGAGGCGCGCGGGGACGGGGCGGAGGGGCGCAAGCTCCTTAAGGCGTGCCTTATGTTCTCGGTATCGCTCGGGTTTATACTGAGCGTACTCCTGTATTTTGGGGCGGACTTCGCCGCCGCGCGTATTTTCGGGGACGGGCGGGCGGCTATGGGCGTGCGGACGCTGTCGTTCGCCTTCCCGGCGATGGCGGCGGGCTCCTGCCTGCGCGGCTACTTTTTCGGTATGCGGGAATCACTCATACCGGCGGTCAACCAGGTTTTGGAACAGATAGTGCGTATGGCGGCGGTGTTTCTGATTTTTTACATAAAGCCGCCCGCCGATTTGGAGGAAATGTGCGCGGCGTGCGTGCTCGGCGTGGTCGCGGAGGAAATATTTTCCTTTATTTACATAGCGGTTTGCTATAAAACTAAATACGGCGGCGCGCAAAAAAAGCGCGGGCGGCGGAGCGCGGCGCGGCGCGTGCTTAAATCAAGCGTCCCGCTTGGGCTTAACCGCGTGGCGGGTTCCCTCCTGGCGGCGGCGGAAAACGTGCTTATCCCGGCGCGGCTGGCCCTTTTCGCGGGGAGCGCGGACGCGGCGATGGAGCAGTTCGGAATAATCACGGGTATGGCCACGCCGCTTATTTTCTTTCCGTCGGCCTTTCTCGTATCGCTGTCCGTGTCGCTCGTCCCGGCGATTTCAGAGGCGGCGAGCCTTGGCCAGAAGCCGCGCATAAAGCGCACTGTGGAAAAAACCCTGCTGCTCTCCGTCCTGCTCGGCGTAGGCGCGGCGGCGGGCTTCATAGTTTTCGCTAAGGAGCTTGGCGAAGTCGTCTACAAGCAGGACGTCGGGGGTATTCTGGCGCTTCTGGGCGCTATGTGCCCGCTTATATACCTTCAGATGACCCTGCAGGGCGTCCTGAACGGTATGGGGGAGCAGGCGTTTATCCTCCGCAACAACCTGCTCTCAAGCGCCATCACTATCGGCTGCATATGGTTCCTCCTGCCCGTCAAAGGGACGGCGGGCTTCGTGGCCGGGTGGCTTCTGGCGCTGTTCGCCGCGACGGCCCTGTCTATGGATAGGCTCTGCCGCACGGTCGATATTTCGGCGGATTTGGTGAACTGGGCGGCGAAACCGGCCCTGGCGGCGGCGGCCCCCGCGCTTTTCCTGAAGCTCGTGAAAGGGAGGATTTTCGGCCTTTTGCCGCCGCCTCTGGCGCTCTTGGTCTGCCTGACGCTTCTCGCCGTCTGCTATGGCTGGCTGCTGATAGTTCTGGGCTGTATTACGAAAAAGGATATTGACATGGTGTTCAAGGTGAGGTATAATAAAAAAAGCGCGGCGTATAGCGCTTCCGGTTTGAACCGGTGAAACCGAGCGAAGCGCGAGGCCAGGGGCTTTGCGTGCTTCGGGCGAGGGCGATGCAAGGAAGCGCTGAGCCGATTTCAACCGGAATCGTTAAGAGTTTTTACGCCAACCCGCGCCTCAAGGAGAGGTATCGAAGAGGTCATAACGGGGCTGACTCGAAATCAGTTTGGGAGCAATCCCACGCGGGTTCGAATCCCGCCCTCTCCGCCATTCCGAACAAATGCGAACCCGACCCGGGTGTTCATCGTCGGGGAGGCGTTCGCGTTTGTTTTTGAATTACCGGAGTGAGGTTTAGCCTGCCACGATACATAATGTAAGATAGGAGCTAACAACGGTGAGCAAAGCTATACAAACAAAAAACATCAGCGAATTAAAAGATTGTCGTTTTTATGTCCCATCGTATCAACGTGGGTATCGTTGGACGAAATATGAAGTCACGGCACTTCTTGATGATGTTAATGAATTCCGTACCGAAGGCGATAAGCGTTATTGTATTCAACCATTAATCGTCAAGCGACGCGATGATGGTTCCTTTGAGGTCGTTGACGGGCAACAGCGATTAACAACAGTATATATTTTTATGAAGATAGCGGAACAGGAGATTCGTTCTGCTACGCCACCGTATGAATTGGAATACGAGACACGCAATGATAGTGCGGAATTTTTGAAATCCCTATCAGACAACCAAGACTTAGATAGTGATAAGAATATTGATTTTTTTCACATCACGGCTGCATATGAAGAAATAAACAACTGGCTTGATCGTCAACCTGATAAATCTGTAGCCATTCAGGAACTAAACACAAAGTTTAGGAAGAGTGTTTTTTTCATTTGGTATGAAATTCCGCCTAAAATTGACCCAATTATTATGTTTACAAAAGTGAATATTGGAAAAATACCGTTGACCAATGCCGAATTGATAAAAGCTCTTTTGTTAAATAAAGACAATTTTTCGCAAGACATAGACAAGCGTCAAATGGAGATTGCCCTTGCGTGGGACAGAATGGAGCAAGGACTAAGAGATGATTCATTTTGGTATTTTTTGAATGAAACCGAGCATAGTGGTACCCGTATAGATATGCTATTTGAATTGTTAGCACACGATGACGAAAGGAAACTGCAATTACAAATCAGTAGTAGGCAGAACTATTTCCCGTTTCTCATTTTTTCAGCGGAACTTGAGACCGCATCTAATAAAGAAGCGTTTGTAAAAGAAACTTGGGAGAGAGTTGAGAAACTGTTTGCGGAATTTCGTGACTGGTATTCTGATTTGAATAAATATCATATTATCGGTTTTTTGATTACATCGGGCGTTGAAATGTCCGAAATATTTTTGCTTACTCGCGGTAAACGCAAAAGTGAAATTATCAGCAACTTGCTTGAAAGAGTAAAAGGGCTTGTAGGCAACGCGGATAAGCAAACATTGGCAAAATTATCATATGGCGGTAGTAATCAAAACAAGAAAATTCGAAAATTATTGTTGCTGCTTAATATTGCTACGCTCGTTTGTAAAAGTGAAAAGCAATATCGGTTTCCTTTTGACATATATAAGGGTGAAACTGGAGATAAAGTCAAGTGGGATATTGAACATATTCACGCAACGGCTGATGACACCGATGAACCTGATGATACGTTATGGAATTTAACATTGCTGGATAGCAGAATTAACCGTAGCCGAGATTATTCTTGCAGCACGTTTGACGAAAAGCGCAAGATTATTACGGAGCGCGAATCTAAGGGGCTATTCGTGCCCCTCTGCACAAAAAATGTTTTCCTCAAGGCTTATACAAATGACCTATCTGATACAGATATGCAAATTTGGAGTGCTAATGATAAAAAGGATTATATTGAAGCTATGGCATCAACATTCAAACTTTTCTTCGATGGAGGTTATGCACAGTGAATAACGCTTCTATTAGTACATTACTTGACCTGCTCGCTGAATATACGGTCGAAGTGCCGAGAGTTCAACGCGATTACGCACAAGGTAGACACGATGAACACACAAATTTAGTTCGTGCTAATTTTTTGTCAGATATGAAAGATGCTGTCTTAAAGCAGATGTTGCCGCTTGACTTAAATTTTGTGTATGGAAAAGTAGAAAACAAGAAGTTCATTCCAATAGATGGGCAACAACGCTTGACAACTCTTTTCTTACTACACCTGTATGCTTTTTGTGACGATGAATCTAAAACTGCAATACTTCACAATTTTTCATATGAAACAAGGACAAGCTCACGTGTGTTTTTAGAGAAGTTGATCGATAATCGTTCAGTTGTCTTTTCGTCAGACGTTGAGCCTTCTATGGAGATTGAAGATTCAGAATGGTTTGTTTCTGGTTGGAGATTTGACCCTACAATTCAGTCTGCTCTTGTAATGCTTGATGATATTAAAATTACTTTCAGCGATATTTGCGACCTTGGTGATAGGCTATCAAATCAGGAGTACAAGCCTATTGTGTTCAAATTTCTTGAAATGAATGACCTTGGGATGGAGGATAGTCTCTATATCAAACTAAACGCTCGTGGAAAATCGCTGACATCGTTTGAAAATTTCAAAGCACGGCTTGTAGGTAGGATGCAAAAATTGAATATTCCGTTTGAAGAGAAGTTTGAATTGAATTTTGACCAAGCGTGGACAGACTTGTTTTGGAGTCACAATAAACAAGATTTCGACAGGGCATATTTGATGTTCTTTGGCGGAATCCTTATGGGGAAAGGGATTTGCAGAGACGATTATAATTGGTCAAACAGTCTTGCCTATGATAAACTTGATACAGAAGTATATGAAACGGTATACTATTCGCTTAATTATCTCTGCGCGAATCTTAAAGACGCGGATTCCCGTTACTTAATTTTCAAAGCACTCTCCGAAGGACGGACATTTAGAGACCGTGTGATATTTTTTGCTTTCACCAAATATATGCATTTGACAAAAGGTGTTGACACAGGTTCGTTGACACAATGGTTAAGAGTCTGTAAAAATCTCGCACTTAATACCCAGATAGATAGTGAACTTACTTATCGCCGCGCAATAGATGGCGTTAGCAAAATCGCCAACAAGCATCAAAATATATATCAATATCTTTCTGGCGGAGGCGATGTTGCTGGTTTTAATGGCGAACAAATCGAGGAAGAACGAGTAAAGGCAAGCATAATATTGCTTGATGATGAGTTTGCTGCCGAAATATATCAAGCCGAGCAACACCCATATTTTAGCGGTCAAATACGTTCTGCCCTTTATTTTGCTGATATTGCTGATGATAAATACGATAAAGAAGTTTTTGTTGAATATTGGAGTAAAATATCTGCATTATTTGAGAACAATGGACCACGCCACAGCGAAAACTTATTGAGACGTGCACTATTGACTTTCCGCGACTACACATTACCTGCGGGTAATGGGAACTACAAAACGCTATGCGTAAATGACCCTGATGAAGCTCAAAGAACACCGAGTATGAAACGATTGTTTTCAGATAACAGAGATATGGTTGAGCAACTGTTAGGTGCTCTGCCGGTTAGTTCAGATGTTGGCAAGCAGTTGGAAAGCATTGTGGAAAATTCTGATGTAAACAAAAACGATTGGCGTTATTGCTTAATTGCTTTTCCTGCGCTCTTTGATTGGATGAGTGCTTCACATCTGCGACTCCGCAATGAAAATGGAGAGATGTTGATAGTTCCTAATAAATCATCAAATGGGTATAGTTATGAGATTTTTGGAGCAGCATTATACGTGTGCTCAAAAAAGAAAATGCCTAAAGCTGAATTTAATGATAGTATTGGAACTTGGGCTGACCATTACCTGCTTAATAACGGATTATATTATCGTTTTAAGAATGGTAGTTTTTCAATCAAAGACAAAGATGATAAACTTATATTTCAGACTAAGACTGCGAATCCAATTGAAGAAATTATTCGTGCAAATATAATATAATCAGTTAGTACATTGGGGATATCCCAGTTATCGGGAAAAGACCAACGACTATTCTTACGAAAGTTAGACTGGCTATAAGTAACAGCAGACCGCTTGCGGGCTTAACGGACTACCCAAACTTGGGTAGTCCGAGAGGGGTTTGGGGTCTCCCCAACAAGCGGCAACGGTGAGTGAGGCGAGCAGAAGTCATTGCTTGTCGGTATGGAAACGGACTGGTTGGCAGTCCGTTTCCCCTGCTTGCGAAAAAGAAATTTAGGCTGGTGTGCTTTGCGACAATAACGACGGTTTCAGACTTCGCAAGCAAGGACTGCGCTGCCGCACAGTCGCTCGTTGGGAAGTATCCCAAACCCTCTCGGACAGCGCAAAAATGCGCGCTCCGATAAGCCTTCGCTCCGCTCGTCTGCTACGCGACCTGCGGTCGCTATTTTACACGGGATAACCAGCGGAGAAAGAACGAATCACGCACTTTTTCAAAGTACGTGACCCACTCTGACACTTTGGCTACGCCGAAAGTGTCGTGGGCTCTCCGAGGGGAATTGCGCGACTGCGGTCGCGCCCGTGAGCGTCGCTGTTGCTCACCGCGTTGCGGTTCGTTCCGCTTCGCTCACGCGAAAACGGAGAGGGTTGGCGATTGCCGCCCCTCTCCGTTTTCCGTCAGGCTGTTCGCCTGACCTGCGCGTCTGCGTTCACCTCCTCCGCTGGTAAATTTCCCTGCCGAGCCTGCCACTCGGCAAACTCCCGTTGCCCCTCATCGCTCTCGAAGTAAGAGCGAATCGCGGGGAGCAGCTGTCGAGCCAACGCTTCGATTGCGTCGGCGTGTACTGGGCATTTTTCGTCGGCAATTTTCACGTTGACCCCTCCTTATGAATTTGAAAAATCCAATGCGGACGGCTGTCAAGAGCGACAGCTGTCCGCATTTGTAGACAGTATAGCACAAAAAGTTAGATTTGTCAAGTCAATCACTATCGGGATAGTATTATTATAATATTAGCACTTGACAGCCGCTCGAAAGTGTGATATACTTGCCGTAGGCAAGTATATCACAGGAGGCAAACAAAATGGAAGCGGTCGCGAATAGACTTTTTGAGTTACGCCAGAGCTTAAATCTTTCGCAGATGAAGATGGCAAAAGCTCTCGGCATAGCCCAGTCCGCGCTCAATAAATATGAGCATAACGGCTCGGCGGTTTCGGATTCGGTGCTGTTCAAGTACGCGGAGTTTTTCGATGTGTCGCTTGACTATATTTTCGGACGCACGGATAACCCGCAGGGAAAAATGTTTGAGAACAAGCCGCCGATTTTGACGGACAGATTCGCGGATGAAAAGGATTGGGTTGAGTTCGTGGAGATGTGTTTCAATCCAAATTCTCCGATGAACGCTAAATTAAAAGAAATGATACTGCAAATGTCGGGAGGAAAAAACGAATGAACGCAGTCATATACGCTCGCTATTCCTCTGACGGTCAGCGCGAGGAATCAATCGAAGGGCAACTCCGCGAGTGCAAAGAATACGCCGAGCGGCATAACATCACGGTCATCTCAACCTATATCGACCGAGCGTTGTCTGCTAAGACCGACGACCGCCCGGAGTTTCAAAATATGATTCGGGACAGCGCGAAAAAGCAGTTTGAAATCGCGCTTGTGTGGAAGCTCGACCGATTCTCCCGCAACCGTTTTGACGCGGCGACCTATCGCGCGATTCTCAAGCGCAACGGCGTCCGCGTCGTGTCGGCGAAAGAGAACATTTCCGAGGGACCGGAGGGGATAATTCTTGAAGCTATGCTTGATGGAATGGCTGAGTATTATTCTGCCGAGTTGAGTGTCAAGGTGAAGCGCGGACAAAAGGAAAACGCCTTGAAATGCAAGGCGAACGGCGGTATGCTCCCGTTTGGGTACAAGGTCAATTCAGAGAGATTTTATGAGATTGACCCGCTGACCGCTCCTATAGTTTTGGAGATGTTCACGCGCTACGCGGACGGGCAGACGGTCAAGGAAATCAGCGAGGAAATGAACGCTCGCGCTGTGTTTGCGGGAACGAAATTCAAGTACACGACGAAAAGCACGATGAATAATCTGCTGAAAAATCGCCGTTATATCGGTGAGTACCGCTACGGCGAAACCGTTATCCCCGACGGTATGCCCGCGATTGTGCCGCAGGAGATTTTTGATAAAGTGCAAGCCCGAATGGAGAAAAACAAACACAAGCCCGCCGCCGCGAAAGCTGACGAGGAATATATCCTCACGACCAAGCTGTTTTGCGGCAAATGCGGCGCGATGATGGTGGGCGTGGGCGGCACGAGCAAGACCGGAAAAGTCCACCATTATTATAAATGCGGCAATCTGATTTACAAGAAGTCGTGCGATAAAAAGACCGTTCAAAAGGACTGGCTCGAGCGCGTTGTCGTGGCTCTGACACGCGATTCTGTTCTCCGCGACGAAGTAATAGACCGCCTTGCGGACGCGGTTGTGGAGCTTCAAAAGCGTGAAAATACGACGCTCCCATTTTTGCAGAAGCAGCTTGAGGAGATTGACAAAAAGATTGCGAATATCGTAAAATCTGTTGAGGACGGTTTCGCAAACACCGCGCTGAAATCAAGGCTTGACGAGCTTGAAGCCGCGAAAGCCGACCTTGAAATCTCGATTGCCAAGGAGAAAATCGAGAAAACGCCGTTGACGAAAGAGCAAGTCGTGTTTTGGATTAGCAAATTCAAAGGCGGCGATATTGAAAACGCTGACTACCGCCGCAGTTTGGTAGATATTTTCGTCAACTCAATTTTCCTGTACGAGGACAAAATTGTGCTGACTTTTAACTGGAAAGACGGCGCAAAAACGGTTTCGCTCGCAGAGCTTGAACACGCCGATACCGCCGGAGAGGGTGAGGTAACAGTCGCAAACGTGCTGAATATCAACGATTTTCGGGGTTCGCATTTGGTGCGGAGCAGTCCGGAGTGTTATTTCAACCCCGAACCCCCTGTTTATATTTATAAACGGGATGTTCGGGGTTGTTATTCATAGGTGAGCAAAACACCCGCCCCGGCGATAAAGCCGGAGCGGGTGTTTTTGTGCTATGCGTTATTTTGTTTCGGCGTTGCCGACATACGCCGCGAGGTTCGGGTTGCTGTTCCACCGCTTCTGCGCGTCGGTCAGAACGCGCTCGATCAGCTTTTCAAGCTGTGCGGCGGTAATGAACAGCCGGATCAGCGCGGGGATTTTGGGGTACAGCCACTCGACGACTGCAGCGAGTTTCGCCGCGCCCGTGCCGCCGTACTTCTTTTCAGCCTCGGTGACGAGCGAAAACACGATCTTGTCGAGGATCGCGTACTGCTTGCGGGCGATAAGCGCGACGACGCCCGCGCCCGCCGCGACGATTACGAGTACGCTGTCCCAGTTCGTCAGCAGAAAATTTAGGATATTCATAATGCCCCTCCTTACGCTTTCGCGGTATAGTCGAGGCTTATCCACCCCGCTTTTGACTTCAACTGTCCCCACTTTTTAGCACCCTCGCCGTTCGCTTCCTCGACGATGGTGTACACTTCACCCTTTTTCACCGTGCCGTTTATTTTGAAGTTTGTTCCCGCGCCGGAGCGGTAGTTCAGCACGGAGGCGGTTATTTTGACCGTGTAGGACTTGAACGCTGCCGGGGGTGGAGTAACAGGCGCGGGGGTTTTGAACGCTTTCACCGCGTCATATACCGCGAGGATTTTCGCGCCGTAGGTTGTATCAGCCGCCCACCTGCCGCCGAGGTTTTCCCAGTTCGGGGCGACGCCACGCGTCACAAGGGCAAAGCGCGGATCAACCGTCGGCTGTTTTAGCGCATCCTTGTTCGCGTAGGCTTTGAGGTGCTGAATTTGCGCCCTTACGCCTATTTGCGCGGTGGGGAATACCGCACCCGCAACGCCGCCGCCCGTCGCGCCGATACCCGCGAAATTGTTCTGCGCGGCTTTTACATCGTTGCCGAACTTCCAGTACCCGGTTTCAACGCAGGACTGACAGAACGCGACATCGCCCCGTATGCCCTCAATGTCGCCCTCCGAAATATACAGCTTCGCCAGTCCGAGCGCGTCCACGCCGTTTAGCTGCGGGGCCGCGTTTTTTGACAAAAGAAAAGCCGCCAAAGTTTCAGCGGTCACGATTGCCTTGCCGGTTATCGGTGTGCCTGTGGGTGCGGGCGGCGTTATGCCGAGACGCTTGTTCACCTCGTCGGCGATGTACCCGTGCTTGCTGTACAAATAATCGCCGGGGCAGGACTTCGCCGCGAACCACCGATGTACGGTCATATTCTGCTTGTCCACCTGCCCGACGAGGTTTTTGTCGCCCTGCCACAACAGCTTTTTAATGCCGTTGCGCTTGCAAATATCCGCGACAAGTTCAATCGTGGCGGCGAGGGCTTTATCGCTGACGTGCCACGGCTCTTTGTTCTCGTCGTTCGCAACCTCGATTGTAACGGCGCGGTGGTCGTTTGCGCCGGACGACGTACACCACGAGCGGTTCGCTTCGTCAACGTACAGCCCGACGCGCCCGTCCGTACCCACGCCGTAGTTACTGCTCGCCTGTCGCGAGGTAGGGGCGAATATCTCGCCGCACGTTTCGATCGTGCAATTCCCCGCCATACAATGGATGGTTATCGTGTCGATGGCGTGGTTGCGCGGTTTCGTGCAGTTCGGGGAAAGTTTTGTATACTTGACAAGCGGTGAATTACTCATTTTCGCCCTCTCCTTTCCCGTCGCTCAATTCGTCGAGCGCGGTCTGTTGGCAGTCGTCGCACACGATGAACTGCTCCTTGTCGTCGTGCGTCAGAAATTCCTTGTGGCAGATGTCGCATTTTAATGTTACCATAGCATTTTCGCTCCTTTCGTTTACGGCTGAATATTTGTAGGGTCGATGGCGACGCCCTCGGTTTCTTTCGGGTTTTCCTTTTTGAGCTTCATAATGTTTTCGGCGCGGGCTTTCCACGCATAGAACCCGATCGCCGTCGCGGTCGGTGCGCCGACAAGCATCGCGAGGGTGGAATACTGCGTGAAGTCAATCAAGGACAACCGCACACCCACCCCCACGGCGATGAAGTACGTCGCCATAACAAGTATCAAGATCAGTTTGGAAAACTCGAACGGCCCGCCCCGCTTGCGTTTCGCGGGTTTCCGTGCGGTCTTTCTTGCGGGTCTGCTCATTGCTGTTCCTCCTGTTCGGCAAAGCGGATCGGCAAGCCGCGCAAGTTGCCCATCACCTTATCGATAAAGCTGTTGCCGCCGAGCCGCTTGTATTCCGTATACAAGTCCTCCGCGCACTCAAGCTCGTACTGCGTTGTATATTTGCGCCCCATTGACTCTTGATGTAACCGCGTCAGCGTGTACTTTATCTGCTTTTTGGTCGCGTAGCTGTTTACCCGCAGTTCCTCCGTGATCGCGGCTTGCCCCTCTTTTAACTGCTTGATTTCGTCAAGCAGCTTTTCAAGTTCGCCGTCCGTCTTGTCGTGTTTTTTGTCGTGCGCCTTGCCGTTCTGAATGACGGTGACGACAACGCCGCCGCTGCCGAACAGAACAGTCAAGGCGACGACGATTATTTGAGTCCAGTCCATAGCGTAACCCCTCCCCGCTATATCAGTTTGTACTGCGGTTTCTGCTCGTTGAACAGCTTCCAACGCAGGTTGTCGTCAAGCCATATCGCGAACGCCGATATTAAAATCCACAACAGGCTATACGGTAGGCATATCTGCCCCATAACATTAAAAGGCATTTGGGAATAATCCCAAACGCCCAAACCCACCCATACGTTTAATATAAGCCCGCTTATCAGTTCGGTCGCGGTTATGATTGCCCCGCCGCCGAGGGCTTGCCAGAGAAAGCCAAGCCCCCACGGTACGCGGTTGTTTATCCCGCCTATGAGCAAAAAGCAAAGCCCGCCAACGGCGAACATCGCAGGGTGGCTGTGTCCGCGCCATAAAAGCTCTATGACGTAGTACAAAAAGCCTCCCCAAAGCCACAGCGTCGCGGATTTTAACGCCTTATCCCCCGTCACTCCGTGCCTTCGAGCAACGCCGCCATACTCGCCGCGAGGTCTTTCGGGAGCGGGCTGTCGTAGTGGATTGCCGCCAGTTCCTCTTCGTCCTCCGTGCGCCGCGCCCACACGTTGATGTGGTTGCATAGCGTGGTGTGGTAGGTCTTGTGCGCGATTGCCGCCTGTGCCACGGCGAGTATTTCCCCCGGCGCGAATATCCGGCAAAGCTCGCCGTCCGCGTGGTAGAGTACGTCCGCGCCCGCTTGCGCTTGCAGCGCGAGGTTGCCGATGTTCGTCTGGTCGTTGATGGTGAGGCTGAAATGTTCAAGCCCCGCGCTCGTTTCAACGTCCACGCCCGCGTAAATAGCGGCTTCACACGCCGCCGCAATCTCCGCGAGTTTCGCCTGTTTAGGCGTTGGTCTGTCAGCCCGCATTTCAGCGAGGCTGTCTACTTTGTGTTTAATAGCCATCAGTCAAAATTCCCTCCTATACTCGAAATATGGCAGTCGCCAGTTGCGCCGTTTCGGGTGACAAGTGCCTTAAAATTAACGCCCCAGTTCGCCGCCGTCTTGACCGCGTTCGCGAAGTGGTAAACTATGCCGCTCGTGACCGCGCCCGTTATATCCTCCCACGCGGGGCTTGCGTCGTTGCCGTTGTTGCAAGCCAAGGCTTGGAACGTCGCGCCGCTCGGAATTTGCCGCTGTATCGTCATCGCGATACGCTCCGGCATTGCGTCGGCGGGTAGCGACGAGGCGAGGCTCACGTCAATTTGCCCCTCGCTCCGGCTGAATGTGTAGGTGCGTGTCGCGCTCGCGCCGTACTGGTCGCTTGCCGTAATCGTCAGCGTGTGGCTGCCGTTGCCGAGCCTTATAAAGTCGTCGGCGGTCACGGTGAACGTCTGGCTTGCGCCCGATGTCGCCGTGTAGCTCCGCTTCTGCGTACTGTCGATTTTCTCCACTACGGTAATCGTCGCGCCGCTGTCGGTGTCCGTCACGGTGTAGGACTGCGTGAACGCGCCCGTTTTCGTGCCGAGGTTACTGTCGCTCCCGCTGATACTCGGCGGGTTATTCGACGTTACCGTGCGCGTCGCGCTCGTCTGGTACGCGCTCTCCAAGCCCGCCGCGTCAAAGGCTTTAACCCGGTACGCCACGCTTGTCACGCCGCTTGACGCTATCGTGTTGTTGTAGCTCGTCCCCGTTCCGCTGTAAATCTGCGTCCACGTCCCGCTGCCGTTGTCCTGCCGTTCGAGCTTATAACCCGACAACGCGGTTTCGGGGTCGCTCGACGCTCCCCACGAAACCGCGATTGTCGTTCCCGCGAGGATTGTGGAGGGTACGGTTATAGAGGACGGGGTTGAGGGCGGCTGATTCCAGATTATCTGGTATGCGCCGTCCGTGTCTGGGCTATCTGATACCAAGATTCCAGATGACAAATTACAAAGCGGACGAACGCCCCGGTTCCCGTCGTACGCGATGTGGTGGCTGAGCGCACCCGACGTTGTGACGTTGCGGACGTTGTAGGAGTACGAGGTGTACGGAGTGCGGAGCCACCAGTACCACCCCGCGTCCACGTTCAGCGAGGAGGAGGTGTAGTTGCTGTTGCTGACCGCTTGCGCCGTGGGTTTCGCGACACGCGAGGCGTTGTCGGCGGTGACGATGGGGTGTTTGAACCGTCCTTCAAGCCACTCCCACGTCTGCGTTTGGTTCTTATATTTGAACCGTTCTCGGCGGTCGGTGACCGCGATGTCAATAGTCGTCGGCATTAATATTCACCTCCGCGTTCTTCCATAAAAGCCTCCCAAGCCGTAATCGGGTATGCGTTAACGGCCGAAAATCTGTTGTCGCCTGTCTTACACGTTTTAATGACATAGCCGTTCGCGCGGCAATATGCCGACAAACGCCGCCCGATTCGCTGGCACTGGCTCATTGTCCATATTCCGTCCATAACATCGGTGTTGTATTTCATAACCGTCCAGTATTCAATCGACTGGTTAAGAGCGACGGTTAAATCGGTGTTTTCGGCGAGAAGTTGGTCGTTTCGGATTGCAAGCGCAAAAATTCGCTGTTCCGCTTCCGCGGCGCGTCTGTGCGCTATCTCCAACGCCCGCTCCATAATCTTTTCAGGAGAGTTCCACGCCTCCTCGACGGAAATAAAATACTCGCGGAACTTTTTGCCCGTCTCGGAACGCTGAAGCATACAGAGTTCTTTCGCCATAGCGACTTTCGCTCTTCGAGTACGCGCGTTTTTACAACGACAGACGACCCCATTCCGCCAACGGCGGTCTGACTCCTAATCAAAAGGAGGCGGCGCTATGAATTTTTTCGCGCTTTTTATCCTT
>JAITSQ010000022.1 GCA_031287685.1 Clostridiales bacterium | reverse complement strand
GCCTAAAGCCGCTCGAACACTAAACGCGTCTCCGGGTTAAAACCCTTCGACGCAGTGTTCGCGCCTAAAGCCGCTCGAACACTAAACGCGTCTCCGGGTTAAAACCGGGTGGCCGGGTTGACCGCCCGAAAAAGCCCCCTTCTTGCTCGGTGTTTTGAGCCGCCTAAAAGGATTTAGACGGCTCAAAGCCTCCTCCTTGCCCGGTGTTTTTTCGGGCCTAACGCCGCCCGAAAAAGCCCCCTTCTTGCCCGGCGCCGCTTAGTTCGCCGAGTTTAAGCTTAGTTCACGTTTATCGTAAAGGCCAGCGCGTCTTTCCAGGCGGCCGCCTCGCCGGTGAAAACCTTACGCACGGTTTCTTTCGAGAAGCCGTTTACGGCTGTGTTCGCGGGGTTGACGATAACGGCTATGCCGTCCGTGGCGATGTTCGTGGCGGTCAGCCGCGCGCTCTCGTCGTCGGTCAGCTCCCGGCTGGACATACCGATATCGCAGGTGCCGTCAATCGCGCCGGTTATGCCTGAGGTAGAGTCCGACTGCTGAACCTCGACCTCTACGTCCGGCTGAAGCTCCATATATTTTTCGGCGAGTTCCTCCATAAGCGGGGTCACGGAAGATGAGCCGGCCACGACCACCTTGCCCGGGGCAAGAGAAGCGGGCGCGTACCCTTCGGCGCTATCGTCAACGGAAATGTATTCCTCGCCGACGACAGCTTGTCCGTCTTTAGAGAGGATATAGCTTATGAAATCCCGCGCTTGGGGCGAAACCGCGCCGCCGGCGGGGTCGAGGCCCTTCGTCGCCAGGAGGAAGGGGCGTGAAATGGCGTAGGAGCCGTTTTTCACGTTTTCATCGGTGGGTTCGGCCCCGTCAATCGGCAGCGCCTTGACGGACGGGCTGAGGGAGCCTATGGACACATAGCCCACGGCGTAGGGGTCCTCCGCGACGGTGGTAAGCATAACGTCGGTTTTGTTTGCGACAATCGCCTCGGGGGTCGTGCGGTCAACGCGGGTGCCGTCGCCTTCGGCTTTTTCCTCAATGCCGAAAAGGCTGATGAAAGCGCTGCGCGTGCCGGAGCCGTCCTCCCGCGAAACGACGCTTATGGGCGACTCGACGTTAAACTCCGCCGCCGGGGGCTGCTGGGCCGTCTGCGTCTGGGCCTGCCCGTCGCCGGCCGGAGGCGCGATTTCCCCCCCGCCGCCGGGTTTGGGCGCGCAGGCCGCCAGCCCAAGCGTCAGCAGGGCCGCGCCGGCAAGCGTGAGTTTCTTTGAAAACTTCGGATTTTTCATAACAAAAGTCTCCTTTTTGTTCTTTAAAGGTTGTGGGCTTGACTTGGCTTCAATATAAAAATTCAATCCCATTATAATTATATACCCTCGGCGTATTATGTCAAGGGTTTCCGGCAAAAAAAAATTAAAAATCAGCAAGGAAGCCCTTGACGCGCCGGGAGATTTGCGGTACAATTAAAAATTATATTCTCAAGCTTAAGTCCGCGCCCTCCGTCGGCGGTCAAGTCTTGCGCAAGAGGCGGTTGCGAACCACGTCAGGGCCTGACGGCAGCAGCGTTAAGCAAACACGCCCCTGTGCCGCAAGGGTTCTTGGCCGCCGACAGACGGCGCGGGTTTCTTTCCGCCGCGAAAAAACCGCGTCTTCAGGTTAAGACGCGGTTTTTATATTAGGGGGGTGTTGACATAAATGGGCCTGGCCGCGAGGATTTGCGAAGCAAGGAAGCGGCTTTTTCGGCAGACCAACTTGCTCGGTGTTTTGGATTGTCTAAAAAGATTTAGAAAATCCAAAGCCTCCTTCTTGCCCGGTGTTTTTTCGGCACTAATGCCTGCCGAAAAAGCCCCCTTCTTGGCCGGAGGGTTTTTAACCCGGAGACGCGTTTAGGTTTAGAGCGGCTTTAGGCGCGAACACTGCGCCGGAGGGCCGGTAAGCGAAGCTTGCGAGAGGGTCACGAGCGTTTGCAACAGCTTTTTGGCGGAGCCAAAATAGCGAACGCAAACGCGGGGAGCGCCGAAAAAACGCTGAGCCTGATTTTTCGCGACACGAGCTTTGGAGAAGCCAATGCGGGGGAGGCGCGTAACGGCTTTATGTGAACACCCCCTGGGACGGCCCTTTCGCTTCACGGCTTGGCTTGGCGGCTATTGTTTCAATACGTACACTTTAATATTCTTCACTCCGTAATTAGAAGCCTCGTTCAGAGAATCGAAGCACAGGTCAATCCTGTTGCCGTAAATCGCCCCGCCGGTATCCGCCGCCAGCGCCTGGCCGTAGCCCTCGACGAAAACCCGCGTGCCCAGCGGGATAACCTTAGGGTCAACCGCCACAACGCCGAATTTGGCCGGCACGCCGGAACGGGTTATGCCGTAGGCGGGGTCTCCGGGGCGCTTGCCGGTGCACTGATAGTCGATAGAATAGCCCGTGGCGCGCATTTCAAGAACGCGGCTGTAGGACGGCAGCGCGCCGAAATCGCCCTTTACGGCGGTGGCGGGCTGCTTCGCGCCGACGATTTCAATTTGCGGCACGGGTTGTTTCGTAATTGTTTCGGAAATTTGCCGGCGGCTTAATAATTCGTCGAATTTATAGGTCTCACGATAGACTGTCGTTTTGACGCCGGGAGAGCCGGCCTGCTCCACGCGCCGCTGGCCGGCGGGCGTGTCCGGGTCGCTCCGTTCCGTCTTCTCAAAGGGGATTTCGGCGGTCTCCTCCGCGTCCCGCTCCTTGTAAGCGGTGAAAATGAGGCGGTCTCCCTCTTGTATCGGCGTGTCCGGCCGATACTCATAGTAATAATTATGACCTGACTCCGCCGCTATTTCCTCCGCCAGATTGCCCACGCGCCAGCCGGGGCGCGCCGTTTCGCCGCGTTTTTCCCCGTCTATATCTACGGTTATATGGAGGGCGCGGTCAATACTGAGGGTTTCGTTGGAAACGAGCCGCGCGTCAAGAGGGAGGCTCAGAAGGTCGTTTTTATCAAGGGTTATGCCCTTTTCCGCCAGAAACTGGCCTATTGTCGTGGAGTCGGTCTGCTCGGTCGTCGCTCTCCCGTCGCAAATAAATTGTATCGTATTGCCCGCCGCGTCCGCCTCTTTGGTCACTCCGACGCCCAAGCCGATCAGGCAGCCAGCAAACATCGCCCTCATTCTGAAAGATTTCGGATTGCGAGATTTCGATAACATTTTTAACGCTCCTTTAATAATTTTCATATCTATATAAATACTTTAACACATTCTTAACAATTGCGCAATACTTTTTTGAAGTTTTTTTCGTCAAAATAAGCGCGGTATGTTTTGCAAAAAAACACTTGCGCAACCGGCGTGATTTTGGTATAATTTTTTTATGGAATTGCAAAAAATGTGAAGGAGGCTTATTTATGGCTTACGTTATTAATGATGATTGCATTTCGTGCGGCGCCTGCGAGGCCCAATGCCCCACAAACGCTATTTCTCAGGCCGGAGATAAATACGTTATCGCCGCCGACCCGTGCGTTGATTGCGGCGCGTGCGCTGGCGTGTGTCCGGTTTCGGCTCCGCAGCCGCAATAAAGGGGAATTAAAAAACCGCGTCTCTACGGCGCGGTTTTGTTATTTTTAAATTTTAAGGAGAAATTTCCCAATAATCCCAATACCCCAACCGCGAATACGCCAACAAAAAAACCGCGCCGTAGAGACGCGGTTTTTATAATTCCCTACTTTACCAACTTTAAAACCGCCGCCGAAAGGATATTCAAGCGGCTTTCCGCGTCCGCCGCATCCGCGCCTTTCACGCCGAAATAAATTTTAATTTTCGGCTCCGTCCCGGAGGGGCGCACGCAAAACCACGAATTATCCTCAAGCGAAAAATACAGCACATCTGAAACAGGGAGGTTTATAGGTTTTTTCGCTCCTGTCGCGAAGTCGGTTTCGACGCTTGCCTTATAGTCGCGCAGAGCGGACATATTCACTCCGCCGACCTCTTTCGGGGGATTATCGCGCAACGCGCCCATAATCCGCTTAATGGAAGCTAAGCCCTCCACGCCCTTGAGGGTTATGGATTCTATACTTTCTTTATAATACCCGTATTTTTCATAAATTTCCGTCAGGCCGTCGTAGAGGGACTTGCCGTTCTTTTTATAGTAGGCGGCCATTTCGCAGATGAGCATCGAGGCCACGACCGCGTCTTTATCCCGCGCGTAGGTTCCGGCGAGACAGCCGTAGCTTTCCTCAAAACCGAATAAATATTCGTGGCTCCCGGTTTCCTCAAATTCCTTGATTTTTTCGCCGATATACTTGAAGCCGGTCAGCACGTCAAAATAATCCACGCCGTAGGCCGCCGCGATGGCCTTTGTCATATCCGTCGAGACGATTGTGGAAATAACCGCGCCGTTTTTGGGCAAAGAGCCGGCGGCCGCTTTCTGCGACAGAATATACTCCGTCAGAAGCGTGCCGGTCATATTTCCGGTGAGGCTGAGGTATTCCCCGGTGGGATTTTTAATTACGGCTCCGACGCGGTCGCAGTCAGGGTCGGTGCCGAGGATTATGTCCGCGCCGACTTCCGCTGCGAGCTTCATCGAAATCGCGAATACTTTGGAATCCTCCGGGTTGGGATAGCCCACGGTGGAAAAGTTCGAGTCGGGCGCCTCCTGCTCCGGCGGCACGTGCACGCGCGTGTAGCCAAGCTCCGAAAGGACGCGGCGCACGGGAACATTGCCCGTGCCGTGAATGGGGGTGTACACAACGGTCAGTTTATCGCCCATTTCGCGCACAAGAGCGGGGTTGACGGTCTGCGCCTTGACGTTTGAGATGAACGCGTCGTCAACCTCTTTTCCGATATATTGCAGGAGCCCGGCTTTTTTCGCCTCATCCTCAGAAATCCGCCCACAGTCCGAAAAATTAACCACGGCGTTCGCTTCGCCGATAATAGCTTCGTCCCGAGGATAGGGAACCTGGCCGCCGTCCGACCAGTAAACCTTGTACCCATTGTACTCCGGCGGATTATGACTGGCGGTCAGCACTATGCCCGCCGTCGCGCCGAGCTGCCTCACCGCGAAAGAAAGCGCGGGCGTGGGGCGCAGGCTCTCGAATAAATATGCCTTTATTCCGTTGGCGGCAAGCGTCAGAGCCGCGTGTTTGGCGAATTCCGGCGAAAAGCGGCGGGAATCGTAAGCTATGGCCACGCCGCTTTTAACGGCTTCCTCGCCTTGTTTGGTTATGTAGTTGGCAAGACCCTGCGTAGCCTTTCCGACGGTATAAAAATTCATACGGTTGGTGCCCGCGCCGATTACCCCGCGCAGACCGCCCGTGCCAAATTCAAGCGTCTTAAAAAAGCGGTCCTCAATTTCCTTTTCGTTGCCCGCGATAGAGCGAAGCTCGGACTTCGTGTCCGCGTCAAAATAATCGTCCGTCAGCCATAACTCATAATTTTCGCGATAATCTCCCATTAAATCAATCCTCCCGGAGTATTAAAAATCTGATGCTCCCCTCGCTCTTAGGCGCGGGAAAGCTCTTGCGGGTTAAGCTATTGGTGAGATTCGAACTCACGACCTGCGCATTACGAGTGCGCTGCTCTACCCCTGAGCCACAATAGCGTAGGGAACCGCCCAGACGATTCCCCATAAGTATAAAACATTCCGCGGAGGATTTCAAGAGGTTTTTGAAATTTTTTTCACGCGTTGGCGCTCCGGGAATTTTTTATGGAGTTCGGTGTTTTTTCGGCGTTGAAGCCCGCCGAAAAAGCCCCCTTCTTGCTCGGTGTTTTTTGGCGGCTAATGCCGCCCCAAAAAGCCCCCTTCTGCTCGGTGTTTTGAGCCGCCTGAAAGGATTCAGCCGGCTCAAAGCCCCCTTCTTGCCCATCGTTTTCTGGCCCCGGCTCAGCCGCAGTATCCGTTTGGTTTGTCCCGCAGGAAACGCCAGGCCGACTCTATAATGTCCTCTATGTCCGCGCGCTTCGCGGCGAAACCCAGCTCGCCCCGGATTTTTGAAACGTCCGCCACAAGGCGCGAAGGGTCGCCCGGGCGGCGGGGTCCGGTTTTGGTTTTGATTCGCGCGCCCGTCACGCGCCGCGCCGCCTCCAGGATTTCAAGAATACTCGCGCCGCGGCCCGAGCCTACGTTCCAGACGTGCGCGCCGGGGGCTTCCTTCAGCCGTTCAAGCGCCAATATATGACCCTCGGCCAAGTCCTCCACGTGCACGTAGTCCCGCACGCACGTGCCGTCCGGGGTGTCGTAGTCGTCTCCGTTGAGCGTGACGGCGCTTTCGGTCATCGCCGCGCGGAGCACTATCGGTATCAAGTGGGTTTCCGGCTTGTGGTCCTCGCCCAGGCCGCCCATCGCGCCCGCCGCGTTAAAATAGCGCAGACAGGCCGAGCGGATTCCGTAGGCCGCGCCGAAATATTTCAGCATATTCTCGATGACGAGCTTAGTCTCGCCGTAAGGGCTTTTGGGCAGCTTCGGCGCGTCCTCCGCCACGAGCGCGTCCTCCGGCTCGCCGTACACGGCGGCGGAGGAGGAAAAGACGATTTTGTCCACCCCCGACAGCATCATCGCCCGAAGCAGGCACAGCATCCCGTAGACGTTGTTGTCGTAATACTGCGCTGGCTGGGCCACGCTCTCGCCCACAAGGCTGTACGCGGCGAAATCCATAACCGCGTCTATCTTGTTCTCCTCGAAAAGAGCGGACATAAAATCAAAGTCGCGCACATCGCCGACGAAAAGCGGAACCCCCTGGGGAACCGCCGATTTATGCCCTTTTTCCATATTATCCGCCACAATAACGTCATAGCCGCGCCTCCGCAGGCCCAGCGCCGCGCACGAGCCGATATAGCCCGCGCCGCCCAAAACGAGAATTGACATAAAAAAACCTCCGAATCTATTGTAATTATATTATAAATCTTTTATAATGTAACGGCAAGTATTATTTTTTTCAGAAAGCGTGATTGATTTGAAACTCTGGGGCGGGCGTTTTACGGAGAGCCAGTCTAAGGCCTTCGACCATTTCCACAGCTCGATTTCGTTCGACAAGCGGCTTTATAAGCAGGATATAGCGGGCAGCCTGGCCCACGCGGAGATGCTCTCCCGGCAGGGGATTATCTCCGAAAACGACTTTAAACTGATTTCGGACGGGCTTCTGGGGCTTCTGGAGGACGCCGAGAACGGGAAAATAGAGTTCGACGAAGCGGCCGAGGATATTCATATGAACCTCGAAAAACTGCTCACCGAGCGTATAGGCGAGGCCGGCAAGCGTCTGCACACGGGCCGCAGCCGCAACGACCAGGTGGCCACGGACACGCGCCTGTACGTTAAGGAGGAAGCGGCGGCCCTTAAAAACGACTTGCTTCATCTTATTACCGTACTGACGGATTTGGCGGAGAAGCACACGGGCACGATAATGCCGGGCTACACCCACCTTCAGCGCGCCCAGCCCGTCACCCTGGCGCACCACCTGCTGGCCTACGCCGAAATGCACAAGCGGGACATAGACCGCCTGAACGACGCGTACCGCCGCGCCGACGTTATGCCGCTGGGAGCGGGCGCCCTGGCGGGGACGACATATCCCATAGACCGGGAATTTACGGCGAAAAAACTTGGTTTTTCAAAAATATGCGCCAACAGTCTGGACGCGGTGTCCGACCGGGATTTCGCGCTGGACCTGCTGTACGCGCTGTCGGTGATAATGCTCCATATAAGCCGCTTCTGCGAGGAAATTATCCTTTGGTCAAGCCGGGAATTCGGCTTTGTCGAGCTGTCCGACGCTTATTCCACAGGCTCGAGCATAATGCCGCAGAAAAAGAACCCCGACGCGGCGGAGCTGGCGCGAGGCAAAACCGGGCGCGTATTCGGCGACCTGCTCGCGCTCCTGACCGTGATGAAGGGCCTGCCCCTGGCGTATAATAAAGATATGCAGGAGGACAAGGAGCCGCTTTTCGACGCGGCGGACACCGCGCGGGCGGTGCTGCCCGTTTTTACCGATATGCTCGCCACGGCGCGCTTTAATGAAGGGAAAATGCGCGACGCGGCGGGCGGCGGCTTCACGAACGCCACGGACGCGGCGGACTGGCTCGTGGGGCGGGGCGTCCCTTTTCGGGACGCGCACGAGGTTATCGGCCGGCTCGTCCTGTATTGCTCCGCGCGCGGGAAGTCTCTCGACGAGCTGACCCTGGAGGAATACCGCGAGGTCTCCCCGCTTTTCGACGAAAGCGTGTACGACGCGATAAGCCTTGAAAACTGCGTGAACCGCCGCGACATACCCGGCGCGCCGGCGCGGGAGCGGACGCTCGCGCTCATCGCGGAGAACAGGCGCTTCCTCGCGGGGGATAATTAGGGCGCGGTCACATAAATGGGTTGCGCGGGCCCCTAAAACCGCCGCGCCCGCGGCTTTTCGCCGTAAAGCGCTATAAGCTGGTCCTCGGCGAAGACGTTGAACCTGTAATAATCGTCCGGCGCGCCCTCGCCCGCGCCGGGGAAAATTGACGAACTGTCGTAAAAATACCAGTACTCCGGGAAAATCCCGCGCCAATGCGCGGCCAGCTCCTCCGAGAGCCGCCGCCCGTCCTCAAAGCCGATTTTGCTTATATCAATTAAAAAGGCCTCGCGAAGCCTGGTTTTAAGCTCTCCCCAGGCGAAAGCCGGAAACGGCGGCCCCCCGGCGCAGTCCCGGAGGAAGCCGAGCGTCAGGCGGCAGACGCGGAGAAACTCCTCCGTGTTGCTCCGGCTGTAAATCAGGCGGCCTCCGCCCGGCGCCGCCCGGGTCATCGAAAAGCTCAGGTGAGCCAAATCCGGCGCGTGTCCGAGGAGCATATGGCCGATTGCCGGGATTATGGGCAGATAATTGGAGAGCCGCCGGGTAAATTCCATAATATGGGTTTTGTGCTCGCCGGTGACGTCCCTTCCCGTGAGGTTGTCGCGCGCGAAGCTCAGCTCCGCGTCGTTGCGCGGGTCGGCTATGCCCGAAAACAGCTGGTGAGCGTAGGTGTCGGCGAAGGTATGGAGCCTCATCCCGATTCTCATAAGAAGCTGGCGGCGGGAAAGGCCGGGCGCGGGATTTTTCAGCCCGTCCCGCGCCTGGAGCATAAGCTCCCGGACGACCGGGCCGCCGCCCGCGAGGACCGCTTCCGCGCGCGGGCTTTTTTCGGCCTTGCTTCCCGCCGGAAAAGCCGCTTCCCGCTTGGCGCCGGGCGGGAAATGAAACGCCTGGCAGCACAGCCGCTGCCCCTGGTCGAGGTCAAGCCCAAGGCGGATAAGATCCCAGTTTGTGGGGAAGCCCGTCTGAACCGGAGTGAATTTGTCGGAAAAAATATCCGGCACGAGGTCATACCGCGGCTCCCTGACGTATTCCGGGATGTCCGCCAGGCGGCGGACTATACGCTCGCCGTTGTCGTCCATATACTGCGAGAACTCCGCTATGACCTGCGCCTCCCCCTCCGGGAAGCCGGCCGCGCGAGCGAGGGTCTTAACGGCGAAGTAGTGAAAACTTAAATCCATAAGCCGGCCCCTCGCTGTATGAGTGTATATAATAAAATATATCCGCGCGGTCAGAAAAATTTGCAAAAAAATGTTGACAAATATAAAAACTTATGTAATAATTAAGAAGTTATTGTTAAGGTTAAGACAGAGAGGGCTTCGCGCGGTGCGGTCTGAAGCTTTTTAGGCGGCTCGAAACGCCGGGCCGCGCTCAATAAACGACAAATGAAAATATCAGGAGGTTATTTACTTTGAAAAGAACAATTTTGATTCCGGCCATAGCGGCGGCGCTTGTTATGTCCGCCTGCGCCAAAACCCCGCCGGTCCCCGCCGCTCCCCCGGCCCCGCCGGCCGGCGCCCAGAATACAGAGAACACCGAGACCCCCCCGGGCGAAACCAGCGGCGCGGAGCCGGCGGAGCAGGGCGCCGGCTTTGCGCCGCAGCCTGAATATCCGGGCGTTACCGCCGTCGCCTATACGAAAGAGGCGGGCGGCATAGACATCGCTTACCCGAAATTTGACGGGGAGGACGAAGGCGCCGCCGCGATAAACCTCGCGATTGAAAACGAGTATAAGCTCGACGAAAACAACGAGACGGTAAACGGCCTTTATCAGCCGGATTCCGGTACCGATACGACGGAGTTTTACACCCGCTATGAGGTTACGGCGGATAACGCCGACGTTGTGAGCGTGGTTTTCACGACCGAGCAGGACGCGCAGGGTATGGCCCGCCCGTGGACTGCCAAGAACGCTATGACTTTTGACCGCAAGACCGGTAAGCCGATTGAGTTAAGCCTCTTGAAGGACGGCGAGGCGCGCGTCAAGACCGACGCGGCCTACACGATTCCCGTTGAGGAAGCCGACTTTGCCGACGGCAAGCTGGACAAGACCTATGACGAGCTTAAGGAGGCCTCCGCCGACCTGATAAAGGAGGACGGCTCGCTTGACTTCAGCCAGGCCGAAGGGTTCTATGTTCGCGGCGACGCTATGGGCGGCTACAAAGTCGGCCTGCTGTTCCGTGTTTCGGGCGCGGCCGGCGACGTTATGGCGGTCGAGACGACAGATAATTTTATCAACCCGGACTTGGGGCAGTAAGTAAATATACAAATAAAAAAGAAACGGCAAGCCTAGGCCAGGCCCAGGCTCGTTTCTTTTTTATTTGCGGGACGAACCGCCTGAAAGGGTTCAGCCGGCTCAAAGCCGCCTTCTTGCCCGGCGTTTTTTCGGCGCTAATGCCCGCCAAAAAAGCCGCCTTCTTGCCCGGCGTTTTTTCGGCGCTAATGCCCGCCAAAAAAGCCGCCTTCTTGCACGTCGTTTTTTCTGAGC
>JAITSQ010000031.1 GCA_031287685.1 Clostridiales bacterium | reverse complement strand
CGTTTGCGTTCGCTATTTTGGCTTCGCCAAAAAGCTGTTGCAAACGCTCGTGACCGCCCGAAAAAGCCTCCTTCTTGCCGCCGATTTTCCGCTCCGCGCCAGTCAACGTTTTGTAAAATTGCGATGCCCGCGGTTAAACGGCCGCGCGCCGAACGATAGGGGAATTATAATGTCTGTATTTAAAGGCTCGGCGGCGGCCCTTGTCACGCCTTTCACGGAGGACGGCGCGGTTGACTTTCCGGCGCTTGAGGCGCTCGTTGATTTTCACGTTGAAAACGGGACGGACGCGCTCGTGGTCTGCGGCACGACCGGAGAGGCCGCGACCCTGACGGACGAAGAACAAATTAAGTGCGTGCGAACCGCCGCCGCCCGCGCCGCCGGGCGAATCCCGGTAATCGCGGGGGCCGGCTCAAACGACACCGCCCACGGCGCGCGTCTCTCCAGGGAATGTCAGGCCGCCGGGGCCGACGCGCTCCTCCTTGTCACGCCGTATTACAACAAATGCAGCCAGCGCGGGCTTATCGCCCATTATACGGAAATCGCCGGAAGCGTCGATATTCCCGTAATCCTCTACAGCGTGAAGTCGCGCACCGGCGTGAATATCGAGCCGGAGACGGCGCTTACGCTGTCGAAAATCCCCAATATTACGGGCATTAAGGAGGCCAGCGGCGATATTGAGCAGATTGCCGAAATAGCCTGCCTTTGCGGCGGCGGGTTCGACCTTTACTCCGGGGACGACTGCTGCGTCCTGCCCGTCTTGAGCTACGGCGGCTCCGGGGTGATTTCCGTGGCGGCGAACCTCGTCCCGCGGGACGTCGCTAAAATGACGAGGGATTTTTTCTCCGGCGATTTTGAATCCGCGAAAGCCGCTCAGCTCCGGCTGGTGCCGCTTGTGAAGGCCCTGTTCTGCGAGGTCAACCCTATTCCCGTCAAGGCGGCGGCGAGTCTGCTCGGGCGGCCCGCCGGCGGGTACAGAAAGCCTCTTTGCCCGCCCTCGCCGGAATCCCTTGAAAAAATACGCTCCGCTATGAAAGGTTACGGTCTCTTATGACAAAAATAATTTTGCACGGATATATGGGGAGTATGGGCCGCGCCGTCACCGCCCTGGCGGATAAAAGCCGTTCCGCCGAAATAGTGGCGGGGGTGGACGCGGCTTCGCCGAGACCGGCCAATTTCCCCACTTTTTCGCACATTACGGAGTGTGATATGCCCGCGGACGTCATCGTGGATTTCTCAATGGCGCAGGCCGTCCCCGGCGTTATAAGCTACGCCGTCGAGAAGCGCCGCGCCGCCGTTATCTGCACGACCGGCCTCGACCGCCCCTGTGAGGAAGCCATAATGGCCGCTTCCGAAAAAATCCCGGTTTTCAAATCGGCGAATATGTCCATCGGGGTGAGCCTCCTCGCCAACATACTCAAGAGAATCTCCAAAACTCTCTACGACGACGGGTTTGACATAGAGGTCACGGAAGCGCACCACCGCCTGAAAATCGACGCGCCCAGCGGCACCGCCCTGATGTTCGCGGATATAATAAACGGCGCGGCCGGCCCTCTTGAAATAGTCACCGACCGCGCCCCCCGGCGGGAGCGCCGCCCCCGCGCCGAAATAGGCGTTCATTCCCTGCGCGGCGGCACAATCGTGGGTGAGCACTCCGTGCTTTTCGCCGGCCCGGACGAGACAATCGAACTGCGCCACCGCGCCGCCTCCAAAGAGGTCTTCGCGGCGGGCGCGCTCAAGGCGGCTGTTTTTATCGCCGGCAAGCCGCCCGGACTCTACGATATGGAGAGCATTATGGACCAACTGTAACTACATAGAGCAATTCCATGTTTGATTGGCGTTGTTCAAGAAGGCGGCTTTTTCGGCGGGCATTAGTGCCGAAAAAACGCCGGGCAAGAAGGCGGCTTTCATTTGTCTAAACTTGTTTTAGGCAGATGAAAACACCGAACAACGCCAATATCAAACGAAACCGCTATACTGAACACACTAAAACAAGGAGGTGTTTCACATGGCTAAGCTCAAATCTAAGCCCCAGCCCAAGCCCCAAAAACCTAAAAAAGACGTCAAATTCTCAATTATGAGCGTTATAATCGTTTCGCTTGTTATTTTGACGGCGTTTTCAGCCTTCGCGGGGTATGTCGCCGTAAACGCGGTGACTGGCTCCCTGCCGTTCAGCAAGCCCTCCGCCCCGGCCTTTAACGAAACCGGCGCGCCCTCCGGCGAGGACGGCCCGTCCGAGCCGAGCCGGGCCGACGACGAAAAAACGCCCGACGCGGAGCTTCCGGACTCTTTGTCCAAACAAACCTTGACCCTCCGTCATAACGACGAAACCTTCAGCTTCACCTTCGGGGAGCTTGGCGCGGCTTTCTCCGGAAAAACGCTTCGGGCCGACCCGGCGAAGCTGCGAGCGGCCATAGCCTCCACCGCCGAAAAAGTAAATTTCCCCGCCAAAGCCGCTTCTATGGCCAAGGACGGGAGCGAGTTCATAGTGTCCGACGGCTCCGCCGGGACAGTCATAGACGAGGAAAAAACCGCCGCCTCAGCCGGGGAAGTCGTCGCCTCAGGCGAAAGCGGCGAAGCGGATATTATAATGAAGGAACTGCCTCCGCCCTATTCCCCGGCGGATTATGAGGGCGCCCGCTCCCTCATAGGCTCCTGTTCGACAAAAATCAGCGGCGGAGCCTCCGGGCGCAACCAGAACGTGCAGACCGCCATTTCAAAAATCAACAACGTGAACGTCTATCCCGGGGAGGTATTCTCGACCAACGCGCGTTTCGGCGATATGACCTATGCCAACGGATACCGCCCCGCGCCGGTAATACAGGGCGGGAAGCTGGTTGACGATTACGGCGGCGGCGTGTGCCAGGTTTCCTCCACGCTGTACATCGCCCTCATAAACGCCGAGCTTGAGATTGTCGAGAGGCGCAACCACTCCCTCAAGGTGGCCTACGCCGATTACGGCTTTGACGCGACCCTCGCCGGAAATTACATCGACCTTAAGTTCAAAAACAACACCTCCGCGCCGATAATGATTGAGGCCTCTATGGCGAACGGCCTCGTCACCGTAAACATCTACGGCAAGGAAACCCGCTCCACCGGCCGGCAGATAAAGCTGTCGAACCGCCTCGTGTCCAAGGGGGACGTCCCGCCGGAGAAGGAAATCCCGGACGACACGCTCCCTCTCGGAAGCAGAGCGACCGCCTCCGCCGGGCGCGCGGCCTGTAAATATCAGCTGATTAAGACGGTTTATGAGGACGGCCGAAAGGTGGACGAAGCCGTTGTTAACACCTCCTCCTACAGCGCGCAGGCCCCGGAGGTGCGCGTAGGCACGAACGCCGCGCTTACCCCCGCTGGCGGCTCAACTCCGGAATATAACGATTACAACGCGCCCGACGAACCCGCGAGTCCGCCGGACCCGTCCGAAGTTCCTCCGGATATGCAAGGCTTAGGCTCAAGCCCAAGCTCAGGCGACCCCTCCGCGCCCCCGCCCGACCTGGCGGGAATACTGCCGCGGTAAAGGCGGTATACTATGGACGAACCCCGAACCCTGCTTGAGCTTCTCGCCTCGCGAGGGACGTATATTTACGCCCCCTGCGGCGGCGGCGGGCGCTGCGGAAAATGCGCCGTGACTGTCGGGACGCCGGCGCGCCGCGTGCTGGCCTGCCAGACGCCGGCTGACGACTTCTCGGACGCCATAGTGCTGCGCGAACCGGCCGAACCGCCGGTCCTTGAGAGCGCCGACGAATATTCGGAAATATGCGCCATAGACCTCGGCACCACGACCGTCAGCGCGTCTTTTCGCGGACGCCGCGTCGTGACGGCAAACCCCCAGCGGGTTTTCGGCGCGGACGTGGTCTCCCGTATAGCCCAAGCCGAAGCTCAGCCCCTGCGCCGCCTCGCCGTCTCCGCCATAGAGCGGCTGACGAGCGCTTTCGGCGCGCGGACCGCCGTCGTCTGCGGCAATACCGTTATGACCTCAATCCTGCTCGGCCGCGATACCTCCGGCCTGTCTCAAAGCCCGTTTACATATGACCCCGCCCTGCGGGAGGCCTTCGTCCTGACCGGCGCGGAGAGCGGCCTGCCGTTTGACCGCGTGATTATCCCGCCGTGCCCGGCGCCGTATGTCGGCTCAGACGCGTATATAGGGGACTGGGGGCTGGCCCTGCGCGTTCCGCCGGACACGGTGAGCCTTTACGCCGATATGGGCACAAACTGTGAACTGCTCCTGCGGACGCCGCGCGGGCTTTACGCCGCCTCGGCCCCCGCCGGCCCGGCGTTTGAAGGCGGAAATATCAGCTGCGGCGCGCCATATGTGGCCGGGGCGGTCGATCGAGTGAGCTACAACCGCTTCACGGGCTTCGCGGCCCGCACTGTGGGGAACGCGCCGCCAATCGGCGTTTGCGGCGCGGGGGCGACTTCGATTATCTCCGTTCTGCTCGAAAACGGCTTCCTCGGGCGGGACGGCGCGCCCCGCTCCGCCTTGTGGGACGACGGCCGGGTGGAAATAGCGCCGCGCGTGTATTTTACCTTTAAAGACGCGGAAAGCCTCCTGCTTGCCCGCGCGGCCGTCCGCACGGGGATTGACGCGCTGCTGGTTGCGGCCGGCTCTCCGGAAGTTTCGGTATTCCGCGTCGCCGGCGGCTTCGCGGAGAAATCCGCCCTCCCCGCTATGTTTGACGTCGGTCTGTTCCCGCCGGAGTTTAAAAAAATCGCCGTCCCCTGCGGGAACGCGGCGCTCTCCGGCGCGCGGCTCTTTGCCGAATATTTCGCGAAAAACCGGCGTTTTCCCTCATTGCGGGCGGTTACGGAGGTCCCTTTGGCGGGAAGCGAATTTTTCGCGGAGAGGTTTATGGCGCGTATGAACTTCGCGGGTTAGAGCAATTCCCTGTTTGGACTTGCTGGTTTCGAGCCGGGAATCGCGATGCTCGGCGTTTTGAGCTTTCAAGAGAAGCTCAAAGCCTCCTCCTTGGTTTAACGCGTTTCCCGCGATGAATATTTTTGGCGCGGTCACGAGCGTTTGCAACAGCTTTTCGGGGAGCCAAAATAGCGAACGCAAACGCGGGGGAGGCGCCAAAAAATACCGGGCAAGAAGGGGGCTTTTTCGCGGGGCAGCAACCGCGAAAAAACACCGGGCAAGGAGGGGGCTTTCATTTATCTAAACTTGTTTTAGACAAATGAAAACACCGAGCGTAGCTTATGTCAAACGGAATTGCTATAAAATTTTATCGGCAAGGCACAAAACTCGACCAAAGCGGATAATTGCTTATATCCCCCGATATAAGAGGAAAGTCCGAGCTTCACAGGGCAGGACGCAGGCTAACGGCCTGTGGGGGCGACCCCAAGGACAGTGCAACAGAAATAAACCGCCCCCGCTTCGCTTCGGCGACGCGCCGGGCAAGGGTGGAAAGGTAGGGTAAGAGCCTACCCGGCCTTTGGCGACAAGGGTTGTGTCTGTAAACCCCGTCCGAAGCAAGGCAAATTAAACCGGCCCCCTGGGGGCGGGGGCGGCCCGTCCCTTGGGAAACTTCGGTTTAGGTACGCCGCGCGAGCGCGCTGGCAACATCGCGCCAAGATAGATAATTATCAAAAACAGAACTCGGCTTACGGCTTTGGTCGATTATTTTTTAGAAACGGGTGATTCTTATGGCAACCAAACCAATCCGCCGCCCCTCCGCGATAAGCGCGGCCGCTAAATCCGCCAGCTTATCGGCGGAGCCAGCCGCCCCCGCCGAAAGCGAGACCCGGCGCCAATCCCGCAAATTAGAGCGCAGGAACGCGCTCGTCACCGTCCTTCTGCTCCTTCTCCTGGCCTCCGCGGGCTTTTTATACCTATTTCAGCTAAGCGCCGACTCTCGGGTCTCGACGCATTTCCTCGAAATACCTCCGGTGACGACGCAGGTCGTTTCAAGCGACGGCTCCTCCCACGCGGTGGACGCCACGATTTCCGTCGAGCTGCCCGCGGACGAGGCGGGCCCGGATCGCCTGACTGTTAAGCGCGTCATCTCAGATACAATGTCCAAAATGGATTATGACAAAATAACCGATTCCGGAAATATCAATTACATTCAGGACGAAGTGATGCTTTCCCTCGCCGAGAATTTCCCTGATTACGATTTCAGCGGAGTTTACGTTACGGAGCTTCAGGCGGGAGAAGTGCGAATGAAGCCTCCTTCGGCCGCCACCCCGTCCAATCAGCGCGAAAAGGTATTTAAAGGGCTGTTCCCAAGTATGAAATAAGGCCCCCTCCGGAAAAGTTTCATATCTCCCGCCGCGGATTAATATACTGTAAAAACCTTTCCTCTGGGAGCGGCTTAACTTTATGCGCAGACTCCGAAAACACCGGCGCTCCCCTGGGAACCGCGCGGCCACGCTGAAACTGCTTGCCGCTCCGCTTGCCTTGATTCTTCTGTGCTTGCTTCTATCCGCGCCGCGCGTTAAAAAAAGCGACGTCTGCGCGCTGAAGATGCCTGGCGACGCGATTTTGCGCGTTTATCAGATGAACAGCCGCCATGGGCTTGATTTCGCCGAGCTTCTGGCAATTTACTGCTTCGAGAACAAATTTTTTCCTGACAAATCGTATGATTTTTCCGAAGCCGGGATAGACACAATAAAATACGGACGGCACGGCCGCCTGCGCCGCTCCGTCCGCCCGTATTATGAAATGTTTCAGACGCTCCTTTCGGAAATCGAATGTTTCCCTCTGGAAACAGCCGACTCCCCGCCGTATATCTACGGTGACAGCTGGGGAACCTCCGCCTCTATGACCGGTTGTATTATTCTTGATCGAGACAACTCGTCCGGCCGTTTGCTCACGCGCGCTATGTCGGCGGGCGCGGTCGAATCAACCGGACGTGACTCCGCGGGCGGCTTCCGCGTGACCATATTGACCTCCGGCGGCACGCGCTTCATCTACAGCCGCCTCTCCGCCCTAGCGGACGGAATCCGCCCCGGAGCGCAAATCCCCGCCGGCGCGCCCGTCGGCTTTATCGGCCGCGGGGGCAAGGCGCGAAACCCCGCCGGCGCGGTGGTGTCCATCAGCCTCAAAACGCGCTTCGGCCAAATTTACATAAACCCCTACCCCTTCCTGCGGTATATTGAGTCCACAGGCCGGTTATAGGGGCTACTCGACCACCGCGCCTTTTTCCGCCCCGGTCACCATTCGGGCGTATCGCGCAAGGTATCCGGTTCTTACGCGCGGCTCAAACGGCGGCAGCTCCGAAAGCCGCCGCTCAATTTCTTCCCTCGGAAGGAGCAAGTCGAGCGAGCCCGCCTCTATGTCGATTTTAATCCGGTCGCCGTCGCGGACTATGGCAATCGGGCCGCCCGCCGCCGCCTCCGGGCACGCGTGTCCGATTGACGCTCCGCGCGACGCGCCGGAGAACCGCCCGTCCGTAATCAGCGCCACCTCGCCGTCCAGGCCCATCCCCGCCAGGGCGGAGGTCGGCGAGAGCATTTCCGGCATACCCGGCCCGCCCTTCGGCCCGCAATAGCGGATTACGACCACGTCTCCCGGCTGCACCACGCCGCCCAAAATAGCCTCATAGGCCGTTTCCTCGCACTCAAACACGCGCGCCGCCCCTTCGCGCCTCATCATCGACGGGGCCACGGCGGATTTCTTGACCACCGCGCCAAGCGGCGCAAGGCTCCCTCGGAGGACTTTAATCCCGCCGGTGGGCGAATACGGGTTATCCCCCCGGCGCACCACGGAATCGTCCAAATTGCACGCCTCGCGAATATTCTCGGCCATTGTTTTTCCGGTTACCGTAACGCGGGACGTATCGAGCAGGCCCAGCCCCTCAAGCTCTTTCATAATCGCCGGGACGCCGCCCGCGTAGTGTAAATCCTCCATATGGTGCGGGCCGGCTGGGGCCAGGCGGCAGAGATTCGGCGTTCTCCCGGAAATTTCGTTGGCAACCTCCAAGTCGAGCGTCACGCCCGCCTCTCGCGCAATCGCCGGCAGATGCAGCATTGAGTTTGTCGAACAACCCACCGCCATGTCGACAGTCAGCGCGTTTCTAAAAGCGCTCTCAGTCATTATGTCGAGCGGACGCAGTCCGCGTTCCAAAAGTTCCATGATCTTCACTCCGGCGGACTTGGCCAGGCGCACGCGCTCCGCAAACGGCGCGGGCACAGTGCCGTTGCCGGCCAGGGCCATGCCAAGCGCCTCGCACAGGCAATTCATTGAGTTAGCCGTATACATACCTGAACACGAGCCGCACGTGGGGCAGGACGCGTTTTCAATCTCCAGAAACTCCTCCTCGGAAATCCGGCCGGCGGCCAGCGCGCCGACCGCCTCGAAAGTCTTTGACAGGCTGATTCGGGAACCGTCGCGCAGGCGGCCCGACAGCATCGGACCGCCGCTCACAAAAATCGTCGGGATATTCAGCCGCGCCGCCGCCATAAGCATACCCGGCACGATTTTGTCGCAATTCGGCACGCACACGAGCGCGTCGATCGCGTGACTAATCGTCATAGATTCGACCGAATCAGCTATAAGCTCCCTCGTAGCCAAAGAGTAGTTCATACCCTCGTGATTCATAGCGATTCCGTCGCACACGCCGATTACCGGGAAGCGCACCGGCGTACCTCCCGCCGACAGCACGCCGTCCATCGCCGCCCGCGCCACCGTCCCCAAGTGGATATGCCCCGGCACGATGTCGCTCTGCGCGCACGCCACGCCGATTATCGGCCGGGCAATCTCCGCGTCGGTAAGGCCGCACGCCTTGAGCAAGGCCCTGTGCGGCATCCGGGCGCTGCCCGTTTTAATTCTGTCGCTGCTAATGTTTCCCATTATTTACCACTCCCACTGTTATTGGGGTATCTCGTCAATTTGACAAATCAGCCACCCTCCGGCTTTTCATTTCGTCAAGAACCCCCCAGCGCCTCCACCCAGCCGAACGTGTCCTCCCGCCGTCCGTACTGAATCCCCGTAAGCTCGTCATAGAGCCATTTTGAGATTTCGCCGGCGCCTCCTGTTCCAACGCGAACCGTCCGCCCCGCGTAATAAAACTCGCTTATGGGCGAGATAACGGCGGCGGTGCCGGAGCCGAAGGCTTCCTCAAGGCGGCCCGCCTCCCCGGCCTCTATGACCTCGTCTAAGCTGACGCGGCGCTCGGCGGTGGGTATGCCGCGCTTTCCAAGGAGTTTCAGCGCCGAATCCCGCGTGATGCCGGCCAGAATCCCGCCGGACAGCTCCGGTGTGACCACCTCGCCGCCGATTTTGAAAAATACGTTCATCGTGCCCACTTCCTCAACATACCGCCGCTCCACGCCGTCAAGCCACAGCACCTGCGTAAAGCCCAAGCCCTGCGCCTTTTCCTGCCCCTTGAGGCTTATGGCGTAATTGGCCGCCGCCTTCGTGAAGCCCACGCCGCCCCGCACGGCGCGCACATACTCGTCCTCGACGCAAATCCGCACCGGGTCCAATCCTTCCTTATAATATGGCCCGACGGGCGAAAGCAAAATGATGAACTTATAACTCCGCGATATATGCACGCCGAGCGCCGGCTCGTCCGCTATGACGAAGGGGCGGATATACAGCGAAGTCCCCGAAGAGCCGGGAATCCAGGCCTTTTCCGTCTCCAGCAATTCTTTTAGCGCCCCAAGCGCAAAATCTATGTCTATATTTGGTATGCACAAACGGGCAGCCGACAGGTTCAGCCGCGCGAAGTTATCCCTCGGGCGGAACAGCAGAATCCGGCCGTCCTCCGCGCGATAGGCCTTCAGCCCCTCAAAAATGGCCTGGCCATAATGCAGCACCATAGCCGCGGGCGAAAGCGAAAGGTCTGCCACCGGCGTAATCTCCGGGTCGTGCCAGCCGATACCCTCGGTATACTCGCATAGGAACATATGGTCGGTAAAATATTTGCCGAAAACCAAATCCGAATCGGCCGGCTTGGTTTTCGGGGAATCCGTCAGGTTCTTTTTTATAGTCATATGACTTTCCCCTTACAATGTATTATTTATACAGGCTTGGCCCGCGCAACTATAGCAATTTTCAATGACTGCCGGCGTTCGCGAAAAACGGCTTGAAATCGGTGTTTTTTCGGCGCTACTGCCCGCCAAAAAAGCCCCCTTCTTATCGGTGTTTTTTCGGCGCTACTACCCGCCGAAAAAGCCCCCTTCTTATCGGCGTTTTTTCGGCGCTGCTGCCCGCCGAAAAAGCCCCCTTCTTGCCGCCGATTTTCCGCTCCGCGCCAGTCAACGCTTTGTAAAATTGCTATCTCCAAGTCTTTCCCGGAGCAGGCGGCCCATTTCCCGCGTGCCGACTTTATGGGTGCCCTCGGAATAAATATCGGCGGTGCGATACTTTTCGGAAAGCGTTCTTTTCACCGCCCGCTCAATACACTCGGCTTCCTCAAGCAGGCCGAAGGAATACCGGAGCATCATTGCCGCCGACAGCACCGTGGCTATAGGGTTGGCCAGGTCCCGCCCGGCGATGTCCGGCGCGGAGCCGTGAATCGGCTCGTACATACCGAAACTGCCCTCCCCCAGCGAAGCCGAAGGCAGCATACCAATCGAGCCGGTGATTTGCGCCGCCTCGTCCGAAAGAATGTCGCCAAACATATTAGTTGTAACTAACACATCGAACCCGCGCGGGTTGCGGACAAGCTGCATTGCCGCGTTGTCCACGTACATATGCGACAGCTCGACCTCCGGGAAATTTCCGGCGACTTCCGCCACGACGCGCCGCCAGAGACGGGAGGACTCCAGCACGTTCGCCTTGTCCACATTGCAGACGCGCCGCCCGCGTTTCATCGCGATTTCAAACGCCACGCGCGCGATTCTCTCGACCTCCGCCACGGAATATTTCTCCGTGTCCCAAGCGGAAAGCTTGTCCTCCGAAACGCCGCGCGCGCCAAAATATATGCCGCCGGTCAGCTCGCGCACCACCATAATGTCCACGCCGCCCTCCGTCAGCTCCGGCTTCAGCGGGCAGGCCCCGCGCAGGGCCTCGTGCAGATAAGCCGGGCGCAGGTTGGCGTACAGGCTCAGCTCCCCGCGAAGGCCCAAAAGGGCGGCTTCCGGGCGTTTATCCCCCGAGAGGCCATCCCATTTAGGGCCGCCGACCGCGCCCAGAAGCACGCTGTCCGCCGCGCGGCAAATCCTTAAAGTCTCCTCCGGGAGCGGAGCGCCGGTTTTGTCGTAGGCAATTCCGCCCGCGTCCGCCTCTGTGAAGCGCAATTTATGTCCGAATTTCAATTCTATTACACGCAGAGTCTCCAGCGCCTCCGCCGTTACCTCCGGCCCGATGCCGTCGCCGGGTATTACCGCCAGGTTTATCTCCATTTACACTCCCGCTTTCAGTTTGCCTATAAGGCCGTCGTTTTCGATAATTCCTTTGATGAATCCGGGGAACGGCGCCGCCTGATATTCCCCGCCGGTGGTCAGGTTTTTTATAACCCCCCGGTCAAAGTCTACGCTTACGGCGTCTCCGTTTGAGATACCGTCGGCCGCTTCGGGACATTCCAGAATCGGCAGGCCGATATTTATAGCGTTGCGGAAAAAAATCCTCGCGAAGGATTTTGCTATGACGCACGAAACTCCGGCGGCTTTTATGGCAATCGGCGCGTGTTCGCGCGACGAGCCGCAGCCGAAATTTTTCCCCGCCGCTATTATATCGCCCGGCCTGACTTTCCCGGCGAAATCCGCGTCCGCGTCCTCCATACAATGAGCCGCCAGGTCGGCGGGTTCGGCGGAGTTGAGATACCTCGCCGGGATTATTACGTCTGTGTCGATGTTGTCGCCATACCTAAATACTGTGCCCTGTGTCCGCAATGTATAACCCTCCTGAATTTTATTCGAGTTCAGCCTCGGGCTCTCCCTTGACTTCCTCCGCCACTCTGGCCACGCTCACCACCACGTCGTCGTCGGCCAGATTGATGAGCTTGACCCCCTGCGCCATACGGCCCAGGCTTGAAATCCCTCCTACTTCTATACGTATTATTACGCCCTGCGAGTTAATTATCATAAGCTCGTCTTTTTCGTGGGCGCTGACCACGCCGCATAGCCTGCCGGTTTTTTCGGACGGCCTGTAGACGCGCACGCCCCTGCCGCCCCGGTGCTGACGGCGGAAAGCGTCGTATTCCGTGCGTTTGCCGAATCCGCGTTCCGACACCAGCAAGATTTGCATTTCCGGCTCAAAAATCCCGCAGCCCACCACAAAATCGTCGTCGTCAAGGTTTATCGCCCGGACGCCCGCCGCCGCCCGGCCCAGCGGACGCAGCGCCGCCTCCGGGAAGCGTATGCCGTATCCATTCGAGGTGGCCACAAAAACGTCGTCCCCGTCTTTGGCGCGGATAACGCCGATAAGCTCGTCGCCGTCTTTGATGTTCAGGGCGCGTATGCCGGTTCTGCGGATATTGTCATATTCCGCGAGCGGCGTTTTCTTGACTATTCCGAGCCTCGTGAGCATAAGGAGAACGCCTTCCTCCCCCTCGCGCACGGGCATAACCGCGGCCACGCGCTCCCCGTCCTTCAAGTCAAGCAGGTTGACGATATTCGTGCCTTTGGCCGCCCGCCCCGCTTCGGGGATTTCGTAAGTCTTTATGCGGTACGCGCGGCCCTGGCTCGTGAAAAACAAAATCTGCTGATGAGCCGTGCAAACGAATAAATCCCGTATCGCGTCCTCCTCGCGGAAGCCCATACCGATAACGCCCTTGCCGCCCCGCTTCTGCTGCTTATAAGCCGACAGCGGCTGCCGCTTAACATACCCCGCGGCGGTCATAGTGACCACGCCGGCCTCGTCCGGGGTCAGGTCTTCTATGCATAAATCCCCAGAATCGGCGACTATAATCGTGCGCCGTTCGTCGGCGAAGCGCGCCTTCGCGTCTAAGATTTCTTCCTTTATAACGCTGAGCAGCTTCGCCTCGCTCTCTAAAATCAAGGTCAGCTCGGCGATGAGCGCCTTGATTTCGGCCAGCTCCTGTTCGATTTTCTCCCGTTCCAGGCCTGTGAGGCTGCCGAGCTGCATTTTGACAATCGCGTCGGCCTGCGCCTCGGACAGGGAGAATCGCTCGCTCAGCTTCTCCTTGGCTTCGTTCCGGTCTTTGGAGGCGCGGATAAGCGCTATTACTTCGTCGATGTGCTCAAGGGCAATCAGATAACCTTCAAGGATATGCTCCCGTTTACGCGTTTTGGCAAGCTCAAAGCGCGTCCGCCTGGTGATGACGTCCCGCTGGTGGTCGATATAAATGTCCAGAATGTCGCGCAGATTGAGAATGGCCGGCTCGCCGTTTTTGAGCGCGAGCATTATCACGCCGATTGTCTCCTGCATCTGCGAGAATTTATAGAGCTGATTCAGAACGACGCTCGCGTTAACGTCCCGCCGAAGCTCGATTACCACGCGAACCCCCTCGCGGTTGGATTCGTCGCGCATATCGGTGATACCGTCGATTTTTTTATCCCGCACAAGCTCGTCGATACGTTCGCACATTTTGGCCTTGTTGACCTGATAAGGGATTTCGGTGACTACAATCTGCTCCCGGCCGCCGTGAAGCGGCTGAATCTCCGCCGTGGCGCGCACGACGACCTTGCCCCGCCCGGTCAAGTACATCGAGCGGATTCCGGCTCTGCCCAGGATAGCGCCCCCGGTGGGAAAATCCGGCCCCTTGACATACGCCGCGAGGTCGTTTATATCGGTATCCACGCCGGCCATACGGTCGTCCAGCAGGCGGTTCACCGCGTCGGCGACCTCTCCCATATTATGCGGCGGAATATTAGTGGCCATACCTACGGCAATACCGGAGGTGCCGTTGACGAGCAGATTCGGAAACTTCGCCGGCAGCACCGTCGGCTCCGAAAGCTCCCCGTCGTAGTTCGGCACGAAGTCCACCGTGTCTTTCTCTATATCCGCGAGCATAAGGAGCGAAAGCCGCGTCAGCCGCGCCTCGGTATAGCGCTGGGCGGCCGCCGAATCCCCATCCATTGAGCCGAAGTTGCCGTGCCCGTCCACAAGTGGGTATCGCATTGAGAAATCCTGCGCCATACGCACCATAGCGTCGTAAATAGACGAGTCGCCATGCGGGTGATATTTACCCATAGCGTCGCCAACGATACGCGCCGATTTTTTGTAGGCCTTGCCCGGGTCAAGGTTCAGCTCGTTCATTGTGTGGAGAATCCGCCGATGCACCGGCTTCAGGCCGTCCCGCGCGTCGGGCAGCGCCCGCGCCACAATCACGCTCATGGAATACTCAATGTACGAGCTTTCCATTTCATCCTCAATTTTTATGGTCTTTATTCTATCGTCCATTTTTACCTCGCTTGCCTTGCGTTATGGTTATATAGCAATTTTACAAAACGTTGACTGGCGCGGAGCGGAAAATCGGCGGCAAGAAGGCGGCTTTTTCGGCAGGCATTAGTGCCGAAAAAACGCCGGGCAAGAAGGCGGCTTTTTCGGCAGGCATTAGTGCCGAAAAAACGCCGAGCAAATGTGGGGAGGCGCGAACACTGCGCCGGAGGGCCAGCAAGCGGAGCTTGCGAGAGGGCATTAGTGCCGAAAAAAACGCCGATTTTAAGCCATTTTTCGCAAACGTCGACAGTCAACGTTTTTGAAAATCGCCATAGCAATTCCGTTTGACATAAGCCGCGCTCGGCGTTTTTTGGCGCCTCCCCGCATTGGCTTCGCCAACTCTCGTGGCGTGGCCTCGCAGTTTCCGACTCGAAACCAGCAAGTCAAACATGGAATTGCTCCGCTTGCTTGAAACGCCTCGCTTCAAAAGAAGGTTAAACGCCCCCGGATAATAATATATCTCCTGAACAAGCCTCCGCTTTCCGCCGCGTCAATTTTTGACGCCGATATAGAGCTTTGCTCTGCGAATCATAGAGTCCAACTCTATGTGCGCGTCAATAATTGACGCGGCTTTTAATAATCCAGATTCTGAGCGTAACGCGCGTGCTCCAGGATAAACTCCCGCCGCGGCTCGACCTTTTCCCCCATAAGACAGCTGAACACCTCGTCGGCGGCAATCGCGTCCTCAAGCTCCACCTGGCGGAGGATGCGAGTTTCCGGGTTCATCGTAGTCTCCCAGAGCTGCTCCGCGTCCATCTCTCCCAAGCCCTTGTAGCGCTGTATGGGCTTTATGCCCTCTCGCCCGACTTCGCTCAGAATTCGCTCAAGCTCATCTTCAAGGTAGGCGTAATAGACCTTCGTTCCCTTCTCAACTTTATAAAGCGGCGGCTGAGCCACGTATATCTTGCCTTCCTCAATAAGCGGGGTCAGGAAGCGGTAAATAAAGGTTAGGAGCAGCGTTCGGATATGCGCCCCGTCCACGTCCGCGTCGGTCATCAGCACGATTTTGTCGTACCGGAGCCTTGAAATGTCGAAATCATCGTGAATCCCCGTGCCAAAAGCGGTAATCATCGAGCGAATTTCCTCATTGGCCAGAATTTTGTCAAGCCGCGTCTTTTCGACGTTCAGAATTTTCCCGCGCAGAGGCAGAATCGCCTGCGTTTTGGGCGTCCGCGCGCCTTTGGCGCTGCCGCCCGCCGAATCTCCCTCGACTAAGAAAATCTCGCATAGCTTCGGGTCTTTTTCGGAGCAATCGGCCAGTTTACCCGGCATACGCGCGCCGTCGAGCGCGGATTTCCGCCGGACAAGCTCTCGCGCTTTTTTCGCCGCGTCCCGCGCGCGGCTAGCCACAAGGCCCTTCTCAAGGATGATTTTGGCCGTGGCGGGGTTCTCCTCAAGGAAATATTGGAGCTGCTCGCTGACCACGGATTCTACCGCGCTCCGCGCCTCGGCGTTGCCGAGCTTGGCCTTGGTCTGGCCCTCGAACTGCGGATCCGGCAGCTTTACGCTGATTATGGCGGTCAGCCCCTCGCGCACGTCGTCGCCGGAGAGGTTTTTGTCGTTTTCCTTAATCAGGTTATATTTGCGGCCGTAATCGTTAATCGTCTTGGTCATAGCCGCGCGGAAACCCGCCAGGTGCGTGCCGCCCTCCGGCGTGTTTATGTTGTTGGCGAAGGAATGGACATTTTCAAGAAACCCGTCGTTATACTGAAACGCGGCCTCCACAAGACAGCCCTCCGTCTGGGCCTCGGCGTAAAAAACCTTGTCGTGCGCGGAGGTTTTTGAGGCGTTGAGATATTCGACGAACTGCTTTATTCCGCCCTCGTAATGATATGTTTTTTCTCTGGCGGGGGTTTCGCGGAGGTCGGTAAGGTTGATTTTCAGGCCTTTTGTGAGGAACGCCGTCTCTCTCATATGACGGCGGAGCGTGTCGAAATCAAAGATTGTTTCGTCAAAAATCTCCGCGTCGGGCTTAAACCGCACGTAAGTGCCGGTTTCGCTCGTTTCGCCGGTTTCGGTCAAATCCCGCACGATGTCCCCTCGGGAAAATTTCAGCTCGTAAGCCTTTCCTTCCTTATAAATGAGCACCTCCGTCCATTCGGAAAGCGCGTTGACCACGGACGCGCCCACGCCGTGCAGCCCGCCGGAGATTTTGTATCCGCCTCCGCCGAATTTCCCGCCGGCGTGGAGTACTGTAAAAACGACGGTCGCCGCCGAAATACCCCGCTGCGGCTGAATATCAACGGGTATCCCGCGTCCGTCGTCCCGCACGGAGACCGTGCCGTCCTCGTGCACCGTAACGTCAACCTGGCTGCAGAACCCCGCCAGGGCCTCGTCCACCGCGTTATCGACAATCTCATAGACCAGGTGGTGAAGCCCGCGCGCGGAGGTGCTGCCTATATACATTCCGGGGCGCTTGCGAACCGCTTCCAACCCCTCTAATACTTGAATCTGACTCCCATCGTACATATCCGACACTCTATCAGTCCTCTTTCGGCTTTTTCGCCGCCGCTTTCTTTCCGGCCGGTTTCTTTGGCTTCTCCGGCTTCTCGGGGGGGTCTTGGGGCGGCGTCTCTTCCTCCGCCTCGGGCTCCACGTTGCGCCCAAAAAGCTCGGACAGATAGCGGAGCCTGTCCGCCGCCGCGTCTGTCAGCGCGCCCTCCTCGAAGCGGAACCGCCAGTTGCCGGAGGGCAGACCGGGCGTGTTCATCCGCGCCTCCCCCGGCAGGCTCAGTATATCCTGAACCGGCACGACCACCTGGTCCGCCGAGGTTGAAAAAGCCAGGCGTATCATATCCCAAGCCGCGTCCTCGCCGGAGACGTTCATATACCGGCGGAAATAATCCGTGCATTTTTCGGGCGCGCTTCTGTACCACCCTAGGGTGGTGTCGTTGTCGTGCGTGCCGGTGTAGAGCACTGTGCGCGGGTCCCGCAGGTTATGGGGCAAATAGGCGTTGCGCACGTCCCCGTCAAACGCGAACTGGAGTACTTTCATTCCGGGGAAACCGCAGTCCTCCCGCAGTTTTATGACTTCCTCGGTCAGCACGCCCAAATCCTCGGCAATTATCGGCGGATTGGGTATGGACTCGGCCACGGCGTCAAAAAGCGCCTTGCCCGGCCCGGCCATACGCTTGCCCTCTTTGGCGGTTTGCGCGCCGTAGGGCACCGCCCAGTAGCTCTCAAAGCCGATAAAATGGTCTATCCGCACGACGTCCACAAGCCGCAGGGCGGCGGCGATACGCTTTTTCCACCATTCAAACTTCGTCCGTTTGTGATACGTCCAGTTATAAAGCGGATTGCCCCAGAGCTGGCCGTCCTTGCTGAAATAATCCGGCGGCACGCCCGCCACCTCCGTGGGCCGCCCGTCCTCGTCAAGGGCGAAGAGCTTCGGGTTGGCCCAGGTGTCCGCGGAGTCCATAGCCACGAAGATCGGGAGGTCGCCGATTATCTCAACCCCCGCATCGTTGGCGTAGCCGCGCAGCCGCCTCCACTGGCGGAAAAACAGGAACTGGGCGAACGCGTAAAAATCCGTCTCTTCAGCCAATTTATTCTTATACTCGCGCAAATCGGCCGTTTCCCGCATTTGCAGACCGCGCCCCCAAGACGAGTAGACCGCGCCGTAATAATTGTCGTCAATCTGCGACGGCGTCAGGAACCCCTTGCAAGCCGCCTTATAATCCTTGTAGCCCTTGGTCTGCCCGGCGTTTTGCCGCTCTTTTATGAAGTGATTCTTGATGGCGACGAACAGCGCGAAGTCCTCAAGCCAAGTCAGCTTGTTCTCCGCGTAAAACGTCTTATATTCCACGGATAAATCCGCGAAATCCGCGGAGCGCGCCGTGAAACGAGCGTGCGCCCCGCGCAGAATTTCCATTTTATGGGAAATCGCCGCGCCGTAATCCACTATTGACGGGTCGCCGCCAAGCGGAGCCATATCCCCGTCCTCAAGCAGGCCGTCCCGCCGCAGCTCCTCCGGGGAAATCAAGTACGGGTTGCCCGCGAAAGTTGAAAAACTCTGATAAGGCGAATCACCAAAGCTCGTCTGCCCCAGCGGCAGAACCTGCCAGAGCGCCTGTTTCGCCTTTTTCAGAAAATCCACAAACTCATACGCCCCGCCGCCCAGGTCTCCTATGCCGTAGCGGGAGGGGAAAGATGTTGGGTGCGCCAGAACGCCGCTTTTTCTTGTATTCATACGAACAGCCCTCCGAATAAAAACGAATGAAAAACGAAAAATATCTTATACGATTATACCACGGAAACGCCTTGAATTCAAGGAATTTATCAATATTTTTACAAAAAAAAGATAGTATTAAAAAAGCCTCCGGGCAGAAAATATAATCCGAAGCCGTTTTTTCGGGGCTTCATTAAAATTAACAATCCGGGGGATATATATGAAACGGAAAAAGTTCTTGAAAAACGCAGCCGCGGGCCTGCTGGCGGGCGTTCTCGGCGCCGCCGCCACGGGCTGCGCCGGGTCGGAAAACCTGCAGGGGGCGGCCTATCGGGCCGACCGCGCGGCTCTCGTAAATGATAACGACGGCTACGGGCGCGCCGCGGGTTACCGCAATTCCTATTATAGAAACGCCAGAACCGCCGGCAATACCCGCGCCGCGAGCGACTACGGCTATACCCGCACCTATGACCGAATGGCGGGCTACGCGGGCGGCGCCGCGCGTTCCTACGGGACGGCCGCGAATAACGGCGTTTCGCGCTACAACAGTTATAACGGCTCCTCGTATAACTATACGCGCGGCGGAACAGACGGCAGCCTCTCCCGCAACGCGGCCAATATAGGCGCGGCGGCCGGCGGCGCGCTGACGACTCGTAATGTGAACGGCGCGACCGCAGGTAACAGCGCAACCAACGGCAATACTACCGGAACTGCTAACGGTATAACCAACCGCAATACAACCGGAACGACCGCGAGTAACGGCGTAACCAGCCGCAATACAACCGGAACAACCAACGGTATAACCAACCGCAATGTGAACGGCACGACCGCAGGTAACAGCGCAACCAACGGCGCAACCAACCGTAATACTGCCGGCAACGCCAACGGCGTAACCAGCCGCAATGCAACCGACACTACCAACCGTAATACAACCGGCACGACCGCGAGTAACGGCGTAACCAGCCGCAATACAACCGGCAACGCCAACAGCGCAACCAGCCGCAATACAACCGGAACGACCAACGGTATAACCAACCGTAATGCAACCGGCACGACCGCAGGTAATAGCGCGACCAACGGCGCAGCCAATCGCAACACTACCGGCGCTACTAACAGTACAATCAATCGTAATACAACCGGCACTATCAACGGCACGACCGCAAGTAACGGCGTAACCAACCGCAATACAACCGGAACGACCAACGGTATAACCAACCGCAATACAACCGGCACTACTAACGGTATAACCAACCGCAATACAACCGGCACTACCAACGGTATAACCAACCGCAATACAACCGGCGCGACCAGCGGTATGGCCAGCCGCAACACGGCCGGCGTATCGGGCGGGTTTTAACAGATTTCAACAGATTTCAGCTCATCTCAGCTTAACTTTAATTAATCCGGGAACGCGGGCCTTAGGGCTTGCGTTCCCGTTTCTTTTCCTATATAATTAAGGCGTACCTCGCAAAAGAAAGGAGGCCCGCAATGCGCCTGAAACACAAAATACTTATCGTTGACGACGACCCGCAAATCCTTGAGTCCCTGCGGATTTTTCTATCGGCGGAATATATTCCCGTGCTGGCCGCGAACGGGCGCGAGGCCATAGCGGCCTTAGAGGAGCACCCGGACACGCGCCTTATCCTTATGGACTCGATGATGCCGCAGATGAGCGGGCCGGAGGCCATCGCCCAGATACGCCGGGAAAACGCCATACCCATAATCATCCTTTCGGCCAAAACCGAGGACGCGGACATTATCACCGGGCTTGAAATCGGCGCGGACGACTATGTTAAAAAGCCGTTCAACCTCGTGGAGCTGAACGCGCGCGTGCGCTCTCACCTCAGGCGGTACACGCTGTACGGCGCGGATACGGACCTTCCCGGCGAGGACGTTATCTCCCTCGGGGGCTTGTCGCTCAACAAAACAACAAAAGAGGTGCTGCTCGACGAACGGGACGTTCACCTGACCCCGATAGAATTCCGCATACTTGAGCTGCTGCTCGAAAGCCCCGGCAAAGTATTTACAATCAAGGAAATCTACCGGGAGGTCTGGGGCGCGCGGCCCGTCGGCTCGGACAACACCGTGTCCGTCCATATCCGGCGGATAAGGGAGAAAATCGAGATTAACCCGGCGGAGCCTATGTACCTCAAAGTGGTCTGGGGAGTGGGATATAAAGTTGAGAAGCCTTAAAAGCAAACTGGCGTTTCTGGCGCTGTGCGCCCTTGTCTGCGCGGGGTTCGCGTGCTTTCTGCGGGTGCGCCGGGCTATGGTCACGCAGAATTACGCCCTTGGCGAACGCCTTGCCGCCTCCCGCCTGTTCCGGCCGGAGGCGCAGAAATTCGCGCGGGCGGCGCGGAAATACTGCTTTTATTACGGCGCGAAGCCGCCCTCCATAGACGAGGTTACCGCCGACGAAGCGGAAACCTATAAAAACAGTATGATTTCCGCGCTGATGAAAGCGGAGCTGAATCTCGACGACGAATACTCAAAGCGCGTTTATGACAGCGCGGGCGGCTCCGACATGGAGGAGCTGCTCCGCCTTCACTCATATATGTATTCCGAAAAGGAGCGCAAGCTGACGGAGCTTCGCGCCAAATACAACCTGAACGACCAGGCCGTCAGGGAGGCCGTTTTCGCCGAGAAAGCCGCCGATTACGAGGCGCTTGAAAAGACTCTCGCCAGCTACGAGGATATTTTCAAATTCTACGTGCGTATGGGCGGCGGGGACGGGGAAACGATGACCAATATCTCCCCCGTTCCGGCCAATATTTATGTGTATCTTGACACAATCCCCCTGACGCAATACAGCATCCGCGAAACTTTCGGCGACTCGGCGGCGGCGGACGAATATCCCGAAACCGCCGTGGATTACGGCTATATCATCGTGCTCCGGCAGCGCGCGCTTTCCCTCGACGGTTTGGGCGAAAGCAGCCTGTCGAACGAAATCCTGCGCGTTTCCTCCTCCGACTATCAAAAAAGCCTGAAAAGCTCCTGGCTGGCGCTGGCGCTCGTCTTCGCGGGGGCGGTTCTGATTATCTGCCTGCTGATTTACGACTCGGAGGCCTCCAAACTGGCGCTCCGTGAGCTTTTTGAGATATACGACCTCCAGCCGCTCGCTATGCGCGCCGCCGTCAGCTTCACCGCCGTCCGGGCGATGCTGCGCGCCGCCGGCCTGACCTACTCCGGCTTGATGCTTTTCGCCGCGCTGTCGGTTCTCTCGGTCGCTTTGCTGTACCTTGTTTTTTCCGCCGCGTACCTGCTGTACGCCCTGCGCCGCCCGCAAACCCTGCCGCTTTGTCCGGACGTGCGCTTTCTTTGCGATTATACCGCCGTTTTCTCCCGCAAGCTGGCTTACATTAAGACCGTCAACGCGGTTCTTTCGTTTTTTATCCTCCTTCTCGGCATAGGGAGCGTGGCCGCCGTTTTCGCCTGCCTGGCCTTATGGAGCGGGCCGGCCGCCTACGCCGTCATCGCGGGCGGGTTTCTCCTGACGCATGTCCTGCTGCAGTTTATGCTGTCCTACGGCCTGACGCAATACGCCGCCGCGAACATCCTGAGCGACGGCGCTGGCGATTCGGGCGATTCGGACTTCCTGACGGGCGGGCTTTTCCTGCGGCCCCTGCGGGCCATTTGGAGCCTGCGCGGGCGGTTTCTGCAAATAATAGAGGACTCCGTGCGGAGCGAACGCCTGAAAATCGAGCTTATAAGCGGCGTCTCGCACGATTTGCGCACTCCCCTCACCGCCATTATAAATTATATCGAGCTGCTGAAAGCCCCGGAGCTCCCGGAGGAGCGGCGCGCGGAATATGTGTCCGTGCTTTCCGGCAAGGCCGCGCGGCTGTCCGCGCTTATAGACGACCTTTTCGAGGCCAGCAAGCTGCAGAGCGGCGACACCCGGCTTGAGCTTATCCGAATCAACATAGCCGACTTAATTATGCAGGCGCTGGCGGAGGTCTCCCCAAAGCTGGCGGAGGCGGCGGTGACGGTCAAGGCGTCCTTTCCGGAGGAGCCGGCGTATGTTATGGCCGACGGGCGGAGAATGTGGCGAGTTTTTGAAAACCTCCTGGTGAACGTGTCAAAATACGCCCTGCGCGGCACGAGAGCCTATCTTTCCGTGAAAACCGGCGGGGATGGGCGCGTGCGCGTGGAGCTTAAAAACGTGGCCGCGCAGGAGCTGAACATATCGGAGCGGGAGCTTTTCGAGCGCTTTCTGCGCGGCAGCAGAAGCCACGAGGGCAGCGGCCTGGGCCTCTCCATAGTCAAGCATATTCTGGAGCTTCACGGAGCGGAGGTGCGCATTATAATAGACGGGGATTTATTCAAGGTCATAATAGAAATGTCGGCGCTACAAGATTCAGACGATGCGGAAATAAGCGGGTGATGGGAATCGAACCCACGCGTTCAGCTTGGAAGGCTGACGTTCTGCCATTGAACTACACCCGCGAGGCCAAGCGAGATAACGTACTTTATAAGCTTAACACGCCGCCGCCGTTTTGTCAAGGTTTTTTATTTATAGCGACTCGCAAAACCTTGCTTTGCTTCTGTAATATGATATAATTGATATAATTGTGGAAAGGAGGCTTGATTTTATGGCGAAAATTATAATCGACCCGGACCGGTGCAAGGGCTGCGGCCTTTGCGCGACGGCCTGCCCGAAGAAACTGCTCTGTTTTGACGATAAGGAGCTGAACGCCAAAGGCTTTCACCCGGCGAGCATACCGGAGGCGGAAAAATGCGTGGGCTGCGGCCTTTGCGTAACAATGTGCCCGGATATGGCAATCAGATTAGAAAGGTAAGAAAATTATGGAAAAATTGATGTTAAAAGGCAATGAGGCAATCGCCGAAGCCGCCATAACCGCGGGCTGCCTGCACTTTTTCGGATATCCCATAACGCCGCAGACGGAGGTGGCGGCGTATATGGCCAGGAAACTGCCGAAAATCGGCGGCGTGTACCTCCAGGCGGAGAGCGAGGTGGCGGCAATCAATATGGTAATCGGCGCGGCGGCGGCGGGAGTCCGCGTTATGACCTCCTCCTCAAGCCCGGGAATTTCCCTTAAAAGCGAGGGCCTGTCCTACCTTTCGGGGTGCGACCTGCCCGCGGTTATCGTCAACATTCAGCGCGGCGGGCCGGGCCTCGGCGGGATTCAGCCGAGCCAGTCGGATTATTTCCAGGCCACGCGCGGCAGCGGCCACGGGGATTACCACCTTATCGTCCTCGCCCCCGGCACGGTGCAGGAAATCGTGGACTTGACGCGGCGCGCGTTCGACCTGGCGGATAAATATCGCGTGGGGGTAATGCTGCTCGGGGACGGCGTCCTCGGCCAGATGATGGAGCCGGCCGTTATCGGCGAGTATACGCCGGCGGTCCCCGCCAAGCCCTGGGCGCTTACCGGCGCGTCGGGCCGCCCCAAAAACATAGTGAACTCCCTGTATTTGGACCCGGAGGAGCTTGAGCGCACGAACTTCGAGCGCTTCCGGAAATATGAGCAAATCCGGCGGGACGAGGTTTTATTCGAGGAATATCAGACCGAGGACGCGGACCTTGTGCTCGTGGGATACGGCGCACCGGGCCGAATCTGCCGAAACGCCGTGGCCGCCGCGCGAGCCGAGGGGCTGCGGGCCGGGCTTTTCCGCCCGGTCACGCTCTACCCCTTCCCCTCCGAGGCGCTCAAAAAACTGGCGGAGCGCGCCAAGCGCTTTATTTCCGTCGAGATGAGCATGGGCCAGATGGTTGACGACGTGCGCCTGGCCATAGAATGCCGCAGGCCGGTCGATACTTGCCTGCGCACGGGCGGGGTTATCCATACCCCCGCCGAAATCCTTGAAAAAATCCGCGCCTGCGCCAAAGAGGAGGGCTTAATTTGAAACCAATCTTAAACAGGCCCGCGGGGCTGACGGAGGCCGCGTTTCACTACTGCCCCGGCTGCACCCACGGGATTATCCACAGAATAACCGCCGAGGTTATGGAGGAGCTTGAAATACTTGACCGCGCGGTAGGCGTGGCCCCGGTGGGCTGCGCGGTCCTGGCGTATAATTATTTCAACTGCGACATGCTTCAGGCGGCGCACGGGCGCGCGCCCGCCGTGGCGACGGGAATCAAGCGCGCGCGGGGAGAAGCGGTCGTCTTTACCTATCAGGGCGACGGGGATTTGGCCGCCATCGGCACCGCCGAAACCGTCCACGCCGCCGCTCGCGGGGAGAATATCACGGTTATCTTCGTAAATAACGCCATTTACGGCATGACCGGCGGCCAGATGGCCCCGACCTCCCTGCCGGGGCAGGTGACGCAGACCACGCCCTACGGGCGGGATACGGCCGCCGCGGGTTATCCTATCCGCGTGTGCGAAATGCTCGCGACGCTTGAGGGCACGGCCTACGCCGCGCGGGTTTCCGTAGACACGCCCAAAAACGCGGCCGCCGCCAAAGCCGCCGTCAAACGCGCGTTTCAGAATCAGCTTGACGGCGCGGGCTTCTCAATAGTGGAAATACTTTCCACCTGCCCGACGAACTGGGGGCTCTCCCCGGTGGACGCGCTGGCCTGGCTGCGGGATAACCTCTTGCCTTATTACCCGCTCGGGGTCTACAGGGATTGTAAAAAGGAGGCGGCGGTATGACGAGAAATATGCTCATCGCCGGGTTTGGCGGCCAGGGAATTTTATTCGCCGGGAAATTCATAGCCTACACCGCGCTTCTCCGGGGCAAGGAGGTGTCCTGGCTGCCGTCTTACGGGCCGGAAATGCGCGGAGGCACGGCCAACTGCAGCGTAATCATCTCCGACGAGCCGGTCGGCTCGCCGATTGTGCTCTGCCCGGATATTCTGACCGCGCTGAACCTGCCCTCGCTCGATAAATATGAGGAGGCCTGCGCGCCCGGAGCTGAGATTTTCATCAACTCCACGCTGATTAACCGGAAAGGCGTCCGGGCCGGCGCGCGCTTCCATTATATCCCGGCGACGAAGCTGGCCGACGACGCGGGCATACCCAAGCTGGCGAATATGGTTATGGTCGGCGCGATGATTAAACGCGCGGAGGTCTGCGCCTGGGAGGACGCCTCCGGGGCGATGAAAAAAACCGTGCCGGAACGCAAAAAGGAGCTGTTTGACGCGAATCTCCGCGCTCTTGAGATAGGGTATAATTTTGACGGCTCCGCCGTTTTGTGAGGCGGCGCGCGCGAATACGCAGAGTGCCGCTCTATCTGCGCGTCAATAATTGACGCGGCATAAATAAGGGGGTTTATTTTATGACCGAACAGCTTAAAGAAATCGGCCTGCGCCTGCGCGCCCTGCGGGAGGACTGCGACGTCTCCGAGGCGGATATGGCCGCCCGCGTCGGTATGAGTGAGCTGGAATACGCGGAATACGAGCGGGGTGAGCGGGATTTTTCGTTCAGCTTTATGCACACCGCCGCGAACATTCTCGGGGTTGACGTTCTGGACCTTCTTTCGGGCGAATCGCCTCATCTGTCGACGATGACGCTTATCCGCGGCGGAGATGGGTTCTCGGTTGACCGGCGGGCGGCCTACGCCTACAAGCACCTGGCGTACACCTTTCGCGGCAAAAAGGCCGACCCTTTTATCGTCACCGTGACTCGCGGCGGGGAGGAACCCCCCGTCGCCCACGCCCACGACGGGCAAGAGTTCAACTATATCCTCTCCGGCCGGGTCATATTTTTTCTCGGCGAGGAGACGTATGAGCTGAACGCCGGGGACAGCCTGTATTTCAACTGCGCGATTCCCCACGCTATGAAAACGCCGGACGACGAGGCGAGATTCCTGGCCGTCGTCATAAATTAAAGGGGGGAGACGCAATGGCTATATATCAGAAATTCACGAGCGTCGGGCGGGACGACTGCTCGTCGCTCAAAGAGCTGTACGCGAGGTATTCCGTGTCGTATCCCGAAAATTTCAACTTCGCCTACGACGTGCTTGACGTAATCGCGGAGCACACGCCGGAAAAACTGGCTCTGCTGTGGGTAGGCGCGGACGGCGCGGAGAAATATATCACCTTCGGCGAGCTTCGGCGGCAGGTCAACAAAACCGCGAATTACTTCGCCTCCGCCGGGATCGGCAAAGGCGATTTCGTGCTGCTCGTGCTCAAGCGGAGCTATCTTTTCTGGTACGCGCTTATGGCGCTCCACAAACTCGGCGCGGTGGCCGTCCAGGCGACTCATCTGCTTATGCGCAAGGACTATGAGTACAGAATCAACGCCGCCGGGATCAAAATGGCCGTAATCACCGGAGACGGGGACTGCGCGGCGGAGCTTGAGGCCGCGCTGCCGAAATGCCCCACCCTTGAAATACGAGCAATCTCCACCGGAGAGCGGGCGGGCTGGCTCTCTTTTGAGGCGGGCGTAGAAGCCGCTTCGGAGGACTTTCCGCGCGTGCCGACGCTGGCGGCGGACACAATGCTCGTGTCCTTCTCCTCCGGCACCACGGGCTATCCTAAAATGGTCACGCATACCTTCGCCTACCCTCTGGGGCACATAATGACTGGCGTTTTCTGGCACAGGGTCGTAGACGGCGGCCTTCATTTCACTATTTCCGACACGGGCTGGCTGAAGTCTCTATGGGGAAAGATGTACGGCCAGTGGTTCGGGGAAAGCGCCGTGTTCGTCTATGATTTTGACAAGTTCAACGCCTCCGACATCTTGTCCAAAATAGAAAAGTACCGCGTTTCCACTCTTTGCGTGCCGCCGACTATGTACCGTTTTATGCTTCTGGAGGATTTGAGCAAGTACGACCTGTCCTCCCTGCTCCACTGCTGCACCGCCGGAGAGGCGCTCAATTCCGATATTTTCGAGAAATGGAAGGCGGCTGTGGGCCTGCCGATTTACGAGGGCTTCGGCCAGAGCGAAACGACCGTCTGCTGCGGCGTGCTCTATCCATACAGCCGCCCCGTGCCCGGCTCAATGGGCCTGGGCGTGCCCGGGTATGATATGTTCGTGGCGGATTCCTCCGGCCGCCCGGCGCCGCCCGGCGTCTCCGGGGAGATTTGCGTGCGGAACCGGCCCGCCGGGCTGCACGTGGGCTATTACCGCAACGACGAGGCCACGGCCGCCTCGTTCTCCGGCGGGGTTTATCACACCGGGGACGTGGCTTATATGGACGAATCCGGCTATTTCTGGTACGTCGGGCGCAACGACGACATCATTAAATCCTCCGGTTACCGAATCGGGCCGTTTGAAGTGGAGAGCGTGCTCCTGGAGCACCCGGCCGTGCTGGAGGCCGCCGTCACGGGCGTGCCGGACCCGGTGCGCGGCTTCGCCGTCAAAGCGACTATCGTCCTGAAAACGGGCTTCGCGCCCGGAGACGAGCTTAAAAAAGAAATTCAAACCTTTGTCAAAAAACGCACGGCCCCCTATAAATACCCGCGCGTCGTCGAATTCGTGAGTGAATTGCCCAAGACTATAAGCGGAAAAATCCGCCGCGTGGAAATCCGCGAGGGCGAGGGCAAAAATTAGGTATTGCAATGCGCCCCCCCTGCCTGTATAATTAGGCTCAAAGGGGGGTTTTTTATGAGCAATACCCTTAATCTTGGGTTGGATATAGGCTCCACTACAATTAAAGCCGCGCTTATGGACGGAGAATCCATAATTTTTTCGGACTATCGGCGGCATTTTTCAAATATAATCGAAGCGCTGCTTGAAATTCTTGGAGGGGCGCTGAAAATTTCAGGGCAAACGCCCGTCCGCGGCGTGATCACCGGCTCCGGCGGGCTGTCGCTGGCGGATTTCGTCGGCCTGCCCTTCGCTCAAGAGGTCGTGGCGGTTTCGGAGGCGATTGCCCTGCGCGCGCCGGAAACGGACGTGGCCGTGGAAATCGGCGGAGAGGACGCCAAAATCATCTACCTTAAAGGCGGGCTGGAGCAGCGAATGAACGGCATCTGCGCGGGCGGCACAGGCTCTTTTATCGACCAGATGGCGGCCCTCCTGCAGACGGACGCGGCGGGCCTGAACGAGCTGGCGAAGGATTTCAGGGTTATTTACCCGATAGCGGCGCGGTGCGGCGTGTTCGCCAAAAGCGACGTCCAGCCGCTTATGAACGAGGGCGCGGCCAAGCCCGACCTGGCGGTCTCCGTGCTTCAGGCGGTGGTGACGCAGACGGTTTCTGGCCTGGCGTGCGGCCGGCCGATTCGCGGGCGGGTGGCCTTTCTGGGCGGGCCGCTCCACTTCCTTTCGGAACTGAAAAAAAGATTCATAGACGTGTTGAAGCTCACGCCGGAGGAAGTCGTCTCCCCGGAGAATTCACACCTTTTCGCGGCCCTCGGCGCGGCGCTCCGCGCGGCGGATTCCGAGGCCGCTTCGTTCACAATCGACCGGCTTATAGCCAAACTTTCGGAGGAGAAACGCCCTGATTTTGAAATAGCCCGCTTAGCGCCGCTTTTTCGGGACGAAACCGAGCGCCGGGCCTTCTCGGAGCGGCACGCGCGCGCGCGGGTCAAAAAAATCCCCCTGCGGGAATATTCGGGAGACGCCTATCTGGGTATCGACGCCGGCTCCACAACCGCGAAAATCGCCTTAATCAGCGAAAACGGCGAGCTTCTGCACTCCTTCTACGGCGGGAACCAGGGCAGCCCGCTGACCACGGTTATGAACGCGCTGACGGAGCTTTCCGGCAAGCTGCCGGGGTCTGTGAATATCCGCCGCTCTTGCGTGACGGGGTACGGCGAGGCGCTCATAAAGGAGGCGCTGTCCGTTGATATGGGCGAGGTTGAGACGATCGCCCACTATAAGGCGGCGGCTTTCTTTCAGCCGGAGGTTGATTTTATCCTCGACATCGGAGGGCAGGATATGAAATGCCTGCGAATCCGGGACGGGGCGGTGACGGACGTGCTCCTTAACGAGGCCTGCTCGGCGGGCTGCGGCAGCTTTATTGAGACCTTCGCGAAGTCCCTCTCGCACACGGTGCCGGATTTCGCCAAAATAGCGCTTTCGGCGGAAAACCCGATTGACCTTGGCTCGCGCTGCACGGTTTTTATGAACAGCAGGGTTAAGCAGGCGCAAAAAGAAGGCGCGGAGGTGCGCGACATTTCGGCGGGCCTGGCCTACTCCGTCGTCAAAAACGCGCTGCAAAAAGTCATCAAAATAACCGAACCGAGTCAGCTTGGTGAGCACATCGTGGTTCAGGGGGGCGCGTTTTATAACGAGGCCGTGCTCCGCGCTTTCGAGCTTGTCAGCGAGCGGGAGGCCGTCCGGCCGGACATCGCCGGGCTTATGGGCGCGTTCGGCGCGGCCCTGCTGGCGCGGGAAGCCGCGCGGGAAGGTTCGGGCGCCCTCAAAAACAAGCTCCGAATCAAGGGGCACACGGGCCTGCTTTCGCCGGAGTCTATCAAAAGCCTAAAAATAAAGACTTCTATGACTCGGTGCAAGGGGTGCGCCAATTCTTGTCTGCTCACAATAAATTCTTTCAGCAACAAAGACGGCCCGGCCTGGAAATTCGTTTCCGGCAACAGGTGCGAAAAAGGGGTGGGACGCTCAAAAAAAGAAACCTCGTCCGTCCCGAATCTTTTCGAATATAAGCTCCGGCGGCTATTCTCCTACACTCCCCTGCCTCCGGAAGCCGCCCCGCGCGGCCTCGTGGGTATCCCCCGCGTGCTCAATATGTACGAAAATTACCCGCTGTGGTTCACCTTTTTTACGAAACTCGGCTACAGCGTCGCGCTGTCCCCGCAATCCTCCCGCGGGCTGTACGAGCTTGGTATGGAAAGCATCCCCAGCGAGTCGGCTTGTTATCCGGCCAAGATTAGCCATGGGCACGTCAAGTGGCTGATTGACCAGGGGGTCAGCCTGATTTTCTATCCCAGCGTGGCCTATGAGTCCAAGGAATTTAAGAACGTCGACCACCATTTTAACTGCCCCATTGTCACAAGCTATCCTGAAAATATACGCAATAATATGGAAGAAATCCGCTCCGTGGATTTTCGGAATCCGTTCATCAATCTTAACGACAAAAAGTCGCTGTTCAAACAGCTATGCGGCGCTTTCCCCGAGATACCGCGAGGCGAGCTTTCGGCGGCTCTGAAAGCGGGCTTTGAGGAAGCGGCGGCTTTCCGGCGGGACGTGGCGGCGGCCGGAGACGAAGCCCTGGAAAAAATAAAGCGGCGCAAAATGCGCGGAATAGTGCTTTGCGGGCGGCCCTATCACCTTGACCCGGAAATCAACCACGGAATCCCGGAGCTTATCGCGGGGTACGGCATAGCCGTTTTAACCGAAGACTCGGTATCTCATATCCGCGAACCGGAACAGGTCTTATTCGCGCGGGACCAGTGGACCTATCATTCCCGGCTGTATCGCGCGGCGGCGTTTGTGGCCCGGGAGGCGGATCTGGAGCTGATTCAGCTTAATTCCTTCGGCTGCGGGCTGGACGCCGTGACGACGGACGAAGTGCAGGAAATCCTGTCCGAGCACGGCAGAATCTATACCTGCCTCAAAATCGACGAAGTGAATAACCTGGGCGCGGCGCGGATTCGCGTGCGGTCCCTGCTCGCCGTATCGCGGGAGCGGCGGCCGGCGAACCCCGTAAAAACGGCGCTCCGCAAGGCCGAACGCGTTATTTTCACCCGGGCGATGCGCAAGACGCATACCCTGCTGGCTCCGCAGATGTCGCCGATTCATTTTGACCTGCTGAGCGAGGCGTTCCGCGCGTCCGGCTACAACCTCGTTATGATGCCGGATTACGACCGGGACGCGGTGGACGTGGGCTTGCGCTACGTCAATAACGACGCTTGCTACCCGGCGCTGATTGTCGTCGGGCAGATTATGAAAGCCCTGAAATCCGGCCAGTACGACCTTGACCGTGTGTCCGTAATGATTACGCAGACGGGCGGAGGCTGCCGCGCGTCGAATTATCTGGGCTTCATCAGGCGGGCGCTGGGGCGCGCGGGGCTTTCGCACGTGCCGGTGATTTCCCTGTCGGCTTCGGGGCTTGAAAAAAACCCGGGCTTCAAGGTGACTCCCGGTATGCTCAGCAAATGCGCCCAGGCGTTAATTTACGGAGACCTGCTTATGCGCGTTTTGTACCGCACGCGGCCCTATGAGTCCTTCGCCGGCTCCGCCGAGGGGCTTTATGAAAAATGGCGGGCGATATGCGCGGAAAACGTCAAAACGGGCGATATGCGCGCGTTCCGCCGGAATGTATGCGAAATCGTCCGGGAATTTGACGAGCTGCCGCGCGTCCCGGCGGAGAAGCCGCGCGTGGGCGTGGTGGGCGAAATTCTGGTGAAATTTCACCCAACGGCCAACAACGACATCGTGCGGCAGCTTGAAAACGAGGGCTGCGAGGCTGTCGTGCCGGATTTGACGGACTTTTTCTTCTATTGCCTTTATAATTCCACGGTTAAGGAGAAATTATTCGGCGGCAAGCGGATGACGACTGTAATCACGGATTTTTGCATAAAAATGCTTGAAGGATACCGCAAGGATATGAAGCGGGCGCTTTTGAGGAGCCGAAATTTTTCGCCTCCCGCGGCCATTCAGGAGCTTGGAGTGCTGGCCGCGCCCATCGTGTCGCTCGGCAATCAGACCGGCGAGGGGTGGTTCCTGACGGCGGAGATAATGGAGCTTATAGGCGGGGGCGTGAACAACATTGTGTGCACGCAGCCGTTCGCCTGCCTGCCGAATCACGTTACCGGCAAGGGGATTATCAAAAAGGTCAAAGAGTTCTACCCGCTGTCGAACATCGTGGCCGTGGATTACGACCCCGGCGCGAGCGAGGTCAATCAGCTCAACAGGATTAAGCTGATGATTGAAACGGCAAGGCGCGGACGGGCTAAAAACCTTGAGCCGCCCTCCGCCGTTTTTTGAGAAAACTTTACAAAAAAACCGTGCCGGGTCTAGCTCAGCGCGGTTTTTATAAGGAAACTCCGTTTGATATTGGCTTTGCTCAAGCCCAGGGGGCGCTGCCTCTGTCCTTATTAATTTCCCACATCAGGTTATCCACAAACTGACGCGCGGTGCGGCCGGAATAGCCCTTCTGGTTAAGCTCCCACTTCATAGCGTTTACGGTCAGGCTCTCCGTAGGTATGTCCAGCCCGTGCTCCCGGGCTATGGCGTATACAATCTCCAAATATTCGTCTTTCGTGGGCTTCGGGAAAGCCAGGGTAATCCCGAAACGGTCGGACAGGGCCAGTTTTTCGTTGGTTGTGTCGGTGTTGTGCAAATCGCCCAAAGCCGCGTCCTCCGCCCGGTCGGCCCATTTTTCCTTAACGATGTGCCGCCGGTTGCTCGTGGCGAAAAACAGGATATTCTCCGGCCTTTTCAGCACCCCGCCGTCCAAAATTGACTTGAGGTGCTTAAAATCGTCCTCGTTTCCGTCAAGCGACAAATCATCCATAAATAATATAAACTTATACTTCGTCCGTTTAGACAAGAGGTCGATCAGCTTCGGCAGGCAAGGCAGCTGGTCGCGAAAAATCTCAAGCAGGCGCAGGCCCTGGCGGTCATAGGAATTGGCCAGAGCCTTGACGCAGGAGGACTTCCCGGTGCCCCGCGCGCCCGTCAGCAGAACGTTATTCGCCGGATATCCCGCTAGGAAAGCGGAAATATTTTCCATTAAAATATGCTTCTGCGCCTCAATGCCCACGATTGACGAGAGCTTGACCGGGTCGTAATTCTCCACCGGGACGAGCTTATTGCCGGTTTCGTCATACGTCAGCACGTGCTGGCGCCCAATCCGCCCCACCCCTTCGCTCTCATAGTAGTATTTTATGGAGTACAAAACGTCCTCCGAGGAGCGCACAAACTCAATCTGCTCACAATAATCCCATTCGGCTAACTTTAAGGGGATATACCGGGAAATTTGCTCGGCCGTCTCGGCGTCGGCCAAGACGTCGCGGATATCGGTCGCCAACAGACTGAACAAGACGTCTATATCGCTTTCCGCCATTTTGTATATGCTCGAGTGTTCTATGTCCTTAACCCTATTTTCACAGGCCATAGAAAAAACGTTCTCATCGTCAAGAAACAGGCTAATCATATACTTTTTGTATATATTGCCCGTAAAACCCCTTTCTTCCGCATTCTTGCTTAATATATGGAAAAATTTGGCTTCAAGCGCGTCCTTCTCCTTAAACTCCAGAAGCTCCAGAAACGCCCGCATTGCCGGGTCTTTCAAGATTTTCCGATACAGCGTCAGGCGGCGTATCTTCGCCGCGAGTTCCTTATTTCCAATCTTTTCCATAAATACCTCCTGATAAGGTCGCAATACAGCCGTTCTCAACCCCCGCGACCGGAAAACCGCGCTTTTCAAGCTCCGCGAGATAAAGCGCGGCGTCATCCGTTATGACTTCGCCTGGCGCTATAAGCGGCACTCCGGGCGGATAGGTCAAAATAAAGTTAGCCGATACGCGTCCTATGCTTTCGCGGAACGGCGTTTTTTCGGTGTTTTCGGCAAAGAGAGCGGCGTGCGGCGGGATGGCGGTCTCGCTTCGGCCGCGAAACGGCGGAATAAGCTCGCCCCGGCACGCCTGCGGCGGGAGCGCGTCTATTCCTCGCAGGGCGCGCCCGAACGCGGCGAAATCCGCGAAATCATCCGCCACGCTTGATATCGCGACAGCGTGCGACAAATAAGCCGCTTCTATATCAATCTCATAGTCGTTTCGCAGTATTTCCGCGAAACGGATAGGCGTTACATTTTTCGGAACGAAAACCAAACGCGATAAATCGTCGCTTTTTACTAAGTTTACGTTGCTTAACGCCTCAATTTTTGCGCGAAACGCCAAAATTTCCGAAAGGTACCTTTCAAAATCCGGCGGGAGGCTCATAAATTCGTCTACGCGGTTCATCAGCGCGTATGATGGGCTTGAGGTCTGCAGCATAGCCAACGCGGCCAAAATCCTTGACGCGATCGATTCGTTATTGATTTGAAGCAATGCGGATTGGCCGAAAACCGGCAAAGTTTTGTGCAGGCCGCTTATAACGACGTCCGCGCCTGCCGCCGCCGCGTTTTTCGGAAATTCCGGTGAAAACGGAAAATGCGCCCCGTGCGCCTCGTCGATGATAAGCGGAACGCCGTGTTTTCGGCATTTTTCGGCAATCGCTTCAATATCCGAGACGACGCCTTCATACGTGGGGCTGACGATTACGACCGCCGCCGCGTCAGGATTGCTTTGTAACGCGTTTGTGATTTCCTCGGCCGCAATCGGGCCGGGGTACAAACCCGCGTTTTCGGGGTAAACGTAAACCGGGCGCGCCCGGGCCAAGGCCAGGGCCGAAAACACGCTCCTGTGGCAGTTTCTGGCGACGAGCGCCGTTTTGTCCCGGCAGAGGGCCACGAGGGCGGCCTGCAGGCCGCTTGTGGAGCCGTTCGTCAGGAAAACCGCCCTCCGCGCGCCGTAAATCCCGGCCGCGCGTTCCTGCGCTTCTTTTATAATGCCCGCCGGGGCGTACAGATTGTCAAGGCCCGGCAGCTCCGTCAGGTCTGACGCGAGGAAATCCCCCGTCCCGCAAGGCTTCCCTTTATGGCCCGGAATATGAAACGAGGTCCGCCCCGCGTATTTTTTTAACTGTTCGCGCATCGTATAAAGCAAAACTCCCCATTATATATTATTAATAGAAATTATACCACAAAAAAAACTTGCGCGCAACCCTCAAAATAACTTGACACAGCGCTGGAAACGCGCTACAATATAAGTTGTTGTGCGTATGCACCCTTAGCTCAGTTGGATAGAGCGCTGGCCTCCGAAGCCAGAGGTCGCCGGTTCAAATCCGGTGGGGTGCGTTTGAAACCAGCTGAAGGCGGCGCTTAAATGAGCTAATCGGGCTTATTGCGAATTTTCGGAGGCTTAAAATGGCGGCAATACTTCTTGTGGCAATGATATTTTTCTTAGTCTGCGCGCTCATAGGCGCCGCTTTTATGGTGCTGACGGTCAGCAAAGGCGACAAGCCTGACAAGCCCGAGGCTCACGAGACAAAGGAGCACGCTGTCAGCGCCGCGGATAAAAAATCCGCGGTAATCCTGCGGGGCGACCTTATGCCGTCTATGCCCTCCATTTCAAAGGAAAAACTTGTCGCGAAAGCGCCGAACTTCAAGAAAGTTTCCGACACTTTCGCGCCGCAAGAGGGCGGTGATACCATTATAGTTTCGTCGGAATACAAGGCTGGTTTTGAAAAGGTTTTAGGCTCTATGGCGCAGGAAAAGGCCAAACGCAAAGCGGAGGAAGAAAAGGCGGCGGAAGCCCGCGAAACTCCGGCCGAGGCCGTTTCAGCCGACCCTAAAATCACGGTTGTTTAGCTTTTCCCCGGCTCGGAAAACGGCGTCTCCGCCCGTTTCTCAGCCGAGGGCGCGAGGGCTTGCGGCCCTCGGGACAATATATCAGGAGGAATGTTAAAATGACAAGCAAAAAGGACATTATCGCAAAATTCGCCAGGAACGAAAAGGACACGGGTTCCTCCGAGGTTCAGGTGGCCCTTCTTACGGAACGGATAAACCACCTTACGGAACACCTGCGCGAGCACCCCAAGGACTTTCATTCCCGCCGCGGCCTGCTCAAGATGGTCGGCCAGCGCAAGGGCCTGCTTGGATACATCAAGCAGAGCGACATCGCCAAATACCGCGACCTTATCGCGGAACTGGGGCTTCGCAAGTAAGCGCCTCGGAGCTTTACAAATTTGTAGAAAGTCTTGGTGAATTTTTTGTATAAAACTTATGAATACGACTTGGCGGGGCGCAAGCTCGTCATCGAAATAGGGAGAGTGGCGGAGCTGGCTGGCGGCGCGGCTTTGGTCAAATATCAGGACACGGTCGTCCTTGTGAGCGCGACCGCCTCCGAAAAACCCCGCGCGGGCATTGACTTTTTCCCGCTCAGCATAGATTATGAGGAGCGGCTTTACGCCGTGGGCAAAATCCCCGGCGGGTTCATAAAGCGGGAGGGGCGGCCCACGGAGCGCGCCATACTGACTTCCCGCGTGATTGACCGCCCGATTCGCCCGCTGTTCCCGAAGGATTACCGGAACGACGTGGCCGTTGTGGCGACGGTGCTTTCCGTTGACCAGGACGCCAGCCCGGAGGTGGCGGCGATGCTCGGCGCGTCGGTCGCGCTGTCTATTTCGGACATCCCGTTTATGGGTCCGACGGCCGCCGTCAACGTGGGCCTTACGGACGGCGGGTTCGTCCTTAACCCTACGGAGGCTCAGCGCGAAGTCAGCGAAATGACGCTGACCGTGGCCTCCACGCGGGAGCGGGTTATGATGATTGAGGCGGGCGCCGCCGAAGTGCCCGACGAAGTGATGTTCGACGCGATTATGTTCGCCCACGAGGAAAACAAGCGCCTCGTGGCTTTTATAGACGGGATTGTGGCGGACTGCGGGAAGCCCAAAAGGCCTTACGAGGAGCACGCCGTTAACGCGGAGCTTTACGGGAAAATCAAAGAGTTTGCCGGAGCGGCGCGTATGGAGGAAGCCGTTTTCACCGATATGAAGCAGGAGCGCGACGAGCGCTTGCGGCAGCTGTCCGCTGAAATAACGGAGAAATTCGCCGCCGAGTTTGCCGAGAACCCCGATTTTGAGTCGGAAGTCGGCGAGGCGCTTTATAAATTTGAGAAAGAGACCGTGCGCCGGATGATTCTGCGCGAGAGCAAGCGGCCGGACGGGCGGCGGCTTGACCAAATACGCCCTCTTTCGGCGGAGATTGACGTTCTGCCGAGGTCTCACGGTTCCGCGATGTTCAAGCGCGGCCAGACGCAGGTGCTGACCATAACGACGCTCGGCTCCCTTCGGGACGTGCAGATTCTGGACGGGCTTGACAGCCTTGAGGAGTCCAAGCGCTATATGCACCACTACAACTTTCCGAGTTTCAGCGTTGGCGAGACGAAGCCAAGCCGCGGCCCCGGCCGGCGTGAAATCGGCCACGGGGCGCTGGCGGAGCGCGCTCTGCTCCCGGTGATTCCGCCGGAGGAGGAATTCCCCTACGCAATCCGCCTGGTTTCCGAAGTCTTAAGCTCCAACGGCTCCACGAGCCAGGGGAGCGTCTGCGCCTCAACATTGTCTCTTATGGCGGCGGGAGTGCCGATAAAGCGGCCCGTGGCGGGCATTTCCGTCGGCCTTGTGACGGGAGACGGCATCGACGATTTCGTGCTGCTTACCGATATTCAGGGCATAGAGGATTTTTTCGGCGATATGGACTTTAAGGTGGCGGGGACAAAACACGGCATTACCGCCATTCAGATGGATATTAAAGTGGACGGGCTGTCTCCGGAGATAATCCGCCTGGCGCTCAAACAGACGCACGAAGCGCGGAACTATATCCTGGACGAGGTTATGCTCAAGGCCATTAACGAACCGCGGCCGGAGGTTTCGCCCTACGCGCCGAAGATGGGCATTATCGCCATTGACCCGGAGAAAATCGCGGAGGTTATCGGTCCGCGCGGCAAGGTCATCAAGCGGATTATTGAGGATACCGGCGTAACCAGCATTGATACGAACGACGACGGGCGGATTTTTGTCGGCGATTGCGACCAGGCCAAGATTGACAAGGCTCTGGCCATTATCCGCGCTATCGTGACCGACCCGGAGGTCGGCGCGGTTTTCGAGGGGCGCGTGACGCGGCTCCTTGATTTTGGCGCGTTCGTTGAGATTGCCCCGGAAAAAGAAGGGCTTGTTCATATTTCGCAGCTTGCCGCCGAACGCATCGAAAAGGTCGAGGATGCGGTTAAAGTCGGCGACTACATCAAGGTGGTGGTTTGTGAAATCGACGGCCAGGGAAGAATTAACCTTTCTCACAAGCAGCTAATTACGGGGATTCCCGCCCCAGCTCGCGGCGACAGGCCGGACAAACGCGGAGGCGGGCGCGGAGGCGATAGAAGCGACAGAGGGGACAGGCCCCGGTTCCGACACTAATATATAAAATGCCTGATACGCGTTGACGTATCGGGCATTTTCGCTGGATGTGAAAGCAAAATGACATTATTAAGAGGCCTGCCCGTTATTCCCGTCGCGGGGCTGTCTCTTGGGCTGACGGCGCTGTTTTCCTTATTGTACTTTGCGTACACAATTAAAGCGCGACGCGGCTTATTTTCTTTTATGACTATAGTAAAAATTTTATAAACTCCGCTTGTATTGCTTTCGCGTACATAGTCGTGTTCAAAGTGCCTTCATACAGCGCCCGCCTCGCTTTTCAGGCCAGGCGGATGTTTTATTTGAGCGCGAATTTCACGCCGCTCAGGGAAATCTCGCGGTTGCTCCGCGATGGAAACTACGCGCCGCTAATCGGCAACATACTCGTGACCGTTCCCCTTCCCTGGTTGCTGTATTGGGATTTTCGCCGGCTCGGCGCGAAAAAAGCCGGCGCGCTCGCAATGCTTCTCACCCTGCTTATCGAGCCGTTTCAGGCGCTTATTGACTTATTGTACAGGTTTCCCGCCAACGTAATAGACGTAGACGACGCTATATTAAACGCGTCGGGTTGTATAATCGGGATATTTGCCATATATTTATGCATTTTTCTCAAAAAGTCCAAAAAAAGTAAAAAAAACTCTTGACAAGACTTCGCCGTTGTGGTATTCTAAAACTGCGATAGTTATCGCGCAAAGACTTTTCTTATCTTGTAGGAGGATTTTATGAAAACAGGTACTGTAAAATGGTTCAACGCGGAAAAAGGTTACGGTTTTATTTCCGCTCAGGGCGAGGACGATGTGTTTGTACACTTCTCCGCTATCCAGACCGACGGCTTTAAAACGCTTGAAGAAGGTCAGCGCGTGGAGTTTGAGATTGTACAGGGCAACAAAGGTCCTCAAGCGTCTAACGTGACCCCTCTGGTTTGATTTGTGCGGTTTTCTGTTGATGCTTCGTTTACTGCCTTGTTTCTTAAATAAAGTAAGAGCTTAACAGAACTACAGATTACATCAAGGAAAGGCGTCCGGAGCTACCGGGCGCCTTTCTTAACGAGCGTGATTTTATGAGGCTTCAAAAAGATTTTTTTATTAAGGACGCGGTTGCGCTGGCTCCGTTGCTTTTAGGCAAAATCCTGTGCCGCCGCGTTGAGAGGGGCGTCCTTCGCCGAGCGATAACCGAGACTGAGGCCTATTTCGGCGAGGCTGACACGGCCTGTCACGCGTCGCGCGGAAAAACCCCGCGAAACGCCGTGATGTACGAGGAAGGCGGACGGGCCTACGTCTATCTGTGCTACGGGCTTCACAACATGCTCAACATCGTCGCCGGCGGCTCCGGCAACCCGCAGGCCGTGCTTATTCGCGGCGTGGCGGGCGCGCCCGGGCCGGGGCGGCTGACCAAGGAGCTTTCAATCGACCGCGGACTGAACGGCGCGGTTTTCTTGGATTCCGAAGAAATTTGGCTTGAGGACGGTGAGCAGCCCCCCTACTCCGTTTCGCCGCGAATCGGCATAGATTACGCCGCGCCGGAGGACCGGGAGCGCCTCTGGCGGTTCGTCGCCGGGGCCGGGCGCGGACTTGTGCACGTATACACCGGAGACGGAAAAGGCAAGACGACGGCCGCCGTGGGGCTGTCCGCGCGGGCGGCCGGGCGCGGGCGTCGTGTGCTCTTCGCCAATTTCCTAAAATCGACGGACAGCGGGGAATTTTTTGCTTTAGAAAACGTATATAACATATCTGTTTTATCAGGAGAGACGCGCCGGCCCTTCTTTTTTTCAGCCGAGAAGCAGGAGAAAATAGAAATTATTTCCGAACATAACGACCGCGCCAAAGAAATTTTAAGGAGGCTCCGCGCCGATTCCTGTGATTTTCTGGTGCTCGACGAAATTTTCCCGGCTCTTGCCGCCGGCGCGATTGACCCCGCGCTCACGGATAAAATAATTTTTGAAAAGCCCGGGAGGCTTGAATTGGTGCTCACGGGGCGGGGCGCCGAAAGTAAATATCTGGCTTTGGCGGATTACGCTACGGAGTTCGCGGCGGTCAAGCATCCTTTCGAGCAAGGGGTATCGGCGCGAATGGGCGTGGAATGGTGAAAAAATTTTACAATTTCTATTTACCAATCCGCTCGAATATGATATAATAAAAAGTAGAATAATGTGTTCGGAAGGGGCTTTTTATGCGTGTCGCCTCCGGGCTTTGCAAAGGGCGGAAACTCGCGGCTCCAAGGGGGCTGGCCACGCGCCCTGTCTCCGATATGGTCAAGGAAGCCGTTTTTTCGATGATTGCGGAGCGTGTGGCGGGGGCTTTGGTTTTAGACGCTTTCGCCGGCACGGGCGCTTTCGGCATTGAGGCGCTGTCCCGCGGGGCGAAAAGCGCGGTTTTTATCGAAAAATCGCGCGAGGCTTCGTTTTTCTTAGAGAAAAACCTTGAAAATACGGGCCTGACGGCTCAAGCCCGCCTCTTCACGTCGGAGCTGCCCCGTTTTTTGGAACGGAACGACTTTGAGCCGTTTGACGTCATTTTCGCCGACCCGCCCTATAATTCCGGGCTTCTGCTGCCTTTTCTCGAAATAATCGCCGAAAAGCGGCTCCTTTCGGGGATTATGGTCGTCAAGCGCGAGAAAATGCCGGAACCTCCCCTACACGTGAGCTTGGGCTTCCACCTTATAAAGACAAAACGCTACAGAGCGACGGAAATAGACCTTTTAACCGCGAAAAACCCGCCAAAATGAGGGATTTTATGCACGCGATTTACTCCGGGAGCTTCGACCCGCCCACAATGGGCCACCTTGACGTAATCCGCCGCGCCTCGCGGCTTTGCGGCCGCTTGACCGTCGCGGTGCTCAATAACCCTGACAAAAAGCATCTTTTCACTCTTGACGAGCGGCGCGGCCTTATGAGCCAAGTATGCGCCGATTTTGAAAACGTTGATGTCGACGCCTTTTCGGGGCTTCTGATAGATTTATTCGACAAAACGGGCGCGGATGCGGTTATCCGCGGGGCGCGCACCGTCCTTGACTATGAGCGGGAATTTATAACCTCCCACGCCTTAAAAAGCGTGAACGGGCGCATCGAAACCTTGATTTTGCCCGCGAACCCAGCGTTTTTGCACATAAGCTCCAGTATGGTCAAGGAAGCCGCGTTTTTCGGGTGCGACGTTTCGGGTATGGTGCCGGAGGCGGTATTGCCGGAAATTTCCAGAAAAACAAAGGATGCTACGTTGTAGGAGGCTTGCGCTGTGGAAACAATTCTGGAGTGTTTGGACGAAATTGAGGAAATAATTGAAAGCAGCCGGCCCGCGCCGTTTTCCAATAAAATCTCCGTTGACAAAGGCGCGCTTATGGAGATTCTGGACGAAATCAGGCTTAACCTGCCGTCCGAGATAGACACGGCTCAGCGGATTGTCACCGACCACGAGCGTATTCTGGAGGACGGGCGGCGGAAAGTGCAGAATATGCTGGCGAAAGCGGCGGAGGACGCCAAACTTATGGCCGAGGAGCACGAGATAACCCTGCTGGCGGAGGAGTTTGCCCGTCAAATCAAGAGCGAGGCTCAGCGCGACGCGAAAACGATTCGCCAGAACGCTATGATTTACGCCGACGGGATTTTAAGCACCGTCGAGGAAAAAGTCCGGGATTCGCTTAAATTTATACGGGAACTTACCTCAAGCGCGGAGGATATCTGCAACGAAAATCTAGACGTTATAAGCGAAGGCCGCCAGGAAATCCAGGGGGCTACGGACGGCTTGAAAAGTTAAACTTTGTAATAATTTGTAATAAAAGGAGCTTGGCAATGCCCGCAAATAAGGACACAGCAATCGACGCTCTTATTGATAAAATCAAGGATATGGGAAACCCCACCGTAGTCGGCCTTGACACGCGCCTTCATTATATCCCGCAGGAAATTAAGCAGAAGGCTTTCGCGCAGCACGGGGAGACGCCCAAGGGGGCTGCCGAGGCCATGTTTTTGTTTAACAAAGCCGTTATTGACGCGGTTTTTGACATCGTGCCCGCCGTCAAGCCTCAGGTGGCAATGTATGAACAGTTCGGCGCGGACGGGATGTCGGCGTATATTTTAACCGCGCGGTACGCGCGCGCGCGCGGTATGACCGTAATCGGCGACATTAAGCGCGGCGATATTTCAAGCACGGCGGAGGCCTATTCCAATGGTCATCTTGGGCGCGTGTACATTGAGCAGACCCCGCACGAAATTTATCAGGAGGACTTTGTGACCGTTAACCCGTATATGGGCGCGGACGCGGTTTCGCCGTTCCTGTCGGACTGCCGCGCGTATAATAAGGGCATATTTGTCCTTGTGCGCACGTCAAACCCGTCGAGCGTTCAGCTTCAAGAGCTTCAGACAACCTCCGGCTTAGTGTACGAGCATATCGGGCGGCTTGTGGCCGAATGGGGCAAAGATTTCATCGGGCGGCACGGCTTCAGCTCCGTGGGCGCGGTCGTAGGCGCGACGGCCCCGGAACAGGCGGCACGGCTCCGCCAGATTATGCCGCGCGTATTTTTCCTCGTGCCTGGCTATGGGGCGCAGGGGGCCAGCGCTGTTGATTTATCCGTGTGCTTCAAGAACAAAAGCGGCGCGATTGTCAATAGTTCCCGAGGGATAATCGACGCGCACCATAATGAAAAATACGTTGATTTAGCCAAAAAAGGCTTTGAAAAAGCCATTCGCCAAGCAGCTGTTGATATGCGGGCGGATTTATGGAAAGTATTGTAGGACTGGTGATTACAATTCAGTTGCAATGTGATGTCGTTTCTAATACTGAAATTGCGCTTGATATCTTTGATATGACGCTTGACGCCCCGGAAATCGCGCGGGTGGCTCACGCGGGCCAGTTTCTGCATATTTTTAACGATTCGCCCGATATGCTCCTGCCGCGGCCGATAAGCATTTGCGCGATTGACGCGGAATCCGGGCGGCTTCGCGTTGTTTTTCGCGCCAAAGGGGCGGGAACGCGGCTTATATCCCGCAAAACCCGGCTGCGTGCGCTTGGTCCGCTAGGCAATGGATACGATACTTCAAGTATGTCAAAAAAAATTCTTATAGTCGGCGGAGGGCTTGGCGTTCCTCCGCTTCTTGAGCTTTCGCGCCGCGTTGCGGAGCCGCAGGTTTTTCTTGGCTTCCGCGACGAGGCCTCAATGATATTACAAAACGATTTCACCGAGGCGGAAACCGCCACGGATGATGGGAGTTTTGGGTTCTGCGGAAACGCCGTGGATTTGGCTCGGCGCAAGGCGCGGGATTTTGACTTGATTGTCGCTTGCGGCCCGAAGCCGCTTTTGCGGGCGGTCGCCGGGTTTGCCGACGAAAAGGGCGTCCCGGCGCTTGTCTCCGTCGAGGAACGTATGGCCTGCGGAATCGGAGCGTGCGTCGGTTGTGTAATCAAAACGAAATCGGGGTATCGCAAGGTCTGTGTGGACGGGCCTGTTTTTCGCGCTGACGAGGTGGTCTGGGATGATTGATATGAGTGTCGAAATAGCCGGCGTGCGCTTCAAAAACCCCGTTTTAACAGCCTCCGGCACTTTCGCTTCGGGGCGGGAATATTCGGAGTTTTTTGACCTGTCCCGGCTTGGCGGAGTCGTCGTCAAGGGGGTTTCAGCGCGTCCGTGGGAGGGCAACCCGCCGCCGCGCGTCGCGGAAGTTTACGGCGGAATGCTCAACTCCGTGGGGCTTCAAAATGGCGGAGCGGAGCGTTTTCTGCGCGACGACCTGCCATTTCTGCGAAAATTCGACACGCGGGTGGTGGTTAATATCTGCGGCCATACAATAGAAGAGTATGCTGAAGTTACAAAGCAGCTTCAAAATAGCGACATAGATATGCTTGAGCTTAACATTTCGTGCCCAAATGTGTCGGAGGGCGGAATGGCCTTCGGGACAGACCCAAGTATGACGGCGCGGGTCGTCGAAGCGGTGGCCAAAGCCGCCGATAAACCGCTTATAGTCAAGCTCTCGCCAAACGTCACGGACATAACGGAAATAGCGCGGGCCGCCGCCGGAGCTGGCGCCTCAGCCCTTTCCCTAATAAATACCCTGCTCGGTATGGCGATTGACGCCAAGACGCGCCGGCCCGTTCTGGCAAATGGCTATGGCGGCTTATCCGGCCCAGCCGTGAAGCCCGTGGCGCTCCGTATGGTTCATCAGACGGCGCGGGCGATTGACTTGCCAATAATCGGTATGGGCGGCATAATGACGGGGCTTGACGCGGCGGAGTTCCTGCTGGCGGGTGCGCGGGCCGTGGCCGTCGGGACGGCTGGTTTTAACAATCCGACCGCTGCCGCCGATGTTATATCGGGGTTGGAGAATTATATGGAGGAATCTGGTTTCAAAACAATTCCCGAAATCAAAATGATATATAATTGAAGCGAGGTTGAAGCAATGGACAAATCAAGGGCCGAGGAAATTTTCAAAAGTGCGGGCGCGCTTTTCAAAGGGCATTTTCTGCTGACTTCCGGTAAACATAGCGACAGGTACTTGCAGTGCGCACAGGTTCTCAAGCTGCCCAAATTCACGGAAGAGTTGGCGGGAGACCTCGCGGCGTGCTTCGGAGAGGTTGATATAGTCGTCGGGCCGGCGATGGGCGGTATGATTATCGCTTACGAGCTTGCGCGGCAATTAGGCTCGGAAGCGCTTTTCACCGAGCGCCTGGACGGCAAAATGGCTCTGCGGCGCGGTTTTGAGATTCCGCCAGGCTCTCGCGTGCTCGTCGCGGAGGACGTCGTAACGACCGGCGGCTCCGTCGCGGAGGTGGTAGAAATAGCCAAATCTCTCGGCGCGGAGGTGGTCGGCGTGGCGGTTTTGGTTGACCGGAGCGGAGGCCGGGCTGACTTCGGCGTGCCTCTGAAAGCGGCTTATACGGTCGATATTCAGGCGTGGGACGCGGCGGATTGCCCGCTTTGCAAGGCGGGGGCGGGTTCCGCCGTTAAGTTAGGAAGCCGGACGATATGAGGAATCTTCTGCTCATATACAATCCGTCGTCCGGCGACGGCAGCTTCAAATTCGCCTTAGACGCGGTTATCGCGGTCTTTGGCGAGGCGGGCTTTTTCACGCACGTCCTGCGGACTGGAAGTGTCCGCGCGGACGAGTATCTGTCTAAAGTTTCTGCGGATTTCTACCACACAATCGCCGTTTCGGGCGGCGACGGGACGCTCAACATAGTCGTCTCGGCGTGCTTGAAATACGGGCTTTCCGCGCGAATCGGCATAATCCCCTCCGGGACGGCGAACGATTTCGCCGGCTTTATCGGTATGCCGGAGGATCCTGTCGAATCCGCCAAAATTATAGCTGGAAACGATGAAATTTTTGTGGATATTGGACAAGTAAACGGCAAATATTTTATAAACGTGTGCGCGGCGGGCGCTCTCGCCGGGATTTCTCAGCAAATAGACGTGGATTTCAAGCACGCGTTGGGCAAGCTCGCGTATTACCTCAAGGGGCTGGAGCAAGCGCCCAATCTTACGCCTTTCCGCATCCGCGCGGTCGCCGGGAAGGACGTCTACAACGAGGAAATTTACCTTTTCTTGACGCTTAATACTGGCGGGACGGGCGGTTTTTCGGGCATTGTGCCGAACGCCGCGATAGACGACGGACTCTTCGACTTCATAGCGCTGAAGGCCGGCGGAATTCTTGACTTTGCTGGGCTTATGCTCAACGCGCTTGCCGGGAAGCACTTGAACGACCCGAATATCCTTTATTTCCAAGCTTCCCGGATAAAAGTAGAAATCCTGGGCGGCGGAGGGGAAGCGCTTGAAACGGATGTGGATGGCGAGGCCGGCCCGGCGTTGCCCATAGAAATCGTGAATATCCCGCGCGCCGCGCGGTTTTGCGCGAAAACCCGCCGGGATCGAAGGGACTGATAGTATGAAATTTATAAGCACAAGAAGCCGGATTGCGGTTTCACCTTCACGCGCGCTTCTTGATGGAATCGCTGGGGACGGAGGGCTGTATACCCCAAGTTTCTTCCCTGATTGTTCCAACAGAATAGATGAATTCTGCGGCCTAAATTACCGAGATTTGGCGTATGAAATCCTGAAACTTTATTTTACGGACTTTTCGAATGACGATTTGCTGAACTGTGTATATTCCGCATATGACGATAAGTTCAGCTCTCCGGCCGTGGCGCCTTTGAAAAAGGCCGGAAAATGCCATTTTTTGGAACTTTTCCATGGCCCCACTTCGGCTTTTAAGGACTTGGCGCTGTCTATACTGCCGCGTTTACTCGCCGTCGCGTCAAAAAACCTCGGCGAATCCTCCAAAATCCTCATTCTGGCCGCCACGAGCGGCGACACGGGCAAGGCGGCCCTTGAAGCCTTCCGGGATGTTTCGGGGACCGCAATCGCCGTATTTTATCCCTCTGCTGGAGTGTCGGCTGTCCAAAAGGCGCAGATGGTAACGCAGGAGGGCGCTAACGTCTTTGTCGCGGGGATTTCGGGAAACTTCGATATGGCGCAAACCGGCGTAAAAACTATGTTTCTCAGCCCGAAAGTCCGTGAGGAGGCTGGAAAAGCCGGTTTTAAGCTGTCTTCGGCAAATTCCATAAATATCGGGCGGCTTTTGCCGCAAATTGTGTACTATTTTTACAGTTACGCGCAAATGGTCAAGGAGGGTGATATTTCAATCGGGGAACAAATCAGCTTCGCGGTCCCCACCGGAAATTTCGGCGATATTCTGGCGGGTTATTACGCCAAGAAAATGGGGTTGCCTGTGGAGCGGCTGATATGCGCGTCGAATAGCAACTGTGTCTTGGCGGATTTCTTCGCGAGTGGCGTTTATGACTTGAACCGTAAATTTTTCGTAACAATTTCGCCTTCGATGGACATTCTTATTTCAAGCAATTTCGAGCGCCTGCTCTTTGACTTGTCGGACGAGGCGACGGTTCTGGAATGTATGGAGTCGCTTAAAACAAACAAAAAATATATGTTTAATAAGCCTGTCCCCGGATTCGCGGCGGGCTGGGCCGACGAGGAAAAAACCCTGCGCGCCATCCGGGAAACGGCGGAATCCGGTTATTTCATAGACCCGCACACAGCGGTCGCGCTGGCGGTATGGCGGGATTTGGGCGAAATTTCCAACTGCGTCATATTAGCCACGGCCAGTCCGTATAAATTCGCGGCGGACGTCTTGCGGGCGGGAGGACATAAGGCTGATTCAGCCTTCGCGGCCCTCGAGAAGCTGTCGGAGGTTTCCGGGACGGCGATTCCCGAAAAACTTCGCAGGCTGGACAAAAAACCCGTTAGACACAATACATTGTGCGATGCGTCCGAAATAGAGGATGTACTGTTCAAATTTATTGGTGACTTAGATGAATAAAAATATAACCGTTAGCACAAATATCCCTGGGCTTAAAGATAAAATACAGACGAACATTACGAATCCGGAGGATATATTCTGGTATATTAAGTTTAATCTTGATCTTGACGAAAAGTCCGTTTCAGAAAAGACTATGGGCGTTACTGACACGGACGGGTACATTATGCGTGTGGACATTTCGTATAACGAGGCCAAGCGACTAATTGTTATCTGTCCTCTCGACACCTACGAACAGGGCGTTTTCTATATGCTCCGCATATCGCGCAAAGTGCGGAGCAAGAGCGGCAAGCACTTGAAAACGCAAATTTACATCTTATTCAAAATCAACAATAACCAAATTTCAGAGTTCAAGACGCTCAAGGGGAACGTGCCTGTGCCGCCGGAGCGCCGCCGCCCGTCCAATTACGACGAAATGTTCCGGGCAAAGCTGCGCGCGGCGCAGATGCAAACTTTGGACGACCCGCGTTTCCGTGAGCCGGGGCATCTGCCGCTGGCGGATATGCCGATAAACATAATTCCCGGCGTTTTGGGCATTTTTATCGCGCTGTTTTTTTTCGTCACGAAATCCGTCGTGGTGCTGGCGGCGGGAGCGGTCGTGGCGCTGTTCGGCCTGGCGGTGATCTTCGCGCAGCTGTCAAAGCGGGAAACGCGAGGGATTTTGGCGTATAACAGCGGCGCGCGCCGCTTTAACTCCGGGCGGTATCAAGAGGCGAAGGAATATCTGGACCGCGCGCTTGAGATAGACCCGGAAAGCGAAAAAGTCCGGATGGCGATGGAAAAAATTAAATTTTACCTATAGCAGCAATAAAAAAACCGCTCGTTCTCGAGGTGAGGAAGCGGTTTTTTTATTGCGGAGCCTGCATATATATTAACTCAATTTTTTCCTTGTCATAGCCCACGACAAAGGAACCTTCAATTTCCGGGTGGGGCTTGCCTATTAAGCTGTTCATAAAATTTATCTGAAACGTGTCGTAAATACCGTAACTAATTTCCTGAGCCATAGCCATATCCCGCATAATGCGGAGCGCCATAAACGGCGAAAATTTATGGCGGTACGGGCGGCTCGATATGAGCGCCTCGAAAGTGTCGGCAATAGAAATAATCTTGGCGTACCGCGGTATATCGGCATCCGTGACCCCGAACGGATAACCGGCGCCGTTGAGCTTCTCGTGGTGATAAAGAACGGCCTCGGCTACTTCGGTCGAAACCGTGTCCTTTATCATATGGTACCCCACGAGCGGATGCCGGCGAATCAGCTCGCACTCCTGGTCGGAAAGACGCTCCACTTTATTAAGAATATCTCCGGGAATACTGTATTTACCCACGTCGTGGAGCAGCCCGGCCTGCATAAGCTCCACAAGGCCATCTTTACCTACGCCTACGGCGGAGCCGATTTTTACCGCCAGCCAAGCCACGGTCAGGGAATGGTCGTACACAAAATACTCCTGATTGCCCAAATACTCCACATAATTCACGATGGCCGCGAAATTTTCTGGGTTTGAGTAATACAGAATCTTAAAGAGCCTGTCGCGATGCTCCGTTTTAATAGACCCGTCCTGCAGAATCCCGTTCATTATAGACACGGTGGAGTCCAAAATGTCGTTCTTGACCTCCTCGTCGGAGGAATAAGACTCCCGGATTTCGCGAATAATCCATATCTTTCGAATATTAAATTTTATAAGGCGGTTTATGTGATACTCGTTGAGAATCGTCCCTTTGGACATAAGTTTCTTGCCGTCTGGAAGTTTTATATCCTCGGCCACAATATCGCCCTCGGATTCAAGGGAATCCCTGTAATCAATATAATTCAGCATTGACGACATCGCACACCTTCTTTCGGACTTCCGTTAAAATGTAATCTTTATTGTAATAATTTAATGATAACACAACAGCCCTTAAATTTCTATAGTTTTTTATAATTTTATCCGATTTTTTTCTTTTTCAAAATAGTATGATGTGTAAAACAAAAAGCCGCATTTGAAACAACACGGCTTGCCTGGTTTATAAAATGGGGGCAGAAGGGCTCGAACCTCCGACATTCTGCTTGTAAGGCAGACGCTCTCCCAACTGAGCTATACCCCCGTAATGAAAAGAGGTGATTAAAATTATGACCGACTCAAAAGGGACTCGAACCCTCGACCTCCGGCGTGACAGGCCGGCGCTCTAACCAACTGAGCTATTGAGCCGCGCTAGGTCAACGCGCCGAAGCATCATCGGCACTGACTGTATAAGATTATACTCCAAAAAAAAGGAAGTGTCAAGCAAAATTTCGGAAAAATTAAAATTTTTTTTAGCGCGCGAAGATACGGCTTGAACTGTTGAAAAAGAAATCGTTTTTTGCTATCATTAATAAAGCGTTAGAGGGGGATTTTTATGTATATTCTCACGAATGAGCCGGAAAAAGAGGAAAGCCCGCTTCTTGAAGAATATTGGCGGGCGGCGCTGCGCCTGACTTCGGGCCGGTTTTCCGCGGTTATAATGGAAACGGTCATAAGCCCTATGAGCCTTATTTCCGCGCGGAGCGGCTATTTTAACGTAATGGCGCCCTCGCCCTTCGTCAAGGACACGGCGGAAATGCGCTACGGGCGGATTCTGCAGGACGCTCTTCAGACGGTGACGCGGCTGCCCTACAGCCTGCGGATTTTAAGCCCGGAGGACGATTTGGCCGAGGCGGAATCCGGGGAGAACGAGGCCCCGCCGCCTATCCACGCCCATAAAAAGCCGCAGGACAAAAAGAACGAGGTTGGGCTTAACGAAAAGTACGTTTTTGATAGCTTCGTGAGGGGCAAAAGCAACGAGCTGGCCTACGCCGCGTCGGTGGCGGTGGCGGACAGGCCCGGCGAGACTATGTATAACCCGCTTTTTATCTACGGCGGAGTCGGCCTGGGCAAGACCCACCTTATGCAGTCCATAGGAAACTACGTGGCGGGGCGTGATTCCTCTAAAAAGGTGTTGTACACGACGACGGAAAATTTTACCAACGAGTTTGTAAGCGCGCTGGTAAAAAACACCAATCAGAATTTCCGCAATAAATTCCGGGAAATAGACGTGTTTCTTATTGACGACATCCAGTTCCTGTCGGATAAGGAGGGCATCCAGGAGGAGCTTTTTCACACGTTCAACACGATTTATGACAACAACCGGCAGATAGTCATTTCGAGCGACCAGCCGCCCAAGGACCTCCGAAACATAGAGGACAGGCTGACCTCACGCTTCGGCAAGGGGCTTATAGTAGACATAACCATGCCGGATATCGAGACGCGTATGGCGATTCTTACCAAAAAAGCGGAGCTTGAGGGGACGCCCGTGCCGCCGGAGGTTATAAATTACATCGCCCAGAACGTCCATTCAAACATCAGGGAGCTGGAGGGGGCGCTGGCTAAAATCATCGCGCTTTCCCTTTTAATGAAAAAAGAGATTACGCTGGATTTGGCGCGGGAAAATATGGGAGAGTTCGCGCGGAAGGAGGAGCGCCGGGAAATCACCATTGACGGCGTAATCGAGGCGGTTTCAAAACATTACAAGGTGAGCGTGGAGGAAATAAAGGGGAAGAAGCGGACCCAGACAATCGTTTACCCGAGACAGGTGGCGATGTATCTTTGCCGGAAGCTGGCCGACACGCAAAGCCTGCCGCTTATCGGGCGGGCGTTCGGAAAGGACCATTCCACCGTTATTCACGGGTGCGACAAAATCCTGGGTGAGCTTGAGGCCGGCGGAGGGAAGCTCGCCGCGACTCTGGCGGAGCTTGAGGAAAGGATACGCGGCCGGTGAAGGTTTCAAAACTGTGGATAAGTCTGTGGATAAGGCCTGTTTTCTGTTGATAACTTTGTGGGCGGGGATGTTAAAAAACCTGTGGAAAATGTTGATAAGTCCGCCGGAAATTTTTTTACATTTTTTGTGTTAATAACCCGCATTGTTTTCACCGGCTTATCCACAAGATATTTTTCTCGGGAAACCAGTCGTTTCAAGGCGGAACTGGGTTATCCACTTATCCACCTGTACTACTACTATTATTACTAAAAACTTATATAAAACGATGTTACTTATAGACAACTCCCCTTTCGCGAGGGGCGGAGGAGGAAAACCATGAAAATCACCGTCAGCAAGTCCGCGTTAATTGACGCGATTAACACCGCGTCGCGCGCCGTTTCGTCCAAGACCACTATGCCTATACTCAAGTGCCTCATATTGTCCGCCGGCTCGGAGGGGTTTGAGATCTTCGCCACTGATATGGAAATGAATATTAAAGTATTCGGGATAGAAGCCGAAATCGAAACCGCCGGCCGCGTAGCCGCGGACGCTTCTATGTTCGGAGGGGTAATACGAAAAATGCCGGACGGGGAGATTACTATCAGTACGGACGATAAGTTCATTCTGAAAATAAAATCCGGCAAGGTAAATTTTTCCATAGCGGGCCTGGACGCGGCGGAATTTCCGGTATTACCGGCGGCGGAGCGAGACAAAACCGTGGGTATCGCCGCCTCGGAGCTTAAGAACATAATCCGGAGGACGCGCTTCTCCGTCGGCACGGACCCGGGAAAACCCGTGTTTCGGGGAGAGCTTTTCGAGATTCGGGAGGGGAAAATAAACGTCGTGGCGGTGGACGGATACCGGATTTCCCACGGAATGGGCGAGGTGGCCGAAGTGTGCGAGGTGATGGCGGTGGTGCCCGGAAAAACGCTGCAGGAGCTTGAGCGCGTCCTGCCGGAGGACGGCGAGGTCGTGATGTGCTTTTCGGCGCGGCAGGTCGTTTTTGAAATGCAAGGCGTGATTTTCGGTTCTCAAATCATCCAGGGGGACTTTTTGGCCTACCGCTTAAATTTTGAGGCGGACTGCCCGATTTCCGCCGTTGTGGACAAAGCGTCGCTGCTTTCGGCTGTGGAGCGCGTCATGCTGCTTTCCCACGACGAAACCAAACCGCCGGTGCGCCTGGCTTTCGACGAAAACGAGCTGAAGCTTTCCTCCCGCGCGCCGCTCGGCTCGGTTGATGAGGAAATCCCGGTAAAGTGCGCCGGCGGCAGCGTAACGATAGAATTTAACCCGCAGTATTTTCTGGACGTGCTCCGGGTGACGGAGGAATCAAGCCTGCGGCTGAATATGTCGTCTCCGCTTTCGCCCTGCGTGGTGGATAACCTTGAAAACGACCGTTTCCGCTATCTTATCCTGCCCCTGCGCCCGAAAAGCTAAATGCTGACCGGGGTTTATACGGAAAATTTCAGAAACCTCAAAACGGACACAATCGAGCTTCACAGCGGCGTCAATTTATTCATCGGGCGCAACGGCGCGGGGAAAACGAATTTTTTGGAATCAATTCACCTGGCGGCTTGCGGAAAATCCTGGAAGAACGCTGGAAACCTTGATTTTATCCGGTTTGGAGCGGACTACGCGCGGGTCGCCGCCGAAACCTCCGGCGGTTCCGGCAGGAAAATAGAGGTGCGCCTGCGCGGCTCGGGAGGATCGGGCTTACCCAAAGAAATATTCGTCGGAGGCGCGCAGATAAGGCGGCTTGGCGAGCTTTACGGCGCGCTTCGCCTGGTCTCTTTCTCTCCGGAGGACGTCTGGGTGGTGAAGCTCGGCCCGGCGGAGCGCCGCCGCCTGCTCGATATGGAGCTTTGCCAGACTTCCTCAGTTTACTATTATAACCTGAAGCAGTATTACCACACGCTGAAGCAGCGAAACGCCTGCCTTCGGGGGCTGTTTGGCCGCCCCCTGCGGGATTTCGCGGAGCTTGAGGTGTGGGACGAGGCGCTGGCCGGCTTCGGCGCGGAAATCATTTCCGCGCGGCGGGCGTTTTGCCGGGAGCTCGCGGACTGCGCGGCGGAGATTCACGCGGAGCTGTCCGGCGGCGCGGAGGATTTTAAGGCGCTCTACAGGCCGAACGCGGAGGAGGCGGCGTTATTGCCCAAGCTGCGAAGAACAGCCGAAAGAGACGTAAACCTCGGAGCGACCTCGGCCGGGCCGCATAAGGACGACTTAACGCTCCTCCTGAACGGGCGGGAGGCGAAGCTGTACGCCAGCCAGGGGCAGCAGAGGTCCGTCTGTCTCTCCCTGAAGCTGGCCGTCCTGCGGCGCGCGGCGGAGAACTCCGCGGAGCCGCCCGTGCTCCTGCTGGACGACGTTTTTTCCGAGCTTGACGGGAAGCGGCGGCGCTATCTTATGGACTGCGCCGGGCGCTCCCAGACGCTCATAACCTCCGCGGAAGCGTCGGATATAGCCGGAGACAGGGTTTTTTTGGTAGAAAACGGGGAAATCAGTAAAATCCGATAATATTTCGCGATGTTCTGTCTATAAAAAAAGTGTACAAACCCGCGTGTTTTGTCAAAATATTACATTTAGTTGTGATAATATATAGACAAATACGAGGGGGGATTTTTATGGGTACTGAAAATTTCGAGTTTCCCGCCAACATTAAGCAAGTCGGCAGCATAAACGGCGGCGCGAAAATATACATAGAGGACTACGTTTGCTCGTACCTGCATAATTACGCGGGGAAAGGCGGCTACAGCGAGCGCATCGCCTTTCTCGTCGGCAGGGGGATTCAGATTGACGGGGAGCGCGTGCTTTTTATAAGCGGGGCTGTGGCCGCGTGCGACGCCGTGACGGATAAAGGTATCCTGCGGTTTTCGGCGGCTTCTTTCGAGCACGCGAGGGAGCAGATCGCGAAATATTTCGACAATCTGGAAATCGTCGGGTGGATGCAGTCCCAGCCGGGGTATGGGATAGGGCTGAACGCCGCCTACGCCGCGTATCACCTGGAGGCGTTCAAATCGCCTCATCAGGTGATGTTTGTTATCGACCCCATAGAAAAACTGAACGCCTTTTATTACAGGGGCGAGCAGGCCAAAAAGCCGTTTCTGGCCGAGGCCCGCGGTTATTTTATATACTATGACAAAAACGACGGTATGCACGAGTATATGATTGAAAATAAAGGCGGCGAAGAGCCGCTTGAGGCGGGAGAGGGCGCGGAGTCCGTGGATATGGCGAAAATGGGCAAGATTCGGAAAGCGGTCAGCAAGCCGCGCCCGCCCGCGCCGAGGTTTCCCCGGCGGGCGGCCCCGTTTCGGCAGGCGGCTTTTTCTGGAAACGCGCCAAAAACCGCCGTCGCGTCGATGTTCTCCACGCTTTCGGCGTTTCTGGCGCTGGTCTGCGTCGTTATGGGCGCCGGCCTGGCGCGGAACGAAAATAAAATCCGCGCGCTTGAGGGCAGCCTGTCCGAGCTGAACACTTCTTATAAAAACCTGCTGCTGTCCGGTTCAGGCGGCGCGGGGACGAAAACCGTTTTCGCGGAGGAGGAAATATCTCAAGTAGAGACGGTGGAGCCGTCCATTATAAATGAGGAAAGCGGTTTTGAGGATATGCCCGAAGAGAAGGCGCCGCCTCAGCCTCCGGCGGAGCCTGAGAAAACTAAGCCGGAGCCGGAGCCGGAACCGGAAAAAGAGCCGGAGGTTTCGGAAACCTCCGGCCCAGGCCATAACCCCGTCCCGGAGACGTACACGGTTATGGACGGCGACAACTTGAGTTATATTAGTATGACTTTTTACGGTACTCAAAGTATGGTTTCAAAAATAATGGAGGTTAACGAAATTAAGAACCCGGACACGATTTACGCCGGAAAGGTGCTGAAGCTGCCAAGGCCGTAAGGACTCGCTTACATTCCGGCGTTCACCGTCGGCGTGGTCTCCTTGTTTCCACAAAGGACGACCATAAGGTTGCTTATCATCGCCGCCTTGCGGTCCTCGCTGAATTTCATGCCCTCCTCCTCCTCAAGCTTCTTGAGGGCAAGCTGAACAATGCCCACGGCGCCGTCCACTATAAGGCGCCGCGCGTCCACGATCGCCGCCGCCTGCTGGCGCTGGAGCATAGCCGACGCTATCTCCGACGCGTAGGCCAGATGAGTTATCCGCGCCTCAAGAATCTCAAGGCCGGCCATACGCACCTTTTCCTGGATTTCCAAGCGCATTTTTTCGGCTATTTCGTCGCTGCTGCCGCGCAGGGTCTTTTCGTCGTCTACCGCCGAGTCGTAAGGGTAGAGCCGCACTATCCCGCGCAGGCTTGAGTCGCATTGTATCGAAAGGAAATCGGCGAAATTCTCAACCTGAAACATCGCGCGGGCGGTGTCCGCGACGCGCCATATGACGACAATCCCGATAATCATAGGATTGCCCATTTTGTCGTTTATTTTCTGGAGCGCGTTGTTCAGCGTCATTGCCTTGAGCGAAAGCCGCTTCGGGCCGAAGGAATTGTATATGGAGACGCTCCCGCTCTGCACCTCCGCCGGCGCGGCGGGCAGATTCGGCACGCGCATGGGCCTGGCGAAGGGGTTGACGTAAAAGAACCCGGCGCTTTTAACCGTTCCGTAATATTTGCCGAAAAAGGTTAAAACGGCGGCCTGATTCGGCTGGACCACCAGGACCCCGCAGTAAAGCAGCGGCCCCACGATACAGATATAGATCAAGGAAACGGAGGCGAGCAGGGCCGAAAATCCGCCCATATTGACCACAAAAGCAACCACGGTGAAAAGAACCGCCGCGAGCATTCCAAAAGTTATGGCGAACATACACAAAAGCCCGCTTATGGGCTTCAGGATTTTTTCTTCTATTGCGACGTCCGTATCGTTCGGCACAAAAATACCCCCCAGTTGTAAGTTAAATCAAACACGCTTAATTATATCACAAAAAATATTTTTTGTAAACATAAAATTTATACCCCGCGCTCTTGACACGCCCGCGGGGTTGTGTTATAATCTCTGGGTATTACGTTATCCGGTCGCCAAGTGGTAAGGCAACGGCCTCTGACTCCGTCACTCATAGGTTCAAATCCTATCCGGATAATACCGAAAGAGAGCGATTTTACAAAACGCTGGCTGGCGAAGTCCGCGATTTTGAAAATTGCCGTACGCCGCCGCGGACGCGGCGGTTTTTTACAAAGGAGGAAGCCGGTGTCAAGCTCAAGTTTAACGTCGGTGGGGCGTCACGTTTTGTCAATTACGGTGGATAATCACGCGGGCGTTTTAAGCCGCGTTTCCGGCCTTTTTTCGCGCCGGGGATATAATATAGACAGCCTCAGCGTTGGGGAAACGGAGAATCCGAAAATCTCGCGCATAACCGTGGCCGTCACCTGCGACGACATTATCTGTGAGCAGATACGCAAACAGGTCGATAAGCTCGTGGACGTGCGCAAGGTTACGGAGCTTCCGCAGGAGACCGGCGTCTACCGGGAGCTTGCGCTTATAAAAATCAGCGTGAACGCCTACAACCGCATGGATATTATCGGCATAGCGGGGGTTTTCCGCGCCGACGTGGTGGACGTTTCGCCGGAATCCGTTATGCTTGAGATAACCGGCGACGAAAGGAAAATTTCCGCGCTAATGCGCCTTATGGAGCCTTACGGGATTATTTCCGCCGCCAGGACGGGTATGACCGCTCTGGGGCGGGGGGATTACTGAGAACAGGTTCTGACAAACTATATTGATACATACAATTCAGGAGGACTGTAAAATGGCTAAACTTTATTATCAGCAGGACTGCAATCTCGGGCTTCTGGCCAACAAAACCGTGGCGGTTATCGGGTACGGCTCGCAGGGGCACGCTCACGCGCTTAATTTGAAGGATTCCGGCGTGAACGTCGTAATCGGCCTCTATGAAGGCTCGAAGTCCTGGAAAGCGGCCGAAGAGGCCGGGTTTACGGTGAAAACCGCAAAGGACGCGGCGGCCTCCGCCGATATAATTATGATTCTTATAAACGACGAAAAGCAGGCGAAGCTCTATAAAGAAAGCGTTGAGCCGAACCTCCGGGAAGGGAAATATCTAGCTTTCGCGCACGGGTTTAATATCCACTTCGGGCAGATTGTTCCGCCGGAGGGCGTAAACGTCTTTATGATAGCGCCGAAAGGCCCCGGACACACCGTCCGCAGCCAGTATCTTGAGGGGCGCGGCGTGCCTTGCCTTATAGCCGTCCACCAGAACCCCTCCGGGGATACTTTTGATATAGGCTTAGCCTATGCCCTCGGTATAGGCGGGGCGCGGGCGGGCGTCCTTGAGACGACCTTTAAGGAGGAGACGGAGACCGACCTTTTCGGCGAGCAGGCCGTGCTTTGCGGCGGCGTGTCCGCGCTTATGAAAGCGGGCTTTGAGACGCTCGTCGAGGCGGGTTATCAGCCGGAGAGCGCCTATTTTGAGTGCGTGCACGAAATGAAGCTGATTATCGACCTGGTGAATTCCGGCGGCCTGGCTGGTATGCGCTTCTCCATAAGCGACACGGCGGAGTACGGCGATTACGAAACGGGGCCGCGCATTATCACCGAGGAGACCAAGCGTGAGATGAAGCGCGTTTTAACCGAGATTCAGGACGGGACCTTCGCCCGGAAATGGATTCTGGAGAACCAGACGAACCGGCCGCATTTTAACGCCGCGCGCCGCCTTGAGGCGGAGCATCAGGTGGAAAAGGTCGGGCGGGAGCTGCGGAAGATGATGAGCTGGGTAAAATAACCGATGATTGACATTTTGGACTCCACCCTCCGGGACGGGGCGCAGGCGGAGGGAATCTCCTTCACGATTGAGGACAAGCTGAAGATAGTTTCGGCGCTGGACAGGCTTGGCGCGGCTTATATCGAGGCGGGAAACCCCGCGTCGAACCCCAAGGACCTGGAGCTGTTCCGGCGGCTTCGAGAAAAATCGTGGGAACGCGCTAAAATAGCGGCGTTTGGCGCCACGCGCCGGCCGGGCCTGCCCGCTGGGGAGGACGCGCAGGTTGCGGTCCTGCTTTCCTCCGGCGCGCCGGCGACGGTGATTTTCGGCAAATCTTGGGATTTTCACGTTACCGAAGTCATAAAAACCTCTCTCTCGGAGAATCTGGCGATGATTCGGGAGACCATTGATTTCCTGAAGGAGCGGGGGCGAGAGGTTATTTTTGACGCGGAGCATTTTTTTGACGGATACAAAGCGAACAGGGATTACGCGCTGGAGACCTTGCGCGCGGCGGCGGGGGCTTCTTGCGTCTGCCTTTGCGATACGAACGGCGGCGCGTTTTTTGACGAAATCGGCGAGATAACGCGGGTCGTCGCGTCGCGCTTCCCCGGGATGAAAATCGGCGCGCACTGCCACAACGACGGAGGGATGGCCGTCGCCGGTTCGGTCGCGGCTGTATTTTCCGGGGCGGAGCACGTCCAGGGAACGCTCACCGGCTTCGGCGAAAGGTGCGGCAACGCTGATTTGGCGGCCATTATCGCGAACTTGCAGCTTAAGCGCGGCTATACCTGCATACCTCCGGAAAATATGGAGCTTCTGACGGAAACCGCGCGGCTTATCGGAGAAATCGCCGGCGGTTCCCTCCGAGGGAACGCGCCCTACGTGGGCCGTTCGGCTTTCGCTCATAAAGCCGGGATGCATATCGACGGCGTGAAAAAGGCTTCGGCCGCTTTTGAGCACGTGGAGCCGTCGAGCGTGGGCAACGAGCGGCGCTTCCTCATAAGCGAGGTCAGCGGGCGCGGCGCTGTGCTTCCGGAAATTCGCAAAATCGCCCCGGAAATCACCAAGGATTCGCCGGAAACCGAGGCGGTTCTGCGGGAGCTGAAGCGGCTTGAGAATAAGGGGTGGCAGTTTGAGGCCGCCGAGGGCAGCGTCGCCCTCATAATAAGGAAGCTTCTTGGGCGGTACCGGCAGTTTTTCGAGCTTGTTGACTATGACGTGATTGTGATAAGCGGCCGCTGCGCCCGGGCAATGATTAAAATAAAAGTTGGGGAATCAGAAAAAATTACCGCCGCCGAGGGCGACGGGCCGGTGGACGCGCTCAATAAAGCGCTCCGCAAGGCTCTTTCGGGCTTTTATCCGGAGTTGAAAAGCGTCCGCCTGACTGATTATAAGGTCCGTCTGCTCAGCGTTCGAGCGAAATTCCCCACGGCGTCCGTAGTGCGCGTGCTGATTGAATCAAGCGACGGAAACCGCTCCTGGAGTACGGTCGGAGTGGCCAGCGACATTATCCACGCCAGCTGGGCCGCCCTCACGGACAGTATTGAATATAAGCTGAACGAGGGCTGAATTTGCCGGTAAAACATAGAATTGCCGCGCGTCAATTTTTGACACGGACATAGAGCGGCACTCTACATAATTCTCAGAGGAGTAAAAAAATGGCTATGACAATGACCCAAAAAATCCTGGCGGCGCGGGCGGGGCTTCCATCCGTTTCGGCCGGCCAGCTTATAGAGGCGGACATAGACTTGGCGCTCGGAAACGACGTGACCACCCCGGTGGCCATAGCGGAGTTTGAGAAAATCGGCGCCGCGGCCGTGTTTGACCAGAATAAAGTCGTAATCGTGCCCGACCATTTCACGCCGAATAAGGACATAAAGTCCGCGAGGCACTGTAAAATTGTGCGAGAGTTCGCCCGGCGGCATAACATAAAGAATTATTTTGAAGTGGGCGAAATGGGCATAGAGCACTGTCTCCTGCCGGAGAAAGGCCTTGTGACGGCGGGGGACGCCGTTATAGGCGCGGATTCTCACACCTGCACCTACGGCGCGCTGGGGGCTTTCGCCACGGGCGTCGGCTCAACTGACCTGGCCGCGGCCATGTATTCGGGCAAGGCTTGGTTCAAAGTGCCGGAGGCGCTCAAATTTAACCTCGTCGGGGCGCTTCCGGAATGGGTGTCCGGTAAGGACGTTATCCTGCATATAATCGGCAAAATCGGCGTGGACGGCGCGCTTTACCAGTCTATGGAGTTCCACGGGGAGGGCTTGGCGGCTCTTTCAATGGACGACCGTTTCACTATAGCTAATATGGCCATAGAGGCGGGCGCGAAAAACGGCATTTTTCCAGTAGACGACAAAACGCGGGAATATATACGGGAGCATAACGCCGCCCAAGGGACTGAGTACACGGCTGATGAGGACGCGGAGTACGCCGCGGAATATACTGTGGATTTATCAAAACTGCGCCCGACGGTATCTTTCCCGCACCTTCCGGAGAACACGCGAACCATCGACGAAGTTGGGGACGTGCCGGTGGACCAGGTGGTCATAGGCTCCTGCACAAACGGGCGGCTGAGCGATTTGCGCGCGGCGGCGGGGATATTGCGCGGAAAGAAGGTTGCGTCCGGCGTTCGCCTTATTATCCTGCCGGGGACGCAGAGAATTTATTTGGAGGCGCTGAAAGAGGGCATTATAGAGGACTTGATAAACGCGGGGGCGGCGGTGTCCACCCCGACTTGCGGCTGCTGTCTGGGGGGGCATATGGGCGTGCTGGCGGAGGGCGAACGCGCTGTTTCGACGACAAACCGCAATTTTGTCGGGAGAATGGGGCACCCGTCGTCGGAGGTTTATCTGGCCAGCCCGGTCGTCGCCGCCGCCAGCGCGCTGGCGGGGCGGCTGTTTGACCCGGCGGCTTTGTGACGGGCGGCCCTCGGATACAGGAGGAACAGATATGGCGACAGTCACGTTAAACGGCTCCGAAATCCTTATCGAGACCCTGCTGGAGCACGGCGTTTCGGACGTTTTCGGTTATCCGGGCGGCGCGGTGCTTAATATATATGACGCGCTCTATAAATACCGGGACAGAATCACGCATTACCTGACCGCGCACGAACAGGGCGCCGCGCACGCCGCCGACGGATACGCCCGCGCCACGGGCAAGGCCGGCGTGTGTATCGCCACAAGCGGGCCGGGCGCGACTAACCTCGTCACCGGCATAGCCACGGCTTATATGGACTCCGTGCCGCTGATTGCCGTCACGGGCAACGTCGCCAAGCCCCTCCTGGGCAAGGACAGCTTTCAGGAGGTGGACACGACGGGCATTACTATGCCTATCACAAAGCATAATTTCATAGTCAAGGATATTGAGAAACTGGCCGAGACCGTGCGCCGGGCGTTTTACATCGCGCTTTCCGGGCGGCCCGGCCCGGTGCTCGTGGACATAACGAAGGACGTGACCGCGGCGGAATACCCCTATGAACGGCGGGAGCCTCGGAAGATCTCCCCGGAGACGGACTCCGTGACGGAGGAGGATTTGGCGGAGGCCGCGCGCCTCATAAGCGAAGCCAAGCGGCCGCTGATTTACGCCGGCGGAGGGGTCATCTCCGCTAACGCGGCGGATTTGCTGAAAAAATTCGCCGAAAAAATCGACGCGCCCGTGGCGCTGACGCTTATGGGACTCGGGGCTTTTCCGGACGATTCGCCGCGCTTTACCGGTATGGTCGGTATGCACGGCACAAAAACCTCCAATATGGCGGTTATGGAGTGCGACCTGCTCATAGCGGCGGGAGCGCGCTTTTCCGACCGGGTTATAAGCGACGTGCGGAAATTCGCGCAGGAGGCGAAGGTGCTCCATCTTGACGTGGACGCGGCGGAAATCAACAAAAACGTGATGACCGAAAGCCAGGTTATAGGCGATTTAGGCGAGGTTATAAAGCGCCTGTTGGGCCGTCTGCCCGAAATGAGCCACAAAGCCTGGCTTGAGCGCGTGGGCGGGCTGAAGGCGGCTTACCCCCTGCCGCTTTTCGAGAAAGAGGACGCTCTGCGGCCCCCGGCGCTTCTGCGCGCGGTGCGGGAGGTTATGCGCGGCGCGGCCGTAACGACGGACGTGGGCCAGCACCAGATTTGGGCGGGGCAATACCTTGGGGCGGGCTTCCCGCGCGGGTTTATCTCCTCCGGGGGCCTTGGCACTATGGGCTTCGGCCTTGGCGCGGCTATAGGCGCGTCCGTGGCGCGGGGGAAGCGCCTTGCCGTGAACATCACCGGGGACGGCTCGTTCCGAATGAACTGCGTGGAGCTGGCCACGGCGGCGGATTATAAGCTGCCGGTCGTCGATATTATTATGAATAATCACGCGCTTGGTATGGTGCGCCAGTGGCAGGAGCTTTTCTATGGCGGGCGGTTTTCGCAGACGGATTTGAGCCGGACGGCGGCGGATTTTGTTAAACTTGCGGAGGCGTTCGGCTGCCGCGGTTTCAGAATAAAAGACGCGGCGGAGGCGAGGGACGTCCTGCGGGAGGCGCGCGCGAGCGCCGAGGGCGGAGTGCCCGCCGTGGTGGATTGCTGGATTTCAAGCGACGAAAAGGTCTATCCTATGGTGCCGCCGGGTGAAAGCATTGACAAAGTAATTCTGGGAGAATAAAATAGTGACGGACAATTACGCGGAAAGGTCGGCTCGGTTTAACGCGATTATTAAGGGGAGCGAGAACATAGTCTTTTTCGGCGGGGCCGGAGTCTCAACCGAAAGCGGCATACCCGATTTCCGAAGCGTGGACGGGCTGTACAACCTGAACTATAAATACCCGCCGGAGCGCATTATAAGCCGGAGTTTTTTTGACGAGAAGCCGGAGGAGTTTTATCGGTTTTACCGTGAAAAGATGATTTTTCGGGACGCTAAGCCGAACGCGGCGCACTTGAAGCTGGCGGAGCTTGAAAAAGCCGGTAAACTCCGCGCCGTCGTGACTCAGAACATAGATAATCTGCACCAAATGGCCGGCTCGAAAAATGTGCTTGAGCTGCACGGGAGCGTATACAGGAATTTTTGCCAGAAATGCGGGAAGCCGGCCCACGGGGTTGAGGTGATTCTAAACGCGCGGGGAATCCCCCAATGCGGGTGCGGCGGGCGGCTGAAGCCGGACGTGGTGCTGTATGAGGAGGGTCTGAGCGAGGGCGTGCTCAAAGCGGCGGTGAAAGCTATATCGGAAGCGGAAACCCTCATTGTCGGCGGCACGTCGCTGTCTGTGTATCCCGCGGCGGGGCTTGTGGATTATTTTAGGGGCGGACACATAGTCCTCATAAACAAAGGCGCGACGAGCAGAGGAATCGGCGCGGAGCTGGCGTTTTCGGAAAGCATCGGGAAGGTTATGGGGGAGGTTGAGGTATGACGTTCCTCACTGGTAAGGCGGCATTGGAGATATTTTAAGGAGGTGATTTTTATGGGTAAGGCGAAACGCGGACATTCCGTTAAAAAGACGGCTGGCTGGCGCGGCGTGTGCCCTCTCTGCAAACGCACGGGGGTTAAGCTCCTTTGGGCGAAGGCGGACGGCGACAAGACCATTAAGACTTGTAAGATGTGCGGCGAATAAGAAATAACACGCAAAGGCGCGGGACCCTCCGCGCCTTTTTGTCTGGTTTCCCGCAATTTCCGCTTGCAAAATAATGCCGAAGTTTGTTATAATATATAGCATATATTAATTTACGGGAACCAAGGTGAAATAGATGTTCAAATACATTTTTAAGCGCGTGCTCTTCGCGTTGCTAACAATCTTTATCGTTTCGACGCTGACTTTTTCGGTGATGTTTTTGATACCGGGCGGGCCGTTTCTGGCGGAAAAAGCGCCCTCCGCGGCCACTCTTGAGGCGCTTAACAAAAAATACGGGCTGGACCAGCCGAAGCCCGTCCAATATCGGAACTACATAGCGCGGCTTATGCGCGGAGATATGGGCGTGTCCCTGAAACAGCGCGGCAGGACGGTTAATGAGATTATCGCCGCGGGGTTTCCGGTGTCGGCCCGTCTCGGCGGAATGGCGGTGCTGCTGGCCTTATTCGCGGGGGTGGCTTTTGGTTCGGTCGCCGCCTACAAACGCGGAAAAACCCTGGACAACCTGATTATGATATTTGTCACTATGGGGATTTCCGTGCCGGGTTTCGTCGTCTCGACCGTGCTTCTTATAATTTTCGGCGTGAAGCTCAAAATACTGCCGACGCTCGGTTTGGAGACTCCGAAGCACTATATCCTGCCGGTTCTCGCGCTTTCGCTGTATCCTATGGCGTATATTTCGAGGCTTTGCCGCTCGTCGATGCTCGACGTCCTGGGGCAGGATTATATGCGCACCGCGCGGGCCAAGGGCCTGTCGAGCTTCCGCTGCCTGTTTAAGCACGCGCTCCGCAACGCGATTCTGCCTGTCGTTACTTATCTCGGGCCAATGCTCGCTTATATTATGACCGGAAGTTTTGTCATAGAAAAGGTGTTCACAATCCCCGGCGTGGGCAACGCCTTTATCACCTCCACCCTTTCGCGGGATTATCCGCTGATTATGGGGACGACGATATTTTTGGCCGCGCTGATTATTACGATGAACGTAGTTGTGGATATTTTGTATAAGGTTATCGACCCAAGGATTAAACTTGGGGCGAAATAAAGCGTGAGGTGAGGATATGGACATAACTTTTGCCGAAGATGATTTCCTGCCCGCCTCGGGCGAGTCCAGGCGCGCCGGCGACATTATGCGGGAGAGCGTCGGTTTCTGGAAAGACGGGTTTCGCCGGCTTCGGCGCAATAAGCTGGCGGTGGTCTCGTTTTTCGTCATAATTATCGTAATTATTATCGCGTTCGCCGTGCCGGCTTTTTTTCCGTATGATTATAAGGAGCAGATACGCGGGGCGGAAAACGTCGGCATAATGAGGAATTCCCCGTCCGAGGCGGCGGGCAGCTTTCCGCATCTTCTCGGCACGGACACCTTAGGGCGGGATATCGCCGCGCGGATTATGATAGGCAGCCGGATTTCCCTGCTCGTCGGCCTTGTCAGCAGTCTGCTTATTCTGCTGATTGGCTCGCTTTACGGGGCCGCGGCGGGGTATTTCGGGGGCTATGTCGATATTGTCATGATGCGCGTTGTTGACCTGATTTATTCAATACCGGATATACTTATAATAATACTGCTGTCGGTGACTTTAAAATACCCTTTGTCGAGATTTTCGGGCCATGCTTGGGTGTCGAATCTTGGCGTCGGCTTGATTTCAATATTTATCGTGTTTGCCCTGCTGTACTGGGTGGGTATGGCGCGGATTGTGCGCGGGCAGGTTATGTCGCTTAAAGAGAACGACTACGTAATGGCGGCGAAAGCGATGGGTGCGGGCAGCTGGCACATAATCCGGCGGCACCTGCTCAAAAACTGTATCGGCACGCTGATTGTAACGACTACCCTGCAAATCCCCTCCGCGATATTTACGGAGAGCTTTCTGAGCTTTCTGGGGCTTGGGGTGTCGGCGCCGCTGCCGAGCCTCGGGTCGATGTGCAGCGATGCGCTGTCGGGCATGTACACGTATCCGTATCGGCTCGTGGCCCCGGCCGCCCTGCTCAGCCTGATTATCCTTTCGCTGAATTTATTCGGCGACGGTCTGCGCGACGCGTTCGACCCAAGAATGAAAACAAGCGATTAAGAAGGGGGCTTGAGATTGTCTAAATTTTTTAGGCAATCTCAAACACCGGGCAAGAAGGAGGCTTTGGTTTGTCTAAACCCTTTTAGACAAACCAAAACACCGAGCAAATTTACCTTGCTGAGGAGGCGGGAGCCGCCGATGTCTAACTTACTTGAAATCGAAAACTTAAAGCTATCCTTTCTTACGCCGGCGGGCGAAGTCCGCGCGCTGTCCGGCGTTTCGCTGAACGTCGGTGAGGGCGAGGTTCTGGGCATTGTGGGGGAATCGGGGAGCGGTAAATCCGTCACCTCCTATGCCATTATGCGCCTTATTCCCCAGAACGGGCGGGTAATGGGCGGCTCCGTAACTTTCGACGGGCAGGACCTGCTTGCCTTGACGGAGCGGGAAATGCGCAAAATCCGAGGCAATCATATCGGTATGATTTTTCAGGACCCGATGACTTCGCTCAACCCTGTCTATTCCGTGGGTAACCAAATTATGGAAACGCTTAAAATCCACACGGAGCTTAAGGGGAAAGCGGCGAAGGCCCGCGCGGGCGAACTGCTGGAGCTTGTGGGCATAAACGACCCCTACCGCCGGCTGAAACAGTATCCGCACGAGCTGTCGGGCGGCATGCGCCAGCGCGTTATGATTGCTATGGCGCTGGCCTGCGAGCCGAAGCTGCTCATAGCGGACGAGCCGACGACCGCGCTGGACGTGACTATTCAGGCGCAGATACTGGAGCTTATGGGCGAACTGAGGCGGAAAATCGGGATGTCCATTATCCTCATAACCCACGATTTGGGCATTGTGGCCGGTATGTGTGACAATATCGCGGTTATGTACGCCGGACGAATCGTCGAATTAGGCGGGTATAACGAGATTTTTTATGACAGCGCTCACGAGTATACCAAGGGACTGCTGCGGAGCCTGCCTGATTTGAACAATGAACAAAGAAAACTAATACCGATAGAAGGAGCGCCGATTGACTTGCTGAATCAGCCGCCGGGCTGTCCGTTCGCGCCGCGGTGCGAAGCGGCTATGAATATATGCGTCCGGGCGGTTCCGCCGTCTATGGAGCTTGCGGCCGCCGGGCACCGCGCGTCTTGCTGGCTTAATCACGAGGAATGTGCGAGGGCTAGGAGGCGCGGAAATGGCTGATTTATTGGAACTAAAGGATATAAAACAGCATTTTCGCGTGTCGGGCGGGCGGGTCAAGGCGGTTGACGGCGTTTCGCTGCGCGTTGAAAAGGGCGAGACGCTCGGCCTTGTGGGTGAGTCCGGGTGCGGCAAGACGACCATTGGCCGCACGATTCTGCGGCTGTACGAGCCGACCGCCGGCCAAATCATCTACGACGGGCGGGACATTACGAAGGTTCCGAGGCGGGAATATCGCCGAAAAATGCAGATGGTGTTTCAGGACCCTTATGCCTGCCTGAATCCCCGGATGACGGTGGCGGACTTGGTGGGCGAACCGATTGACATTCACAAACTGGCGGATTCAAAAGCTGACAGAAAGAATAAAATTATTGAAATGCTGGAGCTTGTCGGCCTGAACAGCGAGCACGCGAACCGCTTTCCGCACGAGTTTTCGGGCGGCCAGCGCCAGAGGATAGGCATTGCGCGGGCGCTGGCGATGAACCCGGAGTTTATCGTGTGCGACGAACCGGTATCCGCGCTTGACGTTTCGATTCAAGCGCAGATTATAAATATGTTCGCCAGTTTGCAGAAAGAATTTGGCTTGACGTATCTTTTTATAGCGCACAATTTGTCAATAGTCGCGCATATAAGCGACCGAATCGGCGTGATGTATCTGGGCCACCTGGTGGAGCTGGCGGAGAGCGACGAGCTGATTAAGCGGCACGTTCATCCATATACACGGTCACTTATTTCAGCGATACCCGTGCCTGATCCAAACATTACAAGAAGTCAGCAAAGGATTGTCCTGACGGGAGACGTGCCAAGCCCGCTTACGCCGCCGAAGGGCTGTCCGTTTGTAACGCGCTGTCCGCAGGCCAAGGCGCGGTGCTCCGAAGGCGTGCCGGAGCTTAAAGAAGTCAGCGCCGGGCATTTCGCCGCTTGCCATAGCAATTCCGTTTGACATAAGCTGCTTTCATCGCCGGAAACGGGTTGAGGCCTCGCTATTTCCGGCTGGAAACCAGCAATTCAAACATGGAATTGCTCCATGATGTGTGAGGAGCGGTAAATTCGACTTATCAACAGCGAATATTGTCAAATTTAGCGAGGACAGCGGGTTTCGGGTTTTAAGCCGGGAGTTTTCCACAAAAAAGCGGAGTTATGCACACATTTCTGTGCATAACTCCGCTTTTTATATTTCGAGGAACTCGTCTACTTCGGTTTCGACGATTTTCAGCGAGGAATCCCAAAAATCCACGCTCCGCACGTCTATCCCGGCCATAGCCGCCACGTCCGCTAAATCGCGCGTGCCGGTGCTTTCAAGGATTTTCGCGTATTCCTCCGCGAAGGCCGCACCCTCCCGCAGGTACTTGGCGTACAAACCTTTGGCGAACAGCAGGCCGTAAGCATACGGAAAGTTGTAAAAATTATGAGACGCGTAGTAATAGTGGCTCTTGTTGACCCACATATAGGAGTGAAGATACTCGTGGTCCAATCCGTCTCCATACGCGGTTTTTTGAGCCGACAGCATAGCGTCTTTAAGTTCACCGACGCTTAGAGAGCCCTCCGCGCGGCTCCGGAAAATTTCGGTCTCAAAAAGATAGCGGCTGTAGATGTCAACGATTATCTGGGTCGTGTCGGTGATATCAAAGTTGAGGATAGCGGCTCTTGCGGAGTCGGCGGCCTTGCCCAGGGCGTCCCTCAGGACTAAGGTTTCACAAAAAGTGGAGGCGGTTTCCGCGATAGGCATACTATAAGAACTGTTGAGCAGCAACTGTTCCCGCAGGCAGTGGCTGTGGTAGCCGTGCCCAAGTTCGTGCGCCAGGGTAGTCACATCGTTCCAGTTGCCGCCGAAATTGAGCATAAAACGGCTTTCCTTGATTGGGTGGATTGACGAGCAGAACGCGCCGCCGGTTTTGCCGTCGCGAGGATAAACGTCAATCCACCGGCGGGTAAAGGCGGTGTTGGCGAAATCGCGCAGGTCGGCTGAAAAATTGCCAAAAACTTCCAATACATACTTGGAGGCTTCCTCAAAACTATACTTTTGGTTATTTTCGCTGATTGGCGCGAAAAGGTCGTAAAACTTCAACCCGCCGTCATAGCCCAGAAGCCGCGCCTTATGCCGCAGGAATTTACGGAAAACGGGCAGAAACCGCTCCATTGAGCCGAGCAGCGCGTCGAGGGTCGGGCGGTCCATCCGGGCGTGGAGCAAGGTCATTTCAAGGGGTGAGGCGTAGCCGCGCAGTTTGCAGACGCTTAGGACTTCGCCTTTTATGGAGTTTAGGCAGAAGCTGACGGACTTATCGATTTTTTCATAGGCGGACAATTCGTCTGTGTAGGCGTTTTTGCGGGTTTCGGCGGAGGGGGAGTGGGCCAAATTCCGCGCCACGGAGAGCGGCACGGTCTTTTTTTCGCCGTTTTCCTCCAGTTCGACGGGGAGGGTCGCGGTCAGCTGGTCGCGCAGTTTTTCCCACGCGGAGGAGCCTGTGGCCGCCATTTTCGCTATGGCGGATTCCTCCGCCGGGGAAAGGAGATACTTTGACTGCTCCCGGATTTCGCCTAAGACAAAGGCGTGGGCGCGCAGAACCTCCGAGCCGGAGATAAGCGCGTCAAAATCCGGTAAATCGGCTATAAAACGCTCGAACGCCGCCACAGGCTCGGTCAGGCCCGTGGCCAATTCCTCGATTACGTCGGAGGCTTTGGCGGCCGTTTCGTTAAGCACGTCCACCGCCAGGGTCAAGTGAGCGAAGGAACCCAGCGTCTGTTCAAGCGTAATCGCGCGTACATATAAATGAAGAAACTCCTCCGCTTTTTTGATGGGGTCGTCAAAATTCCCAAAATTTTCCTTAGCGAAGCGCGACGCGGCTTCAAGCGCGTCTTTGAAGGACTGTAAGTCCGCTTTCCATTTGTCCGATTCAAAAGATTCATATAGTTCCGCAAGCGACCATTCCAATAGCAGGACCTCCTGAAATTTTTATATCGCAATTTTCAAAATCGTAGACTGCCGACGTTCGCGAAAAACGGCTTAAAGCCGCCGATTTTCCGCTCCGCGCCAGTCAACGTTTTGTAAAATTGCTATTATTTTACCCAAAATAGGCTTCGTGCCATACAAGAAACATATATACCGTCCAGATTTTGCGGGAATTATCGGCGCGGCCCTTTTTATGGTCGCTTAGAAGCTTGAGCAGGCCCTCGGTATAGAAAAAGGCCTGGGCGGTTTTTCCGGTGAAAGCGTCGTGGACTTTATGGTAATATTTTTCCTCCCGCAGCCAAACGCGAATCGGCACGGGAAACCCGAGCTTTTTCTTATTCGCCGTAAACAGCGGGATATGGCGCAGGGCCGCCCGGCGGAAAGACAGCTTAGTGCCGGTTTTGGCGACGCGCAGGCGCGTGGGCACCTTCGCCGCGCACTCAAACACGCGCTTATCCACAAACGGCACGCGCACCTCAAGGGAGTGCGCCATACTCATTTTGTCGGCCTTCAGCAGGATGTCCCCCACGAGCCACATATGGATGTCCACATATTGCATTTTGGTGATTTCGTCGTATCCGGCGGCTTCGTCGTAATACTGCTTGGTCAGCTCGTTCGGCGCCAAGGAGGAGGAGGGCTGGCGCAATAGGCGTTCCCTCTCCCGCGGAGTAAACATATACGCGTTGCCGATAAACCGCGCTTCGATGGATTTCGACGCGCGGATCAGGAAACTTTTGCCCCGGAAGGAAAAGGGGAGCGCCGCCGCCACGGAAGCCAGAGCCTTGCGCAGCCAGAGCGGGATTTTGCGGAACCGGGCCAGGTCCAGCGGCTCCTGATAGATATTATAGCCGCCGAAAAACTCGTCCGCCGCCTCTCCGGAGAGGGCCACCTTGACATAATGCGCCGCCAGCTGCGCCAGGAAGTAAAGCGGCACGGCGGACGGGTCGGCCAGAGGCTCGTCCATATGATACTGAACCTTCGGGAGCGCCGCCCAATATTCGTCGGCGGAAATGGTCTTGCTGTAATTATCTATTCGTATCTTTTTTGATAAATCCTTGGCGTAGGAGATTTCGTTATACTGCTCGTTCTCGAAGCCGACGGTAAAAGTGCGCGCGCCGCCCGCGCAAGCGGCGACGTAGCTTGAGTCCACGCCGGAGGACAGGAAGGAGCCGACCTCCACGTCGCTGATTTTATGCGCTGCTATAGAATCCAGCACCGCGCGGTCAATGCTCTCTTCGGCTTCGGCTTCCGTCATTGCCTCGTCCGGGGTGAACTCCACCTTAAAATACCGCGTCACGGAGACGCGGCCGTCCTTAAAAGTCAGGTAATGGCCGGGCTGGAGCTTGTACACGTTCTTAAAGAACGTTTCCGGAAGAACCGAGTATTGAAAGGTCATATAGTTTTCAAGGGCGGCGGGGTTGACCTCCCGCTGGAAGCCGGGATATTCAAGAATCGCCTTTATTTCCGACGCGAACACGATGTCCTTTTTATCTCGCACGGTGTAATAGAAAGGCTTGACGCCGAAAAAATCCCTCGCGGCGAAAAGCTCGTCCTTCGTTTTGTCATAAATGGCGAAAGCGAACATTCCCCGCAGGAAACCCAGCATTTTTTTCCCGTGTTCTTCGTACAGATGAACGAGCGTCTCCGTGTCCGTATGGGTATAGAAAGTATGTCCCAGCGCCTCAAGGTCGCGCCGAAGCTCTTGATAGTTATAAATTTCGCCGTTAAAGACGACAGCGACGCTCCTGTCCTCATTATAAATAGGCTGCGCGCCGTCGTCGGACAGGTCGATTATCGAGAGGCGCCGGAAGCCGAGCGTTATGCGCTCGTCCGCGTATACCCCGGCGGAGTCCGGCCCTCTATGTATTATCTTGTTCATCATATTTTGGATAACAGAGGCGTTATCCGGGGTCTGCCCCGTGAAGCCAGCGAATCCGCACATAGAAGCTCTCCTTTGCGGTGGGCGCCGCTTTTGCTCGGGCCCAGTCCGAGTCTGGCGATTATTGTATTATCCCCGCGTCCGCCGCAGCTTAAACACACGCCGTAAAACCGCCGAGAGGGGCTTGTAGAGCAGGCCCTCAAAAGAGGCGGCGGCGGTTTTAAGCTGTTTCGGTATATCTATTTTCTGCGGGCAGCGCTTGGCGCACACGCCGCAGGAGGCGCACAGGGAGGCGTTGCGGCCGAGCGTGTGCAGAAGGTATAGCGTTTTGGCGCGCTTCGGGCCTTCCACAAACCGGTTGTTGTAGCAGGATAAGCAGAGGGGGATGTCCACGCCGCGCGGGCAGGGCATACAGTACGCGCAGCCCGTGCACGGCACGCCAAGCCCCCGCAGGGACTTCGCCGCGTCGTCATAAACGGCAAGCTCCGCGGGTGAGAGCGCGACGGGAGCGGAGGCCAAAGCCGCGTTTTCCTCAATCTGACCGGTTGTATTCATACCCGAAAGGACGGTTAGAATCTCGGGCTGGGCGAAGAGCCAGCGCAGGGAAAGCGCCGCGTCCGAAAAGCCGGAAACGCCCCCGGCGCGGAAAGTTTCCCGCGTTTTTTCGGGCAGCTTAGCCAGGACGCCGCCGCGCAGAGGCTCCATTATGACGACGGGGACGCCCTTCGAGGCCGCGTATTTCAAGCCGCTTTCCCCGGCCTGGGCGTTTTTGTCGAAGTAATTATATTGAAGCATACAAAAATCCCAAGGATAGGAATCGAGGATTTTCGGAAACTCGTCCCGCCCGCCGTGGTAGGAGAAGCCGATGTTTTTTATTTGGCCGCCGGCCTTTTTAGCCGCGAGCCAGTCCTCTATGCCGAGGCTTACCAATTTTTCCCAAGTGGAGAGGTCGCCGAGCATATGCATAAGATAATAGTCGATATAACCGGTGCGGAGGCGCTCCAGCTGCTTATTCAGGAAGCCGTCAAAATCCGCCGTTTTCCGCGCCAGGACAATCGGGAGCTTAGTGGCTATATTGACTTTTTCGCGCCCGCCGAGGGCCGCGAGGGCCTGGCCGAGCCTGCGCTCGCTCCTGGGGTAGATATACGCGGTGTCGAAATAGTTCACGCCGAGTTCTATCGCCAGACGGAGCTGCTCAAGCAGCTCCGCGTCGTCCTTCGGGAAGCGCATACAGCCATACCCCATAAGGGAGATTTGAGCGGAATTTTTCGGGTTTTCGCGGTAAAGCATAAAATCACCTTCCAAGGTACCTTACTTGGGCTTACAGCGCTCCATAATTTTTTCGACGTTGCTCTGGGCTTCGTCAGTATCGAAAACCAACAGGTTTTCGCTGATTTTGGCGATAAGCCGCGCGGTCTCCTGGTCGGGTCCGCAGGCCTCGAGCTTCGGCAGGATTTCGTCAACCGCCGACATATCCATAGAGTCAATCGCCTCTTTGAGCGCGCCGCAGAGCGAGAGCAGAGCGGCTGGGTCTTTTGTGGCCTGATTTTCGTCCCTGTCTTGGGAGCCGAGCGCCGCCTTGATTCCGTCGCAGACGCGGCCCAGGAGCTCTAAGAAGGCGCCCGTGTTCTCCTCTATAAAGTAATAGTCGGAGTTTTTGGCCGCGTCCTCAAGCCGCGCGGCCAGGGAGGACAGCTCCTTAGCGCCGATTGAGCCGGAGGCGCTTTTAAGCGCGTGAACATAAGTCTTGTAAAGCGTCAGGTCGGACCGCGCAAGCTCAACCGAAATCTGGCGCAGCCTGGCGAGGGAATCTTTGCGGAACACAAGCAGGGTCTGGGCGTACACCTTTTCCGAGCCGCCCACGGAGGCTATGCCCGCGCGGGTGTTCACCCCGTCGATAACAAGGCCGTCTTGGGCCTTAGCCGGAGCTTTCGGCTTGGGCTTATCCTTGCCCTTTTCGGCGACGGGCTCAAGCCCCGCCATGCTGTCAAAGCTGTCGGCGGGCGCGTCGTCCTCCCGGAGGATTTCGGGCACGTAGGGCTGTTTCATCGATTTGGGAATCCACGCCTCGAGGACGGCGTTGAGCTTCTCGCATTCTATGGGTTTGGCGAGGAAATCGTTCATACCGTTTCGGATAAACTCGGTTTTCATACCCACCATAGCGTTCGCGGTCAGGGCGATTATGGGCATAGAGGCGTAGAAGCCGTCCCCGCGGTCAAGGGCGCGGATTCGCGCCGTGGCTTCAAGACCGTCCATTCCGGGCATCATATGGTCCATAAAAATTATGTTATATTTGGTCACGCGGGCCAGCTCAATGGCCTCCGCGCCGGAAAGGCAGGTGTCCACCTTCATTTCATAAGGAGAGAGCAGGCCCTCCGCCACCATAAGGTTAGTGGCTATATCGTCAACGACGAGAATCCGCGCGTCCGGCGCGGTGAAAGTGACTGTGTCGGTAAACTCGTCTGTGTCGCCGTTCTCTTCGTGATTGAGCACGGCGGCCAGCTTTATGGAGGTGGCCGGGGCGGTCACGGTTTTCCTGCGTTCGGATTTTTTGGCGGAAGAGGTTTGCGACACCATTACAATGACTTCCGCGGGGTAGATTTTCAGGCGGGTTACGACGTCTGTCGCGGAGAGGTAGTTTTCCTCATCGACAAGGACAAAGTGGTAGGAGGAGCCGCGCACCATATTATAGAACTTATTGTAGTTATCGGCAAGCTCCGCGCGCGCCCCGAGAGACGAGACGCTTTCCAGGAGCGAGGCGGCGATATATTCGTTGGTTTCGTATATAAGCACGGAAATATCAGGGCTTTCAAGGGAGGCGGCCGGTTCCGGGCCGGCCGCCTCCTGCGGCAGGGTCACGGTGAAGACGGTGCCCTCTCCCTGGGCGCTTCTGACTTCTATTTCGGCGTTCATAGCGTCGCATATTCTTTTGGTTATGGCCAAGCCTAAACCCGCGCCGGGGGTCTGGTTGGTGCCGCCGTCGAGGCGGGAGAAACTGGAAAAAAGTTTATCCATATTTTCCGGGGCGATGCCCGAGCCGGTGTCCTTAATCTCAAAATAGAGCAGGGTGTTTCCGTCGTTATCCGCCGTCGGGTCGGACCATACGCGCAGGGACACCGCGCCGGAGCGGGTGTATTTAACCGCGTTGCCCAGGATATGCAGCAGCATCTGGCGGATATGAAGCTCGTCGCCGTAAAGCTGCGCCGGCACGGACGGGTCTATGTTCACCGTAAAGGCCAGCTTGGTCTCCCCAGCCTGCACGCCCACTATAGCCTCCACGTCGTCCAGCAGGGATATGAAGGAATATTTCTCCCGGCTGATTTTGAAATGTCCGGATTCCATCTTGGAATAATCCAGAATGTCGTTTATAATGGAAAGAAGGTTGGAGCAGGCTATTTTTATGTTGGCCGCGTGGCTGTGGACGTCGTCTCCGGCGTCCTTGCGGATAATCAGCTCGCTCATACCTATAATGATGTTCATAGGCGTGCGGATTTCGTGGCTTATGCGGGAGAGGAAGGAGTTCTTGGTGATGCTCTCGCTCTCGTGCCGGGTGCGCTCGAGGTTGATTTTAAGCAGGATATAACACAATATAATGGAAATAGCGAGGGAAACGAACGCCACGGCAAGCGAAATATCGCTGCCGTTTTTGAAATAATCGGCCTTCGGCGTGATTATCACAAGGCGCCACCCGTTGTCGAGCGTGCGGGAATTGGCGATGTTATCCCCGGCGGGGCTTTTGATTTCAACGCCCCGGAGCGTGCCTTCGCCGTTTTTTATAAGGCTGACGGCTTTTTTGTAATATTCGAGGCGGCCGGCGTTATAACCGACGTTTACCCCATCCGAATCGGCCAGGACGTCGAAGGAATCGTCAAGAAGGACGGCGCTGCCGCCTTCCTTGAGGTCGACGGAGTCCAGCAGGTCGCTCAGGAAGTTCCCGCGGATATCAATGCTTAAAACGCCGATACTTGCGCCCTTCGCGTCGTAGATTTCTTTGGAGATTGAAAAAAGCGCGGAGTCAGAATATGTGTCGATATACGGGTCGGAATAGAAATAGCGCCCGCCCGCGCGGACGGCCCCGGTGTACCAGGGGCGGATGGTCGGGTCGTAGCCCTCCGGGGGTATCCAGCCCTCCGAATTGACGAATCTCCCGTCGATATAGCCGTAAATGCCGCTGTATTGGGAAAAGAGGGTGTCGTGCGTATCGTCCCGCCAGTTGTAGGAGGAAACGATAAAGCGCTGGATGGCCTCCGGCTCGGCGCCGCCTTTATAAAGTTCGGACACCAAAAAAGCGGCGGCGTCTATCTGGCTCTCCGCCGTGAATATATTGCCCCGCAGACGCTGCTCCGCGAGCTTGAGCAGGGAGGCGTAATGGTCGTTGGTAGTTCTTGAGGTTTCGGCGTTTATGTATATCGAGCTTATTAGGACAAGCGCCGACATTGACAGAAGCACAAACGCCCACTGCCCCCATACTTTCGCGAATACGCGGTTTAACATAAGTTTCACCGTCTTTGGTTTTGCTCGGTGTTTGTAATCCCCTGAAAAGGTTCAGGCGATTACAAGCCTCCTTCTTGCTCGGTGTTTTTTCGTGCTTGATGCCGCCCGAAAAAGCCCCCTTCTTGCGGAACCGCAATAATACTAAATTGCATTATACAACAATTCCGGGAGAATTGCAAGAAAAATTTCTCGTAAGTTTATGGGTTTGCGCCGGGCTTTATGCCGCATAAAGCGGCCCTTCCTATTAAATTCTATAAATTCGCGGGCCGGGGAGGAAAAAAATTTTATTAAGCTATTGACTAAGCGGCGCGAAGCGTGTATAATAAAAACATTGCAGATTGCAAATTGCTGCCGGAGGGAGGGATACGCAATGTCAGAGGTCAAACTTAAAGACAACGAAACCTTAGACAGCGCCCTGCGCCGTTTCAAGAGGAGCTGCGCCAAGGCCGGCATAATGGGGGAAGTCCGCAAGCGGGAGCACTACGACAAGCCCAGCGTCCGTCGCAAGAAAAAGTCGGAGGCGGCGCGCAAGCGTAAGTATTCCTGAAAATAAGCAGGGTCGGGTGTGTTTGATGTCGCTTAAACAAAAGCTGGCGGACGATATTAAGGCCGCTATGAAAGAAAAGGACTCAGTCCGGCGTGACTTAATACAGATTGTGCGCGCGGGCGTGCTTCAGATAGAAAAGGATAAAAAAATCGACGCTCTGGACGACGACGGCGTGACCGGCGTTATTTTGAGCGAACTTAAAAAACGGGGCGACGTTCTGCCGGATTACGAGCGGAGCGGGCGGACCGAGGCCATAGCCGAGATTAAGCGCCAGATGGAGCTTCTGCGAGCCTACCTGCCGGAGCAGATGAGCGCGGGGGAGCTTGAGGAGGCTGTGCTGGCGGCCATAGCGGAAACCGGCGCGGCCTCTCCTAAGGACATAGGCCGGGTTATGGCCGCGCTTGCGCCCAAAACTAAAGGAAAAGCTGATAATAAAGCCGTAAGCGAAGCGGTGAAAAAACACTTGGCGGGTTAGCCGGGTGTTTTTTTGCTTGCTCCGGGCGGCGGAGTAATATATAATAGTAAGAAAAAAAGTTGGGTTGTGCGGCGAATGCCTGAAATGTCCCTTAAGGAAATCCGCGAAACGCTCAAACGCGGGGCCGCCGCGCCCTTATACCTGTTTTACGGCGCGGAAAATTATTTGAAAGAGCTGTATCTCTCGCGGATTTTGGACGCGGTGCTGCCCGACAAAACCCAGCGGCTGATGAATTACGACAGAATCCGGGAGGGCGGCGTCCTGACCGGGTTCATAAATAAATGCGAATCCGCGCCGTTTATGGCGGAGCGCCGTTTGGTCGCTGTGAAAAACAGCGGCTTTTTTGAAAAGGCCTCGGCGGACGCGGAAAAATGCGCCGCCTACGCCGAAAATATGCCGCCGGGCGTTACGGTCGTGTTTATTGAGGAAAAGGCGGACAAACGCCTGAAAACCTATAAGACGTTTCTGAAAGCGGCGGTGTGCGCGGACTGCAAAACGCCGCCCGCGGCGGAGCTGGCGAATTGGGCGGCGCGGACGGCGGCGGGGCTCGGCTCGCCTATGAGCCGGGAGACGGCGGATTATTTTGTCTGCGCCGCCCCGCGCGGCATGGACGCGCTCAGCGCGGAGATTATGAAGCTGGCCGGCTACGCCTCCGGCGCGGAGATAACGAAAGGCGATATAGACGCGCTGACCCCGCGCACGGCGGAAAGCCGCGTGTTCGAGCTTACGGAGGCGCTCTCCGCCGGGGACGGCGCGCGCGCCCTGACTCTTTTCGGCGATATGATGGCCTTGAAGGAGTCTCCGGTTATGGTAATCGCGCTTATTGAGCGGCAGTTCCGGATAATGCTGGCCTGCAAATCCGGCGGAGGGAGCGGGGCATCCTCCGCGCTCGGCCTGCCGCCGTTCGCCGTCCGCTCGGCCGAAAAATCCGCCGGGCGCTTTTCGGAGGAGCGGCTGAAGCAAGCCCTGCGTGACTGCCTTCGGCTCGACGAAGCCGTCAAAAGCGGCCGGCTCGACGGAGAGGCCGGCGCGGAGGCGCTTATCGCGCAATATAGCAATTTTACAAAACGCTGACTGGCGCGGAGCGGAAAATCGGCGTCGGAGGGCCGGCAAGCGGAGCTTGCGAGAGGGCGGCAGCGCCGAAAAAACACCGGCAAGAAGGAGGCTTTTTCGGCGGGCAGCAGCGCCGAAAAACACCGGTTTTAAGCCGTTTTTCGCGAACGCCGGCAGTCAAGGAGGGGGCTTTGAGATTCTCTTGGAAGCTCAAAACACCGGGCCGCGATTTTGAAAATTGCTATATTTCGAGGCAAGGCAAGGGTAAGCGATTGCTTAAGAACTATATTTTTCAAGGAAAGGAGACGCCCGATGCTGTGCTCCAAATGTAAAACCGCCGTGGCCGAGGACGGCGAAAAATGCGGATACTGCGGCGCGAAAATCGACAAAACCCGCGCGAGGAAAGTTACGGGCGGGATTTTGGTTTTTGTCGCGGCGCTTTTCGCGGTCGTGTGCGGCCTGTCGGTCGTTTCGGCGAAAAAACAGGCCGGGGAGGAGACGGCCTTGGAGGCGCCGGACGAGCCGGCTCCGCGCTTGGCCGAGGCCGCGCCCGCGCCCGAAAAATCAGAGACGGAGGCGGAGGAGCTGAAAGAAGCCGCGATTTTCGCGGCGAGGACGGCGGAGAAATTCTGCGAGGAGTTTTCGAAGTATTCTGTGTATATAACAAATATGGGCTATTTGTACGAAGCCTCCTCCGGCGCGTATATCACCGCGCGGGACGTTATCCCGGAGGGATTGCCGGAGGCGGAGCTTTACCGGGAGGCTCTGCTGCTTTATATGAAGCCGTCCGACGTCCGGGCGGAGGGCGGCCTGCCGACGAAAAAGACAGGTTCGGGCTTTGCCGTTTTCGCCGCGTATGAGACGAAAAACGGCTTTCTCATAGCCGATTCGGAAGAAACCTGCGGCGAAATCACCCGCGAGACAATGCAGAAACTGTTGGCCGTATACGACAATAAACACGGGCAGCTTCGCAAAGTAATCAAGGACGGATCGGATTACGGGCAAATAGTCAAACTGCTTTCGCCAAAATATCCGGACGGCTTTGACTTTCGGTATTTATATAAGGACGACAAATATTGCGCGGCGCTCGTCTCCCCAACTAAAGATACGGCGGACATATCCGGGTATCTTTTTGAGCTGGACGAGGAGAAGTGGAAGCTCGGTGTGTCCGGTTATGATAAGTACGCGAAGTACAAGGCCTATGTGAACGCGCGTTACCCGGACTGCGCGCCGGAGCTTCTGTTTGCGCCGCTGGCTAACGCCGTAGGCTACATTTCGGCGGAGAACCCGGAGGCCGCGGCCGCCGTGGCCGCTTCGGGCAAGCTCCCAGCTTCGGCGCGCCTCACCTTTCAATGCGCGGCGGGCGCGTTTTATTACGCGGAGACCGCCGGAGGCAAAAAAATCCTGGCGCATAAGGAAAACGAGGAATGGAGCGTTTATGAAGCGGAGACTTACGAAAGCGCCGTCTCCCTTATGGACGGGCTGTCACGGCGGCCGCCGCTATTTATCCTGCGGCAGTATTAACCCGTTTAAATTAGGCGGTTTAAGGAGAAAGAAGGGGGCTTTTTGACGGGGGCGCGAGCGTTTGCAACAGCTTTTTGGCGGAGCCAAAATAGCGAACGCAAACGCGGGGAACCGCCAAAAAACACCGAGCAAGAAGGGGGCTTTTTGGCGGGGGTTTAACCGCCAAAAAACACCGAGCAAAGCCTTTGGGCCGCCTGAATCCTTTAAGGCAAAAACGGCGGGGCCGTGGAATAAATTCGTGTGGGCTGCGCAAACTATCCCTAATTCCGTATGGAATTCAAGAAAGGATAGTGACGAAATGAAACGAGGCTTTACTTCCGGGCTTATAGCTGGGGGCGCGATGGCCGCGCTCGCCCTGTCGTGGGCGCTTTCGGACAGGCGCGTCCGGGACAGGGTTAAGAGGGACACGCAGAAAATGATGGATAAAATAGATTTGCTATAGGTCAGTCTTACCATAAAAAAACCGCTCAACAGAGCGGTTTTTTTGTTATTCAAAGCCTTTACTTTGGGGGAAAAAGTCAAATTTTGGGGGGATTTCCCTCACCTTCGGCTCCGCCGGATAAAAGGAAAGAAGCGGGTTGAAAATATTATCCCAGCTCCAAAAAGCGGCGGTTCCGGGGATTTGCAGGTATTCGAACACGAGCGCCGCGCCGCGCGGGGCAATCGGGTGAAGCAGAACCGTGCCGACGCGGAGCAGCTCAAAGCCGTCAAGGAGCGTCCGGGCCAGCGTGGATTCCTCTTTGGATTCACGCGCCCAGCGCTTGTTGGCTTCGCGGATAAATGTGTCGAGCAGGCTCATCACGTTGTGGAATTCAAATTTATACATAAGCCGCTCGTATTCGCGGATTGCCTCCTGGCAGATTCCGGTAATTTCCGGAGAGACTTCGCCCGGCGGGATCTTGCCGCTGAAGCGGGTTTGGGCGGTGTAAAAACAGGAGCGGGCCAAGCGGTTGAAGACGTTCGTGAGCAGGCTGCCTTCCTTGAGGGCGGGGTCCTGCTTGGCGGGCTTGTCCGGCTCGAGAATCCGCGCTGGGGAAAAAGACGCGCTTTTCCCCGCCAGCCCAAGGCCCAGGAAATGCGCCCGAAGCTCCTCGCCGCCGTAAATATCCAGAAGCTCGAGCGCGGAGGGCGGCTTAATATCTCCGGAGGAGCTGGCCTTGACTCCGCCGTAAAGCAAGTGACAATTAGGCACGAGCGTCGGGAGCGCCTCAAGGCTTTTTCCTATGGCCATAAACATCGCCATTTCCGCCGGGCCGTAAAACGAAATGTTGTCCTCGCCGATAAACTGATAGACCGCGCAGTCCGGACTGAACCAGAAATCCGCTTCCTCGCCGGCGCGCCCGGCGCTTTCAAGATACGCTTTCACGAACGAGACCGGCGCCCAGAGAGACTCCGGCCACACCCAAAAAGTCAAGCCTTCGTCGTCTGTACTGTCAGTATCAAGCGGCACGCCCCACTCGACATTGCCCGTCAGGCGGAACGGAACGAGGGTTTTGCCCGTGCGGAAAGGGATCGCGGCCGCTTTGAGCGTTTCCTCGGCGGCTTCCCGCGCGGAAACCTCCGCGAACTCAAGCGTGAAAGAGGGCTTGCTCTCGTCGTCGGAGAGACGGTGCGGCGGGAGGGAGAGCGCGTCGAAGGATTTCCGGAATTTCCGCTTGATGTGGATAAGCGGCGGCTTCAGAAATTCTTCGAGCGCGCCCAGCATAAACGAGCGTGTGCTGCCCAGGCCGCGAAGGCGCTCCGTCCACTGGCGGAGCGCTTCGGCGGAGTTCTGCAGGTCAAAATACCAATTTGACGCGTCCCGCGTTACGGGCGGCTCGCCGGAGAGGCTGCTCACCGGGTCGATAAGCTGAGAGGGGTCGTAGCTGTGGCCAAGGTCGCACTCGTCGGCGTAGGCCTTTTGGGATTTGCAGCCTTCAATCGGGCATTTGCCCAAAACCTGCCGCCCGTTGAGAAAAACCTGGGCGGCCTCGTCGTAGAACTGCTTGGTGACGAGCTTGCGGAGGCGGCCGGACTCCTTGAGGGCGCGGAAAATCTCGTTGCATACGTCCTTATGAAGGCCTCGCCAAGGAGGCAGCCCTGAGGCCGCGAAAAGAGAGGGTTCCACATAAAAACCGGCAAGCGCCTCTTTCTGCTTGGTATGGTTATATTTTACGAAATCCTCTAAAGCGGCGTGTTCGGTCTGGTTTTTGAAGGATTCAACAATCGGCGAACCGTAACAATCCGTACCTGAAACAAAGACGACATTATCCTCTCCGATTCTGTCTTTGAGGAAGCGGAAGTAGGTGTCGGCGTGGATAAAAACGCCGCCGACGTGGCCGAAATGAAGCTCTTTATTGCCGTAGGGCATTCCCGCCGTGACGACGGCGCGGCGGGGGAAGGTTGGCGTGGTGGGCATTGGGATACTCCTTAGGTTATTGGCCGTTTAACTTGCGGGGAATAGCCGAAAAAGCTGAACTTCAAATGGTTTTTAAGTTAAATCGCCCTACTTCAAGCGATGCATAAACAAGCCGCTCCGGAGCTTCGGCTCAAACCAAGTGCTTTTCGGCGGCATAATAAGCCCCGCGTCCGCCACCTCCAGAAGCTCTCCCAGAGACGTCGGGTACATAGCGAAGGCCGCCGCCCAGCCGTCCTCGTTAACTCGGCGCTCAAGCTCGGCCAAGCCGCGTATCCCGCCGACAAAATCCACCCGTTTGTCCGTGCGCGGATCGTCGATCCCCAGAAGCTCCGAAAGCACGCGCTTCTGCAGTATAGATACGTCCAGACTCTCAATCAGGTCTGCCGGCACGGTTTTCGCTTTCAGAACATACCAAGACCCGCCCATATACATACTGAAAGTATGCGGCTTCTTTGGCGCGATGCGCCCGTCGAATTTTTCAACGGCAAAATTTTTCTTAAGCTCCTCAAGGAAGCCTTCCGGCGAAAAGCCGTTCAAATCCCGCACAAGGCGGTTATAATCCAAAATTTTCAGCTGATTGTCCGGAAAAATTACAGATAAACAGTAGTCGTGCTCACCCGCGCCGTGGGTTTCCCGCCGTTTAAGGGCCACCCGCGCCGCGCCGGCGTTCCGGTGGTGTCCGTCGGCGATATACAGCGCCGGCACCTTCAGAAACGCGCGCGAAATCGCCGAGATATAGGCCGGCGCGTCCACCACCCAAGCCGTGTGGCTTATCCAGTCCTTGCTCGTAAAGTCGTACACCGGGGCGTGGCTCGTTGTCCAGTCCGACACAATCTCGTCAATCTCCTTGCGCCGCCGGTACGTCAGGAAAATCGGCCCGGTCTGCGCGTCAAGCGCGTCCACGTGCCGCGCTCGGTCGTCCTCTTTCGCCGACAGGGTCAGCTCGTGTTTCTTAATCCGCCCGTCCAGATACTCGTCAATAGAGGCGCACGCCACAATCCCGTACTGCCGCCGCCCGCCCATGGTCAGTAAGTATATATAATAACAAGGCGTTGTATCTTTAGAAATTATACCGTCGGCAATCATTTTGCCGAAATTTTCTTTTGCTTTCTTGTATACCTCGTCACTATAAAGATCCGTACCTTGAGGCAGGTCTATCTCCGCTTTATCCACGTGCAAAAACGAAAACGGATTGGCCTCAAGCCGCGCTTCGTCGCTGCTAAGCACGTCATACGGCAGCGCCGCCACATCCACGGCAAACTCAAGATGCGGACGAAGCGCCATAAAAGGCTTAATTTCAGACATTTTATATCACCCGCACTCTAATTACGCCGTCGGCGCGCCCAATCTGAGCGGCGGCCTCGGCCGCGTCCCTGTCCTCGTCAACGTCAATCAGCGTGCAGGCGAAGGCGCCCTTGCTGTGGTTGACCATATTGTCAATGTTGAAGCCGCTTCCGCCAAGGGCCGCCGTTACGCTGCCCACCACGTTCGGGACGTTCCTGTGGAGCACGCAGAACCGCTTCTTGCCCGACCAGGGCAGCTCGCAGTCTGGAAAATTAACTGAGTTTTTTATATTGCCGTACTCTAAGTATTCGCGCAGCTGAGTCGCCGCCATAGCGGCGCAGTTGTCCTCCGACTCCGGCGTGGAGGCGCCCAGATGCGGCACGGGGATTACCCCGTCCATAGCCACGGTCGCCTCGTTCGGGAAATCCGTGACATAAGCCGCCACCCTCCCCGCTTTCAGCGCCTCCGCGAGCGCCGCGTCGTCCACCAATTCCCCTCGGGAGAAATTCAGCAGGCGCAGGCCGTTTTTAACTTTGGCGAAAGCCGCCGAGCCGAACATACCTTTAGTATCTTTTGACAGCGGCACATGTACAGATATATAATCTGACTTCTGGTATATTTCGTCGAGCGAGGCGGCCTTGCGCACCTCTTTAGACAGCCGCCAGGCCGCGTCCACGGAAAGGAACGGGTCGAAGCCGATAACCTCCATACCGAGCGCGTGGGCGGCGTTGGCCGCCAATACGCCAATCGCCCCTAAGCCGATTATGCCAAGGGTCTTGCCCGCGATTTCCGGACCGGCGTAAGCGGCTTTGCCTTTCTCGACAGCCGCCGGCACGCCTTCCCGCCCGACCAGGCTTTTCGCCCAGTTCACCCCGCTGATAATTTTGCGCGAGGAAATAAGCAGGCCGGTAATCACAAGCTCCTTAACGGCGTTGGCGTTCGCCCCCGGCGTGTTGAACACCACCACGCCCGCCTCCGCGCATTTATCGACGGGGATATTGTTTACGCCCGCGCCCGCCCGCGCCACGCACAGCGCGCTTTCGGGGATTTGCATACTGTGCATATCGAAGCTCCGCAGCATAATGGCGTCGGGCTGAGCCGCCTTATCGCTGAGCGCGTAGCCCTCCGCCGGCAGGCAGGACGTGCCCGCCGCGGAGATGTTATTGAGTGTGAGAATATTGTACATTGAAACTATCCTTTCTGTACTTAGTCTTCCGGGGCGTGTCACCCGTTTCCCCGCTCAAATTCTTTCATAAACTCAACCAGCGCCCTGACGCCTTCAATCGGCATAGGGTTATAAATACTCGCGCGCATACCGCCAACGCTCCTGTGCCCCTTGAGGTTAACAAGGCCGGCTTTTTCGGCTTCTTTGACGAATTTCGCGTCAAGCTCTTCTTTTCCCGTCACAAACGGAATGTTCATAATCGAGCGGTCCGCCCCGGATACGGTGGCGGAAAACATCTTTGAGTCGTCCAGATGAGCGTACAGTAAGTCGGCTTTTTCCCGGTTGAGCGCGCCGACGCCCTCAACTCCGCCCTGCTTTTCAAGCCACTCAAACACAAGCATTGCTATATATATGGCAAAGGTCGGCGGCGTGTTATACAGAGAGTCGTTCTCCGCGTGGGTCTTATAGTCAAGCATTGTCGGCGTGCCGGGGAGGGCGCGGCCGATTAAATCCTCCCGGATTATGACTACGGTCAGGCCCGCCGGGCCGATATTTTTCTGCGCGCCCGCGTAAATAACGCCGAATTTCGACACGTCCAGCGGCTCGGACAAAATACAGCTCGACGCGTCCGTCACAAGCGGAATTTCCCCTGTTTCGGGCAGCTCCGTGAAACGCGTCCCGTAAATCGTGTTGTTGAGCGTTATGTGGAAATAATCCGCGTCCGCCGAAAATTTAGACTTGTCTAGCTTCGGAATATAGTTGAACACCGCCTCCTCGGAGGAAGCGACGACCACGGCCGTCCCGAATTTTTTCGCCTCTGAAATGGCTTTTTTCGACCAAAGCCCGGTGTTGACAAAATCGGCCTTTTTATTGCGGAACAAGTTCAGCGGCACGGCGGCAAACTGAGTGCTGGCCCCGCCCTGCACAAACAGCACCTTATAATTATCCGGAATCCCCATAAGTTTGCGGAGCGAATTTTCCGCGCCCTTGATGATTCCGTCGTAGACTTTCGAGCGATGGCTCATTTCCATCACGGACATACCCGACGCGCCGTATTCCACAAGCTCCTCGCTCGCTTTTTCAAGAACCGGCAGCGGCAGCGCCGACGGGCCGGGGGAAAAATTGTATACTCTTGACACTGTGAACCCTCCTTGTTAATCCTATAGCGGTTCCGTTTGATATTGGCGTTTTCGGCTTGTTCGGTGTTTTTCCGGGCCTCCCCGCGTTTGCGTTCGCTATTTTGGCTCCGCCAAAAAGCTGTTGCAAACGCGGGGAGTGCCGAAAAAACACCGGGCAAGAAGGAGGCTTTGGATTGTCTAAATCTTTTTAGACAATCCAAAACACCGAGCAAGTTGGCCTGCCGAAAAAGCCGCCTCCTTGAACAACGCCCATCAAACATGGAATTGCTCTTACTTCCTTTTGTTAGGCTGCTGCAAAAACCTCGGAATTTTAATATCCGGCATATCTAAGTCGTCGTCCTCCTCCGACGGAGCGGCCGCCGCGGAAGCCGGCTCCGGCTGGCGGTAAGGGTTCCCCACGGTCTTAAAGCCCGCCGCGGGGGTGGTTTTCGCCCGTTCTAGCCGCTCGGGCGGGGCCTCCTCCTGCTCAAAATCCGTGGCGATTACGGTAATCATCACCTCGTCGCCCAATTCGGCGTTCGTCGTGGTGCCGAAAATCATGTTCGCCCCTTCGTGAATCGCCTGAGTTATTATAGCCGTGGCCGCTTTTGTTTCCTTTATGGTGATTTTCCCAGACACGTTCACAAGCACGCTGCGCGCGCCCGCGATTGACGTCTCCAGCAGGGGGGAGTTTATCGCGTCCTCGGCGGCTAGCTCTATGCGGGTTTTGCCCGACGCGCGCCCTATGCCCATATGGGCGATTCCTTTGCCGCGCATAATCGAGCACACGTCGGCGAAGTCCAGGTTAATCTCCCCGCGCGTGGTGATAAGGTCGGAAATACCCTGCACGCCTTGGCGCAGAACGGTATCCGCCATATGAAAAGCCTCCGTCAGGGGCATATCGTCGTCAAATATGGCGAAAAGCCGCTCGTTCGGGATAATTACGAGGGAATCGACGTGCTTGCGCAGTTCCTCGATGCCGCTCAGGGCGTTTCTCATCCTGTGCGGGCCCTCGAAATCAAAAGGTTTAGTGACCACGCCGACCGTAAGTATGTCAAGGCCCTTGGCAATCTCCGCTATGACCGGCGCGGCGCCCGTGCCCGTGCCGCCGCCCATTCCCGCGGTGATAAAGAGCATATGCGCCCCCTCGACGGAACGGCTGATTTCGTCGCGGCGCTCCTCGGCGGCCCGCTTGCCCACTTCGGGCACGCCTCCCGCGCCGGTGCCCTTACCCAAGTGAATACGCGAAGAAGCCTTGGATATTTCCAAGGCTTGCGCGTCCGTATTTACGGAAATAAACTCCACGCCCTCCACGCCGTCTTGAATCATCCGGTCAACGGCGTTGCCGCCGCCGCCGCCAACGCCGACTACCTTAATAATCGCGCCGTTTTCCGACATCTGCGATATGTTTATCACCAAAAACCCCTCCCCGATATAGCAATTTTCAAAATCGTGGACTGCCGACGTTCGCGAAAAACGGCTTAAAGCCGCCGATTTTCCGCTCCGCGCCAGTCAACGTTTTGTAAAATTGCTCTATGTACAAAACTTGTCTCTTTCGTATTAAGAACCTGTTCTCATAGGATATAAACGCCGCCTCCCCGCGTTTTCGCGAAGCGACGACCTTTCTACCTAATGAGAATAGGCTCTAAATTATTTCATTATCCTAAAAGTGGCGACCTCGTCCCTGTAGGAGCTTCTGAAATCAAGCGTCCCGCGCACGCCCGGCTGTTTCTCCCGCTGTTTTTCAAGCACCGGCCGGACAAACTGCATCCTTTGCGACAGAAGCCTCGCGTCGCCAAGGATCAAGTCATAATCCCGCGTTTGCAGGCTTATGTCCGACAAGTCCGACACGTCGACGTACACCACGTCCGAAAGCAGCTGGTGGAAATCAAGCAGGCCCACCGTGACCGTCACCGCGTTAAAAGCCTGGCTGTCCTCGACGTTCAGCAACTCTCCTTTTGTGTACGAGGAGTACTTCAGCCCCCGGACCACCGGCAGCGGCTCGGTATAATTCGGTTTAACGTCAAGCACGCGCCCGTCGCCGTCAATATAGATAAAATTGCCCGAATCGTAGACATACGCGCGAACCCGGCGCGTCTCAAGGTCAACCAGCACTTCGCTCGGGAATTTTTTCGACACCCGCGCCCGGCCGATATACGGGTTTTTCAGTAAATCCCGCCGAGCGGCTGTTGTGTTCACTAAAAAAATATTCGCGCCGTCCGGCAGGCCCGCCGCCCGGCGCACCTCCGCCTCCGTCACGGGGCAGCCCTCGCCCAGGCCCGTCACGGAAACCTTGCTAACGCCGAAAACCGGCAGCTGCGTCAGCGCCAAAACAACGCCCAGCAGACCCGCCGTCCAAAGCGCCGCCTTAAAATTTTGCTTCGCGCTCCCCATAAAACCTCACCTTAATAATAACCGAATCAGCAAAATATGTCAATACCTTTACATATTTTTAAGCAGCGCCAGCAGATATTCCCACACGCGCAGGACGGAGCTTATTTCCGCGCGCTCCCCCGGCGTGTGCTCCCCGTAAATATTCGGCCCGAAAGCGACTGCGTCAAGCCCCGGTATCTTTGAGATAAACACGCCCGGCTCAAGCCCCGCGTGCACCGCCGAAACCACCGGCTCCCGCCCGTAAGCTTCCGTGAAAATTTTCGCCGCAAGCTCCCGCAAGGGTGATTTTTCGCGGTATTCCCACTCCGGATAGTCCCCCCGCAGGTCGATTTTCGCGCCGACAGCCTCCGCCAGCGACTCAAATTTCGTTATAAGGCCGCGTTTGCGCGGCGCGACGGAGCTGCGGAGCGCGCTCCGCAAGACGACCGTATCCCCCGAAAACTCGATTACGCCAAGGTTTGACGAGGTTTCGACCAAGCTCAAGCCCTTTATGTCCGCCGAGTAAAACAGCGGGCCGTTCGGGGTCAGGTTTATGGCCGCCAGCGTCCGTTTGAGGCTCTCCCTCGTCAGGACGCGCGGAGTTTCTTCATTTATAATGGTCTCGCCGTATATAACGCTAATCCCCGAGTCAACCGCGCGGTATTCCCGCCGAGCCTCCGCCTCGAAAGCGGCCGCCGCCGCGCCGACCGCCGAAAAATCCGCCTCCCGCACGGTTATGACGGCCCGCGCCTCCCGCGGGATGGCGTTGTCCTTCATTCCGCCGGACAATTCGTAAAGCCGGAGGTCATAACTCCGCGTAAGCTCCGCCAGGAGCCGCCCCAGGAGCGCGTTGGCGTTGGCCCGCTGCTCGCGTATCATAATTCCCGAATGGCCGCCCAGCAGGCCCTTCACCTCGATAAGCGCGGCCCGCCGGCCCGCCTCCGCCGGTTCCGTCTCCACCGGGAGGGTCATATCCGCGCGCGCGCCGCCGGCGCAGCTCGCGATCAGGACGCCCTCGGTCCCCTCGTCCAGGTTCAGAAGCCGCCGGCCGGTCAGGACGGACGCGTCGAACGCCGCCGCGCCCTCCATGCCCACTTCCTCGTTCGTGGTGAACACCGCCTCCAAAGGCGGGTGCGCGTAGGCCCCGTCGAGCAGGGCCAGGGCGTAGGCCGCGCCTATCCCGTTATCCGCGCCGAGCGTCGTGTCGTTCGCCCGCAGGAAGCCGTTCTCCTCGATTACCTCTATCGGGTCGCGCAAAAAATCGTGCTTTTTGTCGGAGTTTTTTTCGCACACCATGTCTATGTGGCTCTGGACAATGACGGGCTCCGCCCCGCGCCCCGGCTTCCGCACGAGGACGTTGCCGGCTTCGTCCCGCCGCGCGGACAGCCCGCGCTTTTCCGCGAAAGACGTTATATAGCCCCCCAGCGCCGCCTCGTTCCCGGAGCCGTGCGGGATTGCGCAGATTTTCCTGAAATAATGAAGCACTTTGTTATCGCTCATTTTTACCGTCCCTTGATATCGTCCTTGGTGCCGCTCAGAATACCAAAACCATACTTAACTCGTCACAAAGCGGAATTTTATTAAGCCTCCGCCCGGATCTCCGCTCAAAATCATACAGGGCGTCTTTGATATGAAAAACAATTTCGTTATACCAATCGTGCATACAAATCACGCCGCCCGGACTCATACGCGGCGCGAAAAACTCAAGGGCCGCCAGCGTAGGCGCGTACAAATCCATATCTAAGCTGACGAACGCGAAAACCTCGTCAACCCCGGCAAAAGTTTCGGGCACATAGCCCTTTTTGATAATCACGTTTTCGGGGTGTTTCATTTTCCCCATAACCGTTTCAATCGAAGTCTGATTAGAAAGCCCCGCCTCAATACATTTGCTCACCGAAGGCTCCCGGGCTATATCACGCTCGTCGAAGCCAGTGAACGTATCAAATAAATATAATTTTCTATCCGGAAAGGCTTTGTTGATTTCTTTTGCGAAAGCTCCGCGGAAAACGCCGCACTCGGCGGCGGCTCCAGAGATATTTTGTTCCCTGGCCAGACGGGAGAATCGTTGGACAAGCCCATAGCGTTTATCGTCCGCGTCGCTTTGCTTGTGATACTGGATTTTCTCCTCCGGCACACCGAGGCTTTTAAGCTGCTCAAACATACTCTCCCGGCGGCTTTGCTCGTTTACGCAAATGACTGCCTTGTCAAACTCAAGCTCGCGCGCTTTTTCCGGCGGATATACCGGGACGCCGTGAACCTCCGAGCCTTGCTTTTCGGGAGAGTTATCCAGGATTCCGACACAGTACCCCCCCCCCCCGACAGCGCTCTGGATTTTTGTGTACAAATAGTCCCTGCCTCTTAACCCCGCCCCGAATAACAAAACCTTTTCCATACCCGCAAACTCCCCTGCTTAAAATTATTTTATTACGTCTTCGGCTAATTCCTGAACGAGTGCACCGGCGGCGGAATCCGCCCGCCCCGTTTTATAAACGCGGAGCAGTCCGAGCGGTTCACCGGCATTATCGGCGCGCGGCCCAGCAGCCCGCCGAACTCCGCGGCTTCGCCCACGCCCTTGCCCCATACGGGGATAATGCGCACGGCGGTCGTCTTGCCGTTTATCATGCCGATGGCCATCTCGTCGGCGATTATGCCGGATATCGTCTCCTCGGGCGTATCGCCCGGAATGGCCACCATATCAAGCCCCACCGAACACACGCAGGTCATAGCCTCAAGCTTTTCAAGGGTCAGCGCGCCGCTCTCGGCCGCCTCAATCATCGCGCGGTCCTCGCTGACGGGGATAAACGCGCCCGATAGGCCGCCCACGTAGGAGGAAGCCATTATGCCGCCCTTTTTAACGTTATCGTTCAGAAGGGCGATAGCCGCCGTGCTGCCCGGCGCGCCCACCCGCTCGAGGCCCATTTCTTGAAGGATTTCGGCCACGCTGTCCCCGATTGCGGGGGTGGGCGCGAGCGAAAGGTCGATTATCCCGAAGGGGACGCCCAGCCGGCGGGAAGCCTCTCGCGCGGCCAGCTGGCCCACTCGCGTTATCTTAAACGCGGTTTTCTTTATAACCTCGCACAGCGTCTCAAAATCCGCCTCCGGCCCCGCCTCCGCCACGGCTCGCCGCACCACGCCCGGCCCGGAAACGCCCACGTTGACGACCAAATCACGCTCCGCCGTCCCGTGAAAGGCTCCCGCCATAAACGGATTGTCGGGCACGGCGTTGCAAAACGCCACGAATTTGGCGCACCCGCCGGAGTCAGACTCCCTCGTCAGGTAGGCCGTTTCCTTTATAATCTGGCCCGTTTTGCGCACGGCGTTCATATTTATGCCGCAGCGGGTCGAGCCGAGCGCCACCGACGCGCAGAGCCGCTCCGTCTCCGCCAGGGCCTGCGGCACGCTCCGCAGGAGGGCTTTGTCGGATTCCGTCGAGCCTTTTTCCATAAGCGCCGAAAAGCCGCCTATGAAGTTTACGCCAACTTCTTTGGCGGCTTTATCAAGCGTGCGGGCCACGGGAGAATAATCCCCCGCGCCCGTCCCCGCCGCGGCCACGGCCACCGGCGTCACCGAAACGCGCTTGTTGACTATCGGTATCCCGAACTGGCGGGCGATGTCGTCCCCGCATTTTACGAGGCCGCCCGCCGCGCGGGTTATTTTGTCGTAAATCCGCCGGTTGAACTCCGCCAAATCCGAACAGGCGCAGTCCAGCAGGCTCACCCCAAGGGTGATGGTTCGCACGTCAAGGTTGGCTTCCTCAATCATTTTATTTGTCTCAAGGATTTCCGTGCGTGAAATCATCGGCACTCCGCTCCGCCTTAATTTTTTTGTCGCCAAGCCCAAGTCCGAGCCAAGCTCAAGCCAAGCCTACAGTATCGCCGTAATCTTAATATCCCGTTCCTCCGCCAGGTTGACCACGCGGCCCTTGGCCCGGACAATCGGCCTTGTGAGGGACGCGGGGTTTATAAACATTATCTCGGCCTCCTCGTCTGAGGAAAGCATTACCCAGCTGTTGAGGTAGTTATACACGACATGCTTCAGAAACGCCAGCAAATATTTCGTGTCCATCTCTCCGTAGCTTGAGCTTTCGAGCTTCGCGATTACGTCAAACGGGCAGATTTTACCCCTGTAACAGCGGTTGGCGGTCATAGCGTCGTAAACGTCGCATATCGCGATTATTTTTGAGAAATCGTCGATTTTATCCCCTTTGAGCTTGCGGGGGTAGCCCTCGCCGTTTATGCGCTCGTGATGATTAAGCGCGGCCAGCTTTATACGGCTGGGTATGTCGTGGTCTTTAAGCAGCGTGTAGCCGTTTATGCTGTGGAGCTTAATAATGCGGTATTCCTCGTCGGTCAGCTTGGAGGGCTTGTTGAGGATTTCAAGCGGCACCTTCGTTTTGCCTATATCGTGGAGCATACCGGCGATGGTGATGTCCCGCACGTCCGCCTCCGAAAACTTCATCCACCGCGCGAAGACGTTCGCCAGCAGCGCCACGTTGCTGGAATGGCTGAACGTGTAGTCGTCGTGATCCTTAAGAAAGCCCATGTAAGTAAAAATGTCCGATTTTATGCGCAGATTGCCCACTATGCCGTCGGTGACGGCGTAGAGCTGCTCCATATCGATAAGGCCGCCGTCGCTTATGTTTTTAATAGCTTCGCTGGCCGCCTCCACGCTCTCGTTATAATGCGCGGAAAACTGCTGGAAATCCTCCCGCTCCGTCACGGAGGTCACGGGAATCCGCACGTTAATCGACCGGACGCCGTTCCTTTTAAGCAAATCTATTTTATCAGCGGTCAAAATGGAGCCATTGCTTACAAGCAGGATTGAATATCTATTATACACGTCGTCATCCGCTATCATACCATCGAAAAGGTCGTCAACAGCTATCATTTCTATAATCCTTGCCATAAAAACACCCCCCTTTAACCGACCGCCGCAACATTAAGGATTAAGTAGCGATGAGTCTTTTACGCCTAATAATTATACATCATTACGCGCCGCCGCGCAAGGGGAAAATTTTGTGAAATTTACAGGACTGAGGTTCGGTGTTTCGATAAATCCGCGTCGCTGTATATATCGCGCGGTGTACGTTTTATCTCAAATATGAGGAATGTTTTAAATGAATCAATCAGTTGCGGGAAACCCGCCGCCTTCCCGCCTCGCGGCCGCGGATCGCCAAGAAGGGGGCTTAGGTATCTGTGAACCGCTCGCGGAACAAGTTCATCACAAACCGCGGGATTGATATATCGCCCGTTAAGGAACATTAAACAACCCTTGTGAGTTCACGCGATACAAACAATTATGGCGCGTTTTATTTAAGTAAATCAGCCGCGCCGCTTTCCGAACATTAGAACGCCCGCGAAGACCGCAATATCGCGGTCTTGTTCTCGTACTTGATAATAATATGTATGAGGTAAGGTTTTACCAATGGGTCTTTTCGCTTTCTGGCTTGTGTCTCGGATGCCAGGGGCTCCGCCTGTCTTTTCTTACATTGGCGGGTTTAAGCTGTTCACGCAGCTCAAACACAAACGCGAACGCCTCCCCGATTAAAAATACCCGGGTCGGGTTCGCGTTTGTTCCTAAATTCGGGCCGGAGAAGGCGGGATTCGAACCCGCGCGCCGGTTTCCCGACCTACTCCCTTAGCAGGGGAGCCTCTTACAGCCAACTTGAGTACTTCTCCACAACGGCCCTTACATTATAACTCAAGGCTGTTCTCTTGTCAAGCCCAACTTAACGCCTGTTTCAAAAATGTTGGACATAAGAGGCTATGAGCAAACGAAGGTTGATTTTTACGAGATTGTCTGAATCGTTTGCTCGGTTGTAATCTCGCACGAAGAATGAGAATTGCGTGTGCGGCGGGAAAAAAGTGGGAAAAAGCGGGAAAAGCCGGGAAAAAGCGGGACGCGGGCGGCGAAAACGCGCTTGGCGGCTCATTT